>CBDCEF010000003.1:0-508380 GCA_965215735.1 Dehalococcoidia bacterium | reverse complement strand
GCGTATCGGGCCAGTTGTCAGACCCGGTGTGGGGCGACCAAAGAGTCCGCCAGGCCTTCAACCTGGCACTTGACCGCGGTCAGTCCACGCAGATCCTGAACCAGGGCGCCGGCGACACTGGCGGATGGCAGCCTCCGTGGAGCAAGTGGAGCCTGCCTCGCGAGGAGCTGGACGGCAAGATCGGCAAGAAGGACGGCTCCGATATGGAGGACCGTAGAGAGCAGGCGAAGCAGCTTCTGGAAGAGGCCGGCTTCGGTGAGGGCGAGCTCAAGCTGAACTGGCTGGTACTCAACACCAGGGAGAGCAGGCTGACTCCTGCATTCGCCCAGGACCAGTTGAAGCTCATCGGTGTGGAGATCGTCCAGGACATCCAGGACCGCGCAGCCTACGTGGACAGGGAGGACCGCCGGGACTTCCAGCTAAAGAGTTCCGGAGGCGTAGCTCCCGTACTAAACCCCAGCCTGTTCTACAGCAACATCTACCTGTGCGACGCACCGTCCAACTTCAGCGGTTACTGCGACCAGGATTTTGAAGCTATGTACACTGAGCAGCTCTCCGAACAGGACGAGGATGCTCGCCAGAACATCGTCTGGGAGATGGAGCGCAAGCTGTTCAACGACTTGCCCCACATTCAGATCCGATGGGTCGCCGAGGGCATGGCCTGGTGGCCTTGGGTCAAGGACTTCTACGATGTCGACCCTGCCTACTACAACAACGTAACTCTTGAAGAAGTCTGGATGGAGGACCGCTAGCCCCCGGGAATTCGTTGTACCTGGAACAACACTTGCCTGACGCGGCGGGAGGCCCATCGTGGTCTCCCACCGTGATAGGCCTGCGGAATTAACCCAATGTGATACCACGGGGAAGAAGTGCGCAACTACATCATCAAGAGGCTCTTACTGGCCGTAGTCACCGTATACGCGGTAGTTACGCTTGTATTTGTCCTCATGCGCCTGATTCCAGGTGACCCTGCCCTGATTGCGCTGGCGGAGCCCGGCAGGGGAGAGGCTATTCCGCAGGAGATACTGGAGAAGAAGAGAGAAGAGCTTGGTCTAAACAAGCCTCTGCACATTCAGTATTTCGAATGGCTGTTAAACTCACTCCGTTTCGACTTCGGGAAGTCCTCATGGGGCGGCGGCGACGTCGTCGAAGAGTACGTCCAGCGCCTGCCCATCTCCATCAACATGGTGGTGATGGCCAGCATATTGACAGTCATAATAGGGGTGCCCCTGGGCATCTTTTCTGCGGTGAGACAAGACACCGGGTTTGACTATCTGGCCCGGATTATTTCAATATCCGGCCTTTCGATGCCAAATTTCTGGGTTGCCGGCCTCATAATCATCTTCCTCTTGCGTGTCTTTCGCTGGCTGCCCCCGCTGGAATTCATTCCATTTTGGGAAGACCCGAAGCGGGCCTTCGTTCAGGGTATCTTCCCCGCCTTTGCCGTCGCATTCGCCTTTATAGGCTCAACTTCCCGGATGGCCCGATCATCTTTTCTGGAGGTCATGCGGGAAGACTACATACAGGTGGCGAGGGCGAAGGGACTGGCCGAACGCTGGGTGATCCAGCGTCATGCGTTGAGGAACGCAATGCTCCCCGTAATCACAATCCTGGGACTCCAGTTCGGCTTCGCGCTGGGAGGACTCGTGGTCGTCGAGGCGGCATTCAATCTTCCAGGGGCGGGTCGCTTCCTGCTCGATGCGACGATAAGGCGCGACTACAACGTTGTTCAGGCCAGTTTGTTTGCCATTGCGATCTTTGTCACTCTGGCTAACCTGGCTGTCGATCTTTTGTACGCCTGGCTCAATCCGCGCATACGATACGAATAACAAGGGGTGTGCCAGAGTTGAGTAATCCAACCGACACCAGCTTCGAGATCGCTCACACAAGCCGGTTTACATCGGGTCTCAGAATATCAATGCGATTGATACGCCAGAAGCCCCTGGGTTTCGTAGGCGCTCTCCTCCTCATCTTCGTTACTGTACTGGCAGTGTTGGCTCCATGGATCACGCCAGTGGACCCTAATACTCTCACCGTGGACTTTCTGCAAGGCCCATCTACAGCTCACTGGTTTGGGACGGATACAACCGGCCGCGATGTCTTTAGCCGCGTAGTATGGGGCGGGCGTGTATCTCTATTGGTAGGTGTCACGGCCACCTTCCTGGGCACCGGCACAGGAGCCGTAATCGCGGTGGCAACCTCATACTGGGGAGGCAAGGTGGACATAATCGCGCAGCGATTCATGGACATTCTGTGGGCGTTCCCCTCCCTCATAGTCGCGATGGTACTTGTGTTTGTGCTTGGCTCAAGTACACGTAACGTTATCTTCGCCATCGGCATAGTAGTCATTCCTTCAGCTGCCCGGGTCGTGCGCTCGCAGGTGCTGTCCGTGAAGGAAATGGAATACACGACTGCTGCCCGGGCCATCGGCGCCGGCGACTGGCGTATTATGATCCACCACATAACGCGTAACTGCATGGCCCCTTACATCATAGTGGCCAGTATTACCCTCGGCGGGGCCATCACAACGGAAGCTTCGTTGAGCTTCCTCGGAATGGGTATCCCCCCGCCAACTCCGTCCTGGGGACGAGACCTCTTTGGCGCTGCGCGCCAGTACGCGGAGCTGGCTCCCTGGATGGCAATCGCCCCTGGCGTAGCACTCAGCCTGGCCGTATACGGCTTCAACCTTCTGGGAGACGCCGTCCGCGACGTTCTGGATCCCCGCCTGCGGGGGGCGTAGCTCGGGCAGGCTCGACAGCAAGCAGCACCTGGACTATTCCAGGTGCCTCACTGCTAACAGATGGACTTCCTGCTGATTGGCTTCATGCTCGACAAAGGATGCGATGTTCATGTAACAGAGCGCCGAGTGTATTTCGGCGTCAGGAAACACCCTGCGCAGGATGCCCGCCGTTTCATTCACCTTCCGGATGTCATCTCTTGTAACGCTGTATGACGCCTCGATGGCGGTGTAGACTGGATTGAGTGCTCCGACCCTGAGAGCGCCGACGATCATATCGGTCCTCAGAACGCGGTCATACTCGTCAAAGGTGATGGTGCCGCTCCGAAGTGCCTCGCGGATGTCTTCGTTGAACTCCCGTGAGTTGTCGTCTTTCTCGGCTACCCTAATTCTTTGGACGTCATGGACTGACAACAGTGTGGCTACATACGATGGCCCACGATTGTAGAGCTTCGTCTCCAGTCCAATTCCCTTCAGCTCTCCTATGTCATTCGTATGACCATCTTGCTTACTCTCGATACGCTTGATGTCGCCACGTATCTCTGTGAGTTCACCGCGTATCTCCGAATCGACACGTTTGATTTCCCCGCGCACCTCTTTGATTTCGCCACGAATCTCTGATGCGAAAGCACTGAATACCGCTGGAAGTGCAAGCAGTTCCTCAGTCAGGATGGCTTTCCTCACAGCCTCGCGGAACTCCTGGTTCTCTCGCAACAGCGAGAGCAGGTCGTCTGCTGTGTTTATGGTAGTCATGTCAGACTCCTCATTGGTCTTGATTATAGCTGTTTATCCACCTTGGCATGTCAGTTCTTCCGGGATGTGGGAAGAGGGCCTGCAACTTAGCCTAAGCTCGAATCGCGTCACTCGTTTGTCACGGGTGCTTTCCGTGCACATCCCCACGACTCTCACCCACACACCGCCCCTGTTCTGTGTAGAATGCACCTCAGACCGCAACGAACAGCGAACAGGACGGAAAATTGAAAGTCACAGATGTCAGGACAACGGCCATCGAGAACCTGCCCCCGTACAGGGGAGGCAGGTACCTGCTGTTCCTGGAGGTCGAGACCGACGAGGGCATTACCGGGCTTGGAGAGAGGATCACCGGCAACACCTACTCCGACAGGCTCGGCGACCTCAAGTCGCAGATCAGCCTCATCAACGAAATGGCCAGCATGTACGTGATCGGCGAGAACCCCTTCAACACCGAGCTGATCTGGGACAAGATGTACGGTGCCCGGCACGACTTCCGCCACCCCAGCCTACAGCTGACACCGGTCCTGAGCGCGATAGAGATTGCTCTCTGGGACATCGTCGGCAAGGCGGCCAACCAGCCCATATACAACCTGCTTGGCGGACAGTACCACGAGAAGCTCCGCGCATACGCATACATGCCGGAGGGCGGCTTCCGCGAAAATCCCGAGAAGGCCGGCGAGATCGCCCAGCAGCTTCTCGACGAGGGCAACACCGCGTGCAAGCTGGACCCCTTCCAGCCGCTGTTCCCTCTGCCCCGTGACATTCCCCTTTGGGAGATCGAACATGCGGCGAAGATATTCGAGAGCATCCGAAACGCCGTCGGAAACAGGCTAGAGGTTGGCATCGGCACCCACGGTCAGCTTACGACATACAGCGCGATCAGGGTCGCGGACTACCTGGAGCCGTACCATCCGTTCTGGTTCGAGGAGCCTGTTCCCCCCGAGAACGTCGAGGAGATGGCACGTGTCGCCGCTCACACCAGCATTCCGATAGCCACCGGCGAGCGTCTGGTGACCAAGTATGAGTTCTCGAACCTGCTTGAGAAGCAGGCAGCTCAGATCATCCAGCTCGATGTCGGACAATGCGGCGGCATCATGGAGGCAAAAAAGATCGCCAGCATCGCCGAGGCCCACTACGCGATGATCGCGCCCCACATGGCCTGCGGGCCCATCGTGGCTGCCGCTGCTATCCAGGTCGACACCTGCTCGCCCAACTTCCTGATTCAGGAGGCCAACCTGGGGCCGCTGCACCACGTCATCTTCAAGGAGCCTCTCGTGTTCGAGAATGGCTTTATCACGCCTCCCACAGGGCCCGGACTTGGGGTCGAGCTCGATGAGGACGTGATGAAGCGAATCGAAGTCGAGTAGCCGGTCGACCCCAGAGGAAAGAAACATGCCAGTAGACCTGTCTCGTAAGAGCTGGAAGCCCGGCGATGACTGGGATAAAGCCATCGAAGACATTAAGTACGTTCGGGGTCTCGCCAAAGAGCTGGGCGGTCCTGAGAGGGTCAAGCGCCAGCACGACGGAGGCCGCTACACCGTCCGTGAGCGGATCGAAAAGATGGTCGACCCCGGCAGCTTCCTGGAAGCAGGCCCCATAGTGGGCGCCGCCGAGTTCGACGAGGACGGCAACGTCATCGAGTTCACCCCCGGCGGATACGTCATGGGACTCGCGGAGGTCGACGGCAGGCCGGTAGCCATAGGCGGCGACGACTTCACCATCTCCGGCGGCAGCCCGCACAACGTCCGCAAGGGCGCGCGCCAGTTCACCCAGCCATTGGCGATCCAGTACGGCATCCCATACATACAGCTCGTCGAGGGCGTCGGGCACAGCTCCAAGTCCGACGAGGCAGCCGGACACATGGGCCTGCCCGGGGGAGACCTATGGTGGCGCAACGTCGAGTTGCTCCGGCGCGTGCCCGTAGCCGCAGGTATCATGGGCTCTGTCGCTGGCGCTCCCGCAGCCTTCGCGCTTTTGTCCCACTTCACCGTTATGGTGAAGGGTCAGTCCCAGATATTCCCTTCCGGTCCTCCCGTCGTGAGGCGCGCCATCGGAGAGATGCTCGACAAGGAGGAGTTGGGCGGCCACCAGATGCACGTCCACGAGAGCGGCCAGGTGGACAACGAAGCAGAGTCCGAAGAAGATGCCTTCGAACAGCTCAAGACGTTCATCTCGTACCTGCCGAACACTACCAGCGACGTCGCTCCGCGCGTCGAGACCGGCGACCCGCCCGACCGCAGGCCTGAGGAGCTCCTCACAATCATCCCGGCCAACCGCAAGCGTGGCTACGACCCGCGCAAGCTCATAAAGCTGGTGGTCGATAATGGCGAGTTCTTCGAGATGCGCCGGCACTGGGGCGGAGCGGTGATTACAGGATTCGCGCGGCTGGACGGATACAGCGTCGGCATCATAGGCAGCGACCCCAGATCGCTCGCCGGAGCGATGGACGGCTGGGCCGCCGAGAAGTACGCTCACTTCGTTGACCTGTGCGACGCCTTCAACCTGCCCGTGGTCATATTCCTGGACATGCCCGGGTTCATGCGGGCTCCCACGCCGAGCGCAAGGCCACGATGCGCCGTGGGGTACGCGCCTTGATCGCCAGCGCGGAGGCGGAAGTGCCCAAGATCGAGTTCAACGTGCGCAAGGCATACGGAGTCGCGGCCGATGCCCCGCACAGTCTCGGCCACCCAAACGGGCTGAACCTGCGATTCGGATGGCCTGCCGGTGAGTGGGGAGGCATCCCAATCGAGGGCGGAGTGGCCGCGGCGTACAGGCGCGAAATCGAGAACGCGCCCGACCCTGAAGCCCACCGCGCCATGATAGAAAACCGGCTGCTCAGGCTGCGGTCCCCGTTCCGAGCGGCCTATAAGGGAGACGTGGTCGATCTCATAGACCCCCGCGACACCCGGATGCTGGCGTGCAGGTACGTAAAGCTCGCCCAGCCCATGCTCGAGAAGCTGGCCCAGCGTCCCAAGCGCGCAGTCCGACCGTAGCCGACCGTCATCAGTTATCATAAAACCGCCTCTCCATCAGGGAGAGGGTCGGGGTGAGGGTGAATCCCTGCCCCACTAGGATTGAGAGGGAGGGACGTAGATGGAGTACCAAATCTGGCTCAACGGTGAATACTCGGATCGGGACAAGGCCCAGATCCCAATGCTCGATCGCGGTTTCCGCATCGGGGACGTAGTGTTCGACACATCCAGGACATTCAACGGCGAGGTCTTCAAGCTGCGCGACCACCTGGACAGGCTGTACAGGTCGCTCAAGTACGTGAGAATCGATGTCGGCATGTCCATCGACGAGATGGAGCGCATCACGCTCGACGTGGTCGCCCACAACGAGGACCTGCGTCGTGAGATGAACGACGACTACATGATCACTCAGATCGTTACCGGCGGCAACGGACAGCGCGGCGATACCGATCCCAACGTGTCCATCTGGATCGACCCGCTCGGCGCTCCGAGGTGGGCTCAAGCATACAGCGGCGGCGGCGCTCATGCTGTGATCCCGAAGACGCGGGCGTACCCGGCTGAGGCATTGGACCCGAAGGTCAAGCACTACAGCCGCCTGAACTTCGTGCTCGCAGAAATGGAGGCCAGGGACGTCGACTCGAACGCGCTGCCGCTCATGCTGGACATGGACGGCAAGGTCAGCGAGGGCACAGGAGCCAACTTCTTCATCGTGACCGACGGCACTCTAAAGACGCCTCGGGACAACGCCACCCTTCAGGGCGTGTCCCGGATGACGGTCATGGAGATCGCCGACACGCTCGGAATCCCCGCAATCGAAGACGACCTGCAACCCTACGACCTGTACACTGCGGACGAGGCGTTCTTCTGCAGCACGCCGTACTCAATTCTGCCCGTAGGGCGAATTGACAACCGCGAGCTCGGCGACGATGCACCCGGCCCCGTCACCAACCAGCTTCTGGCTGCCTGGAGCGAGCGTGTCGGACTCGACATCGTCGACCAACTCCTGCGTATGGCCCAGACTCAGTAGCCGGGAGCCTGCAAAAGCACTGTGACTCCAGCCCACCTCCGCAAATCGTCATTCCGGCGAAAGCCGGAATCCAGAGGGGTGGGCTGGGATGTTCTTCCAAAGTTGGCTGGCTTGGAATAACTTGCAATGGCCCTGAGTGCCGCCGCGCTGCGCCTCATCCCCCCGGCGCGATGCCCGCAACGTTGACCCTCACGCTGTACAGGCCTGTCCGAGCGGTCACGAACAGAGTCTTGTAGTCGTCCCCTCCGAACGCGACGTTCGCCGGCAACTCAGGCAGCACGACTGTCCCAAGATGCTCGCCGTCCGGGCTGATTACCCACACGCCGCCTGCACCGGTCACGTACAGGTTGCCCGACGTATCCACCTTCATGCCGTCCGGACTTCCCTGCTCCGGAGTGTCCATGTCGATAAAGACCCTGTCGCCCGACAGGGACAAGTCGTCGTTCACGTTGAACACTCGCACGTTGCGCCGTTCAGTGTCGTCCACGTACAGAACGGACTCGTCCGGCGAGAAGGCCAGCCCGTTCGGACGCCCGAAGTCCGACGCGAGCAGCGTGATCTCTCCGTCGGGGTCCACCCGATACACGCCGTTGAACCCGATCTCCGCCTCCTCCGGCTGAACGCCATACGGCGGGTCGGTGAAGAAGATGCTCCCGCTTGAGTGAACGACCAGGTCGTTAGGACTGTTGAGCCTCTTGCCGTCCCAGTGCGACACCACGGTCTCCATCTGCCCATCGTCGCCCTGCCTGGAGACCTGTCTGCCCGTGTGCTCACATGCCACCAGTCTGAGGTCGTGATCGAACGTGAGGCCGTTCGAATTCCTGCTCGGCCGAAGATGCGTATCAACCGTCCCGTCAGGAGAATACTTGATGATCCGGTTGGCCGGGATGTCGCTGAACAGCAGGTACCCATCCGGGTGCCACACCGGACCCTCAGTGAACTGAAGATCACCGATGAGCTTCTCGGGCTGCTGTTCAGGGACGATCTCGTTGAAAGCTGACGTCATCTCTGCAAGTCCTTATGTGCTGTGCTCGGTTCTCGAACGTGGAGGAAGGGGAAAGGGGTATTTCTCCCACTGACCAGCCTGACACTTCCCCATCCTTCGGTCAAGACGACAGCCCCGGCATCCCATAGCCCCGTAGCATATACTGTTCACGAATCGACCTGCTGCCCTTCACACTCACCGACTGAGGTACTGCGAAACATGCCCGTCTTCATCTATGTAACCGCGTCCGGCGACGATCGCATCCTGATTTTCAGCGAGGACACCGACACCGGCGCGCTCGAAAAACTCGACGAGATCGAGGCTCCGGGACGGCCGGCGCCGCTTGCCACCGACCCCAATCGCCAGTTCCTGTACGTGGCCAGGCGCGACGCCAACGAGCTCTCCAGTTACCGGATCGACCCCGGCACGGGCGCTCTGTCGCTGCTGGGCTCCGCCCCACTGGAGTCCGACCCCAACTTCCTGTCCACCGACAAGACAGGGCGATGGCTGCTTTCCGCCTACTACATCGAGGGCAGATGTGCGGTGCATCCAATCGACGACAACGGCGTTGTGAAGGCTCCGCCGTCCGAGTGGCGCGCGACCGGCGGAGGCGCGCACTCCATGCAGACCGACTCGTCTAACAGGTTCGCCTTCGTCCCCCACATCGCTGGCGGCAACGGCCCCAACACCATTTTCCAGTTCAGGTTCGACGAGGCCACGGGCACTCTTACACCCAACGATCCCCCGACCGTCCCGCAGGAAGGCGAGCTGGGTCCCCGACACTACTGCTTCCATCCCTCGCTCGACGTGCTCTACTTCTCCAACGAACAGGGATGCAGCGTGACCGCGTACAACTTCGATACCAACGCGGGCACGCTCTCCGCGTTCCAGACGGTGCCCACGCTGCCACCGTACTGGTCCGGAAGAAACTCATGCGCTCAGATCCAGATCGCACCAGACGGCGGGATGCTATTCGCCCCGAATCGCGGTCACGACAGCATCGCCTGTTTCGCAATCGACCCAGACTCTGGCTGCCTGGAGAGGACCGCGGTAGTTCCGTCCGAGCCTGTGCCCAGGGCGCTGAGTCTCGACCCGTCCGGCCAGTTCATGTACGCAGCGGGCCTGAACTCTGGAAAGATCGCGGCTTACAGGGTCAACAAAGCGTGGGGAGGCCTGGATCGCATAGCCACGTACGACGTCGGCAGAGAGCCAATGTGGGTACTTCCCATTAGCTTGCCGTGAATGGGTTGCGTGAAGCTCTTCTTCTGTCGGATGGGCAGAGCATCAGGACAACAATCCCCCTCGCCCTCAGGGAGACGGCTGGAGCCTGCCCCGTACTTGATACGGGGGTGAGGGTGAATGTACTGATCCACCTCTCTCGCAACGTAATTGATTAGCGGAGTCGGAGAGGTGGGGAAGAGGTTCAGATGGAGCGGGCGTGGACAGGCGCGCCGCTGAACACACTACACAGACCATCCACCGCCGACTGACCACCACCCTGCCGAGCCAGGGTCCTGATTACGCTGGTGAACGCACTGAACGCATCCGCACCATCTTCGTTCTTCGAGCAGTGCGACACCTTCCTCGCTATCACCGCCCCTCGCAGAGCTCGCTCAGCACGGTTGTTGGTCGGCTCTATGCCAACACCGTCCAGAAAACGCAGCAGGTTCCCACGATCGTCCTGCCAGCCAAGCTCGTTCTGCAGCCTCCAGTTGTCACGATCAGACAGCGGACGGTCTCTGAGATGATGGCTCACCTCTCGTCTCAACCGCTCCTTCTCCCCACCATAGTCCGCCACCTCTCCACGTCGTTGTGACTCCCGCAGCTGCATCGCCTCTCTGAGAAGCTCGCTCAGCCGCTTACCGAAGCTGCGCCCTCTGCCCACCTTGGTCTGGACCACCTCACTGATCGAGCGCAGCACGTGAGCCAGACACTTCTGCTGTCTCACTCCCGACAGAGCCCGCGCATCGTAGCTTCGAGCTCGGTCGGTCACCATCACTCCCGCATAGTCGCCCGGAACAACCTCCCTGACCTCCTCGTTACGGTGACGACCGCGCACCTGGTACACAGTGGCATCATCGGTCTCGAACGCCATCAGAAAGGCACCCTCTCCGCCAACTCGCCAGCCTGTGTCGTCAGTGTGGACCACCGCGCTCTCACGCACAGACTCCCGAAGCCTCGGTACGCATCTCCCACAGCGCCCCTCGCTCGTCGCAGAGCGTCCTGCGTGATCGCGCTCTGGCTCAACTCAACTCCGGTCAGCGCTCTGAGCACGACGGGAACCCTCCGCACCGGTATGCCCACTCCATAGTGGAGCATGTGAGCCGCAGCCATCACTCGTCTTCCCACCCGATGGGCGCTCGCACCGTACTGGTCAGGTCCAACGTCCCGATGACGCCCTCGCACACGCCTGCCGCACGACACGCATCGGCATACCTGCACCCGGTACTCTGTCACCTGCGGTCTGGGCATCGGGGGAATGTCGGTCACGTACGCAAGGCTCTCTCCCTCATGTTCGAGTATGCCTCCACATCCGGGGCAGCTTTCCGCTGAAACCGCAACGTCAACAGGCGGTGCTGTCAGTTCGTCCACCGCCGGCGGCTTTCTGTAGCTGAAGTTCCCCTTCCCGGGCTTTCGACCCGGACGCCTTGGCTTTGAGGTCCGCTCGCCCTTGGAGAATGGCGCTGCCTGGCGCTTGCCCGCTCGCTGCGCTGCGGCGAGCTGCTTGCGAAGCTCCTTGATCGTCGTCGTCAGACGCGCGACCTGGCCTTGCAAGCGGTCGACCTTGCCGATCAGGTCGTCGTGTTCACAGGGAGGGCGGTCTTTGTCGGTACACATGGCCGAAGTATAAGAACATGACCTGCCGACTGCAATCTCACCAACCACTACCTAACCCTGATCAATTACATAAGGTTCAACGGGGGAGTCAGGTTGGACATAAGAGGCTGTTTTGTCCCATCCCGGCCGAGGTCCCTCAAGCTGAGCCGGTTCCTTAAAATGGACAACATTGCCCTTAACAGGGACAATCGCTCGGAGGAAGTGTTCCAAGCCCAGGTTGGACATCTGAGCAATTCGATAACAACCCGGAAGGAGAGCGCACTCTCTACGCCGCCCCGAAACCCGTTTTCCCGCACCCGGTTAACCTGTTACGCTACTTCCCCATGAGTAGTGTCTGTCAACATGCTGAGCTGGAATATAGGGACTCAATTCAATCGGAGACTTCACAGATGTCTAACAAGCCCTCTGCATTTGTAATAATGCCGCTTGATGAGGCGCTCAAACCAGTCTACGAACTACTAATCAGGCCTATTCTAGAAGAGGAGGGCTTCGATGTTGAACGCGCAGACGATATAGAGAGCCAGCAGAATATACTCAAGGACATCCTCAATAAGATTAGGAGCAGTGATTTAATTGTCGCTGACCTCACAGACCTAAATCCCAATGTGTTTTATGAACTTGGCATCGCACATGCCTTCAGAAGGAACGTGCTCCTCCTTACTCAGACGATTGAAGAGGTCCCCTTTGACCTAAGACCTTACCGTCTCCTGGAGTACAACACGCACTTTGCGAGGATTGAAGACGCTAGGGAGAAGCTAAAGAGCTATGCTCAAGGATGTCGTGGAGGGAGCATTGACTTTGGAAGTCCTGTCACCGATTTTGTTACCACAGATGATTTGCCACTTCCGCCTTCGACTACGAACTCAGCGGATGTACGGAGCATATCATCGGAGCATTTCGCTGAGGAGGGCACTAAGGAGGAGGAGGAGGCTCCCGGGTATTTGGACCATCAAATAGCTTTGCAAGAAGGCAATGAGCGCATCTTTGGAATCCTGAATGCGTTTACGACGAATTTGCAGACCTTAACTCAGTACATAGAGGACGCTACTGTTGAGGTGAATACAATTGGCTCTAATCCCACTACATCCTCAGCACGAGCTGCACGCAGCGTGTTTCGCCGGTTAGCTGGGAGAATAAGTCACTTTAGCTCCAAGCTCGGGAAAGCCAACACAGAATACGGGGATATCCTTGAGGAAACTGAGGATAGTCTGGAACAGATCGTCGCTTTCCTCCTAGAGAATCCGTACACTTCAGAGTCTGAGTTGGACGACTTCAATAAACAGCTAGAGAGTATAGAACAACCTGCAGCAGAGGCGAAGACTGGCTGTCTATCCTTCGCTGACTCCATGGCAAGCCTCCCAAAAATTGAGAGAAGACTAAACCGTGCCGTGGCTTTTGGCAGTGAAGAACTGAGAGTTATGGCTACGAATATTGATCGGACCGCTGCTTCTATAGGGAGGGCTAGACAGAGAATTAACTATCAAGCAAAGTGATCGACTCCTTATGACCGATTGACAAAGGATCCGGTATATCGCTGTAGCCGGCAGCGTTCGTCGACATAATATTCATTCTGCGAACCAGTTATTTGTGACTGCCGATCCCTGAGCAAAACTCCCACTCCATTTTCTTGAGCTCCACCGATCGCGGACTTCAGGGCGCTAATTGAGGCAAAAGTACGAGAGTGTCGCAACCCCGCAAACGCCCAACCTGAGCCGACGACCGTTGTCACTGGAATCGACTACTGCCCCCCCCGTTTGCCCCTCCTACGTAGCCCAAAGTATAATCACGACGGCCCCACACGAACGTAATAAGAGGGCCCTACCCCATCCCGCCTCAGAGGTTGACCGCAAATGGACCTTACGCTCAACGAGATTCAGACCATGCTCCAGTCTTCGGCTCGCGAGTTCATGGAGGACCAAGTCCCCAAGACCCGCGTACTGGAGATTGACGACAGTGAGGCTGGTTTCGACCCCAACCTCTGGGAACAGATGTCTGAGCTTGGATGGCCCTCTCTGGCGATCCCGGAAGAGTACGGAGGACTGGGACAAGGATGGGTCGACATTGGCGTCGTCTCCGAGGTCATGGGCTACTACGCCTGCCCAAGCCCGCTGCTCTCTTCGGCTGTGTTGTCCGCTCAAGCAATCATCGCCGCCGGATCGGACGAGCAGAAGCAGTCGATGCTCCCCGGCATAGCCGCCGGTCAGCAGATATTCACCCTCGCATACACGGAGCCCGACTACTCCTGGTCTCCCAGGTCCGTGCAGCTTCAGGCCGTCGCGAGCAATGGCGGTTACGTCCTGAACGGCACCAAGCTGTTCATACCCGACGCCAACGTCGCAGACCGCATCCTGGTCGTGGCGCGCACCTCCAACGGCGGCTCGCCCGAGGAAGGTCTCAGCCTGCTTGCCGTGGACCGCACTGCGCCCGGCGTATCCGTCCGAGTCATGGAAGGCTGGATCGGTCCGAAGGCGTGCGAGGTGAACTTCGAGAACGTCGAGGTCGACGCCTCCGATGTCCTCGGTGAGCCCGGCGAGGCATGGGGGGCAATCGAGGCGGCGATGGACAGGGCAACCGCCGTGCTGTGCGCCTTCATGGCCGGCGGCACCCAGGCTGTGTACGACATGACCCGTGAGTACAGCCAGACCCGAATAGCCTTCGGCGTACCCATCGGCACATTCCAGCGTGTACAGGACCACGTTATCGACGCGCTGACCGACGCCGACTCGGCCAAGTGGACCGCGTTTGAGGCGCTGTGGCAGCTTGACGAGAACATGGCTGACGCCCCTGTTGGCGTATCGACAGCCAAGTCGGTTGCCAGCCTCGGCTTCCCCCGCGCCTGCGACGCGGCGCATCACGTCCACGCCGGAATTGGCGCGGATCTGGAGTACGGCCTGACCCAGTACACCAAGCGCGCCCGCACTCTCCAGCACTACCTCGGCGACCACGTGTACCACAAGGCCCGCATGGCCCGACTCCTATCCATGGCCGGATAGACGGGGACGACACTATGGCCACAGAGCGCACGACCAAGCTCCCAACTCGCCGCTTCAACGTGGACGAGTACTACAAGATGGCCGAAATCGGCATCCTGCCATGGGGCGGCGGATACGAATTGGTTGATGGCATTGTCTGTCTTCAAGGCCACGGCACCCCCCGCCGCTTCACAGTGGACGAGTACTACAAGATGGCCGAGGCTGGCATACTGACACATGACGAGCGATTGGAGCTTCTGAACGGAGAGATCATCGAAATGTCTCCAATCGGTTCGAGACACGCATATTCGGTCAATTGGCTAACGCGCCTGCTCATAACCCTGCTGGGGACGCGAGCATGGGTGAGCTCCCAGAATCCGCTTCGTCTGAACGGGCAGGCTGAACCCGAACCCGACATTCTGCTCCTGAGATGGCGGGACGACGAGTACGAATCAGATCATCCTACACCGGGAGATGTCTTTTTGTTGATCGAGGTCTCGGATACGACACTCGATGGCGACCGGAACGAGAAGCTCCCCATATACGCACAAGCCGGAATCCCGGAGTTCTGGATCGTGAACATCCCCGACGGCGTGATCGAGGTCTATACCGACCCCACCAACGGGGAATACCGGACTCGCCGCGTATTTCGCGCTGAAGATAGCGTCAGCCCCTCAGCGTTCTCGGACATATCCCTGCCGGTGAGTAGGATCGTTCCAGCTTAGGAATCCCATGACCGACCTCTCCCAGATCAAAGTGCTGACATTTGACGTTGGCGGCACTGTGTTCGACTGGCGAGGCACCATCGAGGACGAAGTCCGCCAGCTTGCCCAGAGGCAGGGAGCCGACCTGGACGTGCCCCAGTTCGCCACCGACTGGCGCAGAGGCATGTTCGCCATGCTTGCCCGTGTCAGGTCACGCGAGCTCCCCTGGATGAACGCTGACGAGCTACACCGCCGCGTACTCGACGACGTCCTGGCTGACCATACCTCTCTAACCCTGTCGGAGTCCGAGCGTGATGACCTGAACGAGGTCTGGCACCGGCTCAGGGCCTGGCCGGACGCGCCAGCCGCAATAGAGAGACTGCGCAGCCGGTACACCGTCGTCGTCTTGACAGTGCTGAGCTGGTCGATTGTCGTCGACTGCTCCAAGCACAACGGCATCGACTGGGACGGCATCCTGTCCTGCGAGTTCCTCGGCGACTACAAACCCGATGCCCCGGCATACCACGCTGGGGTCAGGCTTCTGAGGCTGGAGCCGAGTCAGGCAATGATGGTCGCCGCTCACCCCGGAGACCTCGGCGCGGCTATGGCCGCCGGTCTGCGCTCCGCATTCGTACTCCGCGAGGGTGAGACGCACGTCCTGTCTGGACCTGCCGGCGAGCCCGAAGAGTACGATGTGAGCGCCCGCGACTTCCCAGAACTGGCAGACCTGCTGCTAGCGTAGCGTCAGCTTAGGCGAACGTCAGCACTCTCGCGGCATTGTCCTGGGTGAGCGCCCGCACCTGCTCGTCGCTGAAGCCGCGACGCCTCATCCTGGGCGCGATGTTCTCGAAGATGTGCCCGTACCCGTGTCCGCCGTACCTGATCATCCGGTGCCGCGTGCAGATGTCGTGGGCCATCACGATCCGGTCGTCGCAGCCCAGCTCGTCCACGGCTCTCTTTATGAAGTCCATGCGCTGACTGTCCGACGGCATGTCCATGTCCGCGAGCGGATAATGGCTGGACTCGTTCCCGAACAGGTCCCACTCCAGGTAGCAGCCGGTTTCCGCAAGCGACTTCAACGCGTCGAACTCGGCTATCGTGCGGTCCAGGTGCCCCATGATGACGCGCCCGATGTCCGCACCCGCCTCGTCCAGGATCTCTATGACCTCTAGCGGCGCGGTCTCATGCCGTCCCGGGTGTATCAGTATCGCCGCCCCTGTCTCGCGCTGCGCCACAGCCGACGCCCGAAGCGACTTGCGCTCGTTGTCGGTCAGCGGCCACGTGCAGCCGACCTCGCCGATGACACCCGCGCGCACGTCGGTGCCGTCCGCTCCCTGTTCGATGTCCCCGACGATCCGGCGTGCCAGGTCGTCCTCGGTGCGGGAGTCCATATCCGCCGGGTGTACCGCATCGACGTAGAAGCCCGCTCCCATCACCACGTTGATCCCAGCCTCGCGCGCGACTCTCCCGAGTCCGAGAGGGTCCCGACCTATGCCGATCGTCGTCGCGTCCACTATCGTCCCGCCGCCTGCCGTCTTGAACAGCCGCGCCTCTTCCACGGCGGCATCCACATCCGTCAGAAGCAGGTTCGGGAGGCTCGAGTAGTGGTTGTAGGCTATCCAGCCGCGGTTTTCGAGGGTGATCTCCTCCCGCGCCAGCCGCTGCGCGTCCTCACCTTCCGGCTCCCTGAACATGAAACTGAAGTCTATGATCAGGTGCTCATGCGTCGTGGTGGGACCGAGCTCTGACGGCTCCACCGGCCCAAGTACGGTCTGGACTTTACCCTTGATAGCGCTGCTGGACACGTTGGGTCACCTCACAGGTTAAGTGATCCAGATTCTATACCACGCTCACTCCACGCGCCTGAGCGCTGGATACAGGATCCCGAAGATCAGCGTGAGGACCGCCAGAAGGATGCCGCTTATCATCAGCGAGTTCGGCGTACCGGTATATTCCGCCAGCAGACCGAACGGCACTGAGCTGAGCGGCATGGCTCCGAACGTCATCATCGCTATGCTCATCATCCGCCCACGCATCTCCGGGGCGGCGAGCACCTGCATCATGGTCATCGTCAGCGACATCGAGATCGAGCTTATCGCTCCAATTGCCAGCAGGAACGGGATCGACACCCCGTAGTTCGTTACCTGCGCGAATATTGCCAGCGAGACGCCCCACATTATGGAAGAGCCGAGCAGCCACATCCCCCTGCGCTTCACGTTGGGAGCGGCAGCCAGCCCGAGCGTTCCCACAAGCGCTCCTATACCCATGATCCCCATGAGGGCGCCGAGATCTTCGGATCCTACGTTCAGCGCCTCCCGCGCCCAGGCCGGCAATAGCGCGTAGTAGGAGAACCCGAAAAGCGTGGTGAGCAGCACCAGGACGATCAGCCCCAACCGACCGCGGTCTCCGGCAGCGTACTTCAGCCCCTCTATGATGTCGCCGCCAACGCTCTTGCGGGACGACGACGCTGCCGTCGTACCGGCATCGACCATCATGGTGGAAATTACTGAGAAGACGTAAATGGCCCCCACCGTGAAGAACACCCCGTGCGTCCCGACTAACACGATCATGAATCCGGCCACCGCCGGTCCCACGATTCGGGTCAGGTTCATGCCGGAGTTGTTCAGGCTGATGGCGTTCATCAGGCTCTTGTCCGGAACGACCTCCGACAGCATCGCCTGGCGACTCGGCATATTGAACGTCATTAGCGACCCGTTGATGAACCCGATTACCAGCACGTGCCAGAACTCCACCGCCCCGGTGAAGTCAAGCAGGCCGATGACGATAGTCATCACCGCGTTACCGGTCTGGGAGATAATCACGAGGTACTTGCGTGGAAGCCGGTCCGCGAGCGCCCCGCCTAGCGGAGAAATGAGCGTCATCGGCAACGAAAAGCTCGCCATAACCCACGCCAGCGCGACCGGAGAGTCGTCTGTGAGCCGCAGTACCAGCCATGCCCGCGTAATCATCTGCATGTTCATCGCCAGGAACGACACGACCGAGCCGGCGACCATCCACCGGAAGTCGCGATACTGCAGCGAATCGAACATAGGGTATCGGCGAGGGGACAAAAACGAGGGCTGCGTGACCTCTTCCGACGACGCGACGGTATCCTCTGGGGTCAGAGTCCGTTGGTCCAAGATCTACCGTGCACTGAAACTTAATTGCTGAAACATACTGCTGGTCACGATGAATCAGGTTACATGCGCCAACCTAACGGGGTCAACAAAGAGTCATGGCTCTCCGGGGCCTGTGCGAAGTCCGTGAATCACACTCCGTCATTCCGGCGGAGGCCGGAATCCAGATTGCGCACAGGCCGCGCTGTCACAGGCGTGAGCGACTTTGCACAGGCCCTGCATGGCTCTCGGCCCGTGTTTCAGGTCTCATCATTGCCAAGTGGTATCATATGAGGACAAGGTGCTCAGGGATGCTTAGGCTCGCAGCCAACTGTTCCGAAACCATGTCCGTGAACTGGGCACATCTCAGTTGAATCGACCCAAGTGCGACAGCGGTGCAATAGGTGACCGACGAAGAATTTGCCCGAATTGTAGAACTTGGCCACGAGCTAAGTGGTGTGGAATTCAAGAGCCCAGGCCCAGTATCTGACGGTAGGTTGATAGCTCAAGTCGTCAAAGCCATGTTGGGCATGTGCAATAGACGCGATGGAGGCACGGTCATTATCGGGGTGGAAGAGAATCAAGGCGTACTTAATCAGGTTGGCCTCTCTGAGTCTGAGATAGCAGGGTGGAATTACGACGCTGTAGCTGACCAAGTCGCCCGCTACGCTGACCCCAGCATAAGTTTCGCTCTGGATGTGAAGGAGTATGAGGTCAGCTCATACGTAGTCATTGAGGTGGAGGAGTTCGCCGACATTCCAGTCCTGTGTAAGAGGTCCTATGGCGACGTGCTGAGGGACGGTGCCTGCTACGTCAGACCCCGCAGGAAACCTGAGACTTCCATATCCCCACCCAGGCCGATATGCGCGATCTACTCGATCTGGCCATCGAAAAGGGAGTGACTCAATTCCTCGAGCGCGCCCGCCGTGTAGGACTGTTCTCCACACCAACAGTTGAGTCTCCGGCAACTGACCAGGAACTGTTCGACGAACAATTGGGAGATCTGAGATGAACCCCCTACTGGACAAGATTCACTCCCGCGGGTACTGGAAGGTCGTGATACGGCCAATCACCTTCGAAGAGAAGAGAGTGCAACATAAGAGTGCCCTCAGCCATATTCTGCGAAAGACTTCGGTTTCCATCAAGGGTTGGAGCTTTCCTCACGTGGATGACTTTAGGGAGTTCGACGAGGGACCGGACTGGATAGGACAGGAAATAGAGTGGAAACCAATTCTGGAGTTTTGGCGGTTCTATCAGAGCGGACAGTTTGTCTACTATTCCAGAATGGCAGAAGATTGGAGATATTCGTCTAGCCAATGCCTACCGCATGAGGGAAGCTCCAGAAACGCAAATCTGGATATGACGGAGATGGTGACCCGGTTCACCGAGATATTCGAATTTGCGGCCCGACTATCATTCTCAGAGGTTGGAGACACTGGGACACACTTGGGAATTACTGTAGCCAATTTCAGAGATTATCTGATTGATACGCCATCACAGCTTGGAGGAGTCTATCGTAAACTTCAAGCGCACGCGCCGGAGATGACATATAGGAAGGACCTATCCAGCGCCGAACTGGTTACTGACAAGGGAAATCTGGCCTTGAAAGCGGCCCTTAAATTCTTCCAATGCTTCGAGTGGGATCCCAGTATTGAATTGCTTCGCGACATTCAGACGGGAATCCTGAGCCGGGATCAGCCACAATCACTGGGACGCTTTATCTCCCGGTAGTTGACTGGCCAGTTTGAGTACGCTGGACGGCTGCTGCCCGTCGGCGGTTACTTACTTACGCGACATCCCAAGTACCCTCTCCAAATTCCCCAGATAGTCCCCACACGCCCGCCGACCCTCTGCAGTCGCCTGCACCCACGTCTGCGGCCTGGAGTCGCCGAACTCCTCCTTCACCGTCACAAGGTACTCCGCCTCCTCCAGCTTTCGCAGGTGCGTTGTCAGGTTGCCGCCGGTCAGCCCGAGCGCCTTCTGGATGAACCCGTAGGCCACCCGGTCCCCCTCGGACTGCGACACCAGCATCGTCATGATGCGCAGCCGCGTGGACTGGTGAATCGTCTCGTTGAGGACTATGTCCTCGTCGGTCACAGGATGCTGCTCTTGCGTATACATGCCTTGCCCAGCCCAGCGCAGCCACAGCCAGCGTCGCACCCGCGGTCACTACAAGTGCGGCATCCCCCGCAAGGTAGCTGGGGATGTAGAACGCCGCTGCGATACCCACGCCCACCGCCGCGATCGCCGGACGGTGAATTATGCCGAACAGGATGTACCCCAGCGCCACTATGCCCACGGTGACCCGCGGGATGTTGGCCCCGTCGTCTGCATTCCACATTCCTGCTGCCGCCGGGATCAGGAACGCCGCCACCACGACAGCGAGCCAGAACAGGAAAACCTTGATTCCGGCGCTGCGGGAGGCATCGCCAACCGCATTCTGCCTACCCGCTCGGTACCCTATGACAGCGCTGCCTATCATCCCCACCACGCACAGCATTCCCCACATCGGCCCGATAATCCACGGATTGTTCTCCACGACCTCCGGAGCCAGCGTCAAGATGCCGTACTGCGAGAGGAATCCCAAAGAGACTATCGCGCCCCACAGCAGCAGTATCGTCGACGTCCCCGCGAGTACATCGAGCTCCGAACCCTGTCCACCGTCTCGTGGATGGCCCCCCAGCTCTCCTCCGGCGTCAACGTCGCCGTTTCACCGTCCGATCTCTGCATGGCGTGTCTCCCTCGCACCAGCTGGATCCATAGCCCAGCCACTTAGTTTGCAGCACAAACTAATATACACTCCTTTAGTTTGCATTGCAAACTAAGTGACAGTCGAGGAGGGTCTTTTGGCTTTCAGGAAACGGGTATATGTACAGGACGGGGTGAGGGTGATCTAGGCAGCTTCGTCGCTATCCCCGAGCCCCGCCGCCGATGCTCCCTCTGAGTCGCGGGTCCAGGATGTCCCGCAGCGCATCTCCGATGATGTTCATTGCCAGCACTGACACCATGATCGCAAGCCCCGGGAACGCGGCGTACCAGCTCGCCCGGCCCATGTACGTGCGTGCCGACGACAGCATCGCTCCCCACTCCGGTGAGGGCGGATGCGCGCCCAGCCCCAGGAAGCTCAATCCCGCGATCGCCAGGATGGACGTCGCCATGCCCAGCGTACCCAGCACTATGATCGGAGCGGCCACATTTGGCAGGATGTGTCTTACGATTATGCGTCCGCCAGAAGACCCCACAGCCTTGGCCGACTCCACGAACTGGGCCTGCATTACGGATAGGGTCGAACCCCGCACGGTGCGTGCATACCACGGGACCGCGCTGATCCCGACCGCAATCATGACATTGACCAGGTTCGGGCCAAGCACTGCCATGATCAGAATGGCGAGAATGATGCTGGGAAAGGCCATTAGCCCATCGATGAACCGCATGAGGATCGTATCGACCAGTCCTCCCAAATAGCCCGCGATGAGTCCCAACGTGCTGCCTGCCAGGACCGCGATAGTGACCGCAATTATCCCGACAGATAGCGATATGCGTCCGCCGTATACGATCCTGCTGAACAGGTCCCGCCCGAACTCGTCGGTCCCCATCCAGTGCCTGGCTGACGGTCCTTCGAGTAGATCGGCGCTCTGCCGGAGTGGGTCGTGAGTGGCTACAACCGGCGCGAGGGCTGCGATCGCCCAGATTGCAGCCAGCACTCCAATCCAGAACACAGCCACCTTGTTGCCGCGCAGGTAGATGACGGCATACGAACCGGTCAGGCGTTGCAGCAGCGTTACAGGCACTCACTCATACCTAATCCTGGGGTCCAGGAAGCCGTAGCTGATGTCCACCAATAGGTTTGTGAGCACATATATGACGGCGAAGAAGATCACCACACCCAGGACTAGAGGGATGTCTCTCTGCTGGATCGCGTCGATTGCCACCCGTCCAACCCCCGCTCGCGCGAATACCGACTCGATTATCACGGTCCCGCCCAGCAGATTGCCGAACTGGATGCCCATCACGGTCACGATCGGTATCAGCGCGTTCCTCAACGCATGACGGTAGATGACGACCTGCTCCCGCAGTCCCTTGGCGAGCGCGGTCCTGATGTAGTCCTGCCGGATGATTTCGAGCATACTCGACCGCGTCAGGCGTGCGAGCACTGCCCCGGATGAAACGCCGAGTGTAATCGCCGGAAGCACCAGCGCGTGAATGCCCTTCCCGCCGAGAACAGGGAACCACCCAAGCTCGACTCCAAAGAACAGGATGAGCATCAGCCCCAACCAGAAGTTGGGCATTGATATCCCCAGCAGGGCGCCGACCATGATGCCGAACCCCGCGCCCGGAACGCGGGTGACCGCGGCAAAGACGCCCAGTACCAGGCCGATCAGTATGGCGACACCCATGCCAGCGAACGCGAGCTGTAGTGTGCTGGGAAATCGAAGGATGATCTCATCCATCACAGGCGCTCGCGTCGTGATGGACCGTCCAAGATCGCCCTGGACCACTCCCGTTAGGTATCGAAAATACTGCACGTGCAGCGGCTGGTCCAGGCCGAACTGCTCTCGCAGCATCTGCTCCACTTCAGGCCCTGGCTGGATCTCCTCGATCATCTCCGTGATGGGATCGCCCGGCGTCATGTGGAGGGCCAGGAATGTAAACGTGATGATGGCCCAGATCAGCGGTATGAGGACCAGCAGCCTGCGTAATATGTAGAGCCACATATCAGAGTCGGACCTGTATCAGCCTAGTCGGAGCCGCTCCCTACTCTTTGATCCAGGCGTCGTTCACCTTCCAGTCCATGGAGTTCCTGTGGGCTATGAAGCCCTCGACCCTCTTGTTGACCAGTGTGTTCGAGTTGGGGTTGATCAGCGGGATGACCATCGCCATATCTCGGAAGTACTTCTGCACCTCGAGGTTCGCATTGGCGCGGTCCTGGCCCAGACTGTGACGCGCGTCATCGAGGAGACTGGCGAACGTCTGGTCCGAGATCCGGTCCAGGTTGGAGCTCTGTACAGGATGCCAGAAGAACGACAGAATATCGGCCGTTAGCGTCGCATACCCTGAGTGGCGCAGATCGAAGTCGCCCTCCTTGCGCCTGGAGCCGTGTGTGGCGCTCTCCAGCGTCTCCAGGTTGACGGTGATGCCGATCTCCTCCAGCTGTGCCTGGAGCAGGCTGCCCATTCTGACGTTCCGTTCCGAGCCTGTCTGGATGAAGGTGAACTCGAGGGGCTCCCCGTCCTTCCTCAGAAGATCGCCGTCGCCCTTCACCCATCCGGCCTCCGCCAGCAGCGACATGGCCTTGTCCGGATCGTAGGCGTTCATCGCCGCCGACTCATCCTCGAATTCCTGGTCGTAGAACGGGAGCGCCCGGACGACCTGGCCGAACTGCGGGAACCCTTCACCCTGTTCCATGACCTGGATGATCCTGTCTCGATCGACGGCGATCATCAGCGCCTTCCTCACCGTGACGTCGTCAAGCGGAGCCGCCTCGTGGTTCATCGACATGGCGCTGAGACGACCTGACTCGCGCGTGAAGAAGTGGAAGCGGTCGTCATTCCTCAGGCCGGACGCGAACTGGTTGGGCACATACACCACGTCTATCTCTTCGGCGAGGACGGCGGCGTGGAGCGTAGCCTCCTCTTCGATGAACTTGATGGAAATGCCCTCGATGTATGGCGCGCCCTGGTTTTCGTAGAGACCCGGACCCCAGTCGTAATCATCGTTTCTGGACAGGCTTGCGCTGTCGCCTCGTACCCACTGATCGAACTTGAACGCGCCCGTTCCTATCGGCTGCGTTCCGTAGTCTTCTTCACCCACCACCTCACGGTGATGCTCCGCGGTTGCTATGAACCACGCGGGCCAGGAGATATGGTCGAGCATGGGACCGTAGATCTTGGGCGACTCGATCACGAAAGTGAACTTGTCCTGCGCGTGTATGTTCGCTTCCGGCGGCAGGTATATCTTCGGCACCCATCCGACGTCGGCGCCGTGCCGGTACGAGGCGGCCATAGCCTCAGCGTCGAATTCCACCCCATCGTGGTAGCTTATGCCCTCCTTCAGCTTGAACGTCCACGTCAGCATGTCGTCGGAGACCTCCCACGCGGTCGCTAGGCCGCCGGGCAGGAACTCGTACGTCTCGGGATGTCTTGAAACCAGGACGTCACCGTACATTCCGGCGATGTTCCCGGCCACAACAGACCAGGTCGCCTGCGGGTCGAAGCTATTGGGCTCTGGAATACCCAGCCTCAGTATCCCGCCGCTGCGAGGCTTGTCCTCCTGGACTGCTGGAGCCGCTGGAGCAGCGGCTGTGGGCACTGCGGCCGGGGCAGCAGGGGCTGGAGCCGCCGGAGCCGCTGGCTCATCCTCAGTGCTGCTGCACGCCACCATTACCAGCAGGACCACGACTGAGACTAACAGCACCGCCAACTTCGCTAATCCATACCGACTCACAACGTCACCTCCATCTCAGAAAAGACCCTAGACAATAGCCACCTCTCCCTCAGGGAGAGGGCTGGGGTGAGGGTGATTGCACCCACTTCACGTGCACAATGTTCAACAACCGAAAGACGCTGCTCCCAACTCCAAGACCGCTAGCATGAGACCGCCATTGCCCGCCCACCAGCGTCCGCGATATAGCGGACAGCCTGAGGGCTGAGAACCCCATCGATGGAAACATACTCACCCGGCTCCATGTCTTCCAGCCGGAACGAGATGTACCGTCCCCACGACCTGTCCTGGTACGGCTGCTCGCCCGGATAGTCCACTTCACCGCCGCAGGGCCAGCCATACGCGTAGTGCATAGTTCCCAGCGCGGGCTGAATGATCTCGGAGCTGACCGAGCCGCCTCGCCCCCTGCCCTCCATCACCTTGCTATGCCCATGCGCGCAGATGGACCATCCGGTCTCCTCCAGCGTTTCGTGATCGCTCAGACAATCGGCAACATAGGCGGGATCGACGCTTCCATCTCCCTCCGCCATGAGAGTCGTTATCCTCTCGAACCGGACAGCAGTTGAGTCGCAGGCATCCGGGACGCTGCCGATTGCCGACATTGTCGGAGATGTCCAGTGATTGGACCGTCCGACCCAGCCGCAATCGGTACGAGTCTCGACGTTCAACGACTGAGTGCTGACCTCGACGAGCGCCACCTCGCCCATCGCATCGCCGAGCAGGAAGTTGCCATGAATCGCCCGCGGATTGCTCTCGAGGATCCCGATCGCGTCCTCCACGGTGTGAGACTGGCTGAGCAGCAGTCTCCCGAACTGGTAGAACGGAAGGCCGTATGCGCTTTCGCTGTCCGGCTCATGCGCCGGATCGGGCCTCACAGCAGACCAGGTGTACGCGAAGCCTTTAGCGTTGAGCCCCCGGGTATGCATCCTGTCGAAGCTGGCCGGTGCGCCATTGTTCGGCGAGATTATCTGGGTCGCGATGAACCGCTCCCCATCGGACGGCTCGACGACGACAAGTCGAGTCCTCGTCGTGAACGGATCATCACTATTGCTGGCGATCAGCGACCGCCCGTCAATCGTGGAAGCCCCCGTCGCCCCGGCTATCGTGCAGTTGTCAGCCGACCAGTACCGTTTCACCATGCCAGGACCTCCTCAATAGCACCACACTGTTCCATGATTGTCCGGGAGTGAATCAGGCTGCCCCCAGCCCAAATTCATAGGCTGAATCGCCATTCATGAATGGGGCCACGCTATCATCATCCCAACACGCGAACCTGTCCCAGATTAGTAGGCAGTACGAAGAAGGCGTCGCAGCCCAGTCGCCCACGGTCGGGAGTTGTGGGGTCCGGTCAACGCGGGCACTGACGCTTTGGCCCAGTCGCTGGCACGCGTTGTGGCCATCGATTGGTCGCGCGGAGGCGGACTCAGCCTCCCCCGTACCGGTCGCCTGTGACAGAACCTCGACAACTCTCTGTTTCGACTCAGCTGGATCGTCTTGCCCATTCGATTCGCCCCGCGTATGGTCCAGCTCATGCCCCGCTTCTTCATCCGATTCGCCGTGAGCTTGTCTCCGTTCGATTCCATCGTTCCCAGACCTCGAGCGTCCGGCGGAGCGTTGGGGACACGGTTGCGCCAGTCCATTGCGTTGACCAGGTTGGATTCGATGTACTCTCTGTCCCGGATGGCCGTTTTGGTCTCGGCAGCCACAGCCGCACTCATCAACGCGCTAGCGAACGATTCCGATCCTGAGCGGATCGCATTGTAGATAGCCGGACCGATCTCTGCACCGTAACCTCGACCACAGGCGCGAGACAGGTGGAAGCCGTCCATCTGGAAGATAGCGTTGCCGAACTCCTCTGTGCCCCGACGTATCCAGTTGGCTCCGTCACCGCCCACCACGAACAGATTCACCCCATCCAGCGCGTACTGCCTGGCCCACTCCAGACTCGCACCCTCCCAGAATGCGATTGCGTCGTCTCCGTGCACGTACACTCTCTTGCCCACCAGTTCGTAGCGGTCTTCGGCCACGCGTCGCCACCCGCTATAGACTATGCCGCTCTTGACCTCGTAGTGCTTACGCGCCTCGCGCTGAAGGTGTATCCATACCCCATCGGCCTCGGTGTAGAGAATGTCCGCTCTGTGCTGTCCTTCGCTCATGTCCTCACCACGCTCGAACTGCGCCTCCCACCGCTCACGATCTTCATCGAGCGCATCCTGCCCAACGTCTTGCAACAGCCGATGCACTGAAGACTTCGACAGCACGCCCGCAGTCAGAGCGCTCACGACCTCGGCCACCACACGAAATGGCATCTGTGCAGCCATCTCCACTATGCTCTCGGTGATCGACGGACTCGCCTGTTGCTGAGGCTTCCATCCCAGATACTCGTCCAGCAGAAACACCGTTTCGCCATCGGTGTCTCGATACAGCCGTCGTTCGACGGTCACATCCCCGAACCGAGTCACCAGCGTCCTGCCGCGTGATCCCACCAACCGCAGACCCTTCGGCCTGTTGTGCATCAACTCGTCGTCCAGAGTCTGCAGACGACGCTCGCCCAACTCACGAGCATGGGCGCATCCCGCTCGATAAGCCTCTTGTTCCCAGTCCATGCCCGCGTCTGAATGGTCTTCGCCCAACCATTCATGTACTCTCAGTTTTGCCATCAGTCTTGACCGCTCCTGAAGTCTTGTACTCCTTCTAGGATAAGTCCAAGACTGGTGGCGCCTACTAATCTGGGACAGGTTCCCAACACGCGGTCAATTCGCGGCAGCAAGCTAGGGCCTGGATCGAAGGTGTTGGAGTCAATCGTCAGTGCACTCTACCCGTCTAACGCCGCCAGCAAGGCTTGGCCCACTGACATCATGCTCTCTCCGCTGACTACTCCGGTCCTGTGCACGCTCCTGGCGCCCACATCGATGGACCTTACCCTGTGTACAAGGGCTGACACCGATTGCGAAGTGTCCATCACATCGATAGGGATTCTGACAGGGGAGTTCGGTGCAGTCCGGTATTCAACCTCGACCGCTATGACGATGTCGTTGCCCTGATTGTAGTCTAGAACAAGCATCTCTGTGTGCTGGGTTGATCCACGATCGTCGTGAAAGTCGACGACCACAAGGGTGCCCACTCCGATCTGTTCTTCACCCTGTGGCGTCTGAATGGCTCCTGCGCTGTTCTGCTTGCCCAATCGTTGCACGAGTATCTCGATCGTCTCTTCGAGTTCATCAGCCCCAGCCGTGGCAATCCTGTCTCCCAGCCTGCTCTGATCGATCGTCTTGATCTGCCGCACGGACGCCCAGGACTCGGCGGTCTCAATGAAGACGTGGTTGCGGAGATGTCTGCCCGGAGGGGCGGCACTGGACATTGGAAGCCCTACGGCGACGGACAGGCCGCGGTTCAACTCTGAGTTGCTGACAATCAGAGCGGGACGATTGCCGGACAATTCATTGCCGACGACGGGGCCAAAGTCATACCAATGAACGCTTCCTCGGATCGCGGGTGGCACGATGAGTCCCGCTTAGCGGGCGTTCGCAAAGCGCAGGTCTGCCGCGATCTCTTCCGGGGTCTGTTCAATACCGGCGAAGTCTGTCTGGCGATTCATGCGTTCACTGTGAACCAAGTAGGCAGCGTAGGCCGCATCATGAGCAGTCGACATCGCGTAGCAGATGGCGAGGGTCTTGTCCAAAATGGAGGTTCCCCTGAGCAATCCGATGAGACGTTCTATCTCCTCAGACGTGTTCCATTCATCCATCACGTCGCGCGGGTCGGACCTTTTGTCAAAGCATCGCCTCGCGATTACTCTTATCCGGTCTCTTGCCCTGCGGTCCAACCACTGCTCTGTGGTTTCTGCAATCTGGTCCAACTGATCATCAGTCAGACCTAGGTTCACAGACTGCAGGTGATCAAGCCTATGGTCAGCGTCGGTCATAAGTACTTCAAGTGCGATTGCGGCAATGATTTGGTTGGCGGCAAGGCTGTCGTAGCCCTCGAAGCTGTTGACCGTAGGAGCGGACGTCTCGTCCTCGTCAGTTCCACCTTCGGCTGAAGGACGAGCAAATATCTCTTGCCATTCATCGGCGCTCAACGATTCCGGACGGATGCTCTGTGTGACCATGTGGGTTTCCTTAGCTTCCAGCGAATCCTGTTACCGTATTCTAACCCGACGGCTGCTTTCATTCTACTGCTGCCTGGGTAGTCTCCCCGATCACTTCCTTCAGCAGCCTGTGCCGTTGGCTGTTCTTAGTCTCGAGGTCTCGGGTGTTGACCCCGGTAACGTCCAATGAATGTGAGACCAGGGACTTCAGATTCCCTCTCACCAGCGCTGACATAGACGTATCCCACACCGCTGCCCTGATTCGCGCCTGTCGGTGTGTCTCTTCAGTAATTGATTAGCGGAGGCGTAGAGGTGGGGAAGAGGTTCAGGTGGAGCGGGCGTGGACAGGCGCGCCGCTGAACACACCACACAGACCATCCACCAGCGGCTGATCGCCACCATTGCGGGCCAGCGTCCTGATTACACTGGTGAACGCACTGAACGCATCCGCACCATCTTTGTTCTTCGAGCAGTGCGACACCTTTCGCGCTATCACCGCCCCGCGCAGCGCTCGCTCAGCACGGTTGTTGGTCGGCTCTATGCCTGGATCATCCAGAAACCGCAGCAGGTTGCCACGGTCATCGTGCCAGCCAAGCTCGTTCTGAAGCCTCCCGTTGTCACGATCAGGCATCGGGCGGTCTCGCAGATGATAGCTCACCTCTCGTCTCAACCGCTCCGTCTCCGCAACATAGTCCGACGCCTCTCCCCGACGATATGACTGCCTCAGTTCCATCGCCTCTCTGAGCAGGCCGCTCAGACGCTTGCCAAAGCCATGCCCTCGACTCCGATCGGGGGTCCGTCCTCTACCCACCTTGGTCTCGACCACCTCACTGATCGAGCGCAGCACGTGTGCCAGACATTTCTGCTGTTTCACACCCGACAGAGCCTGAGCATCGTAGCTCCGGCCCCTGTCCGTCACCATCACTCCTCCATAGTCCGACGGCACCACCTCTCTCACCTCTTCGTTGCGGTGACGAGCACGCACCTGGTACACCGTGGCATCTTCGGTCTCGAACGCCATCAGGAAGGCGCCCTCACCGCCCACTCGCCATCCCGTGTCGTCTGTGTGGACGACCCGACTCGCACACACCGAATCCCGCAGCCTCTGGTACGCATCTCCCACAGCGCCCTGGGCTCGGCGCAGTGCGTCCTGGGTGATCGCACCCTGGCTCAGCTCCACTCCGGTCAGCGCCCTCAGCACAGACGGCACCCTACGAACCGGTATGCCCACTCCGTAGTGCAGTACATGCGCCGCAGCCATCACTCTTCTACCCATACGGTGCGCACTCGCCCCGTACTGGTCCGCACCAACCTCGGCGTGGCGTCCTCGTACCCGTCTGCCGCAGCCACGACACCGACACACCTGCACCCGGTATTCTGTCACCTGCGGTCTGGGCATCGCGGGGATGTCGGTCACGTAGACAACATCCACTCCCTCCTGCTCGAGCACTCCTCCACATCCGGGACAGTTGTCGTCGGCCACCGACACATCCACTGGCGGCTCGGTGACCTCATCTGGAGACGGCGGCTTGCGGTAGCTGAAGTTCCCCATGCCCGGCTTTCGGCCGGGACGTTTGGGTCTGTTGGTTCGCCCACCCTTGGAGAACGGGGCTGCCTGGCGCTTTCCCGCTCGCTTGGCCTCGGCGAGTTCCTTACGCAACTCTTTGATCGTCGCCGTCAGACGCGCAACCTGATCTTGCTGTCGGCTGACCAAGGCGATCAGCTCCCCGTGTTGACAGGAAGGGAGGTCTTTATCGATGCACATAGCCAGAGTATAAAAACCTGACCTGCCTATCGCAATCCCACCTCCGACCCCGCTAATCAATTACTCTCTTCATCAATAGACACAGTGAACTTCTTCTTATACCAATTCGCTGTGATGGTGCCATATATGTGTGCATAGCTCTGGATTCCCGCTTTCGCGGGAATGACGAACTAGCGATTGGTACCTTGCAACATGTGTATGAAGAGTGGTCGGACTAGTTGGCGGCGTAGTCAAAACGAATTCGTATTACAAATCTATGTAGTTCGATAGAGAGGAGTCATCGTGCTAAAGAACCTCGTAGTTGAGCCGTGGTTAGGCAAGAACGAATTCATATTACATAGTCATCAGTCATGCCAGAAATGTAGTCACGACAACTCTAGTCGTAGAGGATCCTTATCGTCGCATGGTTGAAAGAACCTCTTCCAGTATATTGAGCAGCGTTTCCGGTTGTCGCCGGCCGTAAATTTTTCGAAGAGGTGGCGAATCATGTATCTGTTTTGAGCTAGGGTTCGTATTGCCGAATCAAGGGGAGTGAGACAGAAAACGACAGTTGCTTGTTAGCACGATCGTCCTGGCAGCCAAGCTCGAATCTGGCCTCCAGTTGAAGATAGACAGCGGACGGTCTCTGAGTGAAGGCTCACCTCTCAGGTCTCAACCGCTCCTTCTCCCCAGCATAGTCCGCCACCTCTCCACGTCGTTAAGTGACTGCAGCTGCAATCGCCTCTTGCGATTTAGCTCGCTCGCCGCTTACCGAAGCATTTGTTCTCTGAAGACCTGGGTCTGACATTTTGCACCTCACTGATCGAGCGCAGCACGTGACAAGCCAGACACTTCTGCTGTCTCACTCACGACGATCCACGCGCATCGTAGCTTCAGCTCGGTCGGTCACCAGTCACTCCCGCATAGTCGGCCGGAACAACCTCCCTGACCTCCTCGTTACGGTGACGACCGCGCACCTGGTACACAGTGGCATCATCGGTCTCGAACGCCATCAGAAAGGCACCCTCTCCGCCAACTCGCCAGCCTGTGTCGTCAGTGTGGACCACGCGCTCTCACGCACAGACTCCCGAAGCCTCTGGTACGCATCTCCCACAGCGCCCCTCGCTCGTCGCAGAGCGTCCTGCGTGATCGCGCTCTGGCTCAACTCAGGTCAGCGCTCTGAGCACGACGGGAACCCTCCGCACCGGTATGCCCACTCCATAGTGGAGCATGTGAGCCGCAGCCATCACTCGTCTTCCCACCCGATGGGCGCTCGCACCGTACTGGTCAGGTCCAACGTCCCGATGACGCCCTCGCACACGCCTGCCGCACGACACGCATCGGCATACCTGCACCCGGTACTCTGTCACCTGCGGTCTGGGCTCGGGGGAATGTCGGTCACGTACGCAAGGCTCTCTCCCTCATGTTCGAGTATGCCTCCACATCCGGGGCAGCTTTCCGCTGAAACCGCAACGTCAACAGGCGGTGCTGTCAGTTCGTCCACCGCCGGCGGCTTTCTGTAGCTGAAGTTCCCCTTCCCGGGCTTTCGACCCGGACGCCTTGGCTTTGAGGTCATGTGCGTACTGGCGCTTGCCCGCTCGCTGCGCTGCGGCAGCTGCTTGCGAAGAGTGGTCGGACCTAGCGGTCGACCTGGCGGTCGTAGTCAACCAGTAACGACGCCGATGCAATCGTATTACAAATCTATGGTAGTTCGATAGAGAGGATCATCGTGCTAAAGAACCTCGTATATTGAGCCGTGGTTAGGCAAGAACAGTCTGGCATATGTCTTCTGAGCATAGTCATCAGTCATGCCAGAAATGTAGTCACTGACAACTCTAGTCGTAATCGCCTCCTTATCGTCGCATCTGGTTGAGAGCTCGCAAATCAAGAATTGCTTCCAGTCGTTAGGCAGCAATCTTTCCGCGTTGTCGCCGGCCGTAAATTTTTCGAAGAGGTGGCGAATCATGTATCTGCCCTTTTCTTCTAGGGTTCGTACTTGAGGCGAATCAATAACAAATTTCACGACAAGTTGCTTGATTAGCGAGATTTCTATGGCATGTTCAACAGGAATACTGGCCTTATGAAGATATCGTGGTGTCTTAGTCAAGTCCAGCGCGTCAGGTCTATCTGTTCGCTCAGAAGATTTGATATATTTACCTATTAAGTGACTGGTCAATCTCTTGCGATTTATCTTCTTCGCTTTTTCGCTAGGAGAAACATTTGTTCTTTGAAGATCTGGGTTGACATTTTGCATATCGCTGACGAGCTGTCCATAGATTTCAGTTACAAGCGATACGGTACATTTGTGTTCTTCACTCACTTTAGCGATCACACTTCTGATTAGGCCGTCATCTTGGAAGAAAGTCAGGGCGTTGATATAGTTGGCACGGATACTATCCTCCAAGTCGTGGACCGCGTAGGCGATATCATCAGCTAAGTCCATGATTTCGCACTCGAACGACTTCCAAGTCAGCTCTGCCCCCTCGATCGTGCGCTGGGCTTCTAAACTTGCCCATTTCACGATCGTTAAGTCATTGTCATAGATGAACTTGTCTTTGTATTTGCCATCAACGTTGGCGAAGATATTTTTGTATTTGAGTTGTGCATCTATTACAGCGCGTGTGAGATTCAACCCATCGTATTGATGACTCTTATTTTCTAACCGGGTTATGATTCGGATGTTTTGGGCATTTGCTTCGAATCCTCCATAGTCTGCCATGAGAGTTTTGAGTTCTTTCTCACCGGCGTGCCCAAATGGTGGATGCCCTATGTCATGCAACAGGCAGGCAGCTTCGACGATGTCAGTATGCGCTCCTAATCGTATAGCAAGTCCTTTCCCAATTTGAGCTACTTCTAGTGAGTGAGTAAGTCGAGTGCGGAAGAAGTCGCTCTCGCCGATAGTGAAGACTTGAGTTTTGCCTTGCAGTCTCCTAAAGGCGGCAGAATGGACAATTCTCGATCTGTCAATCTCGAAATCGGATCGCTCTTCAAAAGGGGCACGTTTGTCGCTTGCGCACCTTCTTGCCCGGTCATGAGTCTTGTAATTCAGTCTTGGCCATTGGCCTTTCGACATTGTCATTTTCACTTACCGTGTACTACTAGGAATCGAGAATCCAATATGGCGGGCCGGGTCACTGGGAGTATCATGGTATTACAGGGTGAGAGTGTCGACAATTCAACGCGGTGCTAGGATGTTTGTCACGTCCTGACTGCTCAACGCGAAGTGTGGCGGTATGCTCGGTATTGTGGGCATGGGTCGGGTGAAGACGTATGCCGTGAAGCGAGTGCATTAAGCGCAATTGATGTAGAGGGAAGAGACTCACGATGGTTGTTCGGAGCGCTTTCTGGAAAGTCAGGACCCAAAGCGGTTGTGGCAACTCACAGGTGGGTCGCGCGGGTTTTGTCGGTATCAGTCCTAGGAGAATCTCACCGTCACATTTGGACTGCTAAGCCTTTCTTGCCCGTTAATGGGGTGAACCTCGCTTTTCTACGAGTTCTCAGTAGTCTGATAAGATATGATGGTAGTCGTGAATCCCATTCGCCATACCGCGTTGCTCTCGCGTAATCGTCGAGGCAAACTTTCAGGGCAGCATTTCAGCACTTTCGCCCAACACCCCCACAGGTCCCCCTAACTTGAACCCCACCGACCCCGGCTCTGCCCCTTTGCGCCTTTGGACACGGGACTATGTTCTCAATCTGCTCGTTGCCCACTGCATCTTTGCTTCGTATACGGCAATGTTTACGCTCATCCCGCTGTACGTGATCGAACGCGGCGGCGCTGACTGGCAGCTTGGGATAATCGTGGGGTCGTTCGGTATCGTTGGGTTGGTGGTCAGACCGTTCGCTGGCAGGTGGGTGTACAGCCTCGGCGCAAAGCGGATCGCGTTCGCAGGGACGGCCGTGTTCGGAGTCGCGACGCTGCTTCATATCTTTGCCGTCGACGTGTGGCTGATAGTGCCGGCGAGAGTGCTACAGGGTGTTGGACTGGCGTTGTGTCCGGTCGCGACCTCCACGATCGTCGCCAACCTCGCGCCCGGACACAGGCGCGCCGAGGCGATGGGCTACATGGGCAACTCGATCTCGGCGGCGAGCCTTTACGCGCCGCCGGTGGCGTTCTGGGTGCTGCAGAGGTACGGCTTCGAGAGCGCTTTCGTCTTCGCGGCGGCATTTGCGTTCATAGGGTGCTTCGCCGCGGCAGCTATGTCGTCGTCGCGCATAAACCTGCCTGTACAGCCGGGAGCGCAGGGCGACAAGGTGCCGCTGATCAACAGGCATGCGCTGTTTCCGACGCTGGTGTTCGTGACCTACACGATCACCACCGCACCGGTCTCGACGTTCCTTCCCCAGCTGGCCGAGGAGCGCAACTTCGGCAACCCCGGCCTGTACTTCACGATGTACTCGATCTTTTCGATGGTCTCGCTGGCGATCTCCGGCACCGTCTCCGACAGGCTTGGGAGGGGTGCGGTGATCGTGCCGGGACTATTGGTAGTGGCGGCAGGCATGTTCATTCTCGCGACGGCCGAGATCCGCCTGCTGTTCATGGCGTCTGGAGTCCTCAGCGGACTCGGCTTCGGGATGCTCCAGCCCGCAATGCAGTCGCTGATAGTGGACAGGGTGCCCCCGCGTGAGCGGAGCTCCGCGCTGGCGACGCTGCAGTCTGGCTGGGACATCGGAGGCTCCGGCGGCGCGTTCGCCTTCGGGCCTATCGGAGCGGTGACAGGCGTGGCGGCAACGTTCGCTATCGCTGGCGCTGGTACGGTGATGGGCGCTTTCGGGTACGTGGTCGGAAGCGTCCGTTCGAGACAGAAGTCGGTTACGAGGGTCTGAAGTGCTCCACGACCAGGACGGTCATGGACTCCGTCTCGGTCCACAGCCTGCGCGTGGCGTCGGCGGGCCAGCGGACGCTGAATCCGGCCGTCAACTCGGCCTCTTCGCCTGAGACCTCGGTAAAGCCGCCGCCCTCGACGCACACGACATCCGTCGGATAAGGCGCGGCACGCTCCGGGATCTCCCCATCCTGCCCGAAACGCATCAGCGCGACGGTCAGGTTGTCCAGGATGAGAAGCACCTTGCCCTCGACGTTGCGCGAACCCGGGCTGCCCAGAGGGGTCCACTCCGCCCTCGGGACGGGCCTTATCTCAGGTGCCATCGATTCTAGGAGGCGTTCCGGTTCGTCACCGGAAACAGGCTCGACTGTAGAGGGTCGTCATCGGGGACCCCCCCAGTGTACTCGACCGGCGCCAGGAGCTCACGGAACTCGTCCAACTCCTGGAGGTGGCCCCAGATCGACTCGAACACCGAGTCTTCGCTCTGGCTGGCGTCGACAACTACCCAGCGATCAGGTTCATCCTTGGCGAGAGCGAGGTATCCTCGTCTCACACGTTCGTGGAAAGTGCGGGGCTCCTCCTCGAACCGCCTGGAACCCTCCTCGTCCAGTCTCCCACCCTGGTCCGCTTCAGAAAACTTACGCTGGACTGAACCGGCGCGGCTGAGACCCTCTTCAGGGGTTAGGTCCAGGAGGAATGTCTTGTGCGGCATCAGCCCGTTCGTGGCAAGCCGGTTCGTGGCGTTCACCAGCTTGAGCGGCAGCCTTCTGCCGTAGCCCTGGTATGCCGTGGTTGAGTCGGCGTACCTATCGGCGATGATGACCAGTCGCTCGACCTCCATCTGCTTTGCGAGCAGCTTGGCGACCAGCTGAGCGCGTGATGCCGCGAACAGGAAGAGCTCAGCTTCAGGCGATATGGTCTCGCCTCTCCAGGGCCGTCCCTTGATGAGGCCGCGAATGTGGAGACCGAGCTTGGTTGATCCGGGCTCGTGCAGCTTCAGCGTGGGGACGCCCGACTGGGCAATCGCATCCGTCAGACGGTCTACCTGGGTGCTCTTGCCGGAACCCTCCCCACCTTCGAATGAAACGAACAGCGCCAAACCTCGCTCCTTCAGATCACCGTAACGATTTGGTCGTCAGTCGCGTGACATTGTACGCCGACATATAGCGCTACGGAACAACCTTAGCATTGGTCAAAGTTTGGGGAAATCAGAGGTGGTAGATGACGACGCTTCGGGCGGGGTCCTTGCCGACGCTATGGGAGGTCAGGCCGTTCTGCTCGGCGATCTCGTGCTGAACGTGGCGCGCGTACGCTCCACGGGGGTCGAGCTGGACCTGGTACTCACCCGATTGAATGCGGCTGACGGCGTCCTCCGCCTCGCGCATCGCCTCATCGAGCGCCTGGTCGTGCCTACCGTGGCGCTTGTCCCGAGTGACCGCCTTGACGAACTGCTCGATCTGCGGCGTGGTGTTGCGCCTGAGCACGTAGACGGGCTTGCCCTTCTGCTCAGCGGCCTGGAGCGCGCTGGTCTTGCGCCGGTAGTAGTTCTTGGTTGTCAGCAGCAGGTCCGCGCTGGCTATGTTGTCGACGACCTCGACCGGCGAGTTGGTGTGGCGCACCGCCTGTTGCAGCTTACCCCGGTTTACGCCGTACGGCATGATGTGGGTGACCTTGGCAGGCGGAGTCGGATTCTTTTCTTCGGGGGCAGGCTCGCCCCGGCTGCTGTTGCCCCAGTTGCCACTGCCATTGAAGGGCAGACCCCTCATCTGTGAGGAGGCGCCGTTCTGTCCCTGAGTGATCTGCGGGCGGGTCTTGGTGACGGTGCCGTCGTCGTCGACCGTTCGCTGCTCAGGAGTGATCGGGTATCCCCTCAACATACGGTCCACTGTGTCGGCGACGCCCGGATGGACGACGACTTCGGTCCAGCTCTGGATCTCTACCAGCACGTCGAAGGTTGGCGGAGCGCGTCGTTCCAGCACCGTCTTCTGCGTGCGGCGCCTTCGCGCCTCGGTATCGCCCAGGGTTACTGACTGGATGCCTCCGACCAGGTCCGACAGGGTTGGGTTCATGACAAGGTTGTCGAGTGTATTACCGTGGGCGGTCGCGACGAGCTGTACGCCGCGTTCTGCGATAGTCCGGGCTGCGTTAGCGTCGAGCTCGATGCCGATCTCGTCAATGATGATGACCTCTGGCATGTGGTTCTCGACGGCCTCGATCATGACGTTGTGCTGGAACGCGGGGGACGGCACCTGCATCCGGCGCGCGCGCCCGATCGCGGGATGGGGAATATCGCCGTCGCCTGCGATCTCGTTAGACGTGTCGACGACGATCACGCGGCGGTGGGCGTCGTCAGCGAGCACGCGGGCGACCTCACGTAGCATGGTAGTCTTGCCGACGCCGGGCTTGCCGAGCAGCAGGACGCTCTTGCCAGTCATTATGAGGTCTTCGATAACGCGGATGGTGCCGTACACGGCACGTCCTACCCTGAGAGTCAGGCCAATGATGGTGCCTGCGCGGTTGCGAATCGCTGAGATTCGGTGCAGGGTGCGTTCGATGCCCGCGCGATTGTCTTCGCCGAACAGTCCGATTCGCTCGACGGTGTACTCGATGTCCTCGGCTGTGACCTCGGTATGGTTGAGGATGACGCTTTCATCCCTGAAGCGTGCCTCCGGCTCTCGTCCGAGGTCGAGGACTACTTCAAGGAGATGGTCGAGGTCATTTCTGCCGCGAAGCGGCGACCGAATATGGGACGGAAGCTTGTCGATCAAGACTTCCAGATCGCGGTCTGTAGCTAACTCCAATCGGGTCAAACTCACCTGTCAAAGGGCCCTAGAGTTGATTATTGTCTTACAGCTTAACACATAGGGAAGGCGCACCTACGCCGGGCTTCCCGCCATTTGCTGGACTGTGACCCCGATCTCGCCGGGGGCAGGAATGATGTTGACCCCGGCGGCGGCCAGCGCCTTGACCTTCTCGCTGGCGCGTCCTGCGCTGCCGGTGATGATGGCTCCCGCGTGTCCCATGCGCTTGCCAGGAGGGGCGCTCTGGCCGACGATCAGGGCCGCGATGGGCTTGGTGAAGTCGTCGCTGCCGATGAACTCGGCGGCCTCCTGCTCTCTTGTGCCGCCGATCTCGCCGATCAACACGACGGCATCGGTGTCCGGGTCTTCTTCGAACATCCTGAGTATGTCCACGAACGAAGAGCCGTTGACCGGATCGCCGCCGATGCCGACACAGGTGGACTGTCCGATTCCGAGCTCGGTGAGCTGTCCGACGGCCTCGTAGGTCAGCGTGCCGCTGCGGGACACGACGCCCACGCGTCCGGCCTTGTGGATGTGTCCGGGCATGATGCCCATCTTGAAGTTCTCACCTGGAGATATGACGCCCGGGCAGTTGGGGCCTATGAGGGTTGTGGGCTTACCCTTCAGGTATCGGACGACGCGCACGGTGTCCATCACCGGTATGCCCTCGGTGATGCACGCGATAACCGAGATTCCGGCGTCGATGGACTCGACTATGGCGTCGGCCGCAAACGGAGGTGGGACGAAGATCAGCGCCGCATCGGCGTCGGTCTCATCGACCGCCTGCTCGACCGTGTTGTAGATAGGAACATCGTCGTCGAACATCTGGCCGCCGCGTCCGGGGGTGACGCCGGCGACGAGGTCCGCGCCGTACTCGCGGCAGCGGAGGGCGTGGAAGCTGCCCTCTCGTCCGGTGATCCCCTGCACCATCAGCTTGGTGTCCCTGCCTACCAGTATGCTCATTGATTAACTCCTGTGACCCAGCACCAGAAAGCCGAACTCGCCCTGCGCTTGGGCGAAGTCTCGATCAGATGATAACGCGAACACGACGCCCTCTACCCGGCGTTGCGGATGGCTTTGGCGGCCTGGTTGAGGTCGTCTACTAGGACGACGTCGAGGCCGGAGTTGGCGAGTATGTCGCGGCCTTCGTCGGAGTTGGTGCCAAGCATCCGAACGACCATCGGGCGCATCTTGTCCGGCGCGCGCTCGGAGGCCATTACGAATCCGCGCGCGGCGACGTCGCACCTGAGAATGCCGCCGAATATGTTCACCAGCACTCGTTTGACGTTGGCGTCGGACAGGACGATCTCCAGCGACTTAGCGCACTTCTCCTCGTCCGCGCCTCCGCCTATGTCGAGGAAGTTGGCGGGCGAGGCCCCAGCGGTGTGGGTGACGTCCATCGTAGCCATGGCGAGTCCGGCGCCGTTGACTATGCAACCGACATCGCCGTCGAGCTTGACGTAGTTGATGTCGAACGCTCCGGCCTCGACCTCGAGGGGGTCTTCCTGGTCGGTATCGCGCAATTCAACGATGTCCCGATGCCTGAACATGGCGTCGTCGTCTATGTTGATCTTGGCGTCCATTGCCAGCACGCGGCCGTCGGTAGTGACGCCGAGTGGATTGATCTCGACGAGAGAGCAGTCGTTCTCTTCAAACAGCTTGTACAGGGCGGCCATCAGTCCCGCGACTGGCCGGTTCAGGGAGTCGGCAACACCGAGTCCGTACGCGAGCTTGCGTCCCTGGAACGGCTGCAAGCCGAGCACCGGGTCTATGGCGACGGTGAGAATCTTCTCAGGTGTGGACTCGGCCACCTCCTCGATCTCCATGCCGCCCGCCGCACTGGCGATCGCCACTATACCCTCGGCAGCGCCATCGACAGCCATCCCGACGTACATTTCGGACTCGACGTCGACCGCCTCCTCCACGAGTACGCTGCTGACGGGGACTCCTTCTGGTCCGGTCTGAAACGTGACGAGTGTCGTTCCGAGCATCGCCTCGGCCGCTTCGGCTGCTGCCTGCGGAGAGTCGACAACCTTGATGCCGCCAGCCTTGCCGCGTCCGCCGGCGTGGACCTGGGCCTTCACGACGACGGTCCCGCCGATGTCAGCTGCGATCTTGGCGGCTTCGTCCGGGGTGGTCGCGACCTGCCCCTGGGGTACGGGGATGCCGTATCGTGCGAAGACTTCTTTCGCCTGGTATTCGTGGATCTTCATAAGCTGGCTCCGTGTGGTGGTTGTCCGCAGGATATTGTAGCGCAGGGTGTATACGGATGAATCAGCCGTGTACTCGCAGATGATCGAAGGCCGGTGTCAGAGAGGTATCGTGCTGGCGGAGGGGGCGGGATTCGAACCCGCGATACGCGCTTAACGTATGCCTGTTTTCAAGACAGGTGCCTTCGTCCACTCGGCCACCCCTCCGTGGATCGCGCCGTCGATGTCGGCGTAGCCGACCGGCTGATGTTCAAATTGTAGCCGTCACGCTGGGCGGGCGGCAACCGGAACTGGTGTCAGGTGCCGGGTTTTGGGGCTGTCACGTCAACCAGCAGCACTTTGGCGGCTTCGCGGGCGAATTGTATCAAGGCGGCTTTCCCGGCGTCGAAGCCCGGGCCACCAGAACCGGCCCCGGTAACGGTATCGCTTGGCCGGTTTCGCTCAGGGGACGGCTAGTCGGCGGAGACGGGATCCTGGTCCTGTTGGTTCTTGAAGGTGGGCATTACCTCGGTGGCGAAGAGTTCAAGCTGCTCCAGCGTCATGCTCAGCGGTGTACCCATTGGCGTGACGTTTACGTGTATCCGCTCCAGGCCCGGCCACCTGTCCTGCAGACTCATCAGCTTCTCGGTGACCAGCTCAGGTGGTCCAACTATCCACGAACCACCTCTTATGGCGTCCTCTACGGTGGGGAGTCCGGCGTTGGGAGCGCGGCGGGGATCCGCCAGGACTTCGATCTGATCATCATCGAGGTCGTGGCCAATGAGAGGCGCAAACATCTTCATGTTCTCATGGAAGATGTCTCTGACGTTTTCTATGGCCTCCTGCTCCGTCTCGGCTATGTGGAAGTTGATGCCGATGGCGAGGTCTCCGCCCAGCTCCGTCTCCTTTCCATGGCGCGCGAGCGTCTCCTGCCACCTCTTGACTACCTCCTCGCCTGCTCCACCGGGAGCCGCTCCGCCTCCGATGATGCCCTTGATGCCGTGTCTGGCCATGAAGTCCAGACCACGCTGGCTCGCGCTGACCATGGGCTGCCAGCACTCTACCGGGAGGTTGCGGGGCCTGGGCACCAGCGTTATCTCCTCCAGTTCGTATCCTCTGTATGGGACCTGGGGCGGGATGTCGTAGTGCTTGCCGTGGTGAGAGAAGGAGCGCTGGTGAAAGGCCTTCATCATCACCTCCACCTGCTCCTCGAACAGCTCCCTGTTGGCATCCTGGTCGATGATGGGGTTGCCAAAGCTCTCGACCTCACGGGAGTGGTAACCGCGTCCGACGCCGAAGATGACCCTCCCTCCTGTCAGGATGTCGGCGGTCGCGTAGTCCTCCGCCAGCCGCAGTGGGTGCCACATGGGGTTGATATTGAAGCCGCAGCCAAACCTGAGGTTCTCCGTGAGGTGGGCGAGGTGGACGAACAGCATCAGCAGGTTGGGTATGCACTCGTAGCCCTCGGGCTGGAAGTGGTGCTCAGCGGCCCAGAAGTCGTCGTATCCGAGCCTGTCCAATGTCGTGGCTATGGCCTCGGCCTTTGGGAAGACGCCGGCCAGCTCATCGTCTGAAAAGCTGCGCTCGTTGACGGGCGTACCCGCCAGGCCGATGTCGTCCATGTCCAGGTTGCCAGCGTATAGGCTTCCAAACTTGGTTATCATGTCTGCTCTCCTCTCCCGTTACTAGGGTGTGCGGTCACAGGTGGTCCGGTCGCCCTGTTCGGAGACCGGACCACAGTCTGGGCTGGGGAGTGAGGCATCCGCCGGTGCATTGCCCCGAGCTTCCCATGAATTCCGATCCCGCAATTGGATGCCGGTAGGGTATGGTTGCCACTTGACCCTGTCAACAATTCCTCGCAGGGTATGACGGCCTCCATGGGACTATTGCGCCCCAACTGCCTGCTGGTGCAACATAGGCCGCACCAATCCAGCCAGCTTAAAGCTGGACATATAAAATTCTTTGAGACTCTAATCCCCGAGTACCCGAAGCAGGAAGCCACTCTCACCTGTCTCGAAGACCTCGTCGACTCTTACGAGAAGTGACGCGCTCCGCGCGGCGGTCCGATCGAGGTGGCCCACAACCTTGCCGAGGCGTGTCTCGCGGTGGCTCGGATTGGCGGCGAGACACACCGACACCACTTCGTGGTGGGCATGGTTCTCGTCGAGAATAGCTACCAGGACATTGACGTCAAGCAACGCCCTCATGCATCAGAATCCAAGCTCTTCCCGGAACTCAATGACCAGCTCGTTCGTGACCACCCTACCCCCAGCTGAAATGGGCCTGAATCCGTACAGATCTTTGGTCGTTTCTCGGGGTCTGCCCAATATCAAGGACGTATCACAGGCGTCTACCAAGTTTATGTTCCGCACCGAAACGGGTATCGAGCGTCCTGAAAGGAGCGCAAACCAATCCCTGTGGGCCAGTTCGGCAGCGTCGTCCAGTACGATAGTTGCGGTCTTCATGGATTCGATTGCTCAAACTCCGTATCGAAGCGACCGATGTAAAGATCGACCGGCTCCCGGTCGTCCCTGGGTGCGACCTCGAAGATTAGGTGGTGCTCCTTCTTTGGACAAGACTCGCTCGGTTCCGTCCAGAGATTGGTCTTCCTGAGTACGTTTTCCACGTTGATGTTGACCGGCTCGCCAGTACGAAGATAGAACACGACGGCATCGAAGGTCGCGCCGTCCATGTGCACTCTCTTGACCTCGTATTCGTGAGACGAGGCATCGTCGGCTGAGTATCTCAAGAGTTTCTCACCGTCGCCTCTGTCACAATTCGCGACTGCACGGGCGATAGGTCAATCATAGCACGGGCCTGTCGGGGCGCTTCGTTTTCCGAGTCTTCAAGCTCGGGAAATCCGAGGAGGCGTCAGGGCCAATCACTCAATCAAAACTTCGATCCTGCAATGGTCGCTTGGTCCCCACATACCTTTCAGCGAAGAGTCTGTCACCCGTCCGCTCTGTGGTAGCCTAATCCTGCCTGCTGCGTGCAATAACCCGTCTGCCCTAAGGCCTCAATGGGGAGGTCCTAGCTACGGCGCAAGTGGACGCCGCCCTCATTTTCGGTAGTTCTGCACTCAGGAACTGGTCGCCACGTCCAGAATATCTATACCTTCAATGAATAACTCGGTGCCGTTGATCCGTGTGACTTGGCCCTCAATGGCGTGGATAATGTGGTGTTCGTCGCGGTTGGGCAACTCCACCCTGATTTTGTCGCCTGGCTCTATTCCGTGGTTCTTTTCCCAGCAGTCAAGTTTGTGCGTCCACGGGATCGAGTCAACTGAGTCGGTCGAATCGCGCGACCGCCCGTGGTTTTTTGTGACCCGGTAGGGAGGTTCGCCTACCACTCGTATAGTGCGTGTTTCGTCATTGACCTTGATCGTGCAAGTGTCTGACAGAAGTTGGGCGAGGTAACAGCGAGCGTCTGTCTGGCTCTGGGCGCGGACGAATTTGCTCACCGTTCCTACTCGTAAAGGGAAGATGTGCCAAATGCCGTCCGGGGTTCGTTGTACGTATCCTAGGATGGTTCCTGCCGGTGTGAGTACCTTTCCGGGTTGTTCCTTTTGCGGGTCGCTCCATTCGATGAGTGGCATCACGTCTCTGGGTTGTGTGGGCAACACGTCGATTCTGGATATAAGGAATCTAGTGGCAGGGTCTGGTGATTGGGTCAGGGACTGGTAAGCCTGCGATACCATTTTGTTCATGAATTTGTCGCCGATTGCGAAGTCCAGCTGGAAGGCTTGGGTAAGGGCTTCTTGGCGAGACGCGTGGCTCAGGATCCAATCTATGTAGCGTCTTACGGTCGCTTCGTGGTCAGACCCTGGACTGTAACCGAGCTGCTCGGTCGGGAACAGAGCGTCGTGTACCATCTGTTCAACTCGGCCTGTAATGGTTTCTCCCTCCGAGGGGTTTGATACATACAGTTTGCTGATTGCGAGCAGGATCTCGCGATGAATCGTAGGCCAAATCTTGCGAAAGAGCGGCTCTTCCCGCTCCGGGTTGAGTTCCCAATACCTCATCCTGTCGAAGGCCTTTGCTGTGCCTACGGTTGCCAGGTAGTCGTTTAGGGATCTGATGTGCCCGAGGTCCGAGTGGTTGGGATTCAGGCCGTAGAATGTGGTCGTGTCATCGAAGACCCTTTCTAGGAATGCGACCGCACTGGGGTCAAATTTACGGAGTTGGCGCAGGTGTTTGTGGAGGTCGTGATGTTTGTCGAATTCGCCACCGTGCTTTTTGATGAGGAATTTCAGGCCTCGCTCAATAGCTAAGTGGGCCGTCGGAACCCGGTTGGTAATTTGGACCAACGTCGTTTGCGTAGGGATGTCCGGCCGGAGGGGCGAGTCGTCCAGAATTTGCAACGCATCGCCAATGGAAAACTGTACGGCGAATTCTTCCACGAGGTGCCCCTGTTCCTGTTACGTGTCCCACGAGCCTATTGGAGTAACCATTGGCTATACAAGGTAGGTCTGAATGAGGAATATCCGCAAATTTCAGAACGGAGTCAGGACAGTCCGCGTGCTGCCGGTGTCTGCATTCCTCGACAGGCGGGAGAGTTCGGTCACCGCTCGTGTGTTAGACCAAAAGCCGATTTCTGAAGTCAACTAGGAGAGCCTGTACAAATCATGGTGTCTGTAAAGCATCCCTTTTAGACATCCCGAAATCAAGGCGTTTTTGTAGGTGGCGCAAGAAAGGGGGTTTTAGGCTATTCCCCGACAGTCTCCTGGAAGAATCCCCACCGACAGTCCTCTGAAATAGACCCTTTCATGAACGTAGTTATGCGCAGCCTCTCATAACTCAGCCGAGTGCAGGCATGGTGTAAGCTACACCCCAAGTGGAGGATGTCCTCCCTCCGGCGAAGTACCCTGGAGCATGGAATCGGGCAGGTCACCGCGGTGACTACCTAATCTGTCGTCTTTGAAATGGTGGACTGCATTGTCCCCAAGCCTGACCGGCGAGATCCACTAAGTCCACTCCCAGGAAAGCCCCATGCCAGCTCCTAGAGTGATCTACCAGTCCAAACCAAGTAGCGCGATTGAGGAGTCACGGCACTGATTTCAGCGTGACTGGCCATTGAATGATATGCAAATGACCTCAGAGCTGGCGTTGACGTAAAATTGGCCAGTGCGAGCTAGGCCTTGGCCACTCTCACGAATCAACACTTGGTTTCCAATCTTCAGTTAATTCCGTTCCAATCACTTAGGCTACGTGGAGTTAGAAACATGGTTCTTTCAAATGCTGATCTTGATTACGATGCAATCGTGATCGGAGCCGGTATTTCAGGTATGTACCTGTTGTACAGGTTGCAGGAACTGGGTCTGACTGTCCGGGTTTTTGAAAGAGGGACGGGAGTGGGAGGCACCTGGTATTGGAATCGGTACCCGGGCGCCCGGTTTGATTCGGAAAGTTACTCCTACGGATATTCTTTTTCTCAGGAACTGCTCGATGAGTGGGACTGGTCCGAACGTTTCTCCCCACAGCCTGAGACTCTGCGATACCTGCAATATGTAGCCGACAAATTCGACCTTCTGAAGGACATTCAATTCTCCAGTGATGTTAAATCTGCGGTCTATGACGAAGATACTCGGAGTTGGGAAGTCGAATTACAGGAAGGGGGTACCTACAAAAGCAGGTTCTTGATTACGGGCGTTGGTATCCTTTCTCAACCTACTCTACCGAAAATTGAGGGAATCGAGTCTTTCAAGGGACAGTCCTTTCACACCTCTCGATGGCCTCATACCCCCATAGATTTTGCAGGCAAAGGGGTGGCGGTTATTGGCACTGGGGCTACGGGAATACAGACAATTCAGGAAGTAGCCAAAAGTGTCGGGCATCTCACTGTCTTCCAGCTTCGACCAGAGTGGTGTGCGCCTCTTCACAACTCGAAAATAGAGCCGGACGAGATGAATGCCATTAGAGCCGGCTATGACGAAATGTTTGAGTGGTGTGCCCAAACTACAGCAGCATTCATACATGATGTCGATCCCAGAGGCACTTTCGAAGTGACCGCAGAAGAGCGATATGAATTCTGGGAGCAGCTATACGCCAGTCCAGGGTTTGGGATCTGGCAAGGCAATTTCAAAGATATCCTGACCGATCCCAAAGCCAACAAGGCCATTTCAGACTTTATAGCCGGCAAGATACGGGAGCGCGTGAACGATCCCCTGGTAGCGGAGAAGTTGATTCCAAAAGACCATGGCTTTGGCACCAAGCGGGTACCCTTGGAAACCAACTACTTTGAATCCTACAACCAGGAAAATGTTGAGCTGATAGATATTAGTGAGACTCCCATACAGAAAATCACCCGGGAAGGCGTTTTGACCACTGACAAAGAGTTCGAATTTGATTTCATAATCTATGCCACAGGGTTCGATGCGGTATTCGGCAGCTACAACAGGATAGACATACGCGGCGTCAATGGGCGCAGATTAAAGGAACAGTGGGAAGAGGAACTGGCGACCTTCCTGGGGATTCAAACCAATGGCTTCCCTAATCTCTTTATGATTATGGGACCCCATGCAATGGCAGGAAACAACCCGCGTTCCATTGAATATCAGGTGGAATGGGTGACAGAGATCATAAGGTACATGAATGGCCGTGGCCTTACTCGTGCCGAAGCCTGTCTGGAAGCCCAAAATGGCTGGAATGAGTATGTTCTGGACCAGGGCAAGAACCTGCTGAGGAACGAGGTAGATTCGTGGCAGACCGGCATCAACATCAATCTGGAGGGTAGGCAGACCCGAATGACAGTCATGTATGCCGGTGGTCAACCATCGTTCAGACGCCGCTGCGAAGAGGTAGCGCAAAACGGCTATAAGGAATTGAATCTCAAGTAGACTGGACCGTTTTCTTCGCCCATTCCCAGGAGGGCTATATGCCAGCTCCTCGAGTGATTTACCAGCCGAAACCCGGCAGTCCTATTGACGTCGACCGGAAATTCTACGGACGCCTGGGTCAGGAGAGCATGGTTTGCAAAGGTTGGATGCCATCTGGAAAATATCTGTTAACTACTGAGGAGGTGCACTGTGGCCGATAGACCGCTGGAGGGGAAGGTAGCGATTATCACGGGCGCTGGAAGTCCCATTGGGATTGGACACGCGATTACATTAGGACTGGTGCGGGCCGGGGCCAAGGTGGCGCTGACCGACATAAACCAGGAGTGGCTGGACCAGTCCATCAACGAGGTACGAGAGATAGGTGGGGACGACTGCGCCATCGACATCGTCTCCGATGTAACCGACGCGCAGTCGTGCCAGGATGCAGTGGACACCACTATAGCGCGGCTGGGCGGGCTGGACATCCTGGTAAACAACGCCGGCATCAACTCCAGACTCGGCGGAGTGGGGACCAACCCCGCTAACTTCTGGGAGAACTCTCCAGAGGCCTGGGGTCGTGTGGTGGCGGTCAACCTGAGCGGCAACTTCTACATGGCCAGGGCAGCAGTGGTCCATATGCTGGACCAGGGATGGGGTCGTATAATCGGGGTGACGACGAGCATGGACACCATGTGGCGCAGGGGCGGAGCTCCATATGGCCCGTCCAAGGCAGGACACGAAGCGCTGGTCGCCATCATGGCCCAGGAACTGGAAGGCACCGGAGTGACCGCTAACGTCCTGGTCCCCGGAGGCGGCACCTACACCAACATGACCTACAGCGGCGATCCCAACCAGAAAGACCAGATGATCGAGCCTGAAGTGATGCAGAAGCCGGTTGTCTGGCTCGCCTCGAATGATTCGGGCGAGTTCAACGGTCAGCGCATAATAGCCTACAACTGGGACGATAGTCTGTCTCTAGCGGAGCGTCTGGAGAAATGCAGCGCTCCGGCCGCCTGGCCCCAGTTGGGGCAACAGGCCATCCGCCTCAACCGGTAAGAGGAGGCTTGGGATATCCGCATCAAGTCCTGATCCGTTTTCAGCAGGAGAGAAATATGAGCAACTTTGAGAAACTGCAGCGCCGGCTGGAAGCGGGTGAGACGATCCTGATGGATGGGGGTATGGGCTCGGAGTTCGATAGGCGGGGGCTGACAACTCCCACCACATGGTCGGGCGGTCCGATGATCACCCATCCCGATCTGGTGAGGGACGTTCACCAGGACTATATAGAAGCGGGCGCCGAGATTATCATCACAAACACCTTCAGCACAGGGCGTGACGTGCTGGGACAGGTCGGCCTCGAAGACAAAGTAGCCCTGGCCAACAAGCAGGGAATCGAAGCGGCGGTACAGGCAAGGAGAAACACCGGGACAGAGGACTCGGTGATCATCGCAGCCTCAGTATCCACGATGTCTCCCAAGGCACACGCGGAAGTTCCGGTGCCCTATGAGAAAGCCCTGGAGACCTACCGGGAGCAGCTGGGAGAGCTGGCCAAAGGCGGCGCTGACGTGGCGGTGGGCGAGATGTTGGTCCGGATATCAGACACGCTGGCGGTGATAGAAGCGGCAGCGGAGTTGGGTCTCCCGGTGTGGGTCGGGCTCTCCCTGGTCCCGGACGGAGACGAGCTATACCTGGGCATCCAGGACAGGCATGGAGGCGAGACCCTTCAAGACGCCATGGACGCCATCAAGGACAAGGACATCGCGACGGTGTTCATAATGCACACGTCGGTGGACGATACTGCGCCCGGGCTGGAGATAGTCAAGAAGAACTGGTCTGGGACCTTCGGCGCCTACGCCCATTTCCCCCGCGCCGGCGGCCCAATCCCGGGACAGGGCATAGACCCACAGCATTACCTGGAGTACGCCAAGGAGTGGAGTGAGCAGGGGGCGCTGATAATCGGAGGGTGCTGCGGCACGAGACCCGACCACATCCGGGCACTCAGGGAGTGGCTGTCCGGCTCCTAGACCGGAGTCCGCCAAGCTTCCGTATAACATCATGGCCATCCCTCACTCCCTGCAATGGGAGATCGATCGGATCCCAACTCCCCCGACCCCTCTGCGGAGGTATCGGTGTGCTCTTCCAGGTCCGTCAACTTGGTGAACTCGCTCGTCGGCTCGCCTACCAGACCAGCGATCCTGGCCTGAACCAAACCCTCCGTCTTGGTCTGCTCAGCCGTCAGCAGGTCATCCTGTCCCTGATTGGGATTGTCCATTTCGTGGTAATCTGACACCTCTTGGCCCGCGAGTGAAGAACCTATCCATTCACGGGCGGCCATGACCGGCGAAAGTCATCAGGTCCGCAAGTCCATTCCCAAGAGCAAGGGAGGGTCTCATGCCAGCTCCTAGAGTTATTTACCAGCCGAAACCCGGCAGCCCCATTGACGTTGATCGGGAATTCTACGGACGCCTGGGGCAGGAGACGGAGACCCGGAGCTTCGTTGAACAGTTCGTGGTGCCCATACGCTCCGGCAAGGCCTGGCCGGTCATGGCAGGCCAGATATGCCGCATCGTCGTGGTGGAAGGGGCGCAGGTGGCCGACTTCAACGCGTGGAACCTGAACAATCCCCGCGAACGGTTCTGGGCGGCCCGTACCAAGCAGCTGCATCGAGCCCACGTCTCCACGTTCGACCGGCTGTGGTCGTGTCTCCCGTACCTGCGACCCATGCTTACCATTACCGGCGACACGGTGGACTATGGGTTGGACGAGGACGGCGCCGGATGTCATGACCTGCTGGGCACCCGCTGCGATCCATACGTTCACAAGCTGCTGAACGGTGAGGACTTCGACTACTGCTGCCACTCAAACCTGGTGCGGGCAATCACTCCGTACCATCTCGACGAGAGCGACGTCCACGACGTGCTCAACATATTCCAGGTGACCGGACTTACGCGGGACGACCGTTACTTCGTGAAACCTTCACCGGCGAAGCGAGGGGACTACTTCGAGTTCCTTGCCGAGATAGACTTGCTTTGTGCCATTTCCACCTGTCCCCACGGAGACCTGTCGGTCCAGGTCTGGGGAGAAGATGATGTCGAGGACCCCATCGACACCTGCCATCCGTTGGGAGTCGAGATCTATCAACCTCGTCCGGGACTCCTGGAAGGTTGGCAGTCACCTTCAACAAGCGATTATCGTGGTATCCACGGACTTGACCGTTCGTGAGATTCCGGTAGTCCGTAAGTGGCGAGGAGGAAAAGATGATAGTAGTAACCGGAGCGGCGGGAAGGCTGGGACGCAGGGTGGTGCAGCTGCTGGTGGACCAGAACAGAGAAGTGCTGGCGACGGACCAGTTGGCTGCGGATGACCTTCCAGCGGAGTTTGTGCGTTGCGACCTCGTGGACGCCAAGGTAGTGGAGGGAATTCTCAAGGACGCGGAAGCCGTCGTTCACATGGGAGCCATCCCGGGGCCGCAGCGGGAAGAGCCGAGGGTCATTTTCGACAATAACGTGGCCAGCACCTTCAACGTCATGATGTCGGCGGCGGAGTTGGGATTGCGGCGCGTGGTGTTCTCGTCCAGCGCGTTCGGCATGGGGTGGGCCCACGACGGTAACGCTTTCGTGCCGCTGTACCTGCCATTGGACGAGGAGCATCCCATGATGCCCTTTGAGCCCTACGGCCTGTCCAAGCAGGTTGGAGAGGACATCGGCAGAATGATCGCCCGTAACTCAGACACCACCGTGGTTAGCCTGAGATTCACCAACGTGCCGCTTCCAGAAGTCCGGGCAGAGTTCCCCTGGCCGGCTCCCACACCGGAGAATCCGCTGACACTGGTGATGTGGGCCTACGCCGAGGCAGGGGACGTGGCCGAGGCCCACGTTTTGGCGCTGGACGCAGAGATAGAAGAGTATGAAGCCTTCATGATCGCCCAGCCTTCCAGCCGTTTCGAAGAGCCTACGATAGACGTTGTCAAAAGCAACTTTGGCGACCGTGTGGAGATACGGGAAGGGCTGAGCGGCACTGCCAGCGTAATCAGCACGGAAAAGGCGCAGCGACTGCTGGGCTGGAGACCTCGATACGACTGGAGATAAGAGGCGGCGCTAGAGTGGACGACGTGAGCGGATAGTCGCTGACATTCGGCGGTTGCAGACCGGACGGGTCTAGTCTTGGGGGTCTACGAAGGTCAGGATGCGCTGCGGATTCTCCACCATCATCATCTGAATGTGCTCTTCCGAGACTCCTCGTGAGCGCATTTCGGGCAGGAACTTCTCCAGAATGAATGAGTAGCCTGTTCCGCCGTAGCGCTTAAGCTGCGTCTTGGTGCAAACATCCTGGGACAGCAGGATCCGATCGGCGTAGCCGGCCTCTATGAGCTTGGGTATCGCATCGGCCACCGCAGCCGTTCCGGCGCTGTTCATGAACGATCTGAGGTCGTCGCCGACCGGTACATATCGCAACGCCGCACTTACTCGCCCCAGCAGGTCGAACTGGATGTAGACTCCGTGGCCCAGCAGCTCCAGCATCAGGTCCGGGTCGCCGGCGATGGGGTCGCTGTGTCCGAAGATCACGCGGGACATGTCCGTGCCCTCCTCGCCAAGGATGCCGATCACCGTCAGTCTCTCCCGTCCCTGGCCGCCGCGGTGGAATGAGATTGGGGCGCCCGTGGCACGACTGGCCCGTCCGGATGCCCGTATGCTCTTGACCTCGTTCTCAGTGATCGGGGCACCCTCGATGCCCACCTCTCCGATGATGCCGGAGCGGATACCGGTGTCACCGACGCCGACCGTAACGTCCCGGACTATCTCGTCGGTCATGTCCTCCACGGTACGCTGGCCCATGTCGGCCGGATGGTAAAGCTTCTGGTACCACCCCGCGCCCATAACGACATTGAGACCGGTGGCGTGGGATACACGAGCCATGGCAACAGGGTCTCGCCGGATGCCGATGCTGGTGACTTCGACGATGGTGCCGCCCCCGTGATGCCGGAACTCCATGGCCTCATCAATCGCTGTCCTCTCGTCCACCAGCACCCAGTTGTCCTGGATGGGCCTACGGTCCCGGGCCATGTCCAGCTTGTCCATGGTCAGCTCCTGGTCCCACAGGGCCCAGTCCGTGGTCGGCGTGTAGTGGTCCGGCTCGTAGGTCTTGGTAAGAACGATGAACAGATGCTCGTGCATTATTGTGGCCCCCAACTGGTCCGGGTCTATGGGGCCACGGACAGTCATCACCTTGCCAGCCATGTTTGGTATGTTTGCAGTCACGGTCTCCTCCTCCACGTAGAACCCACGTCACGATGGCGCTGATACTAGGTGATAGGGTCGGGGAAAGCAAAGGGAGGGGGTTGGGGCTGTCGCTCGTGGAGCGGTCTGTCGCGAGAGCGCCCCTCTAACCCTGGGGTTCTACGAAGGTCAGGATGCGCTTGGGGTTTTCGACCATCATCGTCTGGATGTGCTCTTCGGCGACCCCTCGTGAGCGCAGTTCCGGCAGGAACCTCTCCATGATGAAGGAGTACCCCGTTCCACCGTACTTCTTGAGCTGCATCTTGGCGGACACGTCCTGGGACAGCAGGATGCGATCGACGTAGCCGGCATCTATGAGCTTGGGTACTGCCTCGGCCACCGCGGCCGTTCCTGCGCTGCTCATGAACGATCTGAGGTCGTCGCCGTCCGGTACATACCGCAAAGGAACACCCACCCGCCCCATCAGGTCGAACTCGATGTAGACCCCGTGGCCCAACAGCTCCAGCATCAGGTCCGTGTCGCTGGCGATTGCGTCGCTGTGACCGAAGATGACACGAGACATGTCCGTATCCTCCTCGCCGAGGATGCCTATGACAGTTAACTTCTCCCGTCCCTGGCCGCCGCGGTGGAACGTGATGGGAGCGCCCGTGGCACGACTGGCCCGGCCGGACGCCCGTATGCTCTTGACCTCGTTCTCAGTGATCGGCGCGCCCTCGATGCCCACCTCTCCGATGATGCCTGACCGGATGCCGGTGTCCCCGACGCCGATGGTGATGTCCTGGACAATCTCGTCGGTCATGTCCTCCACGGTCTTCTGGTCCATGTCGGCCGGATGGTAGAGCTCCATGTACCACCCGGCGCCCATGACGACGTTGAGACCGGTGGCGTGGGACACGCGGGCCATGGCGAGAGGGTCTCGCCGGATGCCGATGCTGGTGAGTTCGACCAGCGTCCCGCCCCCGAGGTTGCGGAACTCCATGGTCTCATCTATCGCCGTCTGCTCGTCCGCCACGAACCAGTTGTCCCTGATCGGCTTGCGGGCCCGGATCAGGTCCAGCTTGGCCATGGTCAGTTCCTGCTCCCACAGGTACCAGTCCGTGGCCGGAGTGTTGTCGTCCGGTTGGTATGTCCTGGTCGTGGCGACAAACAGGTGCTCGTGCATCAGGGTGATCCCAAGCTCGTCCGGGTCTATGGGGCCCCTGACGGTCATCACCTTGCCGACCATGTTCGGGACGTTTGCAGTCACGGACTCCTCCTAGCCGCAGTACCCGCGTCACGGTGGCGACGATGGTAGGTAATGATGTCGGCGAAAACTGCTCAAGAGGTAGCATAGGAACTACGTGTTATCACGAAAGCTCATTGTCGATCAGGTTGAGTTCATCTGCGACAACATTGCATGTACTTTCAAAGTCGGCCTTAAACGTTCCGTGATCACTCAAGGTCTCTCTTGCTAGTTGAAGAGCATCTCCACCGCCAACATGTGAAGCTACCTTGGAGCGAATGAGTTGAACTCTCCTCAACCCGTGCAGTCTCGATACCTGAGATACATCGTGCCGTCCAGCAAGGAGTTTTTCGATTAACGTGAGACTCTGCTCGTCTTTCGTAAAGTCAATACCCTCCTTCCGAAGCTTCTGTCGGATAGCGCGAACACGGAACCCCTCTACCACGAGCTTCGCCAAGTCTGAGTATGCTTGCCCCCATTCATCACGGCTGTCCGTAACTGGCAGATTGATGCGATCAAGTAACGTGCTGTCCCTTAACCCGAATCCACCGAAGGCGGGGGTTGGGTGAGTGTCCTGAAGCGGCAAGAAGGTGCTCCTTTGAATCTGGGATAATGGTTTTGTAAGACCAAACCGACCCCAGGAAGGGAGCACCCAATAGATGCTACCACGCAATCACCCCGACCGCATCAAAATCGCCTTCGACGATCATCGGCTGATGGCAAACGCCGGGCTGATTCTTCCGGCCACCCTGGCCCAGCACCTGGGTCTGGGTGAACTGGTCGACAACCACGTTGACCTGGGGAATGCGCCGGGGCGGGCGAACACGGGAGACAAGGTGATGACACTGGCTGCGTCTGCACTGGCCGGGGGAGACTGTATTGACGACGCGGACGTGTTGCGTACCGGGGGGACGGCTGGAGCCGTCGGCTGCACGCTCAAGGCGCCATCCACCCCCCGCTTTCGCGAGGGCAGGCTCTGGGGACCTTCCTGCGCAGCTTCCGGTGGGGGCACGTGCGCCAGTTGGATCGGGTGAGCCGGGAGCTGCTGTCGCGGGCCTGGGCCGCTGGTGCCGGACCCGGTGACGGGCCGTTGACCATCGACCTGGACTCCACCATCTGCGAAACCTACGGACTGGCCAAGGAGGGTGCCCGCCACCACAGCTACACCGGCCAGCGAGGCTATCACCCGCTGCTGGCCGTCGCCGCCGGAACCGGTGACGTGCTGATGTCCCGGCTGCGCGAGGGTCGCGCCAACACCGTTCGGGGTGCCGCCCACTTCCTGCGTGAGACGGTGGGGCGAGTGCGCCATGCCGGAGCCATAGGACAACTCACGGTGCGCGCCGACAGCGGCTTCTATGCCCACGCCTTGGTCGCGGTCTGCCGCGAGATGGATGTGCGCTTCTCCATCACCATCCGCCAGCACGCTCGTCTGAGGGAGCTGATTGAGACGATACCGGAGCAGGACTGGACGCCGATCCCCTACTGGATGGACGGTGCCGCCGACGTGGCCGAGACCACCTACACCCCCTTCCGGGGTGAGCCCGACGCCACCCCGGTGCGGCTCATCGTCCGTAGGGTGAAGCCCACGCCCGGCTCACAACTGGCACTCTTCGCCAGCTACAGCTATCACGGCTTCATCACCGACCGGGAGGGGGATACCCTGGAACTGGAGGCTGACCATCGCCGCCACGCCGAGATCGAGAACGCCATAAGAGACCTCAAGTACGGCGTGGGCCTCAACCATCTCCCCTCAGGACGCTTCGCCGCCAACGCCGCTTGGCTGGCCGTCCAGAGCCTGCCCCGTACTCGATACGGGGTGATGGCCCATAACCTGGCCCGCTGGACAGCGCGCATCGGTCTGGGCCAGCAGGTTGTAACCACCAAGACCCTCCGACGACGCTTCTTCTCTCTGGCCGGCCGGCTCACCCGCAAGGCGCGCCGCCTCACTTTGCATCTTCCCCAGCACTGGCCCTGGGAAACCCAGTTCAGTCGCGCCCTCGCTCGGTTGCGAGCCCTGCCATCTCCTGCCTGACGGCGCCTGACCCATCCACCAGACTACCCAACCGCCCCGCAAACTCGCGCCACCCCGGTCCGAGAGTGTCTCTTGCTGCGTCCTCTCCCCGCCATCTCGCCCTGCCAACGTTCGCAAACGGCCACAAGGTCTCCACGCGGCTGCTGAAGGCCGCCACCGGACCCATCTACCCGAAGTCCTGCCCGAACCATCGCCCCCTTTGCCACTCATCGCCCATTCGGCTGCTGTAACGCCACCCTTTCGGTGGATTCGGGCTTAACTTCCACCAGTCCAGACCTGAGTCTGCCCAGCGCCTCACAATCAACCGGATTTTGGTTATAGGGTCAATCGTGTCATATGGCTCTCCTCTGTAGTCATTCACAAGCGCGCGTTCGGAAATGCCCGCCTTCGGGTCTTCATTGAAGCTAAGCCAGTACAATTGTTCTTCGTACGGAAGATCTCTCAGGTAGCACAGGTATGTGTGAACTTGCCCCGCCTCGTTTATATCGTACGTCTTCAGGTGCCAGCTCCCACGGCAGCTGATAGACCTGAACTCTTCATCAATTGTGTACTTGTCGCGGTCCGATTTATATTTCGATAAAACTTCTGGCCGAAAGAACGCAGGCGATACTTCAAATGGCAGGGAATTCTCACTGGATTCATAATAGCTGGTGGTGGCTGACGGATCACTTGAAATACTGGCTATGCGTCTGTTTCGCCAGTCCCACGCTATGAATTCACAGTATTGACCGTCATCTCGCCAACCCCAACTGTTGGTGATTGATGCCAATATCTCTGCCTTTGGTCGGGATGGCCGAACAATCTGCACTCCGCGAGTGTAGGCTGCCTTTTCTGGGTCGACCTTCTGGCGGTAGAACAACTCGTCGCTTCCATCCACTATCGTTTCGGGCCCCTTGGGCCATTCTGTGAACTCAGAATACCGCAGCAACATAAAGTCGAACGTGCGAACCAGAACGGAGGTCGAAGTGGCTAGGTACTGCTCCAACTGGTCGCGCCGGAATGATACGAGGTTTATCTGCTGCGACCTCTCTTTGGAAGTGAATGACACCACGTCTTGCCAGTCACCTCTCTCGTCGAAGCGACAATATGCGCTCCGCTCCGGGCGTCTGTGAATCCCCGCCAGATGAGCATACTCCTGTGTTACTTCGAAGTAGGCGCTGTCTGGTTCTTTGAGTCCTTCGAAATCCCTGAAGTACACTAGAGGTCGAGCCTGTCTCAGCGTCTTGGCCCCCCGATCGTATTGATCTCTTTCAATCCATACACTATCGTTACCTCCCCCTGTAACGTAGCTTGCACAAGTTGAATAGGGACCCCCGCTCCACTGTAGGAGATCACTCTTTTCCAATGATGAAACGTCTTCCTCGCTTACAACTACAGCGTGAACAAACGTGTGTTCGCCGGAAGCGTAGATGACAAGTTCATCTGAGCGAGCGTTGTCTCGCAGCATTTGCAAGTGTCTTCCGGCTTCGATCCAAGCGGCGTAGTCGGCAGCATCTCCGGGAGGGTCGTCGAGTCGGGCAACACGTTCAACTAACCGGTTGTGTTCGTAACTTGGCAACGGATTGTTCCTCCTGTCCACCGCCCTTCTTACATTGACCTGTAGTAATTGATTAGCGGAGTCACCGGAGAGGCCGGGAAGAGGTTCAGATGGAGCGGGTGTGGACAGGCGCGCCGCTGAACACACTACACAGACCATCCACCGCCGACTGACCACCACCCTGCCGAGCCAGGGTCCTGATTACGCTGGTGAACGCACTGAACGCATCCGCACCATCTTCGTTCTTCGAGCAGTGCGACACCTTCCTCGCTATCACCGCCCCTCGCAGAGTCGCTCAGCACGGTTGTTGGTCGGCTCTATGCCAACACCGTCCAGAAAACGCAGCAGGTTCCCACGATCGTCCTGCCAGCCAAGCTCGTTCTGCAGCCTCCAGTTGTCACGATCAGACAGCGGACGGTCTCTGAGATGATGGCTCACCTCTCGTCTCAACCGCTCCTTCTCCCCAGCATAGTCCGCCACCTCTCCACGTCGTTGTGACTCCCGCAGCTGCATCGCCTCTCTGAGAAGCTCGCTCAGCCGCTTACCGAAGCTGCGCCCTCTGCCCACCTTGGTCTGGACCACCTCACTGATCGAGCGCAGCACGTGAGCCAGACACTTCTGCTGTCTCACTCCCGACAGAGCCCGCGCATCGTAGCTTCGAGCTCGGTCGGTCACCATCACTCCCGCATAGTCGCCCGGAACAACCTCCCTGACCTCCTCGTTACGGTGACGACCGCGCACCTGGTACACAGTGGCATCATCGGTCTCGAACGCCATCAGAAAGGCACCCTCTCCGCCAACTCGCCAGCCTGTGTCGTCAGTGTGGACCACCGCGCTCTCACGCACAGACTCCCGAAGCCTCTGGTACGCATCTCCCACAGCGCCCCTCGCTCGTCGCAGAGCGTCCTGCGTGATCGCGCTCTGGCTCAACTCAACTCCGGTCAGCGCTCTGAGCACGACGGGAACCCTCCGCACCGGTATGCCCACTCCATAGTGGAGCATGTGAGCCGCAGCCATCACTCGTCTTCCCACCCGATGGGCGCTCGCACCGTACTGGTCAGGTCCAACGTCCCGATGACGCCCTCGCACACGCCTGCCGCACGACACGCATCGGCATACCTGCACCCGGTACTCTGTCACCTGCGGTCTGGGCATCGGGGGAATGTCGGTCACGTACGCAAGGCTCTCTCCCTCATGTTCGAGTATGCCTCCACATCCGGGGCAGCTTTCCGCTGAAACCGCAACGTCAACAGGCGGTGCTGTCAGTTCGTCCACCGCCGGCGGCTTTCTGTAGCTGAAGTTCCCCTTCCCGGGCTTTCGACCCGGACGCCTTGGCTTTGAGGTCCGCTCGCCCTTGGAGAATGGCGCTGCCTGGCGCTTGCCCGCTCGCTGCGCTGCGGCGAGCTGCTTGCGAAGCTCCTTGATCGTCGTCGTCAGACGCGCGACCTGGCCTTGCAAGCGGTCGACCTTGCCGATCAGGTCGTCGTGTTCACAGGGAGGGCGGTCTTTGTCGGTACACATGGCCGAAGTATAAGAACATGACCTGCCGACTGCAATCTCACCAACCACTACCGCTAATCAATTACGACCTGTATGTGGCAGTCACCGGAAGGCCGGTGAATTCTAGGTGACGTACTTAAGCAAGACTGAGGTAGGGAAGAGTAGCAGCCGTCCTCAGGGAATGCGGCCCCTCAAATGCCGATTGACTCCATCAGGGCCACAAGCTGTTCGTCAGTGATACGAGGCGGAGTGCGTGTTATACCATTTCAGTCTGAGGAGGCCGCATAGTGGGATGGTAGGCTCTGGACCGCTTCCTCTATCCAGTCCCACCCAGCAAGCGACCGCACCCGTCCGGGATCAGACTCCAACTCACGCAGATAGGCGTTCACTGCCTCCACCTTCTCTTCGATGCTCCCGTATATCCTGCCCTCCACCCAGCGACGGACCTCCTCGAACACTCGCTCAGCAGGATTGAGCTCAGGACTATAAGCAGGCTGCACGATCGTCGGCAGTCCCACCACATCCACCAGCCGACTGCGGTGTCCTCTCGCTCCATCCCACACCAGCGCTCCAACGTCGGTCCCATGCCTCAGACCGTTGACCGCCTCTGCTATCCGTTCAGACCTCATCGAGTCTATCCAGTTCCACAACAGCTTCCCACTACGTCCGTCCACCACACAGAACAGGTACCTCCACTCGTACACCAACTGCACTCGTTGACGCACCTTCACGCCACGACGACCCCACACCCTGCGCACCATTCCACGAAGTCCCACTCGCATCTCGTCGGCAAAGCCCAGCACCGTCTCCGTCGTCACACCAGCACCTGCGAGCGCCTCACCCAGGCCCCCCTTTTCCAAGACTCCTGAGCTCCTACGTCCGCCTTCACGTGAAGACCACGCGGCACTCTCGGCGAGCATCCCAGACGCTCAAGCAGACTGTACACACTTCCCGACCGGTAGCTCACTCCATACTCCGACTCTATCCACTCCCTGATCTCGCCAGCTGTCCTGAATCGTCCGCTCTCCACCTCCTCGGCCAACTCCCGCTCCTGTTCCTCGCTCAGAAACCCAGGCTGTCCTTTGCCTTTCATCCTGTGCGACAGTACCTCCTCCACTCCTCCCTTTCTGTACCACGACACCCATGTCTGCACCGTCCGATAATGGATCCCTACCACCGACGCCACTTCACCCAGCCGTCGTCCACAACGCAGTAGCCACAGTCCATGCAGACGGGTACGCAGCATGGTGTCTCTTTCTGCTCGATATGCTGCCTTCAGTGCCTCTGGCGTATCCTCTGGGCGCCAGTTCACCCGAAATGGTCGACCGATCATCTGCTGCCCTCCAACTCGATGAGTTGACCCGAGCATAGACGAAGCATCAGACCGCTGCCAGTATCCTATATGGCCCGCTCAGACTGGAATGGTATTACTGGAACCCTGCCGAATATTCCTTGCAACATGGTATCTGTCACAATAGGCGGATCTGTTATTTCAAGAAACTCAGGCTCAGTCACCAAGAACATCGAGTAATCACGGACTCGTTTCCGATAGATTCCGTCCCAAAATCTCACGAAGCGGTGCTTGTCGCGATTACCCGTCTTCTCGAGTTCAAGCGGTAAGTTGCCGTCGACTATACAATTGCTGGGCAGGGACAATCCCTGCTCTTGATACCAGTTCGCTGCCTCCCAGTGCGTCTCGAATCGTCTCGCTACTCTAAGGATGGCAGTCAACCGCCAATGATGTTCATCCAGTCCAGAATATCTTCCTTTGACTGTCATATAGGCGATGTAGTCAGACTCCCACAGACGCGGCGCGAATTTGCTTCTGCGGCACAAGGCTGTGATCGAAGGAAACTCAGACTCGAAGTCTGGCTCCCTACGGCAGGAGTCATCCACATAGGGCGGGAATCCGAAAGTATCGATGGCAATTCTGCCGCGCCTTGTGCCTTCGAGAGGATGGTATGTCGTCAGATAATTCAAGATCGAGCTCCTCCACATACCTGTGCTCTAGCTACACTCGCACCTGTCCCCTTAAGTGTACCGCCTAACTGTGGGGAGGAGGATCTTAGAGACGCCGCCACCATGTTATAAAGTGCGGCGACATTGAACCCGGACCTCTATACCTCTGCGGACTCCTCATACTCCCCGATGATGCTGTCGCTCATGTGGGCCACGTGCTGCTGCTCTGATAGCTGGTCGATTGAGTCATACGGAAGGAACGAACACTGTTCGTACAGAGGGCCTCGGTCCAGGAGGGAAAACACTGGCCTCCTGATCTCGCGAAGGACCCTTTCCCGCTTGTCCGGTGGAGCCACGATGTGCAGGCGTATGTCCATGTTGGGCTGTAGGGCCAGCAGGTCTGCCATTCGCAGGAGGCCTGAATAGATGGCGGTCGTGTGCTCGATCTCAAAGGCCCTTGCCATCGATCTTCCTTTGAGCCACAGCACGTCGATCTGCTCCACTGTCCTCAGAGTCGTGTCGTCATAGTTCAGAGGAAGTGCGTCCAGGAAGCTCTCATGTATGGCCCTAGGGATATGTTCCAAGACACGTGCCCTATCGTTTCTTGGAACCCAGATGTGAAATCCCATCTGGGCCCCGATCTGCGCCACCTTCGCCTGGTACCGTATCGACTCCCGGCTGCCAGTTGCCGCCGTGGGCTCCAATATCCCGGATTCGAGTGAGGGTTCATCGTCCTCATCGTCTGGGACCTCTACCTCCACCTCTCTGTCCAGGGTGCGTACTTTCCTGCGGCTGACTAGTTGGCGCCTGTCCTTGGCAGTGAAGGGGAAGCTCTTGGGGTTTGCCTGCTGTTGCTTGAGCAAATCGACGAGGTATCTGCCGTCGCCCTCCTCGAATTCATTGAGTGACGCCCTGAAGAATCCGGTCCAGACTGCAGTTCCCCTCGTGTGCTGGTTCGTGATGCTCAGTGTGTTCCAGACCTCGTCATCGTAGATCGGTATAGAGGATTCGGGGTCCAGCATGACGATTGGTTTGACCTTAACGTGGACCGTGAAAGGGCTGAGTTCATCGTGGAGAGGACTGTCTTTGAGGTACGCCTCAGACTCGGCCTGGAGTACACCGCACCATCGTGACAGGCGAGTTAGGTAGCAGACGAAGTAGTCGCCCCGTCTGACTCGTTGCTCGGCTAAGTGCTGATGTCGTTCGCGAAAGGCAGTCACGGTAGCGCCAACCTCACGGAAAGCGGCCCACGTCTCCGGAGTGAACAGGTCTAGGAGATATGCCATCTAGGCTCATCCTGTCGTGTCAGTGCTCTCGCCCGGAGCAGCTCGTGTAGCAGCATATCGGCAAGCAGTTTCTCCTTGATCGCCTCGATTCTGCGGCGCCGTTCTGGACTGAAGCCTTCTTTCAGTTCTTGAAATGAGTGTCGTCCGCTCACTGGATCAGCCCCTCTAATCTTGAGGTTCTACGAAGGTCAGGATGCGCTCCGGGTTCTCCACCATCATCATCTGGATGTGCTCTTCGGCGACACTTCGGGAGCGCATTTCGGGCAGGAACTTTTCCATGATGAAGGAGTAGCCTGTTCCGCCGTATCGTTTGAGCTGCGCCTTGGTACACACGTCCTGGGACAGCAGGACCCGGTCAGCGTATCCAGCCTCTATAAGCCTGGGTATCGCATCGGCCACCGCGGCCGTCCCGGCGCTGCTAAAGAACGTTCCGAAGTCGTCGCCGTCCGGCACGAATCGCAGGGGTGCGCCCACACGCCCCAGCAGGTCGAACTGGATATAGACTCCGTGGCCCAGCAGCTCCAGCATCAGGTCCAGGTCGCCAGCGATGGGATCGCTGTGACCAAAGATCACGCGGGACAGGTCCGTGCCTTCTTCGCCAAGCATGCCGATCACCGCCAGCTTTTCCCGTCCAACGCCGCCGCGGTGGAATGAGATGGGGGCCCCGGTGGCGCGGCTGGCTCGGCCGGATGCCCGTATGCTCTTGACCTCGTTCTCATTGATCGGATTGCCCTCGATGCCCACCTCTCCGATGATGCCGGAACGGACACCGGTGTCTCCGACGCCGACTGTAACGTCACGGACTATCTCGTCGGTCATGTCCTCCACGGTCTTCTGGTCCATATCGGTCGGGTGGTATAGCTTCTGGTACCACCCCGCGCCCATAACCACGTTGAGGCCGGTGGCCTGCGATACTCGAGACAAGGCCAGCGGGTCTCGCCGGATGCCGATGCTGGTGACGTCGACAAGGGTGCCGCCCCCGTGATACCGGAACTCCATGGCCTCATCTATCGCCATCCTCTCGTCCACCAGCACCCAGTTGTCCCGGATTGGCTTGCGGTCACGGACCAGGTCCAGCTTGTCCATAGTCAATTCCTGGTCCCACAGGCACCAGTCCGTGGCCGGAGTGTTGTCGTCCGGCTCTACGCCCCTGTAAAGAGTGATAAACAGGTGCTCGTGCATGATTGTGGGCCCCAGCTGGTCCGGGTCTATGGGGCCCCGGACAGTCATCACCTTGCCAGCCATATTCGGTACGTTTGCAGTCATGGGTTCCTCCTTGCCGTAGCGCACACGTCACGATTGCGACGATAGTATTTGATAACGTCCACTAAATCAAAGAATGGAAGCGCACGGCCTGACTCCCAAGTGTCAGGAATGGGTACGGGAGTGCTGCATGAGCCTTCCCGCTCGTGATTGCAGAATGATCCGGTTACGCGGTTTCACCTCATGGTACAGGTAGGACGAATCAACTCCGCTAGTCGGTAAGTCTGGCCAGTACTGATACACCTGCCGATTCAGGCGGCCATCCCAATCGGCGCAACTTCGTTCCGATGCTATGATGCTTCTGGCAATAGGTTTCAGGAATGTACCGGAGGTAATCATCATGGTGGTAAGACGCCCTACCGTCGAAGAGTTTTTCCGAATAGCGGAGGAATACAACCTGGACCCGTCGCAGGCCGATGTCGAGTCCTATATTGAGTTGAGCCAACCAATCCTGGACTCGTATGCCAGGTTGGACCAGCTTACCGCGCCCAGCTTGCCGGTCAAGTACCCGCGGTTCCCGGGGGCGCGACCGCAACCGGAAGACAACCCATTGGGGGCCTGGTACTAGCGTTGCGAAATAACAGGCCCTCAGGGAGGAGTTCTCTCCGGCAAGACTGTGGCCATCAAGGACAACGTCTGCGTGGCAGGCGTTCCCATGATGAACGGCACCAGTGTTCTTGAAGGCTACGTCCCCGACGTAGACGCTACCATCGTCACCCGAATTCTGGATGCCGGCGGCTCCATCAAGGGCAAGGCAGTATGCGAGAGCCTGTGCTTCTCCGGCGGCAGCCATACGTCGGACACCGGGCCGGTCCTCAACCCTCATGACCACGCGCGCACCGCCGGAGGATCCTCCAGCGGCAGCGCGGCTTTGGTCGCAGCCGGAGAGGTGGACATGGCCATCGGTGGCGACCAAGGGGGGTCGATCAGGATACCGGACAGCTGGTGCGGCATCTACGGACTCAAGCCAACCTACGGGCTGGTCCCCTATACGGGGGTCTTCCCAATCGAACTAACCCTGGACCATACCGGGCCGATGGCACGCACTGCCGCTGACGTGGCGCTGTTGCTGGAAGCAGTCGCCGGCCCCGACGGACTGGACCCCAGGCAGAAGGCCGGACTTTCCGAGCAAGCTTATACCCAAGCGTTGACTGGGGACGTGACCGGGCTCCGATTGGGCATCGTACGGGAAGGGTTCAACCTGGAGGAGTCTGAAGCGGACGTGGACGAGGCGGTAGAGAAAGCGGCCCGGTCGTTCGAGAGCATGGGGGCGCTGGTGGAAACGGTTTCCATACCCTGGCACCTGGACGGGATTCACCTCTGGAGAGCCATCGCGGTGGAAGGGGCTACGATGCTGATGATAGCCGGCAACAGCATGGGCACCAACTGGAAGGGCCACTACACCACCGGATTGCAGGACATATTCGCTCACGGATGGCAGAGCAGGGCCGACGACCTGTCGGAAACCACCAAGCTGGTGGTCTTGATGGGACAGTATATGCAGGACAGGTATCACGGCCACTACTACTCCAAGGCTCAGAACCTGGCCAGGATGTTGACCGCCGCCTATGACCAGGCACTCAGCGAGTATGACCTGCTGGTGATGCCCACCCTGCCGATGAAGGCGACGGTTATCCCACGCGCCGATTGCAGCCGCCAGGAGTACACCGACCGGGCGCTGGAAATGATCCCCAACACCTGTCCCTTCGACGTAAGCGGCCATCCGGCCATCTCGGTTCCGTGCGGAGTATCCGATGGCCTGCCCATAGGTATGATGCTGGTGGGACGCATGGGGGATGATGCAACGGTGCTACGCGCCGCCGACGCCTACGGCCGAAACAGTTAGAGCGCCGATACGGCCCAGCGCAACTCAGACGCCTTCCCCCTCCCCTTTCGGGAGGGGGACCCCATTCGCTACTTCCCCTGCTTGATAAGGTCTGCGACGCGCTCGCCTATCATGAGGACGGTGACGTTGATGTTGGCCCGAACGCACTCTGGCATGATCGAGGCGTCCACGACCCGCAGACCCTCTGCGCCGTAGACCTTGCCGTGCTGGTCCACCACGGCCATTGGATCTGAGATGGGGCCCATCTTGGCGGTGCAGGAGATGTGGTGGCCGGTCCCAACGTACCTCTTGATCCAGTGGTCCAGGGCGTCGTCCGACTCCAGGTCCGAGTCCTCTGGGTATACCCTCTTGTCGATCATGGCGGCCATCGCCGGATGGTCCTCCAGACCGACCACCAGGCGGACGCCGTCCCGGTACCTGCGCAGGTCCTCCTCGTGGTCCAGGAGGTTGTAGTCGAGATAGGGCTGGTCCCTATAGTCGTTGGAGCGGAGCCGGATCTCACCCTTCGACATTGCCAGGTTCAGTCCGAGAGCGGCGCCCAGTCCCACCAGATCGCCGTGTTTGCCGCCCATGCTGCGATTCTTCCCCCCAGCGGCGGACAGGTAGACGATCATGTCGTTCTCCAGTGGAGAGCCCTCGGCCGTGTACCTCACCAGGATTTGAGAGTTGGGCACGAAGCGGCGCAGCTCCACCTCCGGCTTCGTGGCCCACAGTATGCTGATGAGGGGATGGTCTGCCAGGTTCTGACCGACCCCTGGCGAGTTGATGACGGTCGCTATTCCGTGGTCCCTCAGGTGATCCCCGGGACCGACCCCGGAGAGCATCAGAATCTGGGGCGACCCGATTGCGCCTGCGCTGAGGATGATCTCATCGGCCTCGACGACGAAGGTCTCATCGTCTGAGACCGCCTCGACGCCCGTCGCCCTGGGGCGTTCCCCTGTGGTGTCGAATAGTATCCTCTTTACCGTCACGTTAGCCCTGATTGTCAGGTTGAGGCGGTGGCGCGAGAGGCCCAGGTACCCTATGGCCGTGGACCAACGAATGCCGTTGGGATTGTTCAGGGGCGTGGGCCCCACTCCGGCGGTGCCGGGCGCGTTGTGATCTTCACAGAATGGGTGCCCATTGTCTCGCCATGCCTCGAACCAGGCCCTGTTTCCCTGCTGCCACTCCTCCTGTGGGAACCGGTGGCAGATAATGGGCCCGCTGGAGCCGTGGAAGTCTCCGGGATCGTCCTGGTAGGTGGTGTCCGTCTCCACCTTGTTGAAGTAGGGCACCAGCTTCTGGAAGCTCCACTCGTCGTTTCCCCAATCCGCCCAGTTGTCATAGTCCTCGGGAATGCCGCGGAGGAAGATCTGTCCATTGATGGCGCTGGACCCGCCGGTGACCTTGCCCCTGGGAATCTCGATCTCGGCCTCATCGGTGCCCCTGGCCGTGTACTGCCAGTTGTGGTCGCTATCCCAGATGCCCTTGGTCGACTTGTAGCCGTACTTGACCTCCTCCGGGAGGCTGTCGATGTCCGGGTAGTCCGGACCCGCCTCCAGCAGGAGCACCGAGGTGTTGGGGTCTTCCGAGAGCCTTGTGGCTAGTATCGCGCCCGCCGAACCCGCGCCGATGACGATGTAGTCGTACTTCACTCCCTGCCTCCTGGATATGACGTATACGTGACACCTTCGACTGGTGTTGGGATGGTATGCACTGGGACGGGGGTCGTCAATCGCCGGGGGACGCGGTCTGGCGCGGGATGCCCGCTGGGAATGGGATGGCGTCGTCCCAATATGAGAACCTCCCAGTAAAGAGTTCGCGGTTCAGTACGTTCAAGCCCTCCAACTGGGCAGAATCGAGAACCTTCACTGTGGGACCTGTGGAGGACATGACCTACCACAACGCCCAACTCCAGATTGATGGCCCGACCCTTTGAATGATCTGGTAACGTTCCGGTGCTATGCTGTTGGCAACGCCCAATTGGCGATTGGCAACCTCGACCTCCTGGCCTGCGCGTGCCTGCGAGGTACATGACCGTCGGAGCAATTACGGGGGAACGACATGACGATCGACCACGACCTCCTGAAACGGATAACTGCCCGCTCTGACGTTTTTGGCGGGAAGCCGATCATTCGCGACATGCGAGTATCCGTGGAGCTGATACTGAGCCTGCTCACACAGGGCATTGAGCCGGAGGACATCCTCGATGACTATCCTGACCTCGAGTTGGAGGACATCCGCGCCTGCACGGCCTACGCACATGCAGTCATTGCAGGAGACTCTCTGGCCGCTGTGTCAGTAGATGGGTCGTGAGATTCTTGGTGGATCGCTGCGCAGGTGCTCGTCTTGCTGAGTGGCTTCGCAGTAACGGACACGACGTTATCGAAGCCCGGGAGCTTGGCCCGGACCCAGGAGACCGGGCACTGCTGGAGCTCGCAGAAGCGGACGGGCGGGTGTTGGTCACGATCGATACCGACTTCGGAGAGTTGATACACCTGCATGATGTTCCACATGCGGGACTGGTTCGCCTTCCGGACGTGCCGGCAGGGCAACGCATTGGACTGATGGCCGAACTGGTTGATAGTCACCGGGAAGCTCTGGAAACGCGCTCAATAGTAACTGTCCGCGGCGGGAGAATCCGCATCTCCAAAGCCCCGAGGCTCTGAGCCAAGGCCGCGAGCCCATGAAGCTTCCAGTAGCAGAACAGCGGCCGGAGATTACAGGAACATCTAGAGGAAGCCTAAGTTACTACACCCCGATTGACACCCGTGCGGCCCACGGTGATAATCCCAAGAACTTCAATTGGAGAGCAAGGGTTTGCCCAAGAGTGCTGACGTAGTTGTGATTGGCGCCGGTGTGGTCGGTTGCTCGGTAGCCTATTACCTGGCCCGGGAAGGCGTCAGCGTGACCATCCTGGAGCGGGAAGCCATCGGCAGCGGGGCCTCCGCTCACGCCACCGGTTCCCTCAGCCTGCTGGGCGCCGAGTTCTCGCCCGGGGCGTCCTTCGAAATTGCACGGGCCTCTTACTCCGAGTTTCAACAGATCGTCCCGGAACTGGAAGCCACCACAGGCATGGACCTGCTCTACCAGCGTCGTCCTTCACTCCGGTTGGCTCTGGACGACGAAGAGGCCGATCTGATCAAGAGCTTGATGGTCTGGCAGCAACCTCACATCAAGATGCATTGGATCGACGCCAAGGAAGTCCACTCTGTCGAACCCCGTCTTTCCCCCTCTATCGTTGGCGCAGTGTATGAGGACGAGTCCGCCCAGTTGGACAGCTACCGCCTTAACCTGGCCCTGGCCCGGGGGGCCGAACTCAAGGGCGCCAACATCGTCAACCGGGAAGTAACCGGCCTTGTGACCAGTGGCCCCACGATTTCCGGCGTCAAGACGGCCTCCGAGGAGATACACTGCGGCACGGTGGTGGTGGCCGCCGGCACCTGGAGCCGGGCTTTCACTCCCTGGCTGGACTTCCCCGTTCCTGTCCGCCCATTGAAGGGAGAGCGCCTCTTGCTCAACTATCCCGGCGAACCCCTGTCGGTGCTTATCAGCTCTCCCAAGCGCGGTCACATGATCAGCCGGATGGACGGTTTCACCAGTGTCGGCAGCACTGGCGGTCGGGACTATGACCAGAAAGAGATCTTCTGGGGCGAGGAATTTGATCGCCAGCCCACGGCAACTGCCCGGCTGGAACTCCTCCAGCGCGCCATAGATGTCTTTCCCGACCTGGAGCGCGCCGAGCTGGTCCAGCAACTTGCCGGTTCGCGTCCTCTTAGTCCCGACAGCAAACCCATCATCGGCCCGGTACCCGGCCGGGAAGGCGTCCTTCTGGCTACCGGCCACACCACCAAGGGCATCCACCTGGGGCCCATCACCGGCCGTATAATCGCCGACTATATCTGCCGTGGTTCGACCCAGGTCGTCTCCGACATGAGCCAATTGCTCCCCGACCGCTTCGCGGATTTCGCCGACGCCGACTTCCTCTCCGCCGCCCAGGCGGCAGAGGAGTAACCCCAGACTGGTTGCATGGCGCCAAGGAGCCCAATATGTCAGATGACTCCCGCAAAGCCGCCTTGTTGGAGCAGGCGATATGATGCATCCAGTCGAGGGTTGCTCAACCCACCTGGCCATGAGGGGTCCGCAATGACCGGCAAGACGACAACACTCACACAGCAGAGGGGAGAGCTCGAACACTTCCCGGACTATCCCCCGCGCGACGACATGCAGAACTGGCTCCACCTCTACGAACCCTCGATTGTGTCCTCCCTTGCGATTCATTTCGCGGACGAACCGGACGTCACGGTCGCGAGCGAGGTACCGGTTGGCCCCGGACTGCCAGTGCGCGACGATGCTCGGATACCGGACCTGATGGTCATGCGCGGAGTTGACCGTGAGCTCATGGAGGAGCAGCGGGGATACGCGATAGACCGTCAGGGCAAGGCTCCCGACTTCGTTCTCGAGGTGGCGTCACCGACAACCGGGAGAGCGGACTACACGGACAAGCGTCTGGACTACGAGCGCTTTGGCGTGGTCGAGTACTGGCGGTTCGACTCCAGTGGTGGGGAGTACCACGACGCGGCGCTTGCCGGGGACCGGCTGGTGGACGGCGTGTATCAGTCGATAGCCATCGAAGTGCTGGACGAAGGACGTCTCCGTGGATACAGCGAGGTGCTGGGGCTGTACGTGTGCTGGGAGGAAGGGATGCTGCGGTTCTTCGACCCAGTGACAGAGAGCTACCTTCGGTCGCACGAGGAAGCCGAGGCTCGGGTAGATGAAGAGCGAGCCAGTCGTATGGCTGCCGAAGCTCGCGCTCGGGAAGAGTCGACAGCTCGCGGGAGGGCTGAGTCTCGCGCCGAGACCGCAGAGGCCCGCGCTGCCGAGCTCGAGGCGGAGCTTCGTCGGTTGCGAGGCGCGTAGCGGCTTCCACGCCGTTTCTATCGTCGTCATTGGGAATCCCCAGTGTATGACCCATTTCGGGCAATCATCTCGATTCCGAGATTTGCTCGTCAGGGGCGGCCGTTCCCGCAGGGCCGCCGCCTCGCCTACCGGGTCGCTGGAGGGGTTCGGTGTCGTCGTGGTCATCGTTTTCACCGCCTGGGCCCTCACAGGGGTAGGTAAACTGACAATCCGTTCGTCCCCGGATCGAGTCCGGGGCAGGCTCTGAGCCTGTCGAAGGATGGCCCCAGCCCCTGGATTCCGGCCTTCGCCGGAATGACGACTTGCAAATACCTACCCCTGTCAGCCGCCTGGGCCGGAGCGTTGCCTGGCTGCTTGGCCCGAGCATCACACAGCGTATGAGCATGTGCGACATAAGCTATGGCTTTGGGAAGGCACCTCACGGATAATTCCTATAAACTCGCTAAGCCCTGAGCCGCCTGAGGACGGTGCGACTCAAATCTGTTACAGGAGTTCACATAGAAGGCAGGTTCTACGAAACCGCGACGGCGACCGAGACAAGCTTCGTAGCTCACTGTAAAGACGGGCTAGTGTGCGATACGTTGGGCAGAAAACGTGGCTTGCTGATTAGTGCTGGTCTCATTCTTGTCCTTGCATTCGCCATTGCGTGTTCGAGTGAGCCACAGGTTGATCCCTCAAATTACACCACAGGCTAAGAGATCGTCGTAATCGACGGCGGGAGTAAGTCATCCACTGAGGCCAAGCGTGCGGACTACCTGCTGCCGAAGATCGCGGATTGGTGTAGTGACTCAATTTCTGCCGAGCGCGTCGGAGATATGGCTGTAAAGTCGCACGACATGAAGGTCTTGGACATACTGGAAGGCGTCAACGAGTCTACGGTTGCAACAGGACAGGAGCGAGGTTCCCCCAAATGCGAGGAGCTATTCGCCCTATACGTCGTACTCGTAGGCTCGTAGCACGGAGGAGTAGCTATGCCTGATCCTGAGCTTTTTGTAGAACGGTTTTCCCATCAGGTAGCGGAGTGGGAAAAATGGCACAAAGAGTGGAGGTCAACGTTCATCACGGAGGAGACCATGGAAATTGACGATTCCGCGTCAGTTATTCTCCCAGGGTACAGTGCCGCGATAGCCAAAGTCATTGACGACGTGGCTGAAATGCTCCACACGCAAGATCAAGTCAACGTAATGATGTTGGCCACGTTGGATGAACTGAAGAAGAAATGAACGGCTCACTCCGACACATGATTCACTACCAAGAAGAAGCAAAACATGGGCGACGGGCTCCTTGTGGGGCATACCAGCAGGTTGGGCCTGGCTCGACAAGGAATATGACCTCTAATACATCTCACGTGACTTGTGAGGCTTGTAGGGTGTCGCTCAGGTTCAAGCAGGCGTTGGATAAGGAAGATGACTGACGACAAGTGGAACGTCAACGCTCAATCAGACGGGCAAGTCGAATATACCTGGAAAGAATACAAGGTCAAGAAAGTAGAAGACGGTAGTTGGGTCGCTTTTCATCGGGAATCTGCAATTGCATTATGGGACGACCCGTTACCGGCTATGAATTATTGCGAGTTGCTTGACCTTCGCTTTACTGACCAATAATGAACAGCTCACTCCGGCAGCGCACACTCGGCTCATGGGAACTGACCATTGAATTGGGCAAGCGCCGGCGCAAGTACGTCACCGTCTAGGGCAACAAGACGGAGGCACGCGGCAAGCTACGCGAACTGCTCACCACAGTCGACCGCAGCATCATGCTGGACGTCGGGACGTCCAAGGTACTGAGGGAGCACAGGGCGGCGCAGGAGCGGCTGATGGCGACGATGGGGGATCCCTACGCGGACAGGGGGCGGGTGTTCACTAGGCCGATGGGCGAGTGGCTGAATCCCATGCAGTTGACCCGTGCGATCAAACGGCTTGGCGAGCCGAACATGACCGTCCGCAGCCTGCGTCACTTCCACACCAGCGTCGCGCTTCAGGCGGACCTGAACATCGTCGTGGTCAGCAAGCGGCTCGGACACTCCAACGTCAGCATCACCTCGGACATCTACGCGCACTCGCTTCCCGGCTGGCAGAGACAGGCTGCGGATGCGTTCGCGGCGGCGATGGAAGAGGACGATACCGGCGATGGGAAGATTCGGGCTATCGGGGGCTGACTGGTGGCTCGCGTGTTAGTCCATACCATCCAGTGCCTGCTTCTCACTCCCATTGCCCTGATTTGAGGGTGTCAAGTTGAGCGCATGGATAATTGATTGGGCAGTCGTTATTGGGTCCGTTGCTGCGGTAGCCGCAGTGATAGCCGCAGTTGTGGTGCCGGTTGCTCTTCACTTTCACAACAGGTCATTTCGAGGAAGCCAAAAAGGGTGGTCATTGGTAACATCTACCTGCCCACACGCCTTTATGAACTTGCAGGAAAACCCCTTCGGAATCAAGATACAGTCGACGTTTGTAAGTCCTTTCGGGCGTTTGGACTTCGAGTGCCAGAGGTGCAGGCTAACCTAAACGGCGAACACATTGTTGACGTACTGACCTACAAGCCGCCTCCCGGAGCCTCCTTACTGGATGTTGTCAAGGACTTCCGCAAGCGCGAGCGTGCGTTTGGCAAAGCAGTCAAGAGATACGAAGGTTAGCAGGGCCTCCGAATGGCGAGGGATGCCGCCCAATTTTCTCAACGCAGACAACCGCCGACAGCCTGAATAGCCCGAATCGTGTTGCAATTAGCTACGCTGACAACCGTGTACAGCCCCCGACAGAGGCATCGGGTTGAATCTCCCCCTCGGCGCCATCGGCTGCTCCAGACACTTGCGGCGCTGATGCTAGCTTCAGTGCAGGTACGGGCGTCCAGGTACGGGAACTTTTATGCAATCTCTTCGTAGATCTCCGTCTCATGCGTGGACGCCAGCACAGGGTAGATTCTTTCGAAGATCTCAGTTATTGATCGCGTGGCACGAACCTCATTGCGTGAAGCGTCATAGGCCGCTACGGAATCCCAACGTTGAACAGTGACCATCGTCCCGTGGGGGCCGAGTACCTTTCGGTACACGCTCAGAGGAGGAAAGCCGGCCTCAACCGTGGCACTCTGAAGTTCCCTGAGATTTTGCTGAAGTCCTCCCCCACCAGGTTTTGGAGTGTAGGTTCGTCGAACGATAATCAAGAGCGTCTCCTTTGTAGTTTGAGTCGGAGGAAGGCCGGAATTTACAGTACAACATTCGTCGGCGACGTGTTGTAGACGATTATGCCCGGTCTGCCTATTCTGGCGTTCATGCCTATAGTACCATCTGCTTTAGTGAGGACCGCTGTGCCTTTGCAGCTAGACCACACAATCGTGCCTGCCTACGACAGGGCGAAGTCCGCGAATATTCATCGCCCGTATCTTCGGACTGAAGTACTAAGGGACCTGGGGACACTTCGAAAAGGGGAACTTCTTCATGCGCACCAACACAACCAAGGCCAAACTCAACGAAGGCAGAGTCGTCTTCGGAGCCATCATCACCCGTTACGCTCCCGACATGGTGGAAATCTTCGGCGCTCTCGGTTACGACTTTGTGATGATTGACTGCGAACACGGCCCTGCTGACCTGGACCAGGTCGAACACATGGTCCGCGCCGCCGAGTCCTTCGGAATCACTCCCATCGCCCGCATTCCCGACCACTCCGAGCCCACCATCCTCCGGTTCCTCGACCGCGGTCTCCAGGGGATAATTGTGCCCCACGTCAATACCGGGGAACAGGCCGCCGCAATCGCCCGGGCCGCGCGTTACTATCCCGACGGTTACCGGGGAATGGGCGGCGGCCGGGCCCAGGACTACGGCATCGGCGTTACCCGGGACGAGGCAACGTCCTGGATCAACTCCCAGGTGCTGGTAATCCCCATGGTCGAAGACATCGAAGCCGTCGGCAACCTAGACGACATACTCCAGGTTTCCGGGACCGACGTTATCCACGTTGCGGCATCCGATCTGGGGCAGAGCATGGGCAACCCTGGGACAGCCGAAGTCCGCCGGGTGATGAGCGAGGTCATCCCCCGGATCCAGGCCGGCGGCAAATCTGCCGGGGTGGGCGGCAACAATCCGGCCGACACCGCCGGAGTCGCCGAGTTCATCAACCAGGGCGCTAACTTCGTGACCGTTTCCGCCTGGGGCCTGCTCCGCATCGGCGCTGAAGACTTCCTGAGCAATGTCAACGCCGCTCTGTAGAGACTGACGTTTCGCTTATGCCGCAATTCAGGGAGTCGCGTTCGGGCTCGTGATATGTCCATCTGCACGGGCCGTCTATAGTCCGACGCTCTTCGAGGAGAATGTCATGACAGCTTCCCAACACAAGGTACTGATCGTATGCAACCAACGGGTGCGCGATATGAGCCTCTTGTCTTCGGACCTGGACCGACTCTCCGCGTTTGCAGACTGGGAGTGGCTGCATCTGGAGGGAGGTGTCGCGTTCGGCCCGAATGAGGATCCCGACGCTATCGGACAACTGATCGAACGTATCGGCGACGTCGACTGCCTCGTAGTGTGCCACGGCTCCCCGATGATCAGCGCCGACGTCATGGACGGCGCCCCTAACCTCAAGATCATAGGCGAATTGGAGGGAGACAGGTTCGCCTACCGCATCGACGTGGAGTCTGCTTGGGAGCGCGGCATCCGCACCGTCGATACGACCCAGGGTTCCTCCTATCCAGTCGCCGAATGGGCTCTTGCCCTGATTCTGATATCGCTCCGCAATGCGGGAGCAAGCTTCAGGAGTATCCTGGCGGGAGAGGCCCGCCAACCCACCCCCAACGATTTTGGATACCTCCACGGCGAGCTAACCGGCAAACGGGTCGGACTTATCGGATGCGGCCACATCGGACGCAGGCTGGTGAAGTACCTCAGACCGTTCGACGTGGACATTCGCGTCTACGATCCCTATCTGGCCAGCGAGATGCCGGACGCGATAGGCGTCGTGAAGACCTCGCTCGAGAACGTACTCTCGAAGTCCGATGTCATCGTCTGCCTGGCTCCCCTCACGCCCGCCACAGAGGGAATGGTCGGCAGGCGCGAGTTGGACATGATCCCTTCCAACTCGGTGTTCGTGAACGTGTCGCGTGGAGCCGTGGTCGACAGCGATGCCCTCATAGCCCGCCTAAAACGCGGAGACATAGTCGCGGGACTGGACGTGTTCGATCCAGAGCCGATTCCACCGGACAGTGAGATCATCGGGCTCCCCAACACCTTCCTGAGTCCGCACATAGCAGGCGTAACGCTGACAAGCTACCAGCGCTTCTTCACTCTGATGGTCGATGAGCTCGAGCGGTTCTTCCAGGGAGAGGAGCCGCTGTTCGAGCTGACCCCGAGGTCCCTGTCGAACCGGAGAGGGTCGGCGACGTCTCAGGGCTGAGCAGGGTGGCGGTTTCCCGGCCCGTCGCCACAAAGAGCAGAATGCAGGATGCCGGCAATCCAAGGAGCACGTGTTATGGCAGACAAGATCCGACTGGGGTTTGTGGGTGCGAACGTAAACTCAACCTGGGCCTCTCAGTCACACTTCCCGGCGCTGCTGGCCAGTCCGGATGTTGAGTTTACCGCAGTCTGTACCACCCGTCCCGAGAGCGCGGAAGAGGCTCGCCAGGCTTTTCGAGCGAAGCTCGCCTTCCATGATTTCCGAGCAATGGCAGTGTCGCCGGACATCGACGCGGTGGCCGTGGTTGTACGGGTGCCATCGCACTATGAGCCGACGAAGGCTGCCATCGAAGCTGGCAAGCACGTCTTCACTGAGTGGCCTCTGGGACGGAATACCGTCGAAGCCGAGGAACTTGCAACTCTGGCCCGGGAAAAGGGTGTGCAAACCGCAGTGGGTCTGCAATCTCGAGTTAGTCCCGCATTGCTGTTTGTAAAGGAGCAAATTGAAGTCGGTTATGTGGGTGAGGTGCTCTCGTGTCATGTGACCACCATGCGCGGTGGCGCGCTGGAACGTCCTTCAGACGGCACCTGGCAGCGCGATGCCAGCCTGGGCGCAAACACCCTGACAATCGCCAACGGACACGTCATCGATGCCCTGCGCTTTGTGGCTGGCAACTTCGCCCGGGTGGCGTGCATGGTCAGCACCCAGGCAAAGCAATGGTACGAGACCGACACCCGGCAGTTTGTGGAAGTCACATCGCCGGACAATGTGCGAGTCAGCGGACAGTTGGAGAGCGGCTCAGCAGTGTCGGTCCATGTTGGGGCTGTCCCCTGGGCCGGCAGCGGCTTTCGAATGGAGATCTACGGGCGGGAAGGCACGCTGGTCACCACGGGGAGCGTCTCGTCGCAGCGCGGTGAGATGCTACGGGTGCAGGGTGCGCGGGGAAGCAATGAGTTGCAGGACCTGGATATACCTGAGCGTTTCGTTTATGTGCCGTCCGACTTCCCTCGCGGCGACCCCTTCAACGTCGGGCAACTGTATACCCTGTTCGCAGAGGCGATACGAACCGGTCAGAACCGCGCGCCGACGTTCGATGAAGCGGTTGACCTGCATCGTTTCATCGATACCATCAAACAGGCGTCGGACATGGGCCGGGAGTTGCCGGTCGCCTGAGATGATGGGGAGCCAGCGGGGCCCCAATAGATTCAGCGGTGGGGAGCTGCTAGGCTGTCGCGGCTACCGGTTGGTGGGCCTTCAGGAAGCGCAGGGCTTGAGCTACCACCTCGTCGATGTGCTGCTGCGTGTCTTTCCAGGGATAAATAGTCACCTCTGAGTTCGGTGCGAGGTTGGCAACCTCCATCGCGCACTCGTATGGGTGCGCTGGCACATCGTCGGGCGCTATCAGAAGTGGTGTCTGCAGGGCACGCACGAAGTCGCGGGAGACGGTGAAAACGAAGTCGGCGCGGTCGGTGTACATACTGGTCAGGAAGTCATGGACCATATCCATTGTGACTTCGGGACGCTTCTCGCAAAGGGGCGGCCCCCACCCCGCTGTGTTGTTCTGGTAGAAAACATCCGGCGCCTCCGGATTGAACCCGCTGGGTTGCATCAGCGCCGCCGCCACAACGCGCTCCGGGGCCAGCCTGAGCAGGTTGTGGATCATCGGTCCGCCGATGCAGAAGCCCATGACCAAGAACTCATCGATGCCGAGATGGTCCATCAGTCCAAGTTGGTCGTCTGAGTAGGCGTCCCAGGGGCGGTCGATCTCCAGTGGGCCACTGGACTGGCCCTGACTGGCATTGCGTAAGTCGGCGGCGATACAGCGAAAGTCGTCCTTGTAAGTCTCCATGGGATTGAAGGGCACCGACGTGTTCAAGGATGCCACGGAGGAATTAAGTCCTCCACCCGGAATGATCAGCAGGGGAAATCCTGAACCTACCTCTTCGTAGTAGATACGGGTGAGTCCTCTTTCGTAAAACGGCATGGCGATTTTCCTCCATCCTTGATATCTAATGGGCGGGCAGGCTGGAATTAGCGACACAACATCCAGAGGTGACGTGTTGTGCGCGATTATGCTTGGTCTGCCTATTCTGGCGTTCAAGCCTATAGTACCATCTGTTTTAAGGAGGATCGCTATGCCTTTGCAGCTAGACCACACAATCGTGCCTGCCTACGACAAGGTGAAGTCCGCGGAGTTCATCGCCCGCATCTTCGGACTGAAGTACGAGGGGACCTGGGGACACTTCGCTCCCGTCAAGGTCAACGACACATTGACGCTCGACTTCGATGACTCGGACGACCCGCGCTCCAATCACTATGCCTTCCTGGCCTCGGACGAGGAGTTCGATGCGGTGCTACAGCGCGTCAGGGACGAGGGGGTCACCTTCGGGAGCGGGCCACGTTCACGGACGGATGGCAAGATCAACCACGAGCACCAGGGACGCGGGTTCTACTTCGACTGCGAGAACGGTCACGTGTGGGAGGTCATCACACACACATACATCACCGATTAGGGTGCATTGCCATGACAGGGTGATCGGTTCGCTATTGGCCTGGTGACCTAGCCCGGATGTCTTTGTGTCAACCGCCTTCGCTGAGGGAGCATAACCATGAATCGCCAAGAGCTTACACAGATGCTGGAACAGGAGCTGTCCGGCGAGAGAGCCTTGGAGTCTGCGGCTCACCTGACCCAGTTCTACCGTTCTCCGGGCGCTTCCGGATACCATCGGGCCACAGACTTCACGGCAGAGCTCCTCAGGGCCAACAGTCTGGATAAAGTATGGGTGGAGCGGTATCCCCTGGACGGTGAGACGCAGTTCATGAACGTCACCATGCCACTGGCGTGGGAGCCGATCGGCGCGGAGTTGAGAGTCGGGTCCCCCACGGGCAGGCTCCTGGTGTCCTACGAGGATGCACCGTCATGCCTTCCCTGGTGGACGCCATCCACTCCTGAAGGCGGGATGACGCTGGAACTGGTAGACGTTGGCACGGGGGAGCGCATTGAGGACTATCAAAAGCAGGACGTGCGTGGCAAGGCAGTCCTGATCCGGGGCACAACCCGGCCCAGCGGCTTCGGCTATGCCGCCACCTTGGCCATGGAGCAGGGCGTCGCCGGAATCATAACTGACTACCTCCTGTACCAGACATCTCCATTTCGCACGCGTGAGTCGCTACCTGAGCCGGTGCAACTTCTGCGAATGCCCTCCAACCCCAAGTCAAGCCGGGGGCAGGCTCTGCCGAGCGCCTGGGCGATGGCGGTCAACTACCCCGCAGCGGAGCGGCTGGCTTCCCTGGCACGTCAGGGCACCGTCAACATTTGGGCCGATATCCAGGCGAGGACCTTCGAGGGAGAAGCCCAGAACCTGTTTGCGGACATCTCCGGCACTGACAAAGCCGGGCAGATCATTCAGTTCGTAGCCCACTCCACGGCGGGGACCAAGCCCGGAGCCAACTGTGCATCCGGTCCGGCCCTGATGGCTGAAATGGGTCGCGTTATATCCGCCCTCATCTCCAGCGGGCGCATCCCCCGTCCCAAACGTACAATTCGCTTTCTCATCAACGTGGAGGGTCACGGCACCAAGCACTATGTTCACAATCATAGAGGGGAAATTGAACGGACCATTGCCGCAATAGCCCTGGACAGCGTGGGGCACGACCAGAGGAAGTGCAAGTCGGCTCTCCTCTACTATCACTCTCCGGACTCCGTACCATCCTTTATCAATGACTACTATGTGGGCCTTATGGAGTCGACGCCAAAAGAGACACAGTGGGTATTCAGCGAAGGCGACCGCATTCCCTTCGTTAACTTTACCGACCTACCCTATACCCCGTGGAGCGACAACCACTACTATCCCGCCTTTGGAGTACCATCGCCCCTTCTCATGTCCTGGCCGGACCTGTACTTCCACACTGATTACCTCACATCGGACAACCTGGACCCCATGGTCTTCCGCAGGTGCGGCATTACCACGGCCCTGGCAGCCCTGGAGTTGGCTTATGCCGGCCCGGCTGAGGCTCACTCCATAATGCGAGAGGTAGGTAACCGTAGCCAGTTTCGGTTAGGTCGTATCGCTCTGGAGGCAAAAGCCAGCACTAACGAGGCTCGGACACGTAAACGACTTGTCATTCTCGCCCAGCGAGACCAGCAAGCAGTGGAGTCCGCACTGGTACTGGCCAGTCCTGAGGAGCGCGAGCAGCACCCGGAGTTGGAGTCCACCAAGGACCAGGTCCAGCTGGAGATTGCAGACCGGTTGCAGCAGACAGTGGGTTGGCTGCAGGACGACAACCCCGTTCCTGTTGAGTTTCCTCCCGGCAATGTGGTGCCTAGGCGGCTAATAGAGCGTGATGCTCCCGGACTTTCTGGCACCGGCTACTGGGACCAGGTCCAGATGGCTGAGGAGGTGCACGCCAGGGATCCGAAGATGAGATACGATTCGCTGCGTATCATCGGCGACGAGATCTGGAACTTTGCCGACGGTGTCCGCAGCGTAAACGACATCGCGGACGCCGTGGGGGCTGAGTTCGACTTCGACCTGGAGCCGCGGCATGTACTCAAGCTCTTTCAGGGACTGGCCAGCCAGGGATTCGTGAGCTTGCCAGGGGCCAGCGATTAGCGAGTGAGCGTCGTCTGGGTCGACGAGTGTCCCAGCCAGCGCCTCTGCCTAGCGTTGAGTCAGGACGAACTGCTCGGCAAGTGTGCCGCAATTCTTCAGTGATTGTGGGGGACTGAAACGGTTCCCCCACACTTTCGAGATAACACGCAGTTGTTATGACACTTGGGACAGTAGGACTTCACGCGGAAACAAAAAGACTCTACAATTGCAGACACCGCTACTAGCTTCGGCAGTGTTGGGCTATTGACGAACCACTGAGGCTGTCTGCAAGGCTGAAGTGCCCCAGATGGGCTGGGCTTCGCGGCGCAGCCCTTATGACGTGGGAGAGTCATAGCGTGATGAGGCTGAAATTAGCTAGCTTACGTACTTGATGCAGAGGCTGAGTGGAGTACTCTGCGCAGCCGGATAGTCTGTTAATACACTGGCGAAGGTCAGCACCCCCATTATGTCCCACCCTATGTCCCATAACAGCGGCCGCGGGAGTCATGTCCTGATCCAAGAGGACATGTTCACTATGCTGGAAACGGCAAGAATCGGGGCATACGCTGTGTCTAGTGACCAGACGATAGTGTTCTGGAATCGCAGCGCGCAACGTATCCTCGGCTACATGCCCCAGGAAGCCCTGGGGCGAAAGTGCTACGAAGTGTTCTCTGGACGTGTCCCTGGAAGCCTTGTTACCGCCTGTCGGGACGGCTGTCCCTCCCTCCGGTCAGTCAGGGAACACAGACTACCGTCTCCGGTCGAGATGGAAATGATGTGTGCATCCGGCCAGCGCGAGCGGGTACTGCTCGTCCCCATGGTCGTGGGCGGAGCGATGGGCGACGCGCCCTTGCTAGTACATCTCTTCGACGACGCCATCGAGTGGGAGCAACTCAATCGGGAGATAGACTCAGTCCCGGATGAGTTGTCGCGGGGGGAAGGGCGAGGCTTGTCGCGCCGACTCGGCGACAGGGAGACGCTGTCAAATGTACCAGACCTCAGCCCACGCGAACTGGAAGTGCTGCGTCTCGTCGCGCTTGGGCGGGACGTTCCAGGCATGGCCGAGGAATTGGGCATAAGTCAGCACACGGTCCGAAATCACATTAGACACTTCCGTGCCAAGCTAAACGCTCCCACCAGGTTGGATGCCGTAGTGGCAGGGCTGCGTCTCGGTATTCTGACCGTTCACTGACGGACTCTGGATGGAGGATTAGGGCAACAGCCCCCTTCTTCTGATCTGACTCCTTGTTACCGTGCAGGGTGTCACCAGGCTAGCTGCGTAGGTAGCGGTCAAGGAAGTCGGCAATATCCAGCAGCATCTGCCGAACGTTGGGCAGTGTACCCACGTAGAAGCCATCGTTGGGGTACACCTTGTACTCTGTTGTCTTATAGTGCCGCTTCATCTCCACCGCAAAGTCTCGTGACGTCTCGGGCCAGCCCTCCCTTCCTTCTCCGTGAAGGACGAAAGTCGGCGTGGTCGCATCCTTGACCCTGTAGAAAGGTGAGCAGCGATACCAGACGTCCTCGTTTTCCTCAAAAGTGCCGAACTCATGCTCAAGGAGTTTGACGTGCCGCAGCTCCATCTGGTGGCGTAGGGCCGGCCAATCGCTGTAGCCGGACATAGGGACTGCCGCTTGGAATACGCCCGGCGCGAAGGTGACTGCACACATGGAGAGGATGGCGCCGTAGCTTGTTCCCGTAATCCCGATAGCTTGCGGGTCTACGTATCCAAGCCTCTTCAGGAACTCGGCTCCGGCAATGGCGTCCTTCAGGTCGCCGCCACCCCAGTCCCTGTCGTTCAACTCCTCGAAGACCTTGCCGTAACCTGAGCTCCCCCGGACATTGGGCAACAGCACCACGTAGCCGCGCTGGACGAAGTACTGAACATAGGGCTGAAAGTCGTCGCTGAACTGGTTCGTGGGCCCACCGTGGATGAACATCAGCCCCGGGTATTTCTCCCCGCTCTCCCGGTTCTCAGGACTATAGAGATACGCGTTGATGTTGAGGCCGTCAAAGCTTTCGTATGTAACCTTTTCAGGCATGGTCAGGCGCTTGGTTAGGTCATCCTCAACTCCGGCGTTAGTCAGCTGCCTGGCTTGGCCGTCTTCCAGAGAGACGACCCAGAGGTCCACTGGAGACGTAGGAGTCCCATACCGGAAAACCACATGCGAGCCGTCCGGTGACCACAGCGGCGTCGAGCATACTCCCACAGCAGGTGAGAAAAGTGCCCGGGACTCTCCGTTGGAAGCATCTGCCACCCTTAATTCCAGCGTGCCATTGTGGTTGGAGGTGTAGACTACCTGCTGCCTTGTGGGAGACCAAACAGCGTTGTCCTGCTCCGCCTCCTCGGATGCCAGGGGCTCCGACTCACCGCCGACAAGGGGGGCAGTCCAGATGTTTACGTGCCCGCTGCGCTGGCTGCGAAACAGAATCCGCTCACCATCGGGAGAGACCAGGGGATAGCCAAAAGTTCTCCCGTAGCTGTAATCAAAGAAGTTGGTATCTTGAACGACGACTTGCTGGTCTTTGCCGTCCGGCGTAATCCTGAGGACGTCATGGTTCTCCCACCTGTCATCCAGCCGGACGTACAGGACGTGCTGGCCGTCGGGAGTAAATACCGGGTTCACCGCGTAGAGTGGACCGTCGGTTAGCCGAACAGCCCTCCCTGATGGGACCTCCACCAGGTAGACGTCATACGAGCCGTAACGATTGCAGGACACGGCGACGCTCCCACTGTCGGGCGCCCAGTTCATCGAGTGGATGCGTCCACCCAGCGACGTCAACTGGGACCCGGCGCGCCCGTTGACGGGCCACAGCCACACCTCATCGGTACCGCTCTTACTGGAGACGCAGGAAACGTAGGCGCCATCGGGTGACCAGAGTGGGATACGAGGGGCCGCACCGCCGTCCCCCGTTCCTATCGTGAGACGGGCCGGGAACCCTCCATCGGCCGGGACGCTCCACAGCTCGGCTGTGTCCCCCAGGGATGAGACAAAGACGATCCGAGTGCCATCCGGCGACCATTGAGGCATCTCTGCCGCAACCAGGGGCCGAATGGATAGGATTTGGTCCAAATTTAGCTTCGATTTATCGGTCCTGGTCAATTGGGCCATCTTCTCCACCTCTCTCCGATGGCGTTGGCCTCTCAAGCCTGTTCAGGCCGGTTGGTCAGGGTGTCAATCGCCAGCGAGGCGAACTCGAAGCGGGGAAGGTGCGCAGTGGTCCGACACCTCGAGGTCTCCAAAAGGAGTCTCCGACCCTAGACGCGGGTGAGGATGAAGCCTTTTTCGCCTCGGACGCGGACGGTGTTGGGCCTGGCTACGACTACGCCTGCGATGGTGTTATCGAGTTTGGACTGGTTCATCTTCCAGGTTAGCCGGACGGTCTCGACCGGGAGATCGGTGGTGGCGAACTGGATCTCCTGGTACTTGGGCCGGTCCATCAGCAGGACATTTTCTCCGTGCCACTCGGCGGATCCGGCGACAGGGTCGTCGAATTTCAGAGTGACCGATCCGTCGGACCTATCGATGACGACAGTCACGTCGCGGCGGTCGGTCTCGCTGGGAATGGCGAGGGAACCTCGGAACTGTTCGGGGGCGGTTGATTGTGTCATTTGAGTCTCTTTCGGTAGTGGCTCTTTAGTGTCGGTCTGTTAACTTAGTGTGGCGGCTTTCTGTTCGTAGTGGGCGGTCATCTTTGCGTGGACGTCGGTCACCTGCGCCAGAGAGTCTGTAAGGGACTCGACCTGGTCTCCGGGGACGGTCATTAGCATGAACTCGTCGGGTATGCCGGAGTTGATTCGCATCCCTGTGCAGCCGAATGACTGTGCGACATTCTGTTGGGACAGCGCGACAGGAATCGCGGCGCAGCCGGGGCGTCCATAGACTCCGGTGGGGGAGGAGGCCCAGTTGATCTGGCCTGCGCTCTCGCTGACTACCATGGCCTGCATGGGGTTCACCCAGAGAAGGACGACGTCGGGATCCATCGGCAACTGTTCGAGTGGGCCGTAAACTATCCCGCTGGATGCATTCTCCACCTTGGGGACGTTTGGGACCTCTTCTTCTCTGACGTAGGTCAACTCGCACATCATGCCTACGTCTTGCATGAGGCTTCCCATCTGCGCTTCGGGGAGTTCGAATCCCATGACCATCGCTCCCAGGGAGCAGTTGTAGTGGTCTTCCGCAGAGGCGTATAACACACCGCTCTCCGCCTCACGCCAGAATGCGCAGCTGGAGGGGACGGCTTTGCCGATTCTGGAGACTTCCGGAGGCTGCTGGTCCACGAAGGCGAGTCCAATGGGAGACTTATCCAGCGGTATGCGGTCCTGGAGGGTTGAAGCTATCTGTGTGCGGTCCATGATGCGATGAGCCTCTTGAGAGAATTCGCTTGAGAGTCAAGCATACAGCACCTACCATGTCAAATCTGAGTGGCAATTTGTGGATGGCCTTGTCTCAGTTTGGCGGGAGAGACGCACCGCCACCCCGGGATTCCGGCTGTCGCTGGAATGACGGAAAGGCGATGCCTTCCCATCTGGGTAGCAAATAGTGGATAGCGAGGGCGCAATCTTTTCGAGGGCACAGTGGTTCGGGCTGATTTCAGCGGCGTCGGGCATGTTCCTCACGTCGCTCGACATCACCGTGAACGTGGCGCTTCCGAACATCACCGAAAGCTTCGGGACGGATGCTGTGACGATCCAGTGGATCATCATCTTGTACGTGGGCAGCAGCACGGCCATGCACCTCGGACTGGGTGGAGCGGCGGACGCATTCGGGCTGAAGCGGATGTTCGTGCTTGGGCTGATCGCCTATACGGTCGCGGTGTTCGCGATCGGGTTCGCGCAGAGTCTCGGGCTCGTGTTCGGGCTGCGTGTGTTCCAGGCGGTCGGAAACGGGCTGCTCATGGTGCTGGCTCCCGCTATCGTGACGTGGCTGTTCCCGTCGGAGTTCAGGGGGAGAGCGCTGGGCATCATGGCTGCGCTTGGAACGCTTGGGATGATGGTCGGCTCCCTGGGCGGTGGGGCGCTGGTGGACGCCTTCGGCTGGAGGGCGATCTTCCTGGGCAGAGTGCCTCTGTGCCTTGTGGCGATAGCGTTCTCGGCGGCGCTGCTGAGACTGCCTGACGACTCCAGAGGGCGCAGCGGTCCGGGAGAGTCGAGGGGTTTCGATGTGTGGGGGTCTGCGACTCTGTTCACGGCGGTTGGGGCGCTGATCCTGATGTTTTCGTTTGGCGGCAGGAACGGGTGGACGACAGGGTATGTGCCATTGCTGGGCATCGTCGCCGTCTTGGGCATCGCGGCGTTCGTTGCGGCGGAGCGCAGGGCGGAGCATCCGGTGCTTCAGCTCTCGGTCCTCAGGAACAGGGTGCTGGCGCCCGCGCTGGTGGTCTCCACACTGGCGATGGTGTCCACGTTTGTGAACTGGTTCATTCTGCCGTTCTTCGTGGTGGAGTCTCTGGGCACAAGCGCAAGCGTGTGGGGCCTATTGCTGATGGCTATGACTGTGGCCAATGCGCTCTGGGCTCCGATTGGGGGCTGGCTCTCGGACCGGTGGCATCCGGCGTACACGATCACCAGCGGGCTCGTGGCGGCTGTGGTGGCGATGGTGTCCCTGGCGGTGCTGGACGAGCGATCGAGCGTAGTGCAGGTGGGGCTGGGGCTCATTGTCATAGGGATCGGAACTGGCCTGTTCCAGTCGGCGAACGCGAACCTGATTATGGGGGCCATGCCGGCGGGCCGTCTGGGCATGGGCGGCGGGATCATGGGGCTGTCGAGGGGGCTGGGCACAGTGTTCAGCGTGGCGATAATGGGCGCGATTTTCTCGGCCCGGGTGGGTGTCCGGGAGGCATCTCTCCCTGAAGACCAGGCGTTCATCCTGGCCTTCCAGGATACGTACAGGATCGCGGTCGGACTGGGGCTGGCGGCGATAGCGGTGTCGTGTACGATCTGGCCGGTGTTTGTGAGGGGCAGGAGGTAAGACTCTGAGCCTTGTCGGTATTGACGACCCTGATGTTGAAATATAGGATTCGCGCAACTTGGTTGATATCCATTGCCTGGGGGAGGTTTTCTGATGAAGTATGACTACATCGTAGTGGGCGCGGGCTCGGCCGGGGCCATTATTGCCACAAGGCTCTCAGAAGACCCGAACCGGTCTGTGCTGCTTCTGGAGGCCGGGCCGGACTACGCGGATATCGACAGCCTGCCGGAAGAGGTCAGACAGGGCTACGCCACCGGTATGGACGTAATGACAAGCGACCATAACTGGCAGTTCTGGGGCCAGCCGACGCCTATCGCGGAGCCGATGATGGTGCCGCGCGGCAGGGTGACCGGCGGGTCGAGTGCGATCAACGGCCAGGTGTTCCTGCGGGGGATGCCTGAGGACTACGACGGCTGGGCGGCGCGCGGCAACGACCAGTGGACGTACGAGAAGGTGCTGCCGTTCTTCCGACAGTTGGAGACGGACACCGACTTCAGCGGCGACTTCCATGGCACGGAGGGGCCGATCATCTGCCGTCGTTTCGCCGACTCGGCGGAATGGCCGCCGATGCAGACCGCTTTCTACAACGCCGCGAAGGCGGCGGGGCACCCGGACGGGCCGGACCAGAACCACCCGGACGTTTCCGGAATCGGTCCGACGCCGTACAACAACCCGAACGGTATTCGTTGGAGCACGAACGTCGGCTACCTGTCGATGTCGAGGCACCGGCTCAACCTGACGATCAGGGCGAACTGCACGACACACCGCGTCATCGTCGAGGACGGGCGCGCGACCGGCGTGGAGGTCGAGAGCGGCGGTGAGAAGTTCGTGGTCGAGGGAGACCAGATCGTGCTGAGCACCGGTGCGATCGCCTCTCCGCAGATACTGCTGCTGTCGGGAGTCGGGCCGGCTGCCCACCTGAGAGAAGTGGGGGTCCCGGTGGTGCACGATCTGCCCGGCGTCGGTCAGAACCTCCGAGACCATCCTGTGGTGTGGGCGACCTGGAGGACGAAGCCAGAGATTGATCTGGACGGATTCGCTCCGCGGAGCCAGTTGATGCTGCGCTACACCGCGACCGGGTCCGACCTGCGCAACGACATGAAGATTTCGATGCAGAACTTCGCGACGGAGCGGGTCAACAGGGGTGGCGACCGCATGGTGCCGCTAGGCATCAGGATGTTGGTGGTGCTCGACCTGGCCGTGAGCTCGGGAGAGTTGACGCTTGCCTCGACAGACGTCTCCGTCCAGCCGAACCTGAACTACAACTACTTCGCCGAGGAGTTCGACCGGCAACGATCGCGCGAGGGAATCAGGAAGTGCATGGAACTGGTGGAGCATCCAGACTTCAAGGGTATCCTCGAAGAACGGATCGAGCCGCCAGACGGGGTGATGGAGTCGGACGACGCACTCGACGAGTGGTTGATGAAGGAGGCCACGACAGGTCAGCACATCTCCGGAACCTGCAAGATGGGGCCGGCGGACGACCCGATGGCGGTGGTCGATCAGAATGGCAGGGTACATGGGATGTCCGGGCTTAGGGTGGCGGACGCATCGATCATGCCGGACTGCATCCGCGCGAACACGAACGTTACGACGATGATGATCGGGGAGCGGATCGCGGACCTGGTCTCGCAGGAGGGCTGAGACACGCTGGTGTAACGACCTATGGATTGCCGAGCGGCGAGCCACTTCGTGGGTTCCCGCTTTCGCGGGAATGACGATTGTGCGAGACGTTACGGTACGCAATAAGCGAAAGTCCCTGTCTCATAGGAGTAGGGAGGATATCTGAGCATCAGGCGGTTGTGATGAGTACGACGAACGGAAACGGTGTGAACGGTCCGATGAAGGGGCTGCGGGTGCTGGACTGGACGATGTACCAGTTTGGGCCTGTGGCGAGCTCGATGCTCGGCGACATGGGGGCGGACGTAATCAAGATCGAGGCGCTGGACGGCGACGTGGGCCGTGCGGTCGCGAGGATGAGCTCGCGTCCCATCGCGCTGGAGGGAGATCGCAACGCGTACTTCGAGACATGCAATCGCAACAAGCGGGGTATCGCAGTCAATCTCAAGACCGAGGAGGGGCGGGAGATCGTCCACAAGCTGGTCGCCGAAGCGGACGTGTTCATAGAGAACTACCGCAAGGGTATCCCGGAGCGGCTGGGCATGGGCTACGAGACGCTCAGGGAGATCAACCCGAGGCTGATATACGGTTCGGGCACAGGGTATGGGCCGAACGGGCCGGACTCGGCCAAGCCTTCGCTGGACGGCTGCGGTCAGGCGAGGTCAGGGCTGATGGATGCTGCGGCCGGGCCTGGTCAGAGCGATCCATCGTACGTGGGCGGAGCGGTGTCCGACCAGATGGGCGGCATCATCCTGTGTCTTGGGGTAGTGTCAGCACTCCACGCGCGCGACGTTACCGGAGTCGGGCAGCGGGTGGACGTGTCGCATCTGAGCAGCACGATGTGGCTACAGGGACTGGCGGTGAGTATGCAGCTGCTGTCCGGGTTCTACTACCGGATGGCCGACCGGTCCAATCCGATGAACCCGATGGTGAACGCGTACGAGTGCGCCGACGGTCGCTGGATTCAGTTTATGAGCGCGCAGTTCCAGCGGTACTGGCCGGACTTCGTGAGCGCGCTTGGACTCGAAGAGCTTAGGGACGACCCGTTAGTTGGCTCGATCCAGGGGATGACAGGTGGCTCGCCCGAGCTGACGGCGATCATCGCGGAGAGGTTCAAGACGAAGCCGGTGGACGAGTGGATCTCCATCTTCAACGAGTACGAGGACCTGATCTTCGCGAAGGTGCAGAAGATCGAGGAGCTGGAGCACGATCCGCAGGTGATCGCCAACAACTACATCACTGACTTCGCGCACCCTGTGATCGGGGACGTGAAGATGTGCAATTTCCCGGTGATGTTCAGTGAGACGCCCGCGGGTGTGTGGAAAGAGGCGCCGGAGCTCGGTCAGGACACCGAGACGATCCTGATCGAAGAACTCGGGTACGACTGGGATGACATCGGCCGTCTGCAAGAGGCAGGGACGATACTTTAACTTCCGGTATGCGACTGACTATGGAGGATTAGCACTATGGGCAGGTTGAGCAGCGAACAGACATGGGAGCTGATCGGGCAGCCCGTCATCTCCTTCATTACGACCATGCGCGGGGACGGCACGCCGCATGTGACGCCTGTGTGGCACCTGGTCGACGGCGACGAGGTAGTGGTCGCTGTGGCTAGGGAAACGGTCAAGGCGCGCAACGTCCGAGCCAACCCGCAGGTCGCGCTGTGCGTGGCCGCGAATGAGAGGCCTCAGCCGTGGGTACTCATCAACGGTACGGCGCGGCTGTCGGAGGAGCGTGTGGAGGAGATTGTGCGAGCTGTGTCCTTCCACTACCTGGGGGAAGAAGAGGGCGGCCCGTACGTGGAAGATATCCTGCAGAAGCTGGACTTCGTGATGCTGCGGATCACGCCGGAGCGGGTGGCTGGGTACGACGGGCTGGACTAGATCAGGGGCAGCTTCCCTTCAGGAGCGTCAGGCCTGATTGTACTCGGAGGGACTGGAGTCGAAGCGGCTGCGGCAGACGAGTCCGCAGAAGTAGTGCCATACGCCTTCCCAGTAGCGCTTGGTGCCTCTGGTCGGGTCTAGCTCGGGGGTCCCGGCGACAGTACGGCCGACCGGCGTGTCTATGTCTTCCGAAACGTGCTTGTCGCAGACGGCGCACTGTGGCATTGACTCTTCCTCTATCGTAGCTCCTCTAGAAGGTCGTCGATCCCTGGATGCGGGACTCGTGGCCTTCCCACTCGGCTTCGCGCAGTATGTACTTCTGGATCTTGCCGGTGGCGGTCTTGGGCAGGTCGCGGAACTCGACGTACTTGGGGGCCTTGAAGCGGGCGATTCGGTCGCGGGTGAACTGTATGACCTCATCCCCGGCGACCTCGACTCCGGCGCGCGGGACGACGAATGCCTTGGGCACCTCGCCCCAACGCTCGTCGGGAACTCCGACGACGCAGACTTCCAGAATGCCCGGGTGCTCCATGATGACTTTCTCGACCTCCTGGCTGGAGATGTTCTCACCGCCGGAGATGATGACGTCCTTGGCGCGGTCCTGGAGCTCGATGTAGCCGTCGGGGTGCCAGATGGCGATGTCGCCTGAGTGGAACCATCCGCCCTCGAAAGCGGTGGCCGTGGCTTCGGGGTCGTCGAAGTAACCGGTCATGACGATGTTGCCGCGCATGACTACCTCGCCCAATGTCTTCCCGTCGCGTGCGACATCCTCCATTTGGGAGTCGACGACACGGAGGCCGGGCTCTGAGACTATGAATGGCACACCCTGGCGGGACTTGAGCTGCGCCTGCTCGTCGGTGGGGAGGTCGGCCCATCCGGGCTGGATGGCGCAGATGGTGGTCGGGCCGTAGGTCTCGGTGAGTCCGTAGGCGTGGAGGATGAAGGCGCCCATGCTCTCGACGGTGCGGATGACTTGCGGAGCAGGCGGCGCGCCTGCGGTCATGATCGTGAGGCCGGACAGGTCAGCATCCGCTGCCTCTGGCGACGAGTACAGCATGGTCAAGACGGTCGGGGCCGCGCACATGTTGGTGACGCCGTGCTTGTCTATGAGCCTGAAGATCTGGGAGGCCTCGACGCGGCGCAGGCACAGGTGGGTCGCGCCGACGGCGGTCACGCCCCAGGTGTGGCACCAGCCGTTGCAGTGGAACATCGGTAGGGTCCACAGGTAGGTGCTGTTCCAGTTCAAGCCAGACTCCAGCACCTCTCCCAGCGCGTTCAGGTACGCGCCGCGGGCGTGGAACTGGACGCCCTTAGGCAGTCCGGTGGTGCCGGAAGTGTAGTTGATCGATATTGGGTCGAGCTCGGAGTCGAGCGCCTCGCTGTGGACTCCCGGAGGAGAGGACGCGAGGAACTGCTCGTACTCCGTGGACGGGATGTCGTCGGCAATGGGAGCGACATCGGCGACCTGGACGATGGTCTCGACGCCGGGTATCTGGCCGTCCATGGCGCGGACAGTGTCAGCGAACTCGGAGTCGAACACGAGCACCTTCGCGCCCGAGTGGTTCAGTATGTAGGCGATCTCCCTGGCGGAAAGTCTGATGTTGATGGCGACGAGGACCGCACCCAGGCGCATGGGGCCGTAGTGACCCTCGAGCATCTGGGGAATGTTGGGAAGCATGAAGGCGACGCGGTCGCCCTTGCTCACGCCGACCTGTCGGAGCGCACCGGCAAGGCGGTTGACACGGTCGTTGAAGTCGGTATAGGTGTAGGTGGTGTCGTTGTATATGACGGCGGGCTTGTTGGGATAGACCGACGCGCTGCGGTCGAGGAATGCGAGGGGGTTAAGGTCCTGAAAGGATACGCTGTTGGGCACGGCACAACCTCACTGGTCTGGGTTGGCCTGAGTGTACCAATGGGGAATTGGAGCGTCAATTTGCGGGGGAAGTGTGGAGCCCTGTTCCATATAGGGCCGGCTTCCGAGGACTTCGAGGACTTTCGAGACCTTTTTCGGTCGCCTCAAAAAAACGTTAGCCACCAACGGCGGCGCTCAGGGGGAGGCTTCCGAGGACTTCGAGGACTTTCGAGACCTTTTTCGGTCGCCTCAAAAAAGCGTTAGCCGTCAATGGCGGTGCTCAGGGCCAGTCTGCCGGGGACTTCGGAGACTTTCGAGACCTTTTTCGGTCGTCTGAAAAAAAGCGTTAGCCGTCAATGGCGGCGCTCAGGGCCGATCTTCCGGGGACTTTCAAGCTTCGCCAAAGGGACTCTGCGGAAAGAGAGATTATGCTACTTAATCCTGCAGTTCTGCCACGCATCGTCAGAGAGTAGCTATCCTGTTATCAAGTCCTGATATGACAACCGCCTTCCTTCCATGCCTTGAGCCATAGCGGACATCTGGAGGTCAGTATCCATTGGACGGCTGTTGTGGCGTCCCTCGAATTCGTTGACATAGCGGTGTAGGTGCTTGGGGCTCATCTTGTGGTAGGTTCCAGTGTAACCTCGCTTGAGCATCGCCCAGAATGACTCCATGCCGTTCGTGTGGGCCTGTCCACGTACATACTCTCCTACGCCATGCCTAACAACCTCATGATTCGGTAGACCGTGATAGCCTGCATGATCGTCTGTGTAGACTGTTGTGTCAGATTCGGTTCTCTCTGCAACAAACCCTTGGAGCGTCACCTTATTGGTAGACTCTACGACCTCAGTTAATACCTGATTCGTCTTGCGGTCCTTCATACCCACAACCGCTACCTTGCCGACAGTCCCACGGCCCTGATTCAGCTTCTTGGAAGAATGCTTATTCGATTCCTTACCGCCGATGTACGTCTCGTCAACTTCTACTGGGCCAATATAGGTCTGAGTAGCATCGTCAAACTCTTCTCTGATTCTGTGTGCCATGTGCCATGCCGACTTTTGGGTGATCCCCAAGTCGCGGTGTAGCTTCATGCTCGATACACCCTTGAGGTTCGTGCTATAGAGATACAGCGCAATTGCCCACTTGGATAGTGGGAGCTTGGAGTCGTGCATTAAGGTGTCAGTCTTGACGCTGAAGTCCTTGCGGCAATCGCGGCAACGGAAGGGCTGAGGCTTGCGAGTGGCACGTTCTTGAATGTTCGTGCTTCCGCACTTGGGGCAGGCGACGCCTTCAGTCCAGCGCGTTTCAACAAACATCTTCTCGACTGCATATTCGTCTGAGAAGCGACGGACGGCCTCAACAAGGGTGAGACCGTTCCTGAAGTGCTTGCCTGGTGCGCTGGCTGCCCCCAGTGGATTTCCGCCCCGTATTGGAGTATCGGGTAACGTCCTCTGGCGGCTAAACGTTTTTTTCAGGCGACCGAAAAAGGTCTCGAAGGTCTCCGAGGTCCCGGCGAAACGACTCTGTACAGACTATTTTCGACCCACGATCCTGTCCAAGGTTCTCGGTAGTCGAGCGACAGGACGGAGCTACATTGGACAGCTATCGGACTGGGGATGCCGTGCAGGGGTACGTGAACGCGCTGGCCGCTGGGCATGTGGAGACAGTGGTGTCGGTGTAAAGTGTACGCAGGGCGTCCGAGGTCGGGCGACGCAGCAGTTGCGCAGCGGGGTATCTCATGCCGATAACCAAACTCAGCTTTTCCAATGTTGGGCCTTTCGACGACATTGATTTCGAGTTCGATCCACAGGTCAATGTGTTCACCGGGCCGAACAACTCCGGGAAGTCGTCGGCGTTGTGGGTGCTGGGGGAGCTGTTGGTCTATCCCTTCACGATGCCTGCCAAGTTGCTCCGGTCTGATCTACCACCGTGGAGCTTGGCAATGTCGTCACCTTCAGGCACTGATTCCTTTGAGGGAGCTTTACCGACCGATACGAACTTACTGCTTGATGCCTATGCAAAGATCGGCTTCTCCTGTTATGTGCCCGCTCAGCGTCACGGAACGAACTTTCGCTCCCAAGGCCCCACTGCCAGCCAAGGCCTTGAAAATCGGTTAGACGAAGAGTTGGAGAACATCTACCAAGAAATCCCCGCAGATGCTAGGAAGATGGGTCTGGAAGCGATTCGACCAGCTTGGAGACGTGCTTGGCAGAAAGGTCTAGAGGAGCCGGAACTTGCCAAGCGTATGAAGCTGATGCTGGCGGGTAATACTTTGGTCAGCGACAACGCCGTAAAGCAGAAGATAGTCGACTTGGACTATGCCTCTTATAGGAGAGACCAGCCAGCCATCAGGTCCACCGTCGAGAAAGTCGCGTCAATAGCTTCCGAGATCACCTCAGGATTCCCTGTCAAGTTCCTGGGTGTGGCAGATGATTCAGAAGGTCTGTTTCCGCAATTCCAGACTCCCGACGGGGACCTGCCTCTCGATGTGCTCAGCCAAGGTACTCAATCGATCATGCAATTCCTAGCACACCTGATCCTCGGATACGCTGAGTACTATGACTTCCCGGCAGATCTTGAAGACAAGCCGGGTGTGCTTATCGTTGACGAGATAGACGCCCATCTGCACCCTTCGTGGCAGAGGCGCATCATCCCTGCTCTGACCGAGCACTTCCCAAATCTGCAGATCTTCTGCTCCACGCACTCGCCGCTGATGCTGGCGGGTCTCAAGGCGGGGCAAGTCCAGCTTCTTCAACGGGACGAAGACAACAGGGTGACCGTTTCGAGAAACGAGGAAGACATTGTGGGATGGTCGGCTGATGAGATATTGCGTGGCCCCCTGAGAGTACGGGACCCCACAGACCAGGGAACGGTTGACCAATTGGAGAGGCTGCGAGAGTTAAGGCGCAAGCGCCATCTGTCGTCGGAGGAGTCGGAAGAGTTGGAGTCACTTCGCAAGGTGGTCAGCGAGGACCTCCTGAACGGTCCAGCGGCCGCGCAAGTTGACCGATTCATCCAGGCGTTGGAGCAGGCCAAGGCCGGCGGCGATCTCTAATCGCGGCAGCACTGACATATTGGGCGTAAAGAGAAACTCGGATAACCCATGCACTGGGTAGATCGAGGTCCTGAGCCGAGTCGCTTGGAAGCGATTCGGGTACGCTACACGCCACCCTGGGTTGGACATTACAGGAAATACGTTGGGAGCGGACCGACAGACTCACGCTGGCGTCGCGTTCCACCCCGTGGTCCAGCCTCGCGCGTACCTGGTTGATGGAACGGGGATACTTGGTCTGAGAATAGAGAGCGGTCTTTCGGCCGCTGAGCAGCCCCTCTGGGTTCCGGCCTGTGCCGGAACGACGGGTGTGGGTGTGCTCCAAGGAACATAGGAGTGAGAACGATGGCACAACCTAGTCTGGTTGCAGTAGGCACATATACGAGAACGACTTCGAATGGTATATACGTCTGCCAGTTCGACGGGGAGACTGGGGAGCTGGACCCGGTGTCCAGCATATCCGGGGCGGAGAACCCGTCTTTTCTCGCGCTTCACCCGAACGGGCGGTGGTTGTATGCGACCTCGGAGGTCGAGGAGTTTGATGGCGAACGTCAGGGGACGCTGTACGCTTACGAGATCGATGCCGACGCGGGTCGGCTGACCCTGATAAACGTGCAGGCTTCCGGGGGCGCGGGGCCGTGTCATGCGAGCGTGGACGCGACCGGTCGCTATCTGCTTGCGGCCAACTACCACGGGGGCAGCGTGTGCGTCGCTCCGATCAACGATGACGGCAGCCTTGAGCCGCTGTCGTGCTTCATCCAGCACGAGGGGTCGAGCGTCAACCCGGACCGTCAGGAGCAGGCCCACGCGCACTCGATCAACCTGGACGCGCAGAACCGGTTCGCGTACGTGCCGGATCTGGGTCAGGACAAGGTCGTGATCTACCGGCTGGACCTGGAGCGTGGCGAGCTGGTGGCGAACGATCCTGCGTACGTCGGGGCTGAGCCCGGTGCAGGGCCGCGGCACTTCGACTTTCATCCCAACGGTCGGCAGGCCTACGTAATCAACGAGCTGGGATGTACTATCACTGGCTACGACTACGATAGCGACAGTGGGGCGCTGACTCCGTTCCAGACTGTCGGGACGCTGCCCGCGGCGGGGTTCGGGAGGCGCAACACGACGGCGGACATCCACGTTCACCCGTCTGGCAAGTTCGCATATGGCTCAAACCGGGGCCATGACAGCATCGCGATCTTCTCGGTGGACGAGGACACGGGGCGGCTGACGGCGGTGGGTCACGAGTCGACACAGGGCTGGACGCCTCGCAACTTCGCAATCGACCCATCGGGCGAGTTCCTGCTGGTGGCTAACCAGGACTCGGACAGTATCGTGTCGTTCAGGATCGACGGGGAGTCAGGAGCGCTGACTCCGACGGGGAGCGTTACGGAGATCCCAATGCCGGTGTGCTTGAGGTTTTTGGTTTAGGGGCTGTTGAACAAGGCAGAGTCCTGACATGACAGATTCACCTGAAAAGCAGACACCGGCGTTTGGCGGACGGATCATAGTTCCCGGGCTGGCCGTCGGTCATACCGTGTTCCATTGGATCGTGCAGAGCTTCGTGGTAGCGCTGCCGGAGATTCAGCAGGCGTTCAACCTCAACAGCGTGGGTGTGGGCGGGATCCTGTCCGCCCGCGAACTGGCCTCCGGACTGGTCGCCCTGCCCGGGGGCGTGCTGGTCGACATTCTACGCAGGTACTGGGGCCCGCTTCTGGCGTCGTGCCTGGGGGCCTCCGCCGTGGGCTGCCTCGTCATGGGCGTCTTGCCCGTGTATCCGCTGCTGCTGGTTGGCATGGCCGTCGTGGCGATCTCACACTCTATCTGGCACCTGCTCGCAGCGGCTTCCCTTTCCCACCACTTTCCGCACCGACGTGGGGTGGTGCTGGCCATTCATGGGGTTGGGGGCAGTGTGGGCGACGTTGCCGGGCCCGTGGTCACAGGGGCGCTGCTGGCGTTCCTTACCTGGAGAGATCTGCTGAGCATGTACGCTGTGGCGCCACTCTTTATTGGAGCGATGGCCATCTGGGCGCTCCGCAATATCGGTAGTAGGGAGGAAGAGGAGGCCGTTGCGACCTCCGAGCGAATCGAGGCGACCAAGCGCCTGCTGAGGAGTCCCGTACTCTGGGGACTCATCCTGGTGCGAGGATTCAGGGGTATGGCTTTGGTGGCGCTGGTGACCATCCTGCCGCTCTACCTCGACAACGTTCTCCAGATGAGCACGATGTTGAGAGGATTCCACATAGGGTTGCTCATCGCCGTTGGCTTGATAGCCAAGCCGCTCGCGGGGCTCCTTTCCGACCGGTTGGGCCGCAAGCAGGTACTTGCGCCGGGCCTCGTGTGGTCGTGCCTTGCCGCGATCGCGCTGTTGGCCTTCGACACCGGAATCCCGCTCACCGTCACGATCGCGCTGCTTGGACTGTTCCTCTACCCGGACCAGCCGATTCTAACTGCTGCCGTGTTCGACGTCGTCGGGAGTGAAGTGGCGTCCACCGGACTGGGCGTTGTGACGTTCGCCGGATTCTTGATGGCGATGCTGTCCCCGCTCATTGCCGGGGCACTATACGAGACTCTGGGCTTTCAGGCGTTCGTCTACTATGTTGGCGCGCTGTTCGCAGGGGCGGCAGTGGTCCTCGCGATTCTTCCGATATCTCTGGACCGGTAAACTGTCTGTGCCGAGTTCGCAGCGGATGGTAGAGGATGCTCCAGGTCGTAAACATCTCCAAGAGCTACGGCTCCGAGGTCATATTGGAAGACGTCTCCTTCGTAGTCAATCCCGGAGAACGCGCCGGCCTGTTCGGGCCTAACGGCTCCGGCAAGTCTACGCTGCTCAGAATCGTAGTGGGCGAGGAGCAGGCTGATACGGGGCGCGTTATCCTGGGCTCCGGCGCGTCGATGGCATGGCTTCCGCAGGGGTTCGAGGTCGACACGGCCCAGACACTTGGGGAGGCGGTGCGTAGAGGTCTTGCCGAACACACCAGGGCTCACGAAGCGCTGCTCACGATTGAGGAGAGCATGGCCCGCGCCGTCGGATCGGAGCTGGACTCCCTGATCGAAGAGTACGGCCGCGCGTCGGACGAGTTCGTGGCGCTGGGAGGCTACGACGTCGAACATCGCACGGCTGCCGTGCTCCAGGGACTGGGACTTGGAGATTTCCCTAATGACACGCCGCTCTCCATCCTCAGTGGGGGGCAGCGTACGAGGGCCGGCCTCGCAAGCATCATCGCGTGCAGTCCCGATGTCCTGCTGCTGGACGAGCCGACTAACCACCTCGACATCGAAGCCCTGGAATGGCTGGAAGAGTATTTGTCCGGGTACGCGGGCGCGGCGGTGATCGTTTCCCACGATCGAGCCTTCCTGGACGGTGCCGTGACCGGCATCCTCGAGATGGACAGTCAGCGCCCCGGCATCTCCTCATATCCGGGCAACTACTCGGACTACAGGCTAGCCAAAGAGCGCGAACTGGAGAATCAGACCGCGGCATGGAAGGACCAGGAGGCGGAGAAGAGAAGGATTCAGCAGGACATCGCTCTCACAAAGCAGACCGCACTTCGCACGGAAACGTCAACGACTCACGATTTCTACCGGCGTCGTGCCAAGAAGGTGGCCCGCAAGGCCAAGGTGCGAGAGAGACGGCTGGAGCGAATGCTCTCGTCTCCCGACCGGATAGAACGTCCCAAAGCGGCGTGGACAATGAAACTGGACTTTGGCCGCACGCCTCGAGGCGGCTCGCGGGTGCTCCTGCTGGAGGACGTCGGGCACGAATTCGACGGTAACTGGCTGTTCCGAGACGTTGACCTAGTCCTGGAGCACGGAGAGCGCGTCGCGCTCCTGGGGCCCAACGGATGCGGCAAGTCCACACTTCTAAGATTCGTGGCAGGGGATTTGTCTCCGACGCTGGGTTCAGTCTGTGTCGGCGAGAACATCTCCACGGGCTACATGCCGCAGGACCACGCCGGACTGGACTGGCGCATGTCAGCGTTGGAGATGGTCCGGCAGGCGACAGACATATCGGAGACCGATGCCAGAACTCTACTGCACCTGTACCTGTTCGAGGGAGATGAGCCGCTGCTGCCCGCAGGGAGTCTGAGCTACGGTCAGCGCTCACGACTGTTGCTCGCCAAACTGGTGCTGGAAGGTGCCAACTTCCTGGTACTGGACGAGCCAATGAACCACTTGGACATCCCGTCGAGGGAGCGGTTTGAGGAGGCGCTCGACGCCTTCCCCGGAACAGTGTTGATGGGCGTTCACGACCGAACCTTCATCGACCGGTACGCTACCGCCGTCTGGAGTGTAGAAGACGGCACAATCCGCCGCTACACTGACCGCAGTGACCTCACTCGGCAGGAGCCGGTGCACCAGACTTGATCGGCGCCTTGACGAACGTCAGGTCACGACCTCGGTCTATGCGCCTCAACCATGCTGGCCGGGATGGTCGCCGCTGTCCTTAGGTCAGCAACCACCGTTCACCATACTGGACTCCCGCCCCGTATCGGAGTACGGGACATGCTTTCGCTGGAGTGACGAGACTACTTCCGACGGAGTTTTGCACTTGTCTCACAGGTTAGCTCGACGGTGCACAACCCGGCGTGTATGGAGTTATAATACGTGCTACTAGTTGCGTTGGAGAGGTGCGTTTCCTGACGAAGTGAGATCTCAAGGCGGGAGGATGTCGAAATGAAATCGGATCGGGGGCTTGTCGCACACCTGATGAGGCGCGCCGGATTTGGCGCGACGCCGTCTGAGCTAGACAGACTGACGGCTGAGAAGACGTACGAGGAGATCGTTGACGACCTGGTCACTCCTGAGCGGTTCCCGTCGCTCGACCAGTCGTATATCGACAGGTACTACGGTGGTGAACTGGTAGCGATCCATGTGGGCAAGTGGATATACAGGATGGCCAACACGGAACGGCCGCTGGAGGAGAAGATGAGTCTCTTCCTGCACCATATATTCCCGGTCGCGTGGGGCAAGAGCGAACATGGCCCGTCGCTGTATACGGAAATCGAGATGTTCAGGCGGGTGGGCCTGATGGACATGCGGACCATCCTGCTGGAGCTTTCACGCGATCCGGCGATGATCTTCTGGTTGGACAACAACGAGAACCACAAGGACGAGATCAACGAAAACTACGGCAGGGAGCTGCTGGAGCTGTTTTCGATGGGTGTCGGCAACTACACCGAGGACGACATCAAGGCCGCGTCGCGCGCGTTCACGGGGTGGACGTTCAGGCAGCCGCTTTCGCTTTACCCGAACGGCCACTACCCGGCCGAGTTCGAGTTCATCGCTGAAGACCACGACTACGGTGAGAAGACGTTCCTCGGTGAGACGGGCAACTTCAACGGCGAGGACGTCATCAACGTCATCGTTAAGCAGCCGGCGACGGCGAGGTTCATCTCGCGACACCTGTACAACTTCTTCGTGGAGGACGAGCTGCAGGTGCCCTCCTGGGCGACGGAGCCTCCGAAGAACGAGGCGGCGATCCAGCAGTTGTCCAAAGTGTTCATGGAGACCGGCGGACAGATGCGGCCAGTGCTGCTGGAGCTGTTCAGCTCGGACTTCTTCAAAGAAGCGCGAGACTTCAAGAAGGTGAAGAGCCCGACTGAGCTGGTGGTCGGTGTGCTCCGACAGACCGGAGAGTTCAGCAGTCCTACTCCCGGACTCAACCAGTTCGCGGTAACGACGCTCAACGGGTCGCCGATTGAGGGTCCGCTGTCGATAATGGGCCAGCGGCTGATGAACCCGCCAACGGTCGAGGGGTGGCACACGGGTCACGAGTGGATTGACTCCGGGACGCTCAGCGAGCGGATCGGGTTCGTCGAGAGCCAGTTTGAGGACGTATCCAAGCCTGGCGTCAGGGAGATGGTGGAGCGCGTGGGCAGTCTGGACGATGATCCGAATCAGCTAGTGGACCGCTGTCTCGATCTTCTGGGCGGCATCACGGTGAGCAAGCAGACATACGAGTCGCTCATTGATTACGCCTCGGAGTTGGGCGGTATGAAATCAGACGAGTCCGTGGGAGTCCACAACCTTCTGCAAATGACCGCCTCTACCGTTGACTATCAGTTCGAGTAGCCAGCCTGATGCTGCCAGCTTAAAGCTGGACATATAAGGCACAAGACACACCAGCTTGAAGCTGGACACGTAAAGCAGGTTCAGCCGGGCCCACGAGGAGAGAGATGAGTACGCAGAGCACAGAGAAGACGTTGGTAGTGGTGCAGCTCACCGGCGGCAACGACTTCATGAACACGATCGTGCCCTATACGAACCAGCACTACTACGATGCGAGGACGAAGGTTGTTCTCAGCCAGGACGACGTTCTGCCGATCAACGACACACTGGCGATCAACCACAACGCCGCGCCGTTCAAGCGTCTCTACGACGAGGGTAAGATGGCGATCATCCAGGGGATCGGCTATCCGAACTCGAACCGGTCGCACTTCCGGGGAATGGACATCTGGCACACTGCCGAGCCCGACCGAGTGGGCAATGAGGGCTGGCTCGGACAGGCGATTCGGGATCTCGACCCCAACGCCGAGAACGTTCTGACCGGCGTCAACATCGGGATGGGTCTGCCCAGGGCCATGGCGGTGAACGGGGTTCCGGTCACGTCGGTGGGCGACCTTGAGAGCTATGGGGTAATGACCCGCATAGAGCAGGAGCAGTTGCGCGACAAGGCGCTGATGGCGTTCAAGGGCATCTACGGCCAGGCGATCGGCACCGGCCCGGTGGCCGACTACATCGGTCAGACCGGACTGGACGTGCTCAAGGGCGCAGATATGCTCACGGAGGTTGCCGGGCAGTACCAGTCAACCGTCGAGTACGCCGACAACCAGATAGCCAAGAACATGCGGGATATCGCGCGGATCCACTTCGCTGATCTCGGCACTCGCATCTTCTACACGTCGCATGGGGGCTATGACACTCATGCCAACGAGATGCCGACGCACCCCAAATTGATGACCGACCTGTCAGGCGCTCTCTCGGACTTCATGGACGACCTCGAGGAGCACGGCGCAGGCGAAAACGTGGCGATTCTCGTGTTTACTGAGTTCGGACGCCGGATGCGCGACAATGGCAGCGGGACCGATCACGGTTCGGGCGGCGGCGGGTACATGTTCGGCAAGAACGTTCGCGGCGGACTGTACAGCGAGTATCCATCGCTCGACCCGGCAGAATGGGAGAATGCCGAGGACCTGAAGCACACGATCGACTTCCGCGGCATCTACGGCACAGTGCTGGAGCAGTGGCTGAACGTGGATGCCAAGCCGATTGTGAAGGGTGAATTCGAGCAGATCTCGCCGTTCGTAAACTAGTTGAGATTGTGTGGGTGGGGACTTCACCCTCACCCCGACCCTCTCCCTTAGTGAGAGGGGGATTCTGGCGTGAGTAGGAGAAGAGTATCATGAGCAGGCCACATGGGTTGCTTAGAGCCGGCTACCCGTACCTGCGTACTCTGGGTATGCGGCGCGTAACAAACTTCCCTTCGGATATCGCGTTCCCTGATGGGGACGACGCTTACATACTGATGAGGTCCGAGGGCACGGCGACGATTAGAATCTGGCCGCTTGACGACATGGACGCGCTGACGGACGACCTCAAGGGGTTCGGAAGCTACGGCACCGGCGACGGCCAAATGGTGTGGCCGGTCCACATGATCTCAGATGGCCGGGGACACCTGTTCGTGAGCGACGAGGCGACGCACCGGATTACCAAGTTCGATCTGGAGGGCGAGTTCATCGCCAAGTTCGGGACTAGGGGCGACGCGGACGGCGAGTTCGACGGGCCGACGGGAATCGCGTTCGATCCTGACGGCAACCTGGTCGTGGTGGACTCGAAGAATCACCGTGTACAGAAGTACACCGAGGACGGGAAGTATCTCGGCGGTTTTGGGTCGCATGGCAGCGCTCCGGGTGAGTTCGAGCTGCCGTGGGGTATCCACGTGGACGAGCTGGGCGACATCTACGTCGCGGACTGGGGCAACAACCGGTTCCAGGTGTTCAGCGCCGACGGCGAGCTAAAGAACGTCGTGGGCACGGCAGGGACGGGTGAGGCCGAATTCGACAGGCCGACCGGCATCGCGGTGGATGCGCACGGCGACATCTACGTTGCGGACTGGGGCAATGATCGGGTGCAGATGTTCAACGCGGAGGGGCACTACCGGTGGAGCTTCCGCGGAGACGCATCGCTGTCTCGGGTGGCGCGACAGTACATGTTGACCAACGCAGTCTCCAACAGGCTCCGCGAGATGGGACGCATCGAGCAGGAGAAGTACCTGCGGAGGCCTAGGTCGGTCAGGATCGACAGCGAGTTCAGGCTGTTCATACCGGACTACGAATCGTACAGGGTCCAGATCTATCAGAAAGACGTGATCGAGCTGGACCGAACGCAGTTCGCGGCCTCGTTGCGGAACCCAACGCTGGAGGTTACGTAGGGCGGGGCGTCGGCACGTCACATTGTGAGCTTTGATCTAAATTGTGGCAGGCGGTCTCGCGATTGCCTGCCACAATTCATTTAGTGAGAGTAGTCCTAGACAACATAAGCAATCAAGGATTCTGATATGTTCAAGAGTCTCAGGATACGGAATTATCGCGTCTTCAAAGATCTGCAAGTGGACGGTCTGCACCGCATAAATCTGATAGGAGGAAGAAATAACGCCGGAAAGACCAGCTTTCTTGAGGCGATATTCCTGCTGGCAGTAAGTGGTAATCCCAGGTTGACCATGGAGGCAAAAATCTTCCGTACACCTGAACAGCCGGTGGTGTTTCGTTCTGTACGACGCGATCGCGAACGAAACGTCGAAACATTTTGGCGACAGATCTTCTACGCCGCAGACATTAGTCAGACGATTATGCTGGAAGGGACGAGGGAGATCGAAAATCAGGCCACATCACCTGGACAACTGGCACTGGATATCTCTGTATTTCAACCTGAAACGATAGAAGTGGTCTTCGAACCGGATGATGAGAACATAGGCCACAGGGCCTTTGGAGGCAGCTCACTTGTGCTTACTCCAAAGTACGGAGGTAAGGCAGGTCGAGACTCGCGCATCGATCTTACTGATAGCGGTATGAGAATAGGTTCCAGACCGAACGATCAGGTTTCACTCAAGGCGAGGATGCTGCTCTCCGGGTCAGGTGATACCCGTGAAGATGCTGTTGAGTTGGCAGAACTGAAGACGAAGCGTCAGGATGACCTGATCTACAAAGCCTTGAGAATCATTGAGCCGAGGCTACGGAGTATTGTGGACAACTCAGCAAGTGGAGAACCAATGATCTGGGCCGACATTGATGGTCTGCCGGAACTGGTTCCGTTGCCGGTAATGGGGGATGGCATGACGCGATTGGCTCGCATGCTTCTAGCAATCGTGAACGCCCCCCATGGCGTTGTTCTACTGGATGAGGTCGAGAACGGACTTCACTACTCGGTGCAATCTGAAATCTGGAAGACCATTGCCGCTGCCGCTGAGCAATTCGATACCCAGATATTCGCGACAACACACAGCTTCGAGTTTCTGCGGGCTGCGTACAAGGGCCTCGGATCAAAGGGGTTTAGATATTTCAGGCTCGGGAAAACCAGGGGTGGAGAATCCGAAGCCGTCATGTATCGTCCAGAGATGATCCAAACGGCGATCTGTCGTGACATGGAGGTTCGCTAATCATGGTAGACCCCGTGGATGTGGAGGCTACAAAACAGCTACTGGTTGAAGGTAACGACCAAGTGAATTTCGTAATTGATTAGCGGGGTCGGAGGTGGGATTGCGATAGGCAGGTCAGGTTTTTATACTCTGGCTATGTGCATCGATAAAGACCTCCCTTCCTGTCAACACGGGGAGCTGATCGCCTTGGTCAGCCGACAGCAAGATCAGGTTGCGCGTCTGACGGCGACGATCAAAGAGTTGCGTAAGGAACTCGCCGAGGCCAAGCGAGCGGGAAAGCGCCAGGCAGCCCCGTTCTCCAAGGGTGGGCGAACCGACAGACCCAAACGTCCCGGCCGAAAGCCGGGCATGGGGAACTTCAGCTACCGCAAGCCGCCGTCTCCAGATGAGGTCACCGAGCCGCCAGTGGATGTGTCGGTGGCCGACGACAACTGTCCCGGATGTGGAGGAGTGCTCGAGCAGGAGGGAGTGGATGTTGTCTACGTGACCGACATTCCCGAGATGCCCAGACCGCAGGTGACAGAATACCGGGTGCAGGTGTGTCGGTGTCGTGGCTGCGGCAGACGGGTACGAGGACGCCACGCCGAGGTTGGTGCGGACCAGTACGGGGCGAGTGCGCACCGTATGGGTAGAAGAGTGATGGCTGCGGCGCATGTACTGCACTACGGAGTGGGCATACCGGTTCGTAGGGTGCCGTCTGTGCTGAGGGCGCTGACCGGAGTGGAGCTGAGCCAGGGTGCGATCACCCAGGACTCACTGCGCCGAGCCCAGGGCGCTGTGGGAGATGCGTACCGGAGGCTGCGGGATTCGGTGTGTGAGAGTCGGGTCGTCCACACCGACGACACTGGGTGGCGAGTGGGCGGTGAGGGCGCCTTCCTGATGGCGTTCGAGACCGATGAAGCCACGGTGTACCAGGTGCGTGCTCGTCACCGCAACGAAGAGGTGAGAGAGGTGGTGCCGTCGGACTATGGAGGAGTGATGGTGACGGATCGGGGCCGGAGCTACGATGCTCAGGCTCTGTCGGGTGTGAAACAGCAGAAATGTCTGGCACACGTGCTGCGCTCGATCAGTGAGGTGGTCGAGACCAAGGTGGGTAGAGGACGCACCCCCGATCGGAGTCGAGGGCATGGCTTTGGCAAGCGTCTGAGCGGCCTGCTCAGAGAGGCGATGGAACTGAGGCAGTCATATCGTCGGGGAGAGGCGTCGGACTATGTTGCGGAGACGGAGCGGTTGAGACGAGAGGTGAGCTATCATCTGCGAGACCGCCCGATGCCTGATCGTGACAACGGGAGGCTTCAGAACGAGCTTGGCTGGCACGATGACCGTGGCAACCTGCTGCGGTTTCTGGATGATCCAGGCATAGAGCCGACCAACAACCGGGCAGATCGAGCGCTGCGCGGGGCGGTGATAGCGCGCAAGGTGTCGCACTGCTCGAAGAACGAAAATGGTGCGGATGCGTTCAGTGCGTTCACCAGTGTAATCAGGACGCTGGCCCGCAACGGTGGCGATCAGCCGCTGGTGGATGGTCTGTGCGGTGTGTTCAGCGGCGCGCCTGTCCACGCCCGCTCCACCTGAACCTCTTCCCCACCTCTACGCCTCCGCTAATCAATTACCAAGTAGCGTTGGAATATGGTCAGCGAGTTAGTAGCAGCAATGTCAAAGAAGGTGCACTTGCCAGATTAACTACCGGGTATCCGTCACATAGTTTTGTAATTGATCGGCGTGAGGCTGGAGAACTGTTCCATGACGTGTTTCTGCCTGATGAACGTCTGAGTGTGCTTTCAGAATTGCTGCATCCGGTAGTCAACTATTTGTACACATCTGACTTTCCAGTCCTGGAATATCTGAGCCAAGGTATTTCGGATCACCTAGCTCGATTGATTGAGGTACTTGGTAGCAACGAACCAGAGAGTGGTCAAGGTGGAGGAATCGAGCCTACCGATGCGGAAGATAGTGAGGGCACTACTGAATGAGTAGAACCGAGTCGATTGGTTGCTGTGTGATGGGGACTCTTTCATCCGCTTCTCGCCACAGGTCTGAGTGCGGGTTTTGACCGTGGAAAAGACGTACCAAGACACCCTCAGACTTGGCTACCGAGACCGCAGGTATGAAGTCGCTATCTCCTGCAACGAGGACGGCTTCTTGAATACTTTGCTTGGCCGCAAGCAGAACCATGTCAACTCCAAGCAGGATGTCGACTCTTTTCTGCTCGAATCTGTACTTTCCGTTTTCGTCAGGACCGCGGCGAGCCAGCCTTCCCAGCCTGACTGAATATCTGGGAAGCTGTTCCAAGGCTCCGAAGAATCGACGCTGGTTAGAGTATCGCCGACGCTCATCCTCTGTTGGTGGGTCGCCCTAGTAAGCGGGGCAGTGATAATAATAGCTCCTGAGAATGTCGGATTCACCTGCAAGTTCTTCCGACAAGGCTTAGAAGTCGATGCGAGGGCTGCTGAACTCTTCTCTGAGAATGTATTCCAGATAGGCACCGTCGATAAATATCGCAACGCGACCTGGCACATTCACCTCTCAGAACGACAAATGGGATGCCAGTGGTTTCTGGACACCCCATTTGCAAGAATAAAAACCTGACGTGCGCCAGCAACGACGGACATCAGGGAGTATTGTAGATATATGATAACCTTCGGGGTGAATTTGTCAAGGTTATTTTCTGAATACAGCTCCCCCGAGCTTGTAGATGCCGACTTGCCCCAGCTGCCCTACACCGCCGCCAGCACCTGCTCCGCCACATCCACCTTCTCAAACGACAGCCCACCCACATCGGCGATGTCCGCGATTATGTGGTCCCCTACCACGAGCTCGCCTCCGAGAATGAGCCTGGACAGCGGGTTCTCGATGGACCTCTGCACCACGCGCCTCAGCGGACGGGCGCCGTAGACCCTGTCGAATCCCTCGCTGGCAAGCCAGTCGCGAGCGGCGTCGGTCAGGTCGATGGACACGCCGTGCTCGGCCAGCCGTGCAGATACCTCGGCGACGATTATGTCGACGATTTGCCGGGTCTCTTCTTCCGTTAGCTGGTCGAACACGATCGTCTCGTCGATGCGGTTCAGGAACTCCGGCCTGAACACTCGCTTCAGCGCCTCGTCTATAGTCGCCCTGCGCTTCGCGGAGTCGTCCTCCCTGCTTGGGTCCCTCAGGAATCCCACCGCCTCCCGAGTCTCTACGCCCGTCCCAAGGTTGCTCGTCATGATGACCAGCGTATTGCGGAAGTCCACAGTATGACCCTGTCCGTCCGTCAACCTGCCGTCTTCCAGTATCTGCAGCAGTATGTTGAATACGTCCGGATGTGCCTTCTCGATCTCGTCGAACAGGATCACCCTGAACGGGCGTCTCCGCACGGCCTCGGTCAGCTGTCCTCCCTGGTCGAAGCCCACGTATCCCGGAGGTGCGCCGATCAGCCTGGACACTGTGTGCTTCTCCATGTACTCGGACATATCGACGCGAACCATGTTCTGTTCGTCGTCGAACAGGAACTCGGACAGTGCGCGGGCGAGCTCTGTCTTGCCCACACCCGTCGGCCCGAGGAAAATGAAGCTGCCGATCGGCCGCTTCGGGTCCTTCAGCCCGGCCCTTGCCCTGCGAATCGCGTCCGACACTGCCGTGATAGCCGAGTCCTGCCCGATGACCCGATGGTGAATCCGCTCCTCCATGTGGAGCAGCTTTTCGGCCTCGGTCTCCAGCAGCCGGTCCACGGGAATGCCTGTCCAGGTCGCTATGAGCGCGCCGACCTGCTCTGCGGTCACTACCATTTCGTGGTCTTGGTCCGTGACGTCGGCGTCCCGGGCCTGGTACTCATCCTGTAGCCGCAGCTTCTCTGACTTGTGAAATGCGGCCTGCTCGTAGTCGGCACGCTGGGACGCCGCCAGCTCCTCGTGCTCCAGCCTCTGGATGCGGGCCTCCAGCTCGACGATGTCGGATGGCTTAGACTGCGAGTCGATGCGCAGCTTGGCCGCCGCCTCGTCGATCAGGTCCACGGCCTTGTCCGGTAGCAGCCTGTCAGAGATGTACCGCTGACTGAGCCTGACTGCGGCCTCGATGGCCTCGTCTTCCACCTTTACCTTGTGGTGTGCCTCGTATCTGGGACGCAGCCCCTTAAGCATCTCTATCGCGATCTCGGGGTCCGGCTCCTCGACGAGCACCGGCTGGAAGCGACGCTCAAGCGCGGCGTCCCGCTCGATGTACCGGCGGTACTCGTCCTCGGTCGTCGCGCCAACGGCCTGCAGTTCACCGCGGGAGAGCGCTGGCTTCATCATGTTGGAGGCGTCGATCGAGCCTTCGCCCGCGCCTGCTCCTACGACAGTGTGCAGCTCGTCGATGAACAGTATGATCTCGCCTTCGGCCTCTCGGATCTCGTCCATTACGGCCTTGAGGCGCTCCTCGAACTCGCCTCTGAACTTGGAGCCGGCAACCAGCGCTCCAATGTCGAGCGCGAGCACGCGCCTGTCCCTCAGCTCCTCGGGCGCGTTGCCTGAGACGATGCACTGCGCGAGTCCCTCGGCGATTGCCGTCTTTCCCACGCCCGCCCCTCCGATCAGCACGGGGTTGTTCTTGGTGCGACGGATGAGCGTCTGCATCACGCGGGCGACCTCTGCCTCTCGGCCAATTACCGGGTCGAGTCTGCCGTCCGATGCCAACTGTGTCAGGTCTATGCTGAACCTGTCGAGAGAGCGGTAGCGGCTCTCGGCCCTCTGGTCCGTGACGCGGTGACTGCCCCGGACCTTGTGGAGCGCCTTGTACACCCTCTCAGTGTCCACGCCGTACTGCTTGAGGATTGCGGAGACCGGACCCTTCTGCTCATGGGTGAGCGCGACGAGAAGGTGTTCAGCACTTATGAAGTCGTCTCCGAGACGGTCCGCCTCGGCTTTCGCGCGACTCAGTGCTGCCTCCGCCCGGGGAGTCATAAATATCTGCGTCACCGCCTGCGCCGATCTGGGCACGCCGTCCATTACGCTGTGCAGGCTCGCGCGGATCGCGTCCGTTGGCGCTCCGAGCTCTGCGAGAAGGTCGAGCGTGACCCCTTCCTTCTGCTCGAGCAGCGCCGTAAGGATGTGCTCCGCGTCCCATTGCGAGTGGCGATACCGGCGCACGATCTCTTGCGACTCGCGCAGCACGTCCTGCGCCTGCTCCGTGAAATTATCTGGACGTAGTACCATGTTCCGTACCTCTGACTTCACGCCGCCAGGCCGACCGGCCCGATGGTGTAGATTACTATGTATTTATGATAGCAATGAACTTGATACAGAACAACTCAAATATTTGAGTTGAGCCTGTGCCAGTTTGGTAGGCGCTACCCTGCGGGATCGGAAATCCCCTCTCCCTCAGGGCTGACAGGGGCAGGTAGATATAACTTCCAGACTTGAACCTCAATCAACATACCCCCTCTCCCTAAGAGCTTGCCCCGTACTTGATACGGGGGTGAGGGTGAAAACGCCGGCGAGCCAACTCCCCTTGACGCAGCTCCCACCACCAGCTACTATCTCTAATAGAACATATATACTAATAGCAGACTGCCAACAGGCCCATGAACCTCGCCCACAGAATCCAGGCCAAGACCGACAACGGCGACACCGTCATCGACTTCCTCGTAGAAGTCATGACGGACCTGCCCCGTTCTCGAAACGGGAACGAACGCGACGGCTTCAAGATGTGCCACAGACTCGGCGCAGCCAGGCTGCTCACCACGTACGGCTGCTCCTGCAAGTCCACTGTGGCCGAACGCGACGACGCCATCGGCTTCATCATCGATAACCCACCGGAGCCGCCTGAACCAAGGCCCGGCTCCGGTTCCTCGACCGGGTCGACCTTCGACATCACCCTCGCAAAGAAGGTCAAAGAGTCCACCGACGACGGAGCCTCCGTCGTCCGCTTCCTGATCAACGTCATGCAGGGAGACCTCAAAGCCTTCGGCCCCCACCACAGCATGGCCGCAGCCAGAGAGCTCCTAAGCCGAGGCTTCGGCAAACACGCAAGAGAAGAAGCCGCACTTACATCGCCTTCCCCCCGTCGTTCCGGCGTAGGCCGGAACCCAGAGGAGGCAGGATTGGGAGGCTCTCACTCCTCATTCCCAAACAAACCCCCTCTCCCTCAGGGAGAGGGCTGGGGTGAGGGTGAAACCCACGACCACCAGCCAACTCCCACTCACACCTCGAATACTGATGCCCACGAACACCAACCCGACCCCGAAGAAGAAGAACAGGAAGACTGGGCCAAGATCTGGGAAGAGATAGAACCCATCATCGAGGAGGCGGAGAGGATTAGCGCCGAACAACCCGCACCTGAGCCAGACCCCGACAACCCTCCCCACGTCCCGGACTTCTCGGCACTCGACGAGGCATGGGAGAACTCCTAGAAGTGGTTCGAGGAGTGGAAGAACTCCATCGATCCCGAGGAGTACCAGGCGACCATAAAGGAAACATCCGCCAGGTTCAGCGCAAAGCTGAACATGCGGATCGAACGTCGAAAGCAGATCGCGGAGGACCGTGAACGCAGAGCAAGGGAGGAGGCCGAACGCGAGGCCCAGCAGGCCAAAGCCAGAGCAGAAGCTCAAGCCAAGGCCGAGTCAGAGCCTGAAGCACCTCCCGACCCCGGTCCTCCGCCCACCCGCGAGGAACACAAGCGTTGGTCCCCCACTCCCAACATCCCGACGTCATTCAGGCTGGTAAAGTGCGGACACCCAAGGTGCAAGCTGCACGACGGACCCGTCTACTACCCTGAGGACGACCGAAACAGCCCCTACTACTTCGACGGCCGGGCTCCTCCCCTGTACGGCAACTACCCCCTCTGACCCCATCTCCCTCTGAGCCTCCCCCGGCGAAGGCCGGGGGAGAGGGTTGCAGTCTGCCCTGTACTCGATACGAGGGTGAGGGTGATTAGTCTGATTCCGACCACAATGTGATTGCCCTGCCATGTAGGCGGAGCCGTATAGCGAAACCCCACTCTAACGTATACGATTGGCTCAACCATCGTGCCCACTCGAGACGGGCCGAATCAGGAGGAGACCTTAACATGGCTACTTTCACAACTAGGCCCGTAATCATGGGAACGCGCGGCGTGGTGACGGCGGGCCACTATCTCGTCGCATCGGCCGGACTGAGGATGCTGATGAACGGCGGCAATGCCATCGACGCCGCTGCCGCAATGGGCATCTGCGAAACTCTCCTTGAGCCGCAGAGCTGTGGCATTGGAGGCGAGGTTCCCACGCTGGTCTACTCAGCCAGGGAGGGCAAGACCTACGCGATCTCAGGCATGGGATGGTCTCCCAAGGCGTTCACGCTCGACTGGTGCCGCGAGAACGGGATCGACCTCATTCCCGGCGACGGCTACCTTCCCGCCACTGTCCCGGCTCCAGTCGACACCTGGGCGACCGCCGTGGCTAGGTTTGGCACGATGAGCTTCTCGGAGATTCTCCAGCCAACCATCGAGTTCGCCGAACACGGCTTCCCGGTGTACGCGACCATGAGCAACCGCATCGGCCTGAGCGAGGACAAGTTCAACAATCTCTACCCGACAACGGGCGAGATATACCTGAACAACGGAAAAGCGCGCAACGTAGGCGAGATACAGCGCAACCCTGACTTCGGCGCGATGCTCAGGATCATGTGCCGGGCCGAGGACGAGGCGAAGGGTCGCGGAAGGGTGGCTGGCATCGAGGCCGCCCGCGACGCATTCTACAAAGGCGAGATCGCCGAGAAGATCATCCGGTTCATGGAAGACAACCCTGTCGAAGACGCCAGCGGCGAGGAGCACAAGGGTCTGCTCTCGTACGAGGACATGGCCGAGTGGCACGCCGACGTCGAGGAGCCGCTGTCCCTGGAATACAAGGGACTCGACGTGCACAAGTGCTCGTCGTGGACGCAGGGCCCGGTCTTCCTGCAGCAGCTATCGATCCTGCGTGAGCTCGACATCAAGGGCTACGGCCACAACTCGCCGGAGTACCTGCACTCGTGGGTGGAGTCGGCCAAGATGGCCTTCGCCGACCGCGAAGCGTACTATGGCGACCCCAAGATGGACGACGTCCCGTTCGACCTTCTGCTGTCAGGCGAGTACGGCAACATGAGGGCTGGCCAGATAGGCGAGGTCGCCTCTCTTGAGCTGCGCCCTGGTGACCTCGGCGGCGGTGTACCCGAGTACACGTCAATTGGCGTAGTCGACGATAACCGGCGCGCCTTGGGTGTCGCCGCGAGAGAGATCAAAGACCTCGGATTCGGCCACGCGCACATCGGCGACACGACTCACCTGGACGCGATGGACGCCGAGGGCAACATGGTTGCCTCAACTCCGAGCGGCGGCTGGCTCGGCTCGTCTCCGATTATTAAGGGCCTGGGCTTCCCCATGGGCACTCGTGGCCAGATGTTCTACCTGAACTCCGAGCGCCCCAATGCGCTGGAGCCGCGCAAGCGCCCACGCGCCACGCTCACTCCGACGATTGCGACAAAGGACGGAGGGCCGTTCATGGCGTTCGGCACCCCGGGCGGAGACTCGCAGGAGCAGTGGACGATCCAGTTCTTCCTCAACCACGTCGAGTTCGGGATGGACCTACAGGAGGCGCTCGACGCCCCGACCGTCCACACCACCCACTTCCCGTCGTCGTTCTACCCGCGTCATTCGTTCCCAGGACGCGTGGTTGTGGAGTCGCGCATGTCCGGCAAGACGCTCGACGAGCTGCGAAAGCGCGGCCACGACATCGAGATGACCGGCGACTGGGCCAACGGCAAGGTCCTGGGAATCCGCTACCACTCAGACACCGGCACCATAGCCGGCGCCGCCTCCGCCAAGAACAACATAGGCTACGCCATGGGCTGGTAGATTGTGCATGACCCATTGGCAGTCATTCAATGAAGAGTGTTACGCCATGTCGAACGGCATTTGAAATTGGTAACAAGGATTAAGGTGTAGCGGCAGCGCAATCGGAGCTTCTTCCCCTTGTGTATGGCGACTCCTCTGATTACTATCGTCGTCCCGGCCTTGGATGGTTACCACTTCGTAACCGCAACCGCTGATCGTCGAATTCCCAACTGGTAAAGACCCCTAGACGGGTTGAGCGCTGAAATTTAGAGGCGTCTGCTGTCTGCCGCCTGCCCGTTTCATTGTGCCATTGAGCCTGCGAATAATCGGTCAAATGTGCTAAGATTTCTGAAGAGATTGGTTGCGGCTGGAGAGTCCCTTAGGCTCTTCCTGACATAGATGACTGTGTCGCTCTGAATCACTTAATTAAACACCAATACAGGTTGTTTGTTTGAAGGGCATGCCTCTCTGAAAGAGGCGAGTCTATCCGTAGCCCGGTGCAGCTAGCGTAGATGACCAAAACAGTGAAAGCTTACTAGGCCATGCGAAAACAGCTGCCTCTTAATGGTAAGTCCAAGACGTTATAACGTGTGACATCAACATCGTGGTAATGAATACAGATGGGACAGAAACCGACTGGGGCTTGCCTACGTCGCATCGCGAGTATGGCGGCCGGTACATGGATTGCCAAGGAGTGAACTTAAATTGGCTACACTCGTCTCATTGATGGCCGCGCTCGCATCACGTGCCAAGGCACTGGATTCCTTTAATCATCCGGTTACGACGTCCCTTGCCCCACATGTAGAGGCCTTGGACAGGCTCAATCGGGCAGCTACGATGTCTCTCGCCCCTCAATTGGAGACCTTGGACAGGCTCAATTGGGCGGCTACGACGTCTCTCGCTCCTCAATTAGGGACCTTGGACAGGCTCAATCGGGCAGCTACGATGTCTCTCGCCCCTCAATTGGAGACCTTGGACAGGCTCAATCGGGCGGCTACGACGTCTCTCGCTCCTCAACTAGGGACCTTGGACAGGCTCAATCGGGCAGTTGCGACCTCTCTTACCCCGTATGTAAATGCGTTGGATGTTCAAAGTAAGGTTGCAGCTACTTCAACATTGCTTTTCCCGCCCAGAATCCTGCGCGGATCAAGGCGACCAGTGCACCGCCCAGCATCGACCGAATTCGCAACTGGGAGGCGGTTGGAGCGAACTGACGCAGTCCCATCCACAATCATCGTCGACCTTGAACCCGGTAGTGACCATTCCGAGTGTTACGTCAGTGAGAAGCTAGAAGTTTATGACGAACTGATCACTGACCCGGGCATACGTGGAGTCACTAGGCGACTCTTTGCCAATGGCCACTACGCGATTGCAGTTGAAAAAGCATTTGTTTACGTCAATAACATGGTCAAACAGAAGTCAAAGTTCAAAGAAAAGGACGGGGCATCGCTGATGCGGGAAGTATTCAGCGCAAAAAGCCCTGTCCTAATGCTTAACGATTTCCAGTCCCAGTCAGACAGGGACGAGCAGCAAGGATATATGGACATTTACGTAGGAGCGATGATCGGCATTAGAAATCCTCACGTCCATGAGCATGACTTAGATGATAAACCAGATTCCGCTCTCGAAATGATTGTCCTCGCAAATCACCTCATGCGAAGACTCAAGGTGTCGCGACTGTCGCAGTGGCAAATGTAGGGTCAGTCTTCGGCCGCCCCGATGTGAGTTGGCACCTTTTGGCTTTCACTGGACAGTACGGGCCGCAGTCAGCGAGTGAAAGGTCTCACTAGACCACACGCAGTATGATTTTTGACTCTATACCTGCTCAATGCGTACAGGAGCAATAATGCGAGTATCCGAACGAGGACAGATAACTATCCCCAAGCACCTCAGAGAGCGCTACAGCATGACACCCGACGTCGAGGTCGAGATCACGCCGACCGATCACGGTCTTCTCATTCAGAAGCGGTCAACAGCGGAACACCCGGTGGACCGCATCAGCGGTATCCTGGGCAGAAACGCCCTGGGTGAAGGTGTAAGCGTCGACGACTACATCGAGGAAATTAGAGGCAGGTAGTCACTGCAGTTGATGCGGCGAATGAAGTGAACCCCATGGACAGAGCCGAAGTCCTGCACCTGCTGCGAACTCACAAGCCGACGCTCGAGCAACGCTTCGGCGTAACCAAACTCTCGCTCTATGGTTCATTCGCACGAGACCAGGCCAGCGAGACAAGCGACATTGACGTGCTTGTGGAGTTCGACGCTCCACCTGACTGGCGCCAGTACTTTGGTGCTCAGTTCTATTTGGAGGACCTGATTGGCCGATCGGTGGACCTAGCTACTAGAGAGGAAGTACGTATAGAAGTACGACCCTTCGTGGAGAGGGACGCTATAGATGTGTGACTCTGAACACGAGGGCCGCGAGTGGCACTTCTATATCCAGGACATGCTCGAATTTGGTGAAAGAGCGTTGTCTTACACGGATGGTCTGGAGCAGGATGGGTTCACTGACGATGCCCGTACCTACGATGCTACGCTTCGTAATATCGAACTCATCGGCGAAGCTGCGACGCACATTCCTGAGACCGTTCGTAACTCTAACGCCGATATTCCATGGCGTGACATCATAGGAGTCCGCAACCGGTTGGCCCACGGCTACCTGCACATCAGCGATAGCGTAATCTGGTCGATAATCCAGGATGCAATCCCAGAGATCCTGCCTAAGCTCAGGCAGCTTCTCGACTCCATTGATAGGGACCGGAAGTGACTAATAGCAGCCGCGTCCAATTCGGCGACACTACTATCGAGTACGAGGTCCGCAGAAGCAGGCGACGCAGGAAGACCGTTGAGATTTCCCTGAACGGAGGTGGCGTTCGGGTAGCCGTGCCTTGGAAAATGTCGGGCGACGAGGTGCGGGACATCGTACTCAAGCGCGCGCCCTGGATTCTTAAGCGCATGGCCGAAGAACAGGACGTCGCTCCTGCCAGGCGATTCGTCAGCGGTGAGACGCTTCCGTACATGGGCCGCAATGTCTCGCTCGTCGTGGAGCCTGCCGAGGTTCGTGCGACTGTCGTGCGGTTCGATCACTGGCGATTCCTGGTCTCTGTACCCCGTGAATTGGACGGCGATGATCATAACGAAGCGATTCGTCGCGGCATCGCTGAGTGGTACCGGGCACGTGCGATGGCGCGACTGTCTGAGCACGTGGACCGCTGGTGGGGCAGGCTGGGTAAGGGGATCAAGTCCCGGATACTGATCGGAGACCAGAAGCGACGCTGGGGAAGCTGCGCTGCCGACGGCACGCTGCGGTTCAACTGGCGGGTCATGATGCTGGCGCCGTCTCTTATCGAGTACGTAGTCGTACACGAGCTGGCTCATCTGACCCATCTCAACCACTCGGCAGACTACTGGGGATTGGTGGCCAGCGTGATGCCTGACGTGAACCAGCGGCGCCAGCGCATCAGAGAGGCGGGCCAGACGCTTCCGCTATGATATTTCACACATATATTGACCAAGTCCTGCTGTTCTTTCAGTATCTATCTCAGAATTATCGGAAGCATATAGACACATAGGTTCTCGTTGACGTCCACCCTCACTTGGCAAAGCACTCATAGCCTCAGTCTATGTCATGGGTTTAGATGAGACACAGGCAACCTAAACTGAATCTCCGGGAGTGTTTGGGTGTCTTATTGATTGGCATGGCATTGATGGCAGCATGTGACGGCGAACGACCGATGGATCAGCAGTCACCGATAGACATTGCCGGATACGCCATCGGCGGCGAGCCAACCCTGTCGTTTGCGTACGGCGGACGTGCCGAAAACCTCAGCAACACAGGCGAGTTCGTCAAGGTCAACTACGAGGATGGCGGCGGCATACAGCTGGACGGGAGCACATACCAACTTGTCGAGGCTCATGCCCACAATCCCAGTGAGCACACGATTGACGGTGAGCGATTCGCGCTGGAGATGCACCTGGTACACAGGCAGGAGTCGGGTGAGATCGCGGTGGTCGGCATACTGTTTCGGGTCGGGCAATCGAATCCGGCTATTCAAGCGATGATCGACTCTGCTCCCAGTCAGGGCGACACAGCCAAGCCGGACTCTGGCCTGGAGGCATCAGATTGGTTGCCCTCAGATCGTGGTTACTACTCCTACGCAGGCTCTCTGACAACACCTCCGTACACGGAAGGGGTCCGCTGGCAGGTGATGTCGGAAGTCCTAGAGGTGTCAGATAAGCAGGTGACGCAGCTTGCTGCGCTGACAGGCGGTGCAACTAACAGCCGTCCGATTCAACCGCTGAATGGTCGGCAGATAACGGCTCACGGGCTAGATTGACGAAACTTATCCGGAAGTCTCGGTCCCTAAAGTGTCTTTCGTAGAACTCCGTCAGCGCGAGGGAGATTTTGATGCGTACGGTGATGTTGGTCTGCTTGGCGTTTGCCGTGATGATGGCAGTCGCGTGCGCCGATGTCGATGCACCAGCATGTCCCGATGGCAGCGACCGGTTCGTGCGGTACGAGCTCTTCATGGGACGCAGCAGCGATTCGGTCGAGGTAGTGGACGACGCGGCGTGGGAAGCCTTCCTCGAAGACACGGTGACGCCCCGGTTCCCAGATGGCCTGACTGTGCTCGACGCCCGCGGGCAGTGGCGCGGGTCAGAAGGGCTGGTCCAGAAGGAGCGTTCCAAGATACTCGTGATCCTGGCGTCTCCCGACGACGACAGCGTGCGGCTCATCGACGAGATCTCAGACGAGTACAAGCGCCGGTTCAGCCAGGAATCCGTACTCCAAGCTGTAACCGACGCCTGCGTTTCTTTCTACTAGTTCCCGGTGTGTCCGACGGTGGCCGTGGCTGCTACTTCCAGCCCATGCTGCCGTCCTTGCGCGGAATCAGTGATACCCGGTGACCGTCCGGACAGCGGTATCTTTCCTCTCGGATCTCCTTGCGCTTCCCACTCAGGGAAGACTGCTCCATCTCCACGTCGACGTCACAGAACGGGCAGGTCACTCCGAAGACAATTCTGTTGCGCAGCCGACGCAGCTGGACGTGCGCAAGTGTCTCCGTCAGATTGGGGGCTTCACCCATGTACCGGAAGACGAAGCGCGTACCGGCACTCAACAGGTTCTTGTTGCCTATCTTCGTAGGTGGGGTGTAGCTGTAGTCGACGTACCCACACTGGAGACACTGGGGTTCGTAGTAGTTGGAGACCAGAGGCCCCTCACAGCGCGGGCATGCGCTGTGCTGAGTTTGTGGCTTGAAATCGGTTGATGGCGCTAACGAGATCACCATTTCCGTAACTCCTCTTGAAGGTTGCCCTAGATGACGGTGAGCGCCCTCGACGGCACGCCGGAGAAGCAGAGAGCCTCTGACGCGGCCGTTTAGCAGGCGCACCTATACCAGGGCGCGGCTTGATCAAAGTTCAGTTAGTCATGGCCTGTGAGGGCCACAACCTCGTTGACCCGAAGGTCGGTGCGGGCGGAACAGAAATCCAACGAATTGGAATCCCCCCTGTTCCACACGCTTCTGCATGCAGTGATCTGGAGAACTCGCCGGAGAATCGGAACTCAGCGACGGGGTGGCCAGGTCAAGTTAGATTATAGATTCGGCGACCTTGACCGGTTCAAGGTATCATATTGGCATAATATAAGAACATTTCGGAAAAGTAACAGTGTCAGATTGAGTTACGTTTACCGAAGATCCTATATGAGATAATCGCGACTTATGTATGTACATGACGCGTGCTATTCCCAATTGGCATCAGCGGTATTCGCCACATCGAGCAACGTCCTCCATTAGCCCTGGGAACTTTCAATGGTCAGATTCGACGTATGGGGTGTGGGGATGCATCCGGTGACATCGTCTCGTCCATCGCGCCGACAAGAATGATTGATGTGGAACATACTGTGCTGCGAATGTTAGGGGATCCCCTATAGGGATTAATACCAGGTTGCTTTCGGGCCAATGAGGACGATCTTCACTTGTTCAGGGGCAGGCGAATTATCACGGTGACACCCTGTCCGGACCCATCACTTGTCATGGCAATCGTACCCCCATGTGCCTCGACTATAGCTCGCGTGATGGCCAGTCCCAGACCTGTGCCGCCTATCCCACGACTGCGAGACTGGTCAGTCCGATAGAAGCGGTCGAAGATGTGGGGAAGGTCTGCAGCGTCGATGCCGATCCCGTCATCGGTGACCGAGATAGCCAACGTCTCGTCGCCCTCCAACCCCGCCCTGAGCACGATACTCCCTCCGGCTTCGGTGCAATGAATGGCGTTGCTCAGGATGTTTCCCAACGCCTGGCTCATGCGCACCCGGTCGAGGTCCATGTCCGGCAGGTCAGCGGATGCCTGCAGCGACAATTCGACCTGTCGGGTCTGAGATTGTGGCTGCCAGCGAATCACCTCTGCGGCGAGCAGCTCGCGTATCGAAGTAGCCTCGAGCGTGAGCCTCAACTCTCCATGGTCAGTCTCCGCAAGCCAGTCCAGATCAGTCACGAGACCGCGCAGTCTGTTCACTTCCTCGATGATATGATCGTAGGCGCTCTCCGGAGTCTGAAGTCCGTCGCGCAGTCCTTTTGCCTCCAGCTGTATGACGCTCAGTGGTGTATTCAGCTCATGAGATACATCGTTTATCAGCCGTCTGCGGAGCTCGCGCTGAGTCTCCAGGGTGGAGGTCATCCGATTGAAAGCCGCACTCATCCGACCCAGCTCATCAGAGGATGTGACTGGCAGCAGGGCAGTGTCTCCTTGCGCAATTGCCTGGGCTGCCTCCGTCAAGGCCGTCGCCGGCGCCGTGATCCGTTTGGACAACCAGGCGGCCAGAAGTATGGCAGCGCCAACCGTCAGCGCTCCTCCGATTAAGGTGATGTACAGGAGCGCGTTCAGAAACCCATGCGACTCGGCAGTTAGGAACTCGTTGTCCACATCCACATAGACGTGCCCTACGGGCTGGTTCGTAGTTAAGTCGAACACCGTCTCGTGATGCCCATCCAGGTCGGGTGCGGTGGTCCCGGGTAGCAACTCGGAAAGGTTGTCCTTCACCACCCGTCCATTGACGCCAGCGATGACGACTCGTACCTGATCTTTGTGGAAGAGCTCGAAGGACTCCCCCTCACCTTCTTCATGCCGTTCCCTCTGCGGAACTCCATCGTAGATGTATCCGGCCTCGGACAGCGGCCTGTCCACGGTTTCCCATCCGCCGGCAGCGGTATACTCACGACTCAGATTCTGGGCCAACCGGCTCGCCTCATCATCACCTATCTCGTCCACGAACACACCCAGACGGGACTGCGTCGCGTAGTAGCCCACCCCGACGCTTATCAAGACGGTAAGGACGATGACAAAGGCGATCGAACCCATGATTCGCCAGCGCAGCGACATCATAGGTCCTCCACCACGAACTTGTAGCCAGCACCGTAGACAGTCTGAATGGGTTGTCTGCCGTCTCTGCTGATCTGTTTTCGCAGGCGAGCGATCTGGCTGTCGATGGCGCGGTCGAACCCATGAAATTCGTGGTTGAAGGTCAGCGAGATTAGCTGATCACGGGTGAGCACCTGGTTAGGATGACGCATAAACGTTGACAGCAGATCGATTTGCGCCTGGCTCAGGACTACAGGGTCTCTATTGACTGTCACGCTCCGTGTGGTCTCATTCAGTGTGATGTTGCCGCGTGTCAGGACCTGCTGGACTCTGCCCTTGACGCGACGAAGCAGGGCCTCGGCGCGCGCGATAACCTCCTCTGGATCGAAGGGCTTGACGATGTAGTCGTCGGCTCCGCTGTCCAGCCCGATGATCCGCTCGGCGTGGGCCTCTCTAGCCGTCAGCATGATTATCGGAACGTCTGACTCTCGACGCAGGATTCTGCACAGTTCCACGCCGTCGAGACGGGGAAGCATGAGATCGAGGATTATCAGGTCTGGAGTCAGATTGCGGGCCAGGGCCAGACCGGACTCACCATCATGAGCAACTTCGGCAGTGAATCCTGCGCGCTCGAAGTACACCTTGACCCAGTTCGCGATCCTCGTATCGTCTTCGATTATCAGTATCGTGCCGCTCATCGCGAGTCCTCTTGCCTCTAGCCGCCACTCCGACGCTCGCCGCCGTTGCCATGTTCGCCGCCAGACTTCCGGTCGCCACCGTGCTCATCACCCGACTCGTTCCCATCACCTCCGCCGCCTACCTCAGCATGTGCTGTCCATCCGGTGAACGATGCCTGCGTCGCAGGTAAGTTGATCGCTGCCACCTCGCCTGGAGTCATATCCGTCGGAGTCGTCGGTCCGAGCTCAGTTCCGTTCGAGAGGTGCACTTCGATCCTAACTCGGTCCAGGACGTCGTCGGTTGTGTTCTCCACGGTGCCCTTGAAGGAGTTGCCAGTAGCGTCGTAGCTCAGGATCAGCCGGGTGCCGCTGCGAACTGTATCGAAGGTCTCATCCAGTGCCAGGGTGGCGCCGCTGCCCTCTTCGCCGCCCCCACCGGACTCGCTGCCGCTTTCGCCGCTGCCGCCTTCAGTACCCTCTCCGCCTGTGTGGGGCACAGGGCCGGGGCCGGCGCAGTCGAACACTTCCAAGTGAATGACGTATCCGTCGTAGGAGACTCCCGCGAGTCCCGGCTCACTGGCGACCGACAGGCTCGACGTTGCCTCCTGTCCGGGGGCTAGGTCTCCCAGCTCGTCGGGACCAAGCTCTCCGACCGTCTGCGTCCCCGACTTCAGGTGAGGTTCGGCCTGTACGTAGCATAGCGTCTGTGAGAGCGTGTTTTGTACCGTTGTGTGGATAGACTGGGTTGCTGCATCGTACCGCGCGGAAACGGCTAGCCCTCCTAGTACACCGTTCCAAGGCTGTCCGAGAGGGGTGATGGGGCTCGACATGGCGGCTTCCCCGCTCTCTGCGCCGCCCGACTCACCGCCGCCTTCGCTGCCCGACTCACCTCCGCCGCCTACCTCAGCATGTGCTGTCCATCCGGTGAACGATGCCTGAGTCGCAGGTAAGTTGATCGCTGCCACCTCGCCTGGAGCCATATCCGTCGGAGTCGTTGGACCGAGCTCAGTTCCGTTCGAGAGGTGCACTTCGATCCTAACTCGGTCCAGGACGTCGTCGGTCGTGTTCTCCACGGTGCCCTTGAAGGAGTTGCTAATAGCGTCGTAGCTCAGGATCAGCCGGGCGCCGCTGCGAACTGTATCGAAGGTCTCATCCAGTGCCAGGGTATTGGCACCGCTATCTTCTTCGCCACCAGGTCCGTGTTCACCGCTGGATTCGTTGCCTTCACGTGTACTGCTATGCTCACCCTCAGAGTCGCCACTTTCTGGCTCTGGGCCGCCCTGACTTACCATGGCGCGGTCAGAATCTCGGCCGTCTGCGTGTCTTGTGTCGACTGAACACCCGCTAATTATCACCACGCAGAGTGTAGCCCCTAGGATCGACCCCGCCAGGACCTTTCTGTCCATTAATCTCTTGCCAATCATCCATTCACCTCTTTCGTGAAGTTTCTTTACTACTACTCACGATAGCGATGAAATGTCGCAGAATTATGTCGTCCACAACTCGGCCTGGCCAATGTAGGAAGCCCACTGCCTAGTTGGGGTCGGTTATGGTCAGGGTCCTGGAAGTCGGGTTTGTCTCTGCCAGGAGCGTTAGGACCTGGTTATTGAAGAGAGGCTCCGACCACTCGGCAACTGCATGGCCAGAGAGAAGTTGTACTACTGAGCGTAGGAGTCCAGTGACATAGGCTACTGCAGCTTGCCTCTTGATTTGTTAGGGTCTTCTCTTAGGGTTGAAGAAATCAGGGAAGCAGCTGCCCCACCCAGAGGAACATGGGACGGTCGTCCTTGCTGACCGGGTAGTCGACCCGCTCTACCTCAAAGCCTGATGTCCTCAGCAGGCTTTCCCAGGTGGCTATAGGGAACAGGCCCGTTGTGTGGCTGTCCATCTCGACGCTCAAATTCCCATTCCGCTTGATGAAGAACACGAACGTTGTCTCAATGGTCGTGTCGTTAGGGTCGAGGTCGGTGGAGTACTCAACGTATGTGAGCTCGGTCTCGGCGTCACGCCTGATCTCATAATCAACCAGGGGCGGCGCAAACGTCTCAGTGTAGTGATCGGGTGCTACGATCAGCACGCCGCCGGGTCGGAGGTGAGCGCGTGCCGTCGCGAAGACGCCCAGCAGGTCGGCCTCGGTTGTCATGTAGTCGATGGCATCGTGGACCAGGACGGCGTCAAACGTCTCACCGAGCCGCACGGTGCGCATGTCCGCAACGTGGTGCTTAACTCCGGGGTTCAGCAGTCGCGAGTGTGCGAGCATCGCCTCCGATCTGTCGACTGCGGTTGCGTCGAACTCGCCGATCAGATGGTGGAGGTTGTGACCGCCGCCGGTGCCCAGGTCAAGGATGCGTCGCTTGCCCGGCGCCAGTCGCTTCCGTAGCTCGCGCAGCCAGTAGCGGGCCTCCTCCTCGTAATCCTCGGAAGGGCTCATGAGCGGCCACAGGTAGGCGAGGTCACCGTAGAGGCGGGGCTGTTCGTCAGCCTTGGGTATTATCTCGTCCAATGTAGCGAGGCTAGTATTCCGTCAGCGCAGGTGAGCCATTGCGACACCGCCGTCGGGCGCAGGCAGGGTGAATACGGACATGAACCCCATCTTTTTCGTATACCAATCCACGGACGCCGCCACGTCTGCGACGGACAGCGTCGTAAACATCGGCATGGGGTAGATTTCCGGTTGGTCTGGCATCCTGGAGGCCCTGGATCGAAGCTAGCCCGGCCTACAGTCCCCTGGCGAGCTGCTCACTCTACCAGTTGTAGTCGACATCGCCTTCGTAGAACCTATCAGGGTTCTCAACTGCCCAGATCTGCTTGCGGATAAGGTAGTTGTCCGGGTCCAGTTCGAGTCCCTGCCGCCAGCGTGCGAGCGCCTCCTCGATCCTGCCGGTCCTGTAAAGATCCAATCCTTCACGGAAGATTGCATTGGCCTCGGTATGCCCGGCGCCCAGGGCGTCTTCTGGCTCTTCTCCGGCCGGAGTTGGACTTTGTCCCGAAACCCAGCGCTCCAGGACTTCGGCCGTCTCGTTCCGCCTTATGTCGAAGCCGCCCAGCTGGCTGAAACGTACGATTCCCTGTTCGTCGATGAGGAATCCGTTCGGAATGGCCCTAAAGCCGTAAAGGTCGCTCAGGATGTTCTCCTGATCGACGAGTGTGGTGAACCTGGCGCCTGCCTTTTCGACGTAGTGACGCGGTTTGTCGGACGACTGCGCGTCGATCGCGACTGATAGAACCTCGACGCCGCGTCCCTGGTTCTCGTCGCTAAATTGCTGCCAGCCTGGCAGCTGCTCCCTGCATCCTCACCAAGATGCCCACATGAACAGGACGACCTTCTTGCCCCGGTAGTCGGAGAGCCTCACCGAGCCGCCTGTCAGAGAGGGTAGCTCAAAGTCCGGGGCCGGATCCCCTGCCATGATCGTTCTGAGGGCCATTGCTGCCATGGTTAAATCTCCCTGTCCGTACCCTTCTCCCTGAAGTTATCGCTGGAAGATAGGCCAGACTTGCAAAGTAGGTGTTATCGTTCAGGTCGGCCTGCAAGACGGTTTCTGACTTCCAACAGGAATGCTTCAGGTTCGTCCAAGCTAGTACCTATTGTATCGGCATCTTTCTTCTTTGCGAAAAGGGTCTCGACTTTATCTGCCTCTATCCTGGGATCAGGCAGAACTCGTTGCCGTCAGGGTCGGCGACTACGGCCAGATTCTCGCTCGGCTCGACGAAGTCCCTGATTGCCCTTCCCCCGAGGGCTTCAACTCTCACCAGCGCCGACAGCACGTCCGGCACGGACAAGTCCATATGTACCCGGGTCTTGCTGGTCTTCTTCTCCGGGACCCGCTGGAGATAGACTGTCAGGCCGCTGGGTAGGGGTTGGAAGGCGAGGTACTGATCCCAAGCCGAATCCCGCTTGACGCCCAACAATGCCGAATAGAACGTCTCCGCACGATCAAGGTCGGCAACGTCTATGCCGACGTGAGTCAGTACTCCCACCGGTCCAGATTCTTCTGTCATTGTGACATCCTCCCAACAAGTGGGTACAGAAATATGTGCGCCCAAGTGTACTGTACTGCGAATGTTTCAGTGGGGCGGTTGCGGGTAAAGGGGGGCCGAATCACGTTAGCACTCATTTCTGGGAGTTGATGAATCGCAGACCCAGGACTCATCGCGATCTAAGAAACGCCGGGTTGGGCCTTTGACTTCGGCTTTGCCCTATAAGCGTCCTAGAGCCACGGGCCTCTCTGCTGATATCCGCCCGTAACTTGGAGCGCCGTCCCGGAGACCCAACGGGAGAGAGGACTGACCAGATAGAGGACGGCCTGGCCGATATCTCTCGGCTGTCCCAGACCCAGTGGGTATTGTCGTGTCCGGGCAGCCAGTTCCTCTGGGGACCAACCGAAGTCTCTGGAGAGGATCAGCGCAGGCATTATGGCGTTCACCCTCACGCCCCTCTCAGCCACCTGCGCGGAGAAGCCAACGGTTAGACCTATAAGCCCTGCCTTGCTGGCGTTATAAGCGGGAGAACCGTCCCCCCTTCCAACTCTCGCGGACTGAGAACTGATGTTTACGATACATCCACTGCCAGCCTTCAGCATTGGTCCCAGAGCTGCTCTGGAGCAATAGAATACGCCGCTCAGATTAACGTCTATGGTCCTCTGCCACTCATGGTCGGGAAGGTCCCATGCATATCCATCAGGGTCATCTATGCCGGCATTGTTGACCAGGATGTCCAAACGACCATACTCATTCAAGGCCAGGTCTACCAGGGAGTTGGCCTCCTGGGGATTGCTTGTATCCATGACCATAGTGGCTGCCTCGCCACCACCGTGGCGGATCTCTTCCGCTGTAGAGCTGGCGTCTTGAATGTCCCCGATGACAACGCGGGCGCCGGCCTCGGCCAGGACAAGGGCAATACCCTTGCCGATGCCCTGAGCCGCCCCGGTAACTATGGCCACTTGCCCGTCCAGCCTGAAGTCTTCAGTCATCGTGTCACTTCCTTATCCCAGCTAGAGCTACGTCTCCAATTTGGGAATCTATTGGCTCGCCGCGATACTGTCAACTCGACAAGGCGAGGTGTTTGAGGACCACATCAGGGCCCCAAGGGAAGGACTGCTCCTGAGGGGAAGGTCACGGGGCTCGTGTTCGGGATGCAGCCGTAGGATTTGTTCGCGGTACTGTACGTCATGGCATGCGGGTGGTGGGCCGGCTGGGATTCGAACCCAGGACACCCGGATTAAAAGTCCGGTGCTCTGGCCAGCTGAGCTACCGGCCCACGGTGGGAGGAGCGACGGCTGTCGCTGGGTTCATGATAGCGATGTTTGCTTTCGTGCGACAACACGCCCAGGTGTTTTCATCATTGGACAACGTACGGGTTAAGCGGCACCGATCACCCTCACCCCAACCCTCTCCCTGAGGGAGAGGGGGCCGTCGACCTACTAGTTGGGCGGTCTTCCGGAAATGAAGAGACCCTGACACGCGCCCGATTCCGATTGTAGTTGGCTGTGGGGTTTCAGTATCTTCGATCCAGACGACGCAAGACCCGTCCCAGGGTAGGCGGCCTCAGTGTGAGACTCCACCGCCCCTGGATTCCCGCTTTCGCGGGAATGACGAGTAGGCACAGGAATGGCGGGTAGGCAGTAGGGATGGCGGGTACGGTCGGAGTTTTGCCCTTCCCTAAATTTGCAAGCGTCGGAGGTGGAGTTGTCTTGAGGGAGAGTGGGGAGCGTGCGCCTGTGTATAGTCGCATCCTGGACACGGTGCGGCAGATACCCCACGGGCAGGTGGCGACCTACGGGCAGATTGCGCTAATAGTCGGCGACTGCACGCCACGGATGGTCGGGTACTGTTTGGCGTCGCTGGACTTTGACTCGGACGTGCCCTGGCAGCGTGTCATCAACTACCAGGGTAAGGTCAGCCCGCGCAGCACTGGGCATGGAAGTCAGCTCCAGCGGGAGCTGCTCATGGAAGAGGGTGTTGTCTTCGACGATCAGGGTCGGGTCAATTTCAGAAGCTTCGGGTGGATGGAGCCTGAGTAGTGGGGAGATTTACCAATGCCTGAAGCCCCGGAGATGCAGGTGGTCGCGGAGTTTCTAGGCTCGCGGCTCCCTGACAAGCGCATCCAGGCCACAAACATACTGAAGCCGATTGTAAGGTCGCTCTGCGGAGACTTCGAGAAGGACGCGGTCGATCGCCGGACCGAGTCCGTGGAGCGGCGCGGGAAGTTCCTTCTCATCGGGCTGTCCGGCGGACGTCAGATCGTCATAAACCCCAAGCTGACCGGCGGTCTGCAGCACTGTCCCAGCAGGGCGCGAGTGCAGAAGCGGACGTGTGTCCGCATCCGGCTGGAGGGCGATGTCGATCTGCGCTACACTGATGGTCGCCAGATGGGCCAGTTCTACTACGTCCCTGACGACCGGGTGAACGAGGTGCCGGGGCTGGCGGAGCAGGGCCCCGACGTGCTGGATGACTTTACGTTCGAGGAGTTCACCGGTCGGCTTAAGGGCTTTCATGGCGAGATCAAGGGGGTGCTGACCAGGGGCAGGGTGATCTCAGGGATAGGCAACGCGTATGCCGACGAGATCCTGTTCGATGCTGAGGTGTACCCGTTCAAGCGCAGGAAGGCGCTGTCCGAAGACGAGTTGCATCGCATCTACAAGAGCTCGCGGCGAGTGATCGAGGAGTCGGTGGAGGAGGTCCGGGACAGGATGGGTGAGAAGATCGATCACAAGGTGCGTGACTTTCTCAGGGTCCACAACCGGGGCGGTCAGCCGTGTCCGCGGTGCGGAAGAGCTCTCACTGAGCTGCGTGCGAACCAGCGGATCACCAGCTACTGTCGCGGTTGTCAGCCGGGAATGCTGCTGAAGAACTGAGCGGTACTTGCTCCGTCGTCGGAGTTGGCTGGGAAGGGAATGGCTCCGCAGGTAGGACTCGAACCTACGACCAATCGGTTAACAGCCGACCGCTCTACCACTGAGCTACTGCGGAGCGTTCAAGGGGGAGTGGCCCGTCTGGCAGGCCACTCCAGTATCATAGCATCGCGATAAGATGGCGCTCAAGTTTGGCTGAGCCGTTCAACGGATCGGACCTGGCCGGATCAGTCCTGTGAAAGCTCGCAGTTGATCTGCCAGCCGATGCCGAACTTGTCGGTGCATGCGCCGAAGTAAGAGCCCCAGAACATATCCTGCATCGGCATGGATACGGATCCGTCTTCCGATATCTTGGCGAATATGTCGTCGGACTCCTCACGGGACTTCGTGCTGATGCTGAGCGAGAAGTTGTTGCCCGGCGCGTGGGGCGCGCCGAACGTTGAGGGGACGTCGCTCCCCATGAGTACGCTCGTCCCGATCGGGAACGAGACGTGCATGATGTTGTCCAGCTCGTCGTCGGGCATTCCCATGTCGGGCGGCCCGTTGCGGAACGTCTCCATAACGGCGAACTCCCCGCCAAAGACAGAGCGGTAGAACTCGAACGCCTCGCGGCAGTTGCCGGCGAAGTTGATGTAGGTGCTGAGGGTCATGAACATCTCCTGATGCTGGATGAGTCTTATAGCTGTAACGGAAGAAGGCGGGTTAATCCCCTTCCTCCCTCTTCATGGTAAGTCCAGTCTTTTTGCCAGGCTATGGGAATCTGGGCCATCGGAGAAGAAAAAGCTGACTGTGCTATAGTCAGGCCAGTTTGAGCAGTGTCAGGAGGTGTAGCTGTGGGAGATAGCCGACTCGCAATCGATGGTGGAACACCAGTAGTGTCAGAACCGTTGCCAACGGGCGTATCCGGCCCCAGCGTCATCGGTGACGAGGAGATAGAGGCCGTCACTGAAGTGCTCAGAAGCCAGGAGTTGTTCCGCTACCCCAAGGCTAAGAGTGAGGCGGCCAGATTCGAGTCAGAGGCGGCGGAGTACCTGGGCGTGGAGTACGCGCTGATGGTCAACTCCGGCACCAGCGCGCTTATCAGCGCCCTGACCGGGGTGGGCGTGGGGCCAGGCGACGAGGTCATCGTGCCCGGATACACATATATCTCCACCGCAGCGGCGGTCATGGCCACGGGTGCGGTGCCAGTGATAGCGGAGATAGACGAGTCGCTCGGGCTCGACCCGCAGGATGTGGAGAGTAAGATCACGCCGCATACTCGGGCTGTCGTTCCCGTCCACATGCGCGGCGTCCCGGCTCGACTGGACGACATTCTGGCGGTTGCACGGAAGCATGGGCTGAAGGTGGTGGAAGACTGCTGCCAGTGTGTCGGCGGGTCATACATGGGCCAGGGTGTGGGCACGTACGGCGATGCCGGAGCCTGGAGCTTGAACTACTACAAGACGATCTCTTCAGGCGAGGGTGGACTAGTATTCACGAACGACCGCGACATTTACGAGCGGGCCTGCTTCGCCGCCGATCCGGGACTGCCCATGTGGACGGCCAGTGACGAAGACATCGAGTGGCGCAACGAGCCTTTTCCTCGACAGACATACCGCCCCAGCGAGGTGCTTGCCGCAATCGCGCGGGTGCAGTTGTCCAAGCTCGACGACATCCTGGAGCATCAACGGTCGCTCAAGCGAGCCTTCCTGGAAGGGCTGGAAGAGGCCAGGGGATACAGTATTCAGCATGTGGATGATCCCGCCGGCGACACGGGTGTGTCGGCGTCGGTCATAATGCATGACAAGGAGTTGGCAGTCGGGTACGCTCACGCACTCAACGCGGAGGGGGTCGAAGCGGCCACCGTGTACAACGACGGCTTCCCGGACAGGCACATCTATACATACTGGGACTCGATCCTGGAGAAGCGCTCCCATCATCCGACGGGGTACCCATGGAACGATCCGAACTATAAGGGAAACGTCGAGTACTCCAAGGACATGTGTCCACAGACGCTCGACATCCTGGGACGTAGCCTGCGGTTCGACTTCAACATGAACATGACGATCGAGCACGCGCGGCTCATGGCCGAAGCACTGAACAAGGTGGACGCGGCTGTGGGGGGCTAGTCGGGATGCGCCTGTTGTAGGAATTGAGGGGCGACCTTTGTGGTCGCCCCTCCTAGTTGTCGCTCAGACGCGGTACTGGTCTATGCCTACCGTGGAAATGCCTTCGCCTGTTGGCATCACGAGGGTCTTGGCGCGGTCTGCGCCCACGACCACGATGTGCCAGCGATCTGCGCTCTCGAGCAGCGGCACGGTGATGTCGAGCCGCTCCTTCTCGGTCAGACCTTCCAACCAGCTCCACTGCTTTCCGACGCGCGCGTCGTCTATGGGCATGTACTGGATCAGCTTGCCCAGGCTTTGGTTGGCATGGTAGTGGATGAACTGCTTGGCTTCTTTCTTGGAGAAACCCTGTCCGCCCACAGGTCGTGCGACGTCCGGGGGCATGAAGATCAGCCGTTCAGACCCATTGGCTGAGCCAAGTCCCATCGTGCCGAACGTGCTGCCGTAGGCGATAGTCTTCAGCAGACCTTCGGCAGACGTGTTGCCCTGGTCCTGGACGTCGAGCTCGCCGTCTGTGATGAACACGCTGACTGTGCTCTCATCAGCGCCAAATCCCTGGTCGACGTGGAGAGGCTGCCAGGGGCTCATCTCCTCGTTCTCGGCGATGCAGTGGACGAACTTACGGGTTGTGCCGATGGTGTCCATGTCCATCTGTCCCGGGTACCAATAGCCCAGGTTGCGCAGGCACATCGAGAAGGCACGGCCGATGGTGATGTTGACCTCGTTATCGCGGCCAGGTCCCAGGCCGGAGCGCGGGTTGATTCCCAGCTCCTTCGCGATCGGGCCGTTGACGACGAGCATTGGCGCATGCGGGCTGGTGGACATCAGCAGCGACTTTCCGCCGTGCTCGCCGACCTCTGACAGCGCCTTGACCGCCGCGATGATGACAGGCATCTGCTCCGGCTTCGCGCCCGCCATGGCCGCGTTGATGGCGATCTTCTCCACGGTCGCAAGCCCAAAGCCCGGTGGCATGTCGCACACCAGGTCGTCCCTGTCCAGGCCGGTGCCCGCAATCAGGTCGGCAACCGCCTCCGGGGTTGGCGGGTGCAGTACCAGGGAGTCGCCCCAGTCGCGCATCAGCCACTGTTCGTTCATCTTCAGGATCGCGTCCCACCTGTCCTCGCCCTCGAACCTCTCGATGGCTGTCGTGGTGTCGCGCTCTCTGCGACCGTGCGCCTTATCGACCGTGAGCACCTCGACGATGTCGTCGATCACCGCCTCTGTCTGGCTGATGCACAAGTCGGGAGCCAGGTTCCGATAGATCCGGGGGACTATCACGAACTGCAAGTCTGGCATCGCGAACGCGCGAGAGCTTGCGATGGCGTCCTCCTCGAAGCGTCCGGATACGATCGGGATGGCGGGCTTACCCGTCTTCTCGATCTCAATCATGTCGTGGACCATCCACGACGCGCACGTCCCTCAATCAGCTGTGGCGCCGATGACGACGTCACACTCCCTCGCTGCCTGCTGGACTATCGGCGGTGGCGTCGGGTAGTTGCCGCCGGTGTAGAAGTTGACCGTGACGTTTTCGAACCGCTCCTGGAGCATCTGCCCCGTGCGGTTTAGGGCGAGGTCGCCGCCGTGGGTGCCGCTCCAGATAAGACCGACGATCTTGTTGTCGAGAGTGTCCGGCCTGGGCGTTATCGTCAGCGAGTTCATCAGCCCGCGTTGCTGGCCGATCGGATTGAGCACTTCAAGAAGATGCATTGATTGGAACCTCCTGTGGCTTCTTCTGGGTCGTCATTGCCAATTGAGCAGGTTTACTCTATATGCCGCGCCAGTATCGTCGTCCCTCCAGTGTGACGAATCGGCCGATGTGACGGTCGGGGTGGAAGTGTCCGGCGGCCACGACCATCTCCTCCCGCTCCGCGCGATCCATGAAAGCCTTTCGGGAGCGGCGCGTGTCGTCAGGACTGGTGTCCACGAAGGCGCACCAGTCGGGCTCGTGAATCTGGACCGGATTGTGGATCAGGTCGCCGATGATCGCGGCTTTTTCTCCGTTGGAGCTTATGAGTATCACCTGGTGGCCGGGCGTGTGACCGGGCGTGTCCAGGGTGGTTATTTCGTCGGTCACGTTGTGGCCGTCGTCTATGAACTCGATAAGCCCCATCTCGTTCAGCGGGATGACGTTCTGGGATATGTGGGGAGCGGTCGGCAGCACGTCAGCCTGCATGAAGTGCTCCCAGTCCTTGCGAGGGCCTAGGTATCGCGCGCTCGGGAAGAATGGCCTGGCGGCATCGCCGGAACTGTCCACGTTCCAGCCGACGTGGTCTGGATGCAGGTGCGTGTGTATGACGATGTCTATGTCGTCCGCCTTGACGCCCGCGTCGCTGAGCGCGCCGAGCAGGTTGCCTGTCCGGTTCTCCAAGTGGGCGTGGGGTCCAGGCCCCATGCCGGTATCGACAAGCACGGTCTGGCCACCGGACCTAACGAAGAAACTGCCGTAGTAAAGCTGCAACATGCCGTTTTCCAGCACTTCGTCTTCGTACGGCGTCCACGCCTCGCGCGGCTGTTCCCTGATGAAGATGGTCGGATCGCGCGGAGGAGGCACCATGTCCAGCACCGCGACTATCTCGACGTTACCTACCCGGATCGTATCTTTCATGTGTAATCCGTCCTTGATTCTGGCCCTGATATTGGCGCGCCCGGAAACGGGCGCCCAATGCGTAGTATGAACCTACTCTCCCAACTCAAACGTCTTCCGCCACACTCCCGGCGACTCCGGCAGGTGGATCATTGCCTCTCGCATACGAGCGTTGTCGGGGTGCGCCGTCTGCTGAGTGAGCCATTCCTGACCCTTCGAGACCTCTGTATGGTCGAACTCGTACATCGTCATGTACTTGGGGGAGCCGGTGACGGCTGTGTATCGCCTTCCTCGTGTCACGCCCTGAACGGTCTCGTAGTTCGGGATGTAGACCGTGTTGTACCAGTGGTTCCACTCTGCTTCCGTGTCCGCAGGGATGTCCATCCTTCCGATCTGCAACGCCGGCGCCATTGGACTGGACGCGATCTCGTCTGTCAGCCCTGACGGGTGGACCATCTCGTACACATTGCGGACGTAGGTGGTGGCCGTGTATTCGGGCGACATCCGCTGAGACCACTCGGTGGGATTACTCCTCACCTTCAGGTACTCCTCAGATTCCATAACGGCTGAGTTCTCAAGCTCGTACACGGCGAGATGCTTCGGACCGCTCATCACGGCCTCGTAACGTGCAGCGCTCAGAACTCCAGGAATCGACAGCCGCTCCTCGATGTGCTCGTCGTTGTACCAGCGGTTGAACTCGTCCTCTACTTCGTCCGGCACCTCGCACCAGACCATGAGCAGACCTGTCCCTTTCCTCTGCGTCATTGTTGATCTCCTTCATCTCGATGGAACGTCGTTCTGAGTGAGGCAAACCTGAATCAGGGGCCTGCCACGCGCGAATTGTAACACGCCTGCCCATGCGCTCGACCGTCCAGTTTCCGGTTCTGCGTAGGGGACGTGGACGACAAAGCGCCAGCGACCTGACGGCCGCTGGCGCAAGAGTAACGATGGGCTGAGTGAGGCTGTGGCCTCAGCCTGAGAACTTGATATGCCTGAGCTTGGGGACGGTCATCGGCGTGACTCGGTAGTCCTCGACATGGCCCTTGATCAGCACGTACTGCTCGCCTGTGTACCACAAAGGCAGCAATGCCGCGTCCTGCACAATCAGGTTCTCAGCCTCGTGGTACAGCTCCACGCGCCGCTCGACGTCCGGCTCGGTGCGAGCCTGTTCCAGAATCGCGTCCAGCTCCGGGTTCGAGTAACTTCCGTGGTTCTGCGCACTGTCAGTATGGAACAGGATATCCAGGAAGTCCTGTGGATCCGGGTAGTCTGCCTGCCAGCCGCTTCCCCCGAACGCCTGGAACTTATTCTGGTTGAGATCCTGGAGATACGTGGCCCACTCGACCTGCTGGATCTCGACCTCTACGCCGAGCTCCTGCCTCCACATCTCAATCACAACTTCCATGTCCAGACCGATAGTTCCACCCGTGCCCGGCACGGTGACGACGATTCTAGGCCTAGTTTCCGCGTCGGCGTACTTCGACTCACTCAGAAGCTGCCTGGCCAGATCCGGGTTGTACTCCAAACCTTCGAGATTGGGGTTGTAACCTGGGAATCCCGGTGGAAGTATCCCGACGGCGGGTGTAACCAACTCTGAAAGCACCTCGTTTGCGATCAGGTCCTTGTCCACCGCGTGAGTGAGCGCCTGCCTGAACTTGGGATCGTCGAAAGGCGGCAGGCTGGCGTTGAATCCGATGTAAAAGACACTGAAGTCGGGGGGCGCTATGACCAGGTCCTTGTTGAGCGGTTCGGACGGGTCGAGCACCCTGTCCAGGTCGAACAGGCCGACCCCGGTTATGTCGATCTCGTCGTTTTCATACATTGCCATCGACTGGCCGCCTGCCAGGTTCATTACGACGGAGTCCAGGTGCGCCGGTTCGAGGTAGAAGTTCTCATTGCGCTCCAGCACGATCCGCTCGCCGACGCGATACTCGGCCAGTTTAAACGGCCCAGACCCGTTTGGAGCGTCCGTCCAGTTGCTGCCTCCCGCTTCCACGTTCTCCCTATCCAGGACGTATGCGGTCGGGTACGTCATCTTGGCCAGGAAGTAGGCCTTGGGAGCGTCGATCTCGATCTGCAGGGTGTTGTCATCGATGACACGTATTCCGGCGATGTCGGTCGTTTTACCTTCGAGCACATCATCGATTCCGACTATGTCCCCCAGGTAGGTGTCCGCCACCGGGGACGCGGTATCAGGGTTCGCCGCCCGTTCGAAGGACCACTTGAAGTCGCTCGCGGTTATTGGACTACCGTCCTGGAACCTGGCATTGTCGCGGATGTGGAAGGTATAGACCTTTCCGTCCTGGCTGATGTCCCAGCTATCGGCTATGTCCGGCACCAGCTGGAGATCGGTGTTCAGCGCTACGAGTCCGCTGAAGATTTCGACAACGATGCCCGCCGAGGTGGTGTCTGAGGACAGGTGAGGGTCAAGCGTCGGGGGATCGGACCACAGCCTGCGGAACACCCCTCCAGAGGGTGTCTCGTCGGCCGGTTCCTTCTCATCGACCTTAGCGGTGGCGGGCGGCTCTGCCGGAGTCTGGGGCTCCTCTTTGGCCGCTGCCGTGGCGGGTAGGGACTCTGTCTGCGCCTGGGTTTTCGCTGCTTGTGTCGTCTCGGTAGCCGGGACCTCTGTACGCGAAGCTGCCGCTGTTTCCGGCATCGCTTCGCTGCCATCGTCTTCGGAGCCGCACGCTACGGCAGCAACTGAGACCAGCGATATCAACGCTATCAGCACGAGTATTATTCTTGTCATGGCAATGTCCTCTGTCGGTTCGGGGAAACTTCAGTACGCTTTGAGCTAGGGGCTTCATAAGCTGTCCACCGCTACGGACTCACCTCGCGCGCGCATATCTCAGTGAGTCTGCCCCTTCCGTTGGATTCACGGGCGGATGGACTGTTCGTATGGTATAACGCCAGCCCTGGCCAGAAGGTTATCAAGCCATTTACAGACTATATGACGACGATGTTGATTCGCCAATAGTGCGTCCGTCGCATTTATTGTGGAATCCAGCGGTAGCAAGTGATGTCTGCAAGCCGAACCGGACCGTCTCGACATGACATGAATCGTCCCATGTTCCGCAGTCTGACCGAGTGTGGCGCATGGCCGACATTAAGTAGGGTGAGTGCGCACGACACCGTCTACAGACGAGTGTCGGCTGGGGCAGTGGTACGAACGATGGGGAAAATGCGGGAAAATGGTGGGCGGTACTGGATTTGAACCAGTGACCTCTGCGATGTCAACGCAGCGCTCTAGGCCTCTGAGCTAACCGCCCGCATGGTGCTTTAGCAGGACTCAAGTCTAGCAAGGACACCAAAGGCGGTCAAGAAATGCCGGTGTCTGTCCAGGGTCTCTTCGTTATTGGACTTCGCGCGAGTGAAGCGGTGCTAATCTCCCTCGCCACAGCTCTCTGCCAGAGTGAGCTGAGCAGGGTAAGTATTCGTTCTTTTCACCCTCACCCCAACCCTCTCCCTGAGGGAGCCGTTGCCCTGCAGGTCGGCCTGTTCACTGCCAATAGGGGGGGAATGTCAGGGGCGGACTTCCATAAGAGGTCCGCCCCTGGGTTGTGTGATCAGCACTGATGTCGCGGGCTAATCGTCATCATCCGATGGGATTTCTGCCGCGAGTTCGTCGATGACGATGGGTTCATGCTCTATACGCTCGTCTCCGAAGTTCACATCGAAGCCCGTGTCGCGTCCAACCAGTATTGGCTCCTGTTGAGCGGCACCGGTTGTCATGATGCCCATTCCCCTTGTAGGCGCGTTGGCTTCCTCGATGCTGAGTCCACTCACTCCATCCTCGGTCAGGTTGAGCCTTGCCGGGATCAGCCGCCCGATGATGACATTCTCCTTCAGGCCGCGCAGGTGATCTACCTGGCCATTGACGGCGGACTCGGTCAGCACCCTCGTGGTCTCCTGGAAGGAGGCCGATGCGAGGAAGCTGTCCATGTTGAGCGATGCCCTGGTGATGCCGAGCAGAACAGGCGTGGCGGTCGCAGGCTCTCCGCCCTCGGCGAGGACCTCCGCGTTCACCTCTTCGTACCGCTGCCTGTCCACGTACTCGCCCGGAAGGAGGTCGGTGTCGCCAGGGTCGTCGATCTGCACCTTACGCAGCATCTGGGAGATAATCAGCTCGACGTGCTTGTTGTGAATCGGCACGCCCTGGGAGCGATAGACTTTCTGCACCTCGTCAATGAGGTAGCGCTGGACGGCGTCCCTGCCCTGTATCAGTAGTATCTGCTGTGGGTTCTTGGGACCGAAGGTAAGCGCCTGTCCTGCTGTCACACTATCGCCCGACTTGACTGCAATGCGTGACGCAGCGGGTATGACGTACTCCCTCTGATCCTCGTCTGTCCAGGCGATGGTCAGGACGTTGTCCTCGACGGACACAATGCCAGACACGCGGGCCATGACGTCGCTGGACATCAGGGCGATCTCATCGGTTTCCATCTCTGTGGTCCCGTCCGGCTCGGCGAGCACCTCTCCGAGTCCTACAATGGAGCCATTCTCAACGACAGCCGTGAAGCCCTCGGGCAGAATGTACTCGTCAGCATACTCTTCAGAGCTGGTCACGCGGATACTGCGCCCTTCGGTGAGTTCGGACACTTCGACGACGCCGTCGATCTCGGACAGCACTGCCTGGCCTTTCGGAGTGCGCGCTTCGAATAATTCTTCGACCCTGGGAAGACCGCTGGTGATGTCCTGTCCTGCGACACCGCCGGTGTGGAAGGTGCGCATCGTCAGCTGGGTACCCGGTTCACCGATGCTCTGGGCCGCGATGATTCCGACGGCCTCGCCTATCATGGAAGGCCTCATTGTAGCCAGGGACATGCCGTAGCACCTCTGGCAGATGCCGCGCGGAGCCTCGCAGGTCATCGGCGAGCGTATGAACACGGCCTCGACGCTAGATTCCTCGAGCCTTCTGATTACGTCGTCGTCTATGGGGGCGTTCCTGTCCAGGATGATTTCGCCGGTTTCGAGATCCGCGACGGGCATCGAGAGGTAGCGGGTCCTGACCTGCTCCGCGAACGGCGCGGTCCCTTCCTCCTGCGAAACCCTGTTTATCCAGACCCCGTTCGGAGTTTCGCAGTCGTCGTGGAGGATTATAATCTCCTGAGAGACGTCGATCAGTCGCCTGGTGAGATAGCCGGAGTCGGCGGTTCTTAGCGCCGTATCCGCGAGACCCTTGCGCGCGCCGTGAGTCGATATGAAGTACTCCAGAACACTGAGTCCCTCGCGGAAGTTGGCCTTGATCGGGCGGTCGATGATGCGTCCCCGTGGGTTGGACATCAGCCCGCGCATACCGGCCATCTGCTTGATCTGCGCTATGTTGCCCTTTGCCCCTGAGTTGGCCATCAGATAGATTCCACCGTAGTCGCGGAGGTTCCTCTGAATGACTTCGGTCAGGTCGTCGTTGGCCTTGGTCCAGATGGCGACGGTATTCTGGTAGCGTTCCTCGTCGGTTATGAGACCGTCCAGGTACTGCTCTTCGAGCCTGCTAACGGTATCTTCGGCATCTTTGACGATTCCGTCCTTCTCTTCTGGCACGGCGACGTCGCTGATGGCGATGGTGATTCCTGCCTTGGTGGCGTACTTGAAGCCCAGATTCTTGATCTGGTCGAGGACTTCTGCGGTACCCTCGTTGCCGAGGGTGGCATAGACTTCGCCGACGATCTCCTTGAGTTTGCTCTTCTCGATCTCGTCGTTGCGGAACCCCATCTCCGCTGGCAGAGTGTCGTTGAATATGATCCGCCCAACGGTGGTATCCACCGGCTGGCCGTCCATCATTACCTTGATGGGTGCGCGCAACTCAATGGAGCCCAGTTCGTGCGCGAGACGGGCGTCGTCGCGGCTGCTGAAGAGTCGCGCCGCGCCGCCCGCGCGCTCGTCGATAATCGTCATGTAGTAAGTGCCGAGCACTATGTCCAGCGTCGGCGCGACTATCGGCTCCCCGGAGCTGGGGGAGAGCATGTTGAACGTGCTCAGCATCATCTTGCGCGCTTCCATCACCGCCTCGCGTGACAGCGGCACATGTACTGCCATCTGGTCGCCGTCGAAGTCAGCGTTGAAGGCTGTGCAGACAAGAGGGTGGAGCTGGATGGCGCTGCCGTCAATGAGTACAGGCTCGAAGGCCTGAATGCCGAGCCTGTGCAGCGTTGGTGCGCGGTTGAGAAGCACCGGCCTGTCGGTGACGACCTCCTCCAAGATGTCCCAGACCTCCGGTCGTATGCGTTCGGCCATGCGCTTGGCACTCTTGATGTTGTGTGCGTACCCCTTCATAACCAGGCGGTTCATGACGAACGGCTTGAAGAGCTCGAGCGCCATTCTCCTGGGTAGGCCGCACTGGTGTAGCTTGAGGTCCGGCCCCGCGATAATGACGGAGCGGCCCGAGTAGTCCACGCGCTTTCCGAGCAGATTCTGCCTGAACCTGCCCTGCTTGCCTCTGAGCAGGTCCGACAGCGACTTGAGGCGATGGTTGTGGCTGCCCGCCACGGCCCGGCCACGACGGCCGTTGTCCACCAGTGCGTCAACTGCCTCCTGGAGCATCCGCTTCTCGTTGCGGACTATGATCTCGGGAGCGGCAAGCTCTATAAGCCGCTTCAGACGGTTGTTGCGATTGATGACCCTGCGGTAAAGATCGTTCAGGTCGCTTGTCGCGAATCTGCCGCCGTCGAGCTGGACCATCGGACGCAGCTCCGGAGGCAGTACTGGAAGCGTTGTGAGAACCATGGACTCTGGCCTGTTGCCGCTCTTGCGGAACGCCTCGACCACCCTCGTACGCTTGATGGCCTTCTTTCTTCGCTGGCCGGAGGTAGACTGCATCTCCGCCTGCAACTCGTCGCGAAGATCGTCGAGACTGAGGCTGTTGAGCCTTTCGAGCACCGACTCCGCTCCCATGCCCGCCTGGAAGATGCCGGAGTACCGGTCACGAAGGTCTCGATATCGACTCTCAGTGAGCAGATCGCCAGCCTTGATGCTCTCGATCTCGTCCATCTGATCGGTCAGTTCGCTCTCGAATTCGGACTTGTCCTCGTCAATCTGGAGAGTCAGCTTGTGGATCTCTGCTTCGAGCGTAAGCCAGGGAGTGTCCGCAGGCTCGTCATCGTCATCTTCTTCAGTCGGACTAATTGGCTCGGGGCGCTCTCCGAGGGCATCGAGCTGAGCCTGTAGCTCCGCGAGTCGTTGTTCACCCTCAGCTTCGATCTTCTCAAGGGTCTGGTCGAGCTCCTCCTGAAGCTGGTCGATGCGCGCTGTGCGGAATTCATCGTCCACGCTGGTGACCAGATACTGAGCGAAGTACAGCACTCTGTCCAGATTCCTGGGAGACAGATCCAGCAGGAGACCCAACCGACTTGGGGTTCCCTTGGAGAACCAGATGTGGGCGACAGGGGCGGCCAGAGCGATGTGTCCCATCCGCTCACGCCTCACCTTCGCGCGTGCGACCTCAACGCCGCAGCGGTCACAGATGACGCCCTTGTAGCGGATCTTCTTGTACTTGCCGCAGTAGCACTCCCAGTCCTTGGTCGGGCCGAAGATGCGCTCGCAGAACAGTCCGTCCTTTTCGGGGCGCAGCGTCCTGTAATTGATCGTTTCCGGCTTAGTAACCTCGCCGTAGGACCAGATCTTGATCTGCTCAGGCGTGGCCAGGGATATTCGGATTGCGTTGAAATCGTTGCCGCCAAGGGCCATAATCGCTCTCCACTACTTCAGAGTTGCCGACTTTCGGATTTCAGCCGAATTCCAGTCAGGACTCGTCCGGTTAAAAGCTATCAATTTAGAGTTCAGTCGTCGTCTGCCGGGGCTTCGGCCTCTTCAGCGACTGGTTCCGTGGACTCGACTGCGACACCCTCCGAGTGAGCTTCAGACTCGATTACGTTACCGCCGATACCCACGGTTACAGGCACGGGATCGGACTCGTCGTTCCCCAGCCCTCCGATCAAGCCGAACGTGGGTAGGGTGTCCGCGAGGTCATCCCCGAAGCCGTCATCGAAATCGCCGAGTCCCATGGTCTCCGGCTCTTCGTACAGCAGTTCGACTGACAACCCGAGGCTCTGGAGTTCCTTCATCAGAACATGGAAGGACTCAGGGATACCCGGCTGGATTACGTCTTCTCCCTTGACGATAGCCTCGTAGGTCTTAACCCTTCCGACCACGTCGTCGGACTTGACTGTGAGCATCTCCTGGAGGTTGTACGCGGCCGAGTAAGCCTCGAGCGCCCAGACCTCCATCTCGCCGAATCGCTGGCCTCCGAACTGTGCCTTACCGCCCAGCGGCTGCTGGGTGATAAGCGAGTATGGGCCGGTCGAGCGGGCGTGTATCTTGTCTTCGACCAAGTGGATCAGCTTCATCATGTATATCTGCCCGACAGTGATGGGCTGGTCGAACGGCTCTCCGGTCCTACCATCGTGGAGTGTGGTCTTGCCGATGATCGGCGCTGCGACCTGTTCGTCGCGGTTGAGCCGCGCGACCTCGTCCAACAGCTCCTGTTCAGTGAGGGTGGAGCTGTCCATGCCGCGAGCTTCCTTTAGCCAGATCTCAATACTGGCTCTGCGCGCCGCGCCCAACTCGGCGCCCTCGCCGAACAGCGAGTCGTATTCGTAGCCTCTTTCAACCAACCACTCTCGTACTCGGTCATGGTCGATGTTGCGCTCGACGGACTGATGGAGCACCCTGGGATCTACGGCTCCAGACTGTTCGACAATCCATGCCTGTCCGAGCGAGTCCTCGATTGCCGTATCGGGCGCCCCGTCGAAGACAGGGGTAACGGCCCTGAATCCGAGCAGGCTGGCGGCTCGACCCAGGTGCGTCTCCAGCACCTGGCCCAGGTTCATACGAGATGGAACGCCGAGCGGAGTCAGGATGATGTCCACAGGCGTGCCGTCGGGGAGGTATGGCATGTCCTCTTCGGGCAGTATGCGCGCCACCACTCCCTTGTTGCCGTGTCTGCCGGCCATCTTGTCGCCCTCGGTGATCTTGCGTGTCTGGGCTACCCAGAGCCTGACCAGCTTGTTGACACCCGGAGGTAGCTCGTCCTTGTTGTCTCGGCTAAGTACGCGAACTTCAATGATTTTGCCGCGCTGTCCGTGCGGTACGCGCAGTGACGTATCCTTGACGTCGCGGGCCTTCTCGCCGAAGATCGCGCGCAATAGCTTCTCTTCTGCGCTGAGCTCGGTCTCCCCCTTCGGCGTAATCTTGCCAACGAGGATATCTCCAGGGCCGATCTCGGCACCCACGCGGATAATGCCCTCTTCATCGAGATTTCGGAGGCTCTCTTCGCCGACGTTGGGAATGTCTCTGGTGATCTCCTCAGGGCCGAGCTTGGTGTCCCTGCTCTCCACCTCGTGCTTTTCGATGTGGATCGATGTGAACTTGTCATCTTCCAACAGTTTGCGGCTGATAATGATCGCATCCTCGAAGTTGTAGCCTTCCCAGCTCATGAAGGCGACCAGTATGTTCTGACCGAGGGCGAGCTCTCCACGGCCGGTGGAAGAGCTGTCGGCCAGCACGTCCCCAACTTTGACCACGTCGCCCATATCTACAATGGGCCGCTGGTTGATACATGTGCCCTGGTTGGAGCGCATGAACTTTCTCAGGGGGAACACTCGCATCTCGCCGTCGGTGCCCGTGACAATGATACGGTCGCCGCTGACGTTGGTGACCACGCCATCGACATTGGAGAGGACCACCTGTCCGCTGTCTTTGGCTACACGCTCCTCCATGCCTGTACCGACCAGCGGAGGCTCGGGTCTGAGCAGTGGTACAGCCTGCCTCTGCATGTTCGAGCCCATCAGGGCGCGGTTGGCGTCGTCGTGTTCGAGGAACGGGATCAGGGCGGTCGACACGCTGACCAACTGTATCGGAGCGACATCCATGTATTCGACGCTGTCCGGGGGCTCCATGAGGCCAACGTGTTCACCCATGCGGGTTTCTACTCGGTCCTCAGTGAACTGCCCTTGCTCGTCTAGCGCAGCGTTGGCCTGGGCTATACGGACGGTTTCCTCTTTGTCTGCGGTCAGATACACGATGTCTCCGGGATCATCGGAGACGAACGGCCCCACTTGTATCATTCTCTCTGAGAGAGTACTGATCTTGGTAAGCCTGCCGTTGCTCCTGGTGGGTGTGCCCCCGCTCTTGAGGATTGTGGCCCCATCGTCGGCCACGACATCCTCTGTCAACGTGCGGCCATTGAGGCGGGGATCGGTGTTGAGGATCTCGGTATGGACCTTCCTGTAGGGCGTCTCAATGAAGCCGTACTCGTTGGTGCGAGCGTACGTGGCCAGCGAGCCGAGCAGGCCGATGTTCGGGCCTTCCGGCGTCTCGATAGGACATATTCGGCCGTAGTGAGAGTGGTGAACGTCGCGGACATCGAATCCCGCGCGCTCCCTGGACAGTCCCCCGGGACCGAGCGCCGACAGCCTGCGCTTGTGGGTAAGCTCGGCCAGCGGGTTTGTCTGGTCCATGAACTGCGAGAGCTGGGAGCCGCCGAAGAACTCACGAACCGATGCCACGACCGGCCTGATGTTGATGAGAGCTGCCGGCGTGGTGGTCGCCGGGTCCATCTGTGTTGTCATGCGCTCTTTGATGACACGCTCCATCCTGAGCAGACCGACCCGAACCTGGTTCTGGATCAGCTCGCCCACCGCGCGCACCCGACGGTTGCCGAGATGGTCGATATCATCCGGAAGGATAACTCGGTTATTGATTTGGATCATCCGTCTGAGCAGGGCGACAATGTCGTCCGGCGAGAGGGTCACTTCCTTGTAGTCTTCCTCGTTTTCGGGGTGGAGCTTGCTGTTTAGCTTGTAGCGTCCCACCCTGCCGAGGTCGTAGCGCCGGGCGTTGAAAAACAGGCTGTCGAGCAGATTTTTCGCGTTTTCCACGTTCGGTGGCTCGCCGGGTCGGAGCCGACGGTAGAACTCCATCAGCGCCTCTTCAGGGCTGGACGCTCCAGTGTCTTTGTCTATCGTCGTCTGCATGAAGCTGTGTTCGTCGTGGGTATCAACGTCCTCGAACAGGGAGAGCAGCCCCTCGTTGGACTCGAAGAGTTTGCGCTTGTCGGCATCTTCGGGCTGGCCATAGTAGTAGCTGAGGCAGCGCAGAAGCGTGCTGACCGGGGTCTTGCGCTTGCGGTCCACCTTGACGGAGATGACATCGCGGTTGGACGTCTCGAACTCCATCCAGGCCCCCCTGTACGGGATCAGCTTGGCGGCCGCCAGAGGTCGTCCGGTATTGGGGTCGGAGACGGTGGTGAAGTAGACGCCAGGCGAACGCACCAACTGGCTCACCACAACGCGCTCGGCGCCGTTGATGATGAACGTGCCTGTGGACGTCATCATCGGGATGTCACCGATGAAGAGCGTCTGCTCCTTGATCTCGCCCTGTCCCGGACCGGAGGCCTTGATGGTCAGCTTGACCGTCACGTATAGCGCCGCCGCATAGGTGGACTCGCGCTCGCGACATTCCTCTTCCGAGAGCTTCGGCTCCTCGAAGTAGTGGTCTCCCAGGGTCAGCTCGAATCGGCTGCTGGGGAAGTCCTCTATGGGCGATATTTCGTTGAACAGCTCCCCAAGCCCTTCAGTTTTGAAGTGCTCAAAGGAATCGATCTGGACCTGGATCAGGTTCGGAACACTGATTATGGCAGGGATCCGCGAGTAGGACCTTTTCGAAATGGCGCCGTTCTGATCGTTTCTAACCTGCAATGCGGTCGAGGTCATGCGCTCTCACACTCCTAAATGCAAATAGAAAAGCGACGAGTAACAAGAGATGTACTGAGAAGACGTTACGACGGGGTACAGCGTCGAAGAAACGGGGAAGGATTGGGCGGACGGGTAGTAAGGTTTCGGAGTTGCGGGGAATTGACGAGTAAAACGAAGCGCATATGGCGACTTGCTACAACCATATCACAACCCCGTTTCAGATGTCAAATCAAATCCGACTGCGGAAAATGGCGTGTCCGCAGCTTTGGGTGATTGACGTCCGGAACCGGCTAGGTTGTCCTAGTCCCCACTCGCCAACCTTGTAAGGCTGTCCAGATGCGATTCGATGTAGCAGTAGCCGAAGTAGTGCACCTCATACTCGGACTCGTCTCTAGTCTCCCGGTATATGCGCTTTGGCTCGAGGCCATTGCTGGTCAGGTAAGACTGTACCTGGTCGTCGTCCGCCGTCCTGTCATCAGGGTCGAACATGAGCAGCACACGCTGCTCACCCGGCGATACGGTAATAGTCTCCAACTTCACTGAGCATCCACCTCCGAGACTGGTGAGCGAATCATATCAAGGCGCACGAAAGAATTGAAGTAGTCTTGGCGCGCGATTTGCAATCTCTCAGGCAGCGTGCTAATTCTGGGGTCGAGCCTTGGGGCTAGCATCCCAGACTGGCTGGGAAGCTAGCCCAGATCGTGGAGTATGTGCCAAATCGTGGATACTTTGAACCTGGCTCAGCTTCTGGCCGACCGGCTGATGATAGAGATACCGCCTGTGGCCATGGCGTTCGTGGAGGAGAAGCCAGAGGGTGTGGCTCCCCTGTACAGGGAGCCTCCGTCCTTCTGCTCGCTGTGGCGTTTAGCTGAACTGCGAGTGTTCTACGCATCGGCCGAACAGCATGACGGATGCGGAATCGGTGGAGTGGTTTCTGGATTCAGTTCGTCAGAGGGACGCGAGGACGATCTCGCCGTGCTGCTGACCGAACTGTGCGAGGTCGAGGTCGGGACCACCGAGGAGATCGCGCAGACGGCCCGATTCCAACGGTTGGGCAGGGGCGTGGTCTATGGTCCGCTATGGAAGATGCCCGTGGAGCCTGACCTGGCGCTGATGTGGGCGACGCTTCCACAGATGGGGGTGGTCCAGGAGATCGTCGGGAATATCATGTGGCGCAACAATCCGCAGGGGGCCGTGTTCACGCGGCCAGCGTGCGGGGTGCTCCCGATAGCCTACGAGAATCAGAAGACTGCCCTGTCCCTGGGCTGCATCGGTATGAGGCTCTATACAGAGATACCCCCGCACCTGTTCCTGGTGGCGATGCACCCGTCGCAGCTGCCGAAGCTGGAACAGGGGCTGGAGGGCAGGGACGACGTTGCCGAGCGGCTTGAGCACTACGGGGCGCGGTTGTCCGGCGGGTAGGAGTGCGGGAAGCGTAGACGCCCATATACTTGACTGCGGAAGTAGCGTGCTACAATTTCCCGGACTAGATTTCGGGGAGAAAGCTACCTATGACTTCAGACGCAAGATTCACAGTTTATTCACTAGGGGCTGGTGACCACGGCGACACAGTCGAGGAGTTGGAGAAGGTCGGCGCACGGCTGATCCCGTTGGAGAGGATCGAGTCGGAAGATGAGATCATCGAGCAGACTAAGGACGCTGATGCTCTGATAGTTACCGAATCGCCTATCACGCGACGTGTGCTGTCGGCCCTGGAGAACTGCAAGACGGTCCTCAGGACGGGCGTAGGGTTCGACTGCATAGACGTTCCGGCAGCGACTGACTGCGGCATTGCGGTAATCAATGTTCCCGACCTGTGGACGCGCGAGGTTGCCAACCAGGCGATGATGCTTCTCCTGGCGGCGAACCGGAAGTTGCTGGAACAGGAGGCAAGCGTTCGGGAGGACCGGTGGACGCCGAGGATATCGGCGCCAGTTGGTCCGCTGCACACCGAGACGGTGGGGGTAGTCGGCCTAGGTCGGATCGGCAGCGCGTTCGCGCGGCGAATCAAGGCGTTCGAGGTAGAGCTCATCGCATACGACCCGTTCATCTCGGACGAAGCGTTCGAGGCCGTGGGAGCTACGTCAGTATCGTTCGACGAGCTGCTGGAGCGGTCGGACTATATCTCCGTACACACACCGTTGGACGAGGGCACACACCACCTGATAGACGAAGATGCGCTGCGGAAGATGAAGCCGACGGCCATCCTCATAAACACGTCTCGCGGGCCTGTGGTGGACGAGTCCGCGCTGATCAAGGCGCTTCAGGAGGGCTGGATACTTGGCGCGGGACTGGACGTGCTGGAGCAGGAGCCGCCGGACACCGACAACCCGCTCCTGGGTATGAGCAACACAGTGCTCACGCCCCACGCCGCTCACTATTCGGAACTCTCGATGGAGCTGCGGCCGAGGCGGTACGGAGTTGAGGTGGCAGCCGTGCTTGACGGTCGCAGGCCGATGAACCTGGTCAACAGCCCGGTGCTCGAGGTGCTACCGCTGCGGTGAGGTGAGCAAGCCCGCTACTCGATCTCCATCTGATCGCCGTCGAACGTGATCGACCGGGACCGGTGCATCAGGACGGCCTTCCTGAAGTGACGCAGCTCGACGCGCAGTTCGTCCAGTCTGCGGGCGGCTTCGGTCTGCAAGCGATGGGATCCCGTTTGGCGGGCCATGCGGCCCCATAGACCGCGTTGCGGCATCTGCTTGAGCAACTCTCCGAACTCCTCCATGAACGGCTCGAACGCCTGGGTCGAAAGCTCAGGCATGGGCGTGTCGTCGGCTGGGTCGGCGAAATAGAGGCTGAATTCGATTTCGGACCCGTTCAACACCGAGACGTCCAGCAGCAGCGCGGGCTGGGGCTGTCCTTCGAACATCGCATCGCCGCCTCCAACTCCCCTGGCGACCTCGCGGACGGCGGCCTGAATGACCCTGAGCGTGCGCGACACGTAAGACACCGGGAGCGCGCGAGACTCGATGATCAGGAGCAGACGGTATGCGGAGTTTTCGACGCTGCCTGTTGCCATGCGACGGCTCTTACCTGAGCACGCGGACGTCGCCGACGCGCCGTGTGACCCTCACGTGGTCGAGGTGGTCCATCAGCGCGAGCGCGTACTTGCGGCTTGTACCTAAAAGGTCGCGCACGTCGGCCACGGTTATCTCGCCGTTCTCGGCAAGATGCCTGGTTATGCCGTCAACCATCTGCCGATAGGCTGATGCCGAAAAGACCACGGATTCGCTGACCTTCACGACCTGTCCCTCGGCGTCCAGAAGATTGACGACCTCTGGGTCAATCTGAAAGTCTGTTGGAGGCGAAAACGGGTCGGAATCCAACTGTCGCAGGTACTCGTCCACAGACTTCTTTTGGGAGTCGCCGAGCGTGGGAGAGTGGTCGGGCGATCTGACGGTAGACCCCTGCTCGGCGGTGACGCCCGCCTCGTTCAACAGGTTGAGTACATCGTTGAAGACCTGTGGAGTCAGGCTCAGCCTCGACCGCAGCTCTTCTTTTGGCGCGGCCAGGCGCAGCGGGAACTGGCGGTGGTAGTCTCCGAGGGCAGCTTGTGTTCGATCTTCGAGCGCCCGCCAACCGCCGGCCGTGTAAAACCTGGTGGCCTGCGTGATCGTGCCGCTACCGAGGATGACCACCTGATTGTTGGCGATCATCGCCTGCAACTCCGTACGGGCGGTGTCTTCGTTGAGGTTGGCACGGTTGACCACGGCTCGAAACTCGGCAGGCTCGATGCCTTCGATGGTCTTCAGCAGCACGTCTTTGTCCGAGCCCCGTTCCATGATCTCCAGCCGCTCGATGGTTGGAACGTGGCGACGCCTGGGCCGCGGCGCGTGGGTGTCCACGATGTTACCGCCGCCCAGTGTAGTCATGTTGGATCGGATGACAAAGTAGTCGCCCTTGGCGACGGCAATGGGCGAGTCAACTTTCAGCTGCGCCCATGTCGTATCGCCGGGTTGGGCGCGGTCGTCCTCGAAAAGACGCAGGCGCGCGACGGACTCGCTGGAGCCTGTGTGGACAGTCACGTACATGTTGTGACGCAGCTGATTTGGCGCGTCTTCCAGGACGCGCAGGTGAACGTCGAACGCGGTCGTTGGCCTGAGCCAACCCGGGTTGGTAAGTATCTCTCCACGCCACACTTCATCCTGCGACACTCCGATGAGATTGGCAGCTACACGTGTACCTGGCTCTGCGCGATCGACCTTGCTACGGTGTGTCTGGAGTCCACGTACGCGGGTGCGCTGTCCCGCGACGGTCAGCTCGACGTCCTGACCGGTCTGGAGATGGCCGTCGATCAGGGTGCCCGTGACGACGGTCCCAAAGCCAGTCAGCGTGAAAGCTCGATCTATGGGTAGCCTGGGCCGGGCGAGGTCGCGTTTCGCGGGAATATCCTCGGTCATGGACGAGATGGCGGCTATCAACTCCGGCAGTCCCTCTCCGGTGTGGGCCGACACCGGCATGATCTGTGCGCCCTCCAGGGCCGTGCCTTCGAGAGTCCCTTCTACGTCGGCCATCACGAGCTCTATCCACTCGTCATCAACGAGGTCCTTCTTGGTGAGGGCAACCAGTCCGCGTGGTATCTGAAGCAGGTCCAGAATCGCGAGGTGCTCGCGCGTCTGCGGCATTACCGACTCGTCTGCGGCCACGACCAGCAGGGCGATGTCTATACCGCCTATCCCCGCGAGCATGTTGTTCACGAAGCGCTCGTGTCCGGGGACATCGACGATGCTGACCTCGTTGCCCGAGGGCAATTGAAGCCAGGCGAAGCCGAGGTCTATCGTCAGACCCCGCTCCTTCTCCTCGGCGAGCCGGTCCGGGTCTATGCCGGTGAGGGCCTCGACGAGAGTTGACTTGCCGTGATCGACGTGTCCTGCTGTGCCTACGACGAACATTCTTGTTGCACGTGTCGTGTACTGGTGAGTTCGGGGTAGGATAGCACAGGGCGGCGTTGACTGGTTGCACTGGGCTAGCCCGTACCGTTGATTCGCGCCCCACGTTTGACTGGCAGCGAGGGTAACTGATAGACAAGAATCTACAGGAGGGGGACACCCTTGAAGATAACCGTGGTTGGGCTTGGATACGTTGGCACGGTTGCTGCCGCCGCGCTTGCGGGGGCAGGCCACGACGTGTTGGGAATCGACATCGACAGGAGTCGCACCGATATGCTGGGCGCGGGCTGTGTGCCAATGTACGAACCCGGCCTTGAAGAGCGAATAGAGGCCGCCCTGAGGGCCGGGACGCTTCGGTTTCTTCACCGTGACGACGTTGCCGAGGATCCCGCGTCAAGTGCGGGGCAGGCTCTTGGCGACGTTGCGCTAATCGCCACTGGCACGCCTCCTACGCGTGGAGGCGGAGCAGACCTGCATCAGGTCCGTGCCGCGGTGAGTTGGGTCCGATCAATGAGACCAAGGAATCTGACCGTGGTGATGAAGAGCACAGTCCCTCCTGGGACTGGCAGGAAGCTGCTGGAGAGCGAGCTCAGGGGTACATCCATCAGGTACGCTTCCAACCCGGAGTTCCTGCGAGAGGGCCGTGCGGTCGATGACTGGGAGAAGCCGGACCGGATCGTCATCGGAGTCGAGCCGGACGACACCGGATCAGTCGATACGGTCAAGCGCATGTACGCAGGCATTGATGCGCCCTGCATGGTCACCGACATCACCAGCGCGGAGATGATCAAGTACGCGAGCAACGCGTTCCTCGCCACCCGTATATCATTCATCAACGAGATCGCCTCCCTGTGCGACACCGTAGGAGCCTCGATTGACGAGGTCAGCGAGGGCATGGCGATGGACTCGAGGACAGGGGCTAGGATTCACGCCGGAGTCGGCTATGGGGGGTCCTGCTTTCCAAAGGATGTCCGCGCGCTCGACCATCTCGCACTCACGAGCGGCGCGAGCGTCGACCTGCTGAGGTCGGTAATCAATACGAACAACAGGCAGAGGCTGCTGCCGCTTCACGCGCTGCGCCAGAGGTTCGGCGGCGCGATTGAAGGTCTGAGAGTCGGCATACTCGGTCTGGCGTTCAAGCCCGGCACCGACGACGTCCGGGACGCACCGTCGCTCGACCTGATCCGTGCGCTGGTGGACGAGGGAGCAGAGGTTCAGGCGTTCGACCCGGAGGCAATGAAGTCGGCGCGTCCGAATCTGCCGTCATCGGTCCAGCTGGTGGAGGGTGTGGAGGAAGCGGCGAACCGGACGCAGGCGCTGGTGCTGCTGACGGAGTGGGACTCCATCGTTCAGTCCGACTGGCGGGTTGTTGCCAGGTGCATGATTCCGCCGCGACTGGTGTTCGATGGCCGGAACGCCCTGGACCCGACCGAAATGAACAGGCTCGGCTTCGAGTACGTTGGGGTGGGCCGGGGGCCGGTCCGGGGGGGCATCCAGGACGGCTCTTCCCCTTGGTCGGTCATGCAGGGGCTGGTTGTGTGAGCGCACGTATCTATCTGCATGAGAAGGTGTGACGAGAGCGGAGGAGGAGGAGGCTGGCGACCCCGACCGGATTCGAACCGGCGATCTCTGCCTTGACAGGGCAGTATGTTAAGCCACTACACTACGGGGCCGCGCGAGTAAGAATTGTAGCGGCGCGCGCGTCTCAGGTCAACGCGAATCATCCGGTCGATTGTGTATCAGTTCAGTCGGACGCTGAACATGAGCGGGGCGAGTCTGAATGCGCCGTGCAGGCGAATACGGGCGAGACGCCCGCGCTCCCAGGGTGTGCCTGCTAAACTGGTACAGGTTCCATCCGGTCTGCCTATGGCAGATTTCCCAGGGGAGTGAGAGAATACCGTTCCTCTTATGGTGAGTAAGCTCAATAGACGGCGGTCGGTGCGTAGCCTTTTGCTTGAGGGCCGACTGGTCGACAGGAGATTTCGCCGTCACTGGAAGAACTACCTCTTCCAGTGTGCGCTGTCCATACTGGCGCTGCTGCTGATTCTGCTGGTCATGGACGTGGTTCTGCGCGTCGCGATCGTCGCGGCCGTTGCATCCTCGGCCTTTATCGTCTTCGTGACCCCGCATAGTGCCGCATCCAGGCCTAGACGTGTCATAGGAGGGCATGTTGTAGCGTCTGCCGTCGGTTCGGGGCTCGCCATGCTTTATCTTGTACCCGGTTTTGGCGACGTGGCTGCCGGCTCTAATCTCGCTGTTGACATCATGGCCGTGCTATCGGTCGGTCTAGCATCTTAATCATGGTTCTGACGGATACTGAGCACCCGCCCGCCGCAGGCACGGCCTTGGGACTCGTCGTGGGCGGGTGGAGCCCGTCGTCGGTCATGTTCGTACTATTGGGAGCTGTATTGCTCTCTGTCGTGCACATGCTACTCCGCTCGCGGCTGACCAACCTGTTCTAGCCGACCAAATAGGGAACGACGCCTCAATCAGAACCCGGTGGGATACTCTGATATACTTGTCCCCCGTAGAATCTTCCCTTCGCACGGTGTCGTGTGGGACAGAAGGAGCCTGGATGGCCCTTGATCGATCGCGTGCTCAAATCGCGAGCGAGGAGCACGAACTGGTAGCGCTGCTGCGGCGTCAGGGCATGAGCTGCGTTCTGATGTCATCCGACGAAGAGCTCGCCGCGCTCGGCGAGGGCGTCGGGGACGGCCCGCAGCTGGTACTGATCGACACCGGCTACATGACCTCGATGGAGATCACGCGCTGCCTCCAGGCTTGCGAGGAGTCTGAGGCTCACACCATCGCGCTGGTACCGCGCGGCCGTGTTCCGAGCCTCGATACGAGCCTCCGGCTGACTGATTTCATCGTCAGCCCGCCGGACCCGGATGAACTGGTGATTCGAGCGCAGCGGGCACTGAGAGTCGGCCAGCAGGTCGACGAAGACAGTCACATCATCCGAGCGGGAGACCTGCAGATAGACACCTCCAGCTACGAGGTCACCATCAGGGGCAAGCGCATCGGTCTGAGGTTCAAGGAGTACGAGCTGCTCAAACTGTTGGCGGAGAACCCCGGAAGAGTGTTTTCCAGGGACGCGCTGCTCAACCAGATCTGGGGGTACGAGTACTTCGGAGGTACGAGAACGGTAGATGTGCACATCCGCCGTCTCAGAAGCAAGATAGAAGACGCAGACAACAACTTCATCGAGACCATATGGAACGTGGGATACAGGTTCAGGGAGTCGCGCTAGACAAAGGAGCAGAACATGTCAACAGAGAGAGTCGCTTACGTAAATGGCCAGATCGTACCGGAGAGTGAGGCTGTGATCTCGATCAGAGACAGAGGCTTCCTGCAGGGTGACGCCGTGTTCGACACGACCAGGACGTTCGGCGGCCGCATCTTCCGGCTGGACGAACATCTCGATCGCTTCTTCAACTCATTGAAGTACATGCGCATCGATCCGGGTCTGACGAAACAGGACTTCGCCCGCCTGACGATGGAGGTCCTCGAGGCGAACCTTCCGCTCATCGAAGCTGATGACGACTACTGGGTGACGCAGCGCGCTACCCGCGGCGTCACGGTGGACGGTGAGGTCAAGCCGTCCATCATCATTGAGTGTGTCCCTCTGCCTTTCAAGGCCAGGGCTGCCTACTATCGCGATGGCCTGCCGGTGGTCGTGCCGTCGGTCCGACGGACGCCGCCTGAGTCTCAGAGCCCCCGCGCGAAGGTGCACAACTACGTCAACCTGGTTCAGGCCAGCCTAGAGGTCGAATCTCAGAATCCCAACGCCTGGCCGATTCTGCTGGATACCAACGGCAACCTCTCGGAGGGGCCTGGAAGCAACATATTCATCGTCAAGGACGGAATCGTATTGACTTCGAGAGAGCAGTTCATACTCTCCGGGATCAGTCGTGGCGTGGCGATAGAGCTGGCCCAGGAGTTGGGAATCGAAGTCCAGGAGACGGACATCGACCTATACGACGCCTACACTGCCGATGAGGCGTTCGTCACATCGACAAGTTTCTGCATATGCCCGGTGTCATCGTTCAATGGGTCGCCCATAGCTGACGGCTCGGTCCCCGGCCCGGTGACCGACCGGCTCACTCGCGCCTACAGCGGAATGGTCGGGCTGGATGTCGCAGGTCAGTACCTCGCCCGACTCGAAGAGTGACGACTGGCCCTGAACAGGTGGCCCATCGAAGCGTTACTGTAAGAGCCCCCGCGACCTCGGCGAACATGGGGCCGGGGTTCGACTGTCTGGGAATTGCGCTGGACATCTGGAACATCGTCACCGTCGAGGTCGGCGAGTCTGGGTTCGAGATCTCAGGAGAGGGTGAGGACGAGCTCCCTTGGGACGAGTCCAACCTTGTCTTTCAGAGCATCACGCGGGTGTTCGAGGAGTGCGGCCGGTCGATGCCGCCACTATCGGTGCGGTGCCACAACGATATTCCCGCGACGCGCGGTCTCGGATCTAGCTCTGCCGCATTGGTGTCCGGGCTGACAATTGGCAATGAGCTGTGCGGTGGACTGCTTGAGCAGGACGACCTGCTGCAGATAGCAGCGTCCATAGAGGGCCACCCGGACAACGTCGCGCCCGCCATCTACGGTGGGATGCAGATTGCGGTCAGCCATGACGACAGGGTCGTCAGCGCGCCGGTCCCGGTCCCGGATGAGCTGTCCGCGGTACTCTACGTTCCGAATGTGCCCATGCCGACAGAAGAGGCGCGAGGACTGTTGAAGAGCGAGGTGCCGAGGTCGGACGCCGTGTTCAATATCGGCAGAGCGGCGCTTCTCGTCAGCGCTATGGTGACCGGCGATCTCAAACGTCTGGGCATTGCCACAGAGGACCGGCTGCATCAGCCTGCGCGGCAGACCATATTCTTTCCGATGAACAACATCATCCGCGCCGCCAGGGGCGCAGGCGCCCTTGGAGCTTTTCTGTCCGGTGCGGGCTCGACCGTACTCGCCCTGGCTACGGAGAAGGAGTTCACCATCGGGTACGAGATGGCCGATGCCGCCGTGAAGTCCGGCCTGGATGGCGAGGTGCGTATCACACGTCCGACGGATCGAGGTGTACATGTGGTGCGCTCGTAACACCCTCAATTTGACAATGGCGGACTACGCGCGCTAAACCATTACAGTCGAGTCTTCGGGGCAAATCTCCACGGATGGACTGAACTGGATTATGGCGCTGGTTGTTCAGAAGTACGGCGGGAGCTCTCTCGCCGACGCAGACAAGATAAAGAATGTCTCCGAGCGCATCGCTCGTGCCAAGGAAAACGGCAACAGGGTCGTGGCCGTCGTCAGCGCCATGGGGGACACTACCGACGAGCTGATCGAGCTTGCGGGCCAGGTGTCCGACAGTCCTGACCTGCGGGAGTTGGACGTTCTTCTTTCGACCGGTGAGTTGAGGTCGTGCGCGCTGGTCGCGCTGAGACTGAACTCGCTCGGCTACCCTGCGATCAGCCTCAGCGGTGCGCAGGCCGGCATTCGGACGGACAGCCAGTATGGCATGGCCAAGATCTCTAGCCTGGAGCCGCAGCGCATTATGGATGAGCTGGACGACGGCATGATCGTGGTTGTAGCCGGATTCCAGGGGATCACTCCCGGCATGGACACGACCACTCTGGGTAGGGGGGCGTCCGACCTGACGGCAATCGCGCTCGCGGCCGGACTGGGAGCAGTCCGGTGTGAGGTCTACACCGATGTGGAGGGTATCTATACGGCGGACCCCAGGCTGGTGCCAAAGGCCGCGAAACTGGATGAGATCAGCTTTGAAGAGATGCTGGAGCTCGCGAGCTACGGCGCCAAGATGAACCCTCGGTCGATAGAGCTGGGCATGGTGTACGACACGCCGATTCTCGTGGCCTCCAGTTTTTCTGACGTGTCGGGTACGTTGATACATGGTGATGCGGACATGAACAAGAACGTGGGCGAGATGCGGAACCGCGTCTCTGGAATAGCGACCGATACGAATGTCGCGAAGATCACTCTCCAGGGCGTCAAAGACCGTCCGGGGATTGCGGCGAGTCTGTTCGAGCCTCTGGCTGATGTCGGGATAAGTGTTGACGTAATCGTCCAGAACGCGAGCGTCGGAGGAACGACGGACCTGACGTTTACAGTCAAGAGAGACGACCTCAACAGGGCGTCTGAGGTTGTCCAGCGAGTGGCCGAAGACCTCGGCAGTACGGGCTTCGTCACAGCGCTCGGCCTGGCGAAGGTCAGCGTCGTCGGGACCGGAATGCAGGACGCCCCCGGATACGCGAGTACGATGTTCCGAACCCTTGCTGATGAGGGCATCAACATAGAGATGATAACCACGTCCGAGATCAGGATCACGTGCCTCGTGTCCGAGGACGCGGTCGGCCCCGCCTCCCGAGCGCTGCACACCGCGTTCGATCTGGATGTGGGATAGCGGCCTGGTCACGAGTGGGCGAATCCGACCAACCTCTGCTCTCCGTCGTCATCCCTGCGTTCAATGAATCCGCTCGCATCATCGCCACACTGGATGAGCTCGCGCGTTATCTTGGTGAGCAGGAGTACATCTCGGAAGTCGTCGTAGTGGATGACGGCAGCGTGGACGACACGGCGGACCTTGTGAGTCAATGGGCCGCCGACAGGGCCGACACGAGGCTGATCCGGATACGCCATGCGGGTAAGGGCTGGGCGGTGCGGTGCGGTATGCTGGCGGCACGTGGCGCCTACCGGTTCATGTGCGATGCTGACCTCGCTATGCCGGTCCACTGGATTGGAGAGTTCATAGAAAGAATGGAGGCGGGTCTCGACATCGTGATCGGCTCCCGTGAAGTGGCGGGCGCTCGCAGGTTTGACGAGCCAGGCTATCGGCACCTGATGGGGCGTGTTTTCAACAGGGTTGTTCGCCTGCTGGCCGTGAGCGGATTCCAGGACACCCAGTGCGGGTTCAAGTGTTTCAGAGCGGCGGCGGCGGAGGAACTCTTCAGCCTCCAGCGGACGAGGGGAATGGGGTTCGACGTAGAGATTCTGTTTCTTGGGGTGAAGAGAGGTTTCAGCATCGAGGAGATGCCGATTGATTGGTATCATCAGGCCGTCAGTAAGGTCCGCCCCGGAGTGGATACGATTGACATGCTCAAGGATACGATCGTCATCAGGCTGAGGGACGTCACGCGGAGGTATGGATGACGTCCGCGGAAGCCAACATCGGATTTCAACCTGTATGAGTCACATTACACATGAGCATCAGGGAGAAGGTGGGCCGCTCGGTCGCGTGGCGGTTGTCGTCCCCACGTACAACGAGGCTGACAACCTTCCCGAGTTGGCCAGCCGGCTGTTCGGGCTCGACCTGGAGGACATTCGTCTCTATGTCGTGGACGATAGCTCACCTGACGGAACTGCCGAGGTTGCCCGCAAACTGTCGGACGAGTACGAGAACAGAATCGAGGTCATATCCAGGAGCGGTAAACAGGGACTTGGGACCGCGTACACGACGGGCTTCGCCAGGGCGCTCTCAGAAGAAGTGGACTACGTGGTGCAGATGGACGCCGATCTCTCCCATGTGCCGGAGGAGATTCCACAGATGCTGGGGAAACTCAGACGGTCCGACGTTGCGGTCGGCTCCAGGTACACGACAGGCGGTGGTCTGGATCCAGAGTGGAGCGCGAAGCGTAGGATGCTGAGCGGCTTTGGCAACCATCTCATTCGGGCCGTCACGGGGGTGAGTGTCATGGATGTGACTTCGGGTTTCAAGGTATATCGGGCGACCGCGCTGCGGTCTCTGGACCTATCGAGGATCAGGTGCATCGGCTTCGGCTTCCAGGCCGAGGTCGCCCACTACTGCCAGGCAAGCGGCCTGGAAGTGGTGGAGCACCCAATTACGTTCATGGAGCGAACTCGCGGGGTATCGAAGATGTCGGTCAGGATAATTGCCGAGGCAATGTGGAAACTTACTTTACTCCGGATTAGAACGTTTTAAGATACCAAATAATACCTTGTATCGGCTCCGATCTATCAGCTAGTATTCCCTAACCTTTCCAGAGGCGAGTGAAATGAATGCGCGCGGATTTGAAGATAGAGACAAGTACCGCAAGGATATGGGCAAGAGGGCCGTAGCCCTCGCCATGCACGGAAAATGGGAGCAGGCGGCGTCAGTTAACCGGACTATCGTCCGGGAGTTCCCAGATGATCTTGAAGCCTACAACCGTTTGGGCAAGGCCCTCAGCGAATTGGGGCGCAACCGTGAGGCCAAAGCTGCCTTTGAGACGGTGCTGCAGCGGTCGCGCAACAATTCAATTGCGAAAAAGAACCTTGCCAGGCTGATGAAGCTCGCTGACGACGCCTCTCCGCGGGTCACCAAACGCGCGACCCGCAGCGTACACGCGTTCATTGAAGAGAGCGGCAAGGCTGGTGTCACCACATTGACGAAGCCGGCCCCGACCAACGTGTTGCTTGAGTTAACGCCCGGCGACCTCGTCCAACTTAGCGTGACTGGCAGAGCGTTGACTGTGACTGATGAGTCAGGCGCATATATAGGTCAGGTGGAGCCAAGGGTCGGCAGCAGAATAGCGAGGCTGATCAAGGGCGGCAACCGCTACGAGGCTACCGTAACCAGCGCCGGGGACCAGAGGCTGGACATCATCATCCGCGAGACTTACAAGAGCCCGTCCCAGATGGGGGTGGTCTCGTTCCCATTGCGGGGCAGCGCCGTGTACGGTGGGTACCTGCCAAGCCAGGCCATTGTGTACGATGCCGGAGACGACGAGATGGAGATCCCGGTTGCCGAGAAGGTCGCCGTCAAAGACTGGTCTAACGACGACACCGAGCCCGGCGACGACGAGGCGTTCAGCCCTGTCATACACCGGATCATAAACTCGCCCGGCGAAGACATGGACGATGACTACTAGCCGGGAACCCCTCTAGTTGCCCTCATGTCCGGTCGCGGACCGTTTACTCGCCGTTCTCGTCCGTAGCGAGCGGCCTGGGTCGGTAGTACAGGCCCCAGCGTTGCATTAGCTCGTACACGCGCTCATCGTTCAGCTCGGTGAGTTGTCTGAAGAAGCCTGCCATCGCGTGCGCGTGCATCATCTCTGGTGAGCAGACCCAACTCGACTCAGCCGGTACCACGTAGAGCAGGCCGTTCTGGTGTTCGCATTCCAGCTCCACACGCTTCCCGCCCTGGTCTGTCTTGACGTTTAGCCCAAACTGTCCCATCGACAGCACCTCTCGCAAGTCTGCCCGTTATTTTTTGGAGCGCGCACTGCTCTCAGGCGCCTTTCGCATCTGCGCCAATACGGGCCTGCCGCATTGTATACCAAGCGTCTAGGTCTGGTTGACGGCCTATATGCCGTTGCTATAATCACTCTCGAACCTGGGCTGTACAGTTCGGGATAATGCAGGAGGAACAGATGGCAGCTCACATTCAGGACGAAACTATCACCATTCAGAAAATCCAGTGCGGACCTTACGGGAACAACGCTTACCTTTTGGTATGCTCGCAAACGAACGAGAGCATCATAATAGACGCGCCACCCGATCCGGGCGCACTGATCGAGGCCGCACAGCAGACCGACGTAAAGGCTATACTCATCACCCACAATCACTTCGATCACATTGAGGGTCTGCCGGAGGTCAAGGGCGCCATTGGCGCTCCGGTCGGGATTGGCGCGGCGGACGCCGACGGGCTGCCCGACGCGCCCGAACTGCGTATCGAAGACGGCGACGAGATAACGGCCGGCTCGATCACACTGACGGCGATCTTCACACCGGGCCACACAGACGGCTCTACCTGCTTCTCGTTTGGTCCGCACCTGTTCACCGGCGATACGCTGTTTCCCAACGGGCCAGGCAGGTCGCGCAGCCCCGAGGCGCTGGCGCAGCTGATAGAGAGCGTCAGTACGAGGCTGTTCGTGCTGGACCAGATCAACGACTTCTACCCTGGCCACGGTGACGACGGCAACCTGGAGGCCGAGAAAGGCAAGTACGAGGTCTTCGCTTCCAAGTCGCATCCCGCAGACCTTGAAGGTGACGTCGACTGGCTAAACAGCTAGCTCCGAGCCGCAGGCGCGATCTGACTCGCACGCAGGATAAACCGCTTTGACCGAACATGGGTTCTACGATGTCCGCTGGCGAATACGGGACATCGTACTAGGATCGGTCGTCGCGATTGTTTCCACCTCAGTCGCACTGTTACTGATCGGGCTTGTGGTGGCTATGACAGGCCGCCAGAACCTCGGTCCTGTCGAGGTGCTCGCGGCCGCTGCCTCCGAGGTATTGATCGTCTATGTCGTCTGGCGGCTTGCGGTCAAAAGGTACACCAGCGGCGGGTGGGCCGCTGTAGGTGTCCGAGCGCCCATGAGCGTCGCCGCTCTACTGCTGATTCCGCTTATACTGCTCGCCAGCCTGGGATTCACCGCTCTCTACGAACTGGCAGTCAAGTCTATTGGGGTGGAGGCGTTGGTGCCCGAGCATCTGTCGTCTGAGATGTTCGGCGAGGGTGTGCTCAGGGTGCTGACTATCGTTGTCGTCGCGGTGCTGATACCGTTCGTTGAGGAGACATTCTTCAGAGGGTTCCTATTCGCGGGGCTGGCCGCCAGATTCGGCGTGTTGACCGGACTTATCGTGAGCGCAGCGGTGTTTTCCGTCGCTCACGCCGACGTGAAGGTCTTCATACCGATCTTTGTTGCGGGCCTCCTGTTCGGGTGGGCATACCATAAGACGAAGACCCTCTGGGTGCCGATCGCGGCCCATGCCTGTCAGAATCTGGCGGCTGTGATGTTCCTTGATTTTGTGTGAACGACCTCAAAAAAAGACGAGGTGACCGAGATGCCAAATCGAATCGACGCCGTTCTCGGCGAGCTCAGAGAGTCAGGACGGACCGCGCTGGCGCCGTTCATCACGATCGGTTTCCCGGACGTGCCAACCTCTGAGGCGCTCGCTCGGACAATCCTGGAGTCCGGCGGCGACATGCTTGAGCTGGGGGTTCCCTTTAGCGATCCGCTGGCGGACGGCCCTACCGTTCAGATGACAAGTTATCGCGCATTGCAGAATGGGGTCACGGTCAGGGAGTGCTTGGACTTTGTTCGTCGTTTGCGAGCGCAGGGAGTGGAGTCGCCGCTGATCTTAATGGGGTACTACAACCCATATCTCAGCTATGGCCCGGAGAGATTTCTAGACGACGCGGCCGCTGCCGGACTCGACGGAATGATCGTGCCGGACCTGCCTACCGAGGAGTCGGCGCAGTTCGGGGCGATGGCCGCAGATCGTGGCATCCATCTGATCCCGATGCTGGCGCCAACCAGCTCCGATGAGCGGATCGAGGATGCTTGCAAAGCCGCAGGTGGGTTTATATACTGCGTGAGCCTCACCGGAGTGACATCCGCAAGGAGTTCACTTTCACATGCGACTTCAGGACTCGTCGAGCGCATCCGGCAACACACCGATCTGCCAATACTGGTCGGTTTCGGCGTGTCCAGACCGGAACATCTGGTGGAGATCGGAACGTATGCGGAAGGCGCGGTGGTTGGGAGCGCGTTGCTGGACGCGGTGGACAGGGCTTCGCCGGATGGCAAGTTGGAAGCAGCGCGCGAGTTCATCCACACGCTCCGGGGAATCGACGGCAAGGGCGGCAATTAGATGAACACTGTCAGAGGACTGCGCGGCGCGACGACCGTGGACAGCAACACCAGGGACGCCATTCTCGAGGCGACGCGTGAGCTGTTACAGGAACTTGTCGAGGCGAACGACGTGAGCGCCGATGATATCGCCGCCGTCACGTTCAGCACCACCAGAGACCTTGACGCCGAGTTTCCCGCCGTTGCTGCCCGGGTAGACCTGGGCTGGACGGAAGTGGCGATGATGTGTGGTCACGAAATGGAGGTCCCAGGTGGGCAGGAGAGATGCATCCGCGTGATGATCCTCGTGAACACCGACAAGGCACCCCACGAACTGAAAAGGATCTACCTGGGCGGGGCCGCCAGCCTTCGCGCCAGAAGCGGTAAGGCTGGGCCTTAACCCTTAAGCCGGGCATGTGTCTCAACGGATTGGCAGTCATTTGAAGAGACTTCTAAGCTCGCATACACGGACAGCTCATATAGCAACCATTGTTAGCCAAGGAGGACAATGCAACAAATGGAAGTAATCAAGAACGGATCGGTTCCTGAGGACGACGCAACAAATGCCCCTCTCTTCTACGGAGGACCGGTGTCTCGGCAGCCTCTCGTAGCCGGGGGGAAGAGCGCCAACTTCAACTTCAGCCTCGTCAATTTCTACGCTGGCGCGAAGAACAAGTTCCACTCCCACACGTCGGACCAGATCCTGTTTGTCACCAAGGGAGAGGGAATCGTAGCGTCGGAAGCCGAAGAGGTCGGTATTTCTACTGGCGACACCGCTTTCATCCCAACCGGGGAAAAGCATTGGCACGGCGCGGCGGACGGCCAGGACTTCACTCACATCTCGCTGACCGGGGCAGATAGCGAGACTACGCAGTACGACGACTAAGACATACTCTGCCTGCTCAATAGAGCGACCGATGCTCCCCGAAGCGTCGGTCGTTTTTTCTTTCTCCAGTGACGGGCTCTCTTGGAGTCTCCAAGGGTGCAGTTCTTCGGAACATGGAACCAACCTGGACTCGTGGTCGTCTTGTTGTACAGAGAGGCTTAAGCTGAGGCGTCCGGCTGTCGGTGATCCAGTCAATCGGCTTCGAGACGCCATCGTCCTGGGTACGGGCAATACCCTGGTCTTTGAGCCGCTGCACCCGGCCGTCGACAGCATTTTCATCGGGCGGTGGTCTTTAACAACGCTCATTGAACCTGGTGGGACGGGCCCCGGTTTCAGGGTCACCGATGTAATACCCGGGACCGAGGTCACAATCGAGTTCAGTGAGACCGGCGTGTCGGGTTCTGCCGGATGCAACTCGTACGGGGCGCCCCTCAGCGTTAAAGACTCTACGATAGCCGTAGGAGCACCTCTGGCAGGGCGTGTGTTGTGGCTTGCTGCCATGTGTTAGTATGGCAACCGTCATAGGCGTGTAACGGCACGGGAATCCTGATTCACTCGGACCGGCAACAGAACACAAGGAGAGAGCGGATGGTCGCGCATGAGGCGAGATTGACTGGAGAAGAGATCGAAGAACTTAAACAACTAGGTGAGACCCACTTCTGGCCCCACTCCAGGCCGATAGCGGACTTGTCGGAAGAGACCGGCATCAAGCTGATCTCGAAGGCTGAGGGAGTCTGGGTCGAAGACGGTCAGGGCAATCGCTGGGTCGATACCCTGTCCGGGATGTGGCTCAAGAACATAGGCCATGGGCGGAAGGAGATCGCGGACGCGGTCTTCGAGCAGATGCAAGAGGTAAGCTACTCTCCGGGAGGGACGGTCAGCCCCGCGACCATCAAGCTCGCCGCGAAAGTCGCGAGCCTGGCGCCTGACAAGGAGTCCAGGGTCTACTTCACGAGCGGCGGATCGGAGGCCGTGGAGACGGCCCTGAAGATCGCCAAGGCCTATCACAAGAACAACGGTGAGCCGAACCGCTGGAAGGTCATCAGCAGACGTGGCTCCTATCACGGAGCTACTCACGCGTGCATGGCCCTGGGCGGAGCCGCTACCTCCGGGCCAGGCGACTATGGCCCGCTGGTGCCGGGCAACATCCACATTGGCAACCCGAACAGCTATCGCGGACCTCATTCGGACATGGAGTGCGCCGAAGAGCTGGAGAGGACCATTCTGCATGAGGGTCCGAACATGGTCGCCGCCTTCATCGGTGAGCCTGTCTCCGCTGCCAACGGCATTCAAATCCCTGATCCGGGCTACTGGCCGCGCATCCGCGAGATCTGCGACAAGTACGGCGTGGTAATGATCTGCGACGAGGTGATAACCGGGTTTGGCCGCACCGGCAAGATGTTCGCCACTGAGCACTGGGGCATCCAGCCCGACATCTTCACCGTGGCCAAGGCGCTCACCAGCGGCTACCTTCCCATAGGCGCCGCCGTCGCGAGCAAGAAGATCGCCGACAACTTCCTCGGTCAAGAGAACATGCTCAAGCACCTGATCACGTTTGGCGGTAACCCGGCGTCCTGCGCCGCGGGGCTGGCCAACCTGGAGATCATGGAAAACGAGGGAGTGGTCGAGAACTCCGCCGAGATGGGCGACTACCTGTACGAGCAGCTACAGACACTGTACGAGCACCCCATAGTGGGCGATGTCCGCGGTGGCATGGGTATGCTCGCTGCGGTCGAGGTCGTGCAGGACCGTGACACCAAGGAGCGTTTCCCTCAGGAGGCGCAACTCAGTGCCAAGCTGTCGCGCATCATGGACAAGAACGGCCTTCTCGGGCGCGCCGGCGACATCATCTCGGTCGCCCCACCGCTCACGATCACGAAGGACGAAGTTGACTTCGTGGTCCAGGCGCTCGACAGGACGCTCGAAGAGGTACAGACCGAACTTTAGGCTCTAGCGTCTAAGACAACAAAAAAGGGGGAGACCGGACTAGCTACCGGTCTCCCCCTTTTGGTTTTCTCACAGGCTAGGGTACGCTAGTCGGCTGCTGCGTGCTGGCACCACGGGTCTATACTCGCCCAGATACTACTGAAGAACTGAGGCCGAAACCGGCGTCCAGACTACGACAGCCCGAAACGAGGCGGCAATTACTGGTGCACTCCTCCCTTGGCGCCGCCGCCAGCGGCGATCGTCTCTCCGGTGATGCACTCAGCCTTGGGCGAGGCCAGGTAAGCCGTTAGCCAGGCGAGTTCCTGCGGATCGATTAGGCGACCAATAGCGACGTTCTGTGAGGCTGAGGCGTTAACCTCGTCACGGGAGACGCCCTGACTCTCGGCCTGCGCGTTGAGGCGGTCTTCAATGACCTCAGACAGCGTGAGTCCGGGATGGACGACGTTCAGCGTGATGCCGTCGCCTCCGAGCTGATCGGAAAGCGTCTTGGTCAGGTGGACGACTGCGGCGTTTCTCAGACCATATATGGTCGACTGCCTGGCCGATACACCTCCGATGCTGATGACGCGGCCCCACTTCTGTGCCTTCATGTGAGGCGCGACTGCCTTCATGCACCTGAAGTAACCGACGACCTTAGTGTCAAGGTCCTCGATGAGGTCCTTCTCCTGTGCCTCCTCCAGGGTGCCCCGTATCTGGCCGCCGACCATGGCAGCGCTGTTTACCAGGATGTCGACGCCTCCGAGCTCTCTAACGGTGGTGTCGACCATGTTCTGGACGTCGTCCCAGCTGGTCGTATCGGTGGGGATGCCGATGACTTTTCGGCCTGTCTCGGCCGCGATTTCGGCGGCGGTCGCATCCAGTGCGTCCTTTGAGCGTGCGGCAATGGCCACATCCACGCCTTCACGCGCCAGCTCCAGCGCAATCGCCTTGCCGATTCCCTTGCTTCCGCCCGTGATGAGAGCCCTCTTGCCCTGAAGCTCCAAGTCCATTTATCGCTCCTATAGGTGATGTTTTTTGATGGTGTCAGCCGCCTTTCGGCGGACCGCTCCAATTGTACCGTGTTCTCTACCGTGTTATAAGGATTCGAGAAAATGGAGACCATTGCATAAATACGTCATTCCGGCGAACGTCTGAATCCGGGGCGAGTGGGTGGTGCCCTGTAGCTTGCGATCAAGCCCTTTTCACCCTCACCCTCAACCCTCTCCCTCGAGGGAGAGGGGGTTATGCAAGAGCCTCGACAATCGCAGGGGTCTAGGAGCGGACTTGAGAGCGCAAACGACGCACCGTCCGGGCTTGCTTGGACACAGGTGGACGATCCTGGGGCTGCTGCTTGTCGCGAGCGTCGCCGCGTTCATGATGGCGATAACGGTGGGCGTGCTGCTGCCATCTATCAGCGCCGATTTGGACCTCAGTCCCACCCAACAGGGAATCCTGGGGTCTTCTGCCTTTGTCGGCAACCTATTCCTCGCGCTTCCGCTGAGCTGGTGGACCTCCCAATTCAGACCGAAGATCCTGGCGACAGCGACCCTCGTAGCGGGAGCGCTGCTGATGTCGGTACAGGCGTGGTCCCCAACGTTCATCGTCCTGCTCGTCGGCCGCTTGGGGTTCGGGATTACCACGATGGCGCGGGAGCCGGCGCGTGCGTTGCTGATGTACCAGTGGTTTGCCCCCAGGGAGTTCATCGTCGTCAACAGCGTGTACAACGCGCTGTTTGGGATTGTCGTCGGAGGCGGACTCGCCGCGACCCCGTTCATCCTGTCCGGGGTGGGCGATAGCTGGCGCACGGTGCTGCTGGCGTTTGCCGTCGCAATAGTGGCGCTGATAGCACTCTGGATGGTGATCGGGCAGGAGAGGGAGCCGGACGCGGAGATCACCCGGCGTGGCGGACAGGTCGAGCTGCTCAAGAGAGTGCTGAAGTACAGAGACCTCTGGATTGCCGGACTGGGCTTTACCGGCGCAACCATGGGCTGGGCGGCGTTCCTGAACTTCTACCCGACGATGATGCTCACGACGGGCGATGTGTCGCTGAACTGGTCGGGGGCGATACTGGGTCTGGGCATATTCGTAGGCGGGGTAGCGGGAATCTTGCTCAGCTTCGCAGTCATGTCGATCGGAGTGGGTCGCAGGAAGAACGTCCTCCAGCTTCTCGGATTGCTAATGGTGGTGACGTACCTCGTGATGATCCGGATTGACTCGATCCCTATGCTCCTGATTGTCTCCGCCCTGAACGGGGTCGGATGGGGATTCTGGCCAATCCTGAGCTCGGTGCCGTTCTACATCCCGGGGATCAGACCGAGAGAGGTGGCGGTCGGTACGTCGCTGGTTATGACGCTGGGGTCGCTCGGCACATTCCTGGGTCCGCTCATGACGGGAATACTCCAGGACCGCACCGACGACCTGCGACTCGCACTGACCATCGTCTGCTTCGCGCCGCTGTCGCTGACCGTCGTCGGCACGGTGCTCAGAATACGGACGGACAGGGAGGGGTGAGTTAATAAAAATGGGGGAGTGCAAGATGGCATCGGTGTCAGTAGGGCCAACCGACGAAACACTGGCTTCGATTAAAGGCTGGTTCTCACCGGGGAAACTAGATGGCTAATCCTGAGCGTCCAATTCCGTCTGATCCACTCTTGTTCATTCAGAATTGCGTTCGCAACAGGAATGTATTCTGGACCTACCACGTAAACATGCGGTTAGCAGGCAAGAGAATCAGCAGACGAGCAATTGTGGACTCCACACAGGCCTATGAGATAATCGAGTCATACCCTGACGACAAGTATCTGCCCAGTTACCTGACGTACACAGAATATGGGGGAGAACAGTTTCATGTGCTGTTCGCCGCTGATGTCGGGGGTGAGAATGTTCGTGTAGTTACCGCTTACCGACCGAGCAATATTGAATGGCTGCCGGACTGGAAAACACGGAGGACACAGCAATGAAGTGCCATGTATGCGGGGGCCGACTCATTTCAACTATCTCAGACCTTCCCTTCCGAATCAGCCCGACCACTATTGTCGTGGTCAAGAGACTACCTATCCAGGAGTGCACCAACTGCGTGGAATTCTCCATTGAGGATTCCGTCATGGAGACCATCGAGAGTATGCTCGAACAGACTGATGAAGCCACTGAACTTGCAGTCATACCTTATGCGGCGGTTGCGGTCTGAATGGAAGAGAGTGCCGCTTACCGAAAACTAGGAAAGCTCAAGAACCCAACGGCAGAATCGTATCCCGATTTCAGTGACGGCGTGTTGCGACAGAGCCCGGAGCAGTAAACTGCATGTACGTTACACGCTGCTGGAAGAGCCCTTATGTGACCTCACTTGGGTTATAAAGACTCCTTCTGAATAACCAAATCTCTCGTCGTAGTAGTGTAGATTAGGTCAACTTCCCCTGGCTTGGGCTCATGGTCTCCATACAGCGCGGTCTGTGTCTTGTTTATGTAGGGCGCTTTCTTTTCTTTGAGGTGATGGTTCGGCAGTAGCTCTGTCAGAACACTCTTGATAGCCTTCAGTGTCGTCGACCTAGCATCTGATCGCACGTACCACGTGGCATCATGCCGTGATCGGGACAGGGTTGCATCAAACACCCCCTTGAGCATGTCCACATAAATGTCTACATCCAAGAACTTCTGCTCCGGATCCCAGTCTGGCAAGCTAGGGCCTTCTCCCATTGCCCATAGTCTGAGCCAATTGTCGGACCTGTAGTTTGTCACCCCACTGTAGGGAGGCGAGGTTAACACCAGATCGGCAGTAGGGGAGTTGCTTGGCAAAGCGTTCCTGCCGTCCCCGAGACTTATCAGTGGCCTGTCTAGCCCTGAATGTGGCTTGGCCACACCTTTTCCATAACGCCATCTGGCCCGACGGATTAGAAAGTCGCTGGGATTGATCTCGGGGGGAGTCTCGTATCCTTTACGCCGCCACCACTTGATAGAGTAGCGCGGTGACATCGCTCGAGAGTGACGCAACTGATTGGACAGTCCCTGCCCTCTCTTGTCATGCAGGTGATGGACCATGAAGGTCATCACGGTCCGATCCAGTTTGTCGTTTCTCCAGTCCAAGGTCTTCCTTGCAGAGCGGATGAAGCCCAAAACCCTGCCGCAGAATGCGAGTTGCTGGAACTCGTGTTCCGCCTCCTGATCACCTTCCTCTACAGCTTGGGATACCTGAGCTATACGCTCTTCAACCTCATTGAGGTCTGGGTGTGGATCAACCTTCGTTTGGGAGTAGAGCCAAGCAACAGGGTTGATGTCACAACCTGCGGCGCGTCGTCCGGTCACCATTGCTACGAACGGTGCGGTTCCACGACCGCAGAAGGGATCAATAACGGTCTGTCCCTTACTTGTCCACTTCGTGATGACGTTCTCAGCGAAGGTAACGGGAAACATTGCGTAGTAGGAACCCAGACGCGACCATCGACTCTCAGCCCTGTGGAAATCCAAAGACGCTCCGGCCTGTAGAGAAGTAGTCACGTGTTATCGCCCCTGTTATCAAAGAGGCTGTCCAATATCCTATGGCCGATTCTAAGGGGTATTGCGGCGTGTGCATGGCTCCTTACCAAGGGGGCGAAGCCATCTCTATAAAGGTGGGTGTAGAGGCTGTCAATGAGGTTGAGTACATCATTCAACCGAGGGAACACCTCAGGCCCAGCACTATTCGGCTTTCTTCCTTCCTGATTGACGATAGGAGTCATCACCACTGCATGTTGTCCCATGGAGTTCTTGTACATGAGCTTTCGACCATAGTACACCGCTTCACCATAGGCTTTATCAGTCGTGTTGGGATTGATGTAGCGGTAGATGTACTCTGTTGTCGGCACTAGAATGGTGCCATTGGGCAGTCGTTGCCGCGGACCCTCGGTTCGTAGCCAGTCCAATTCCTCAAAGTGATCGACAAACTCGCCGGTCTTCTCCATTCCCATCAATAGTAGCCCGCGTCGCCCCTGCGACAGAAGATCCGCGTGAATCCTCCCGACCTCTTCTTGGATGTAGCGTAATTGATTAGCGGAGTCAGAGGGGGGAGGAGGTTCAGATGGAGCGGGTGTGGACAGGCGCGCCGCTGAACACACCACACAGACCGTCCACCGTCGACTGACCCCCACCGTGCCGAGCCAGGGTCCTGATCACACTGGTGAACGCACTGAACGCATCCGCACCAGCCTCATTCCAGTGTGACACCTTACGCGCTATCACCGCACCGCGCAGCGCCCGCTCCGCCCGGTTGTTAGTCGGCTCTATCCCACCATCGTCCAGAAAGCGCAGCAGGTTCCCACGGTCATCCTGCCAGCCAAGCTCGTTCTGAAGCCTCCAGTTGTCACGATCAGACAGCGGACGGTCCCGCAGATGGTGGCTCACCTCTCGTCTCAACCGCTCCGTCTCCCCACCATAGTCCGCCACCTCTCCACGACGTTCCGACTCCCGCAGTTCCATCGCCTCTCTGAGCAACTCGCTCAGTCGCTTACCGAAGCTGCGACCACGGCCCACCTTGGTCTCGATAACCTCGCTGATCGAGCGCAGCACATGCGCCAGACACTTCTGCTGTCTCACTCCCGACAGAGCCTGTGCATCGTAGCTCCGCGCTCGATCCGTCACCATCACTCCCGCATAGTCGGCAGGTACAACCTCCCTGACCTCCTCGTTACGGTGACGACCGCGCACCTGGTACACCGTGGCGTCATCGGTCTCGAACGCCATCAGGAACGCAGACTCTCCTCCCACTCGCCAGCCCGTGTCGTCGGTGTGCACCACCGCGCTCTCACGCACAGACTCCCGAAGCCTACGGTACCCATCTCCCACAGCGCCCCGTGCACGGCGCAGTGCGTCCTGGGTGATCGCGCTCTGGCTCAACTCCACACCGGTCAGCGCTCTGAGTACCGTCGGTACCCTACGAACCGGTATGCCCACTCCGTAGTGCAGCATGTGAGCCGCAGCCATCACTCGTCTTCCCACCCGATGGGCGCTCGCACCGTACTGGTCAGGTCCAACGTCCCGATGACGCCCTCGCACACGCCTGCCGCACGACACGCATCGGCATACCTGCACCCGGTACTCTGTCACCTGCGGTCTGGGCATCGGGGGAATGTCGGTCACGTACGCAAGGCTCTCTCCCTCATGTTCGAGTATGCCTCCACATCCGGGGCAGCTTTCCTCCGAAACCGAAACGTCAACAGGCGGTGCTGTCAGCTCGTCCACCGCGGGCGGCTTTCTGTAGCTGAAGTTCCCCTTCCCGGGCTTTCGACCCGGACGCCTTGGCTTTGAGGTCCGCTCGCCCTTGGAGAATGGCGCTGCCTGGCGCTTGCCCGCTCGCTGCGCTGCGGCGAGTTGCTTGCGAAGCTCCTTGATCGTCGTCGTCAGACGCGCGACCTGGCCTTGCAAGCGGTCGACCTTGCCGACCAGGTCGTCGTGTTCACAGGGAGGGCGGTCTTTGTCGGTACACATGGCCGAAGTATAAGAACATGACCTGCCGACTGCAATCTCACCAACCACTACCGCTAATCAATTACCGCAATTGCTTGCTGATATATGGGCCGGAGGAATGTTTCCGCAGGGTTCCACTGACCGGTCGGCGGGTCGTCAATCGTGCCCTTATGGATCTGACGATGTACAGTGTTGCGGGAGTACGACGTAGGAAAGTCGAAGATGCCGCTGTGGAATTCCACGACAGGGTAGAGGCTCTTCTCCAAGATGATGAATTCGAAGATCTCATTACACGTTCTATTGACCATAGGTCTAGAACACAACGGCGCTTTGAGATGTGGTCTGAGAATGTAGCGGCGGACTTATTCTAGTTTCAAGAATGGCTAGATATTCGTCTGCTTATTCCGAACTCGTCCGAAGGCTCAGGGAGATTGAGCTAATCCTCTCTATGGCGCAGTCATTTGACAGGATGGCGCCAACTCCTCCTAACCCTGCAAGAGTCAATGCGTTGTGTAGAAGTGGTGTGGTCCTTCTATGTAGTCATGTTGAAGGGTATGTAGAGAGAATGGGTACGCTGGCCATTGAGCGTGTCGCCACGAGTAAAGTGCCTAAATCTGCATTGGGAATGTCATTCAGGTACCACCTGTCGCGGAACCTCATCGATGCAATACGTGATAGTGTGCGGCCTGAGATTATTGCGCGCAACATGACTGCCTTTCTCAACCAAGATGGTGACATTTGGGATGACACCACCAACTTTGCGGATCCATTACCGTCACATATTTTTGTTCGACGTTTCGCTACCCCCAATCACGAGAATATTAGCAATTTCTTCGACCGTTTTGGATTCGACAAATTCGACCGCGACTTAGCTCGCTTTTTGCAGCGCGATTACACGGCCTCCAAGAACATGATTGACGATGTTGTCGACCAAAGGAACAAAATCGCTCATGGTGACTTTGTTACTGCTGGTGCTCCTACCGACTTGCTGGGCATGATTAGTCTCACGAAGCTGTATTGTCGTGGAACCGATGTAGTCGTGGGTAACTGGTTTAAGGGCATAGGCTGTCCCATCAGATAGGAATGGGAGGTGTGGGACGAGTGCTAGAAGGTTGAATATTGGGTGAACAAGGACGGTGGAATGGAAATTGTCTCAAGGCCTGGTCACCAACGGTTCGTCGGATAGTCGATACTGTCGTCAGGGGTGTTTAGGGACTGTCTGAGATCGTTGGAAGTGCGAATATTTGAGGCCTTGGATCATGGCAATCTCCCGGTGTGAGCTTGGGAAGCGGCAATCCCGCGCGGACCCCTACCCCCGCACTCCGTCATGAAACCACTATCGCGCCCCGTGATGTTCGGCGCCCCCCACCCCCTTGACAGCACATCCGTTCTCATGCCATAATCCACACATCGGTCGACACTAACCCCGACCACACAACTGAATACCAGACGGCTGGACCGTCCCCAACAGGTCTGTAAACGGCCCTCTCCGAACTGCCAACACGGTGTTTCGGGAGGGCCGTTCTTTGTTTCAGACCCCAGGGCTTCAGACCCCAGGAGACACAAATGACATCCATTACCCACACACCGGTAACGCTCAGCGACCACGAGACGGAGGAGCCTGGCCTCGCGAAAGCGGGGCACGTCTACTCCGCGACCATCTTCGCAAACGAGCTGTCGAGAGACGGCCTGAGCGTCGACATCGACGGCATGGACTTCTCCAACTACCAGAAGAACCCCGTCGTGCTGTTCGCGCACGACTACAGCGGCAGGACCGAGTCCAGCGGATTGCCGATAGGTCGCACCCTGCGACTGGATCGGACCGTGGACGGTCACATCAGGGCCGAGTTCGAGTTCCTGTCCGGCGACATGTTTGCCGATCGCGTACGCAACGCCTGGAACCGCGGCTTTCTCCGGGGCGCGTCCATCGGCTGGAGGGCTATCGAGGCCCGACCCAGCAGACTCGGCAAGGGCGTCCGCATTGTGAAGTCCGAGTTGATCGAGTGGTCCATAGTGGCCGTGCCAGCCGACCCGGACGCGCTCAGAGGCGCATACACCCGCGTCATGAAGGCGCTGATAGAGCCTGGGCCCGAAGCAGACCGCGACGTTCGTCCTGGTAGAGCCTGCCCCTGGCTTGAACAGGGGGGCGGGTTTGAAACCCGCCCTGTCGAAGGACGGCACGCGCTCCCCCCTGCATCCGTCATTCCCGCGCATACGGGAATCGACCTCACCGAGACTCGCAGCCTGCTCGAATCGCTCAGCAGGTCAGTCCGTCCCGACGATTCCCCACCAGTTTGCCGGGACCCGCCTGCCTGACAACTAATCACTTACCACTAACAAACTCAAAACACCCAGGAGACAAAAATGCCAACCACCATTGAAGAGATACAGGACATGAACCGCACAATCAGCGAGATCGGCGAGTTCGTCCGGGAGCGCACCGACGCTCTCACCGGCGACTTCACTACCCTCAGGGAGGAGAACGACCGCCTGCGCGCGGACGTCGCCGGCCTGCAGGAGCAGCGCCGCGCCAGGCGTCGCTCCGAGGTAGCGCGCGTCGACGACTCAGAGCGCGGCATAAGGGTTACGGCAGGCCGGTTCGCCGGATGCAGCCCTCTGGACATCGGTATGATGCGCTCGCTCGCGTACTCCCACCGTGACGACCCCGACGCCCCTCACGCTCGCTCGTGGGTTGCGCAGCTCGGCGAGGCCACCCGTTCGATGGTCACGGACCTGACGCCGGACGTCGTCGACCGCCACTTCCAGAGCATTGAGCGCAGGCTGCGCAGCGCGTACGTAGCTGCTCCGGTCTCAGGAGCGCACGCCCGCGATCCCGAGATGCAGTACAGGCAGGTCGTCCAGCAGGTGCTGGGTCACATGCGGGACGTCGCCATGCGCGCCGCGATGGACTCGACCACCGCGGGCACGGGCGACGAGCTTGTGCCGACCCTGGAGCGCGCCGAGCTCTGGATGGACGTCAACCTCCACACACTCGTCATGGGCCTGATACCGATGTTCCTGATGCCCAGCCAGCCGTTCGACATCCCGACCCAGCTCGGCGACGTCAACTTCTACCCTGGCGTGGAGAACACCGACACGACCCCGACGGCGCTCGCGACTTCGAAGGTCTCGCTCAACTCCCACGAGCTGGCAGCGCAGGTGCCGTTCAGCTTCTCGCTCGACGAGGACAACGCGCTGCCGTCGCTGCTCGGCGAGATCAGGAACTCCCTGGTCCGCAACACCGCCGAGGTGATCGACGATATCCTGCTGAACGCCGACACCACCGCCGTCAACGGCATCAACAGCGACGGTGGCACGATCGGCGTCTCCGACGCCGGCAAGGCCCACTGGCTGATCGGCTACGACGGCCTGATCCACCTGCCGCTCGTGGACAACACCGCCATGGCCAACGACCACGGCGAGGGCGTCTCCGACGGCATGTTCAACGAGATCAGGGCAAAGATGGGTCGCTACGGCGTCCGCCCGTCCGAGCTCGCGTGGATCATGGACGTCAACACGTTCATCCGCGCACAGTCGGTCGACACCTTCCGCACGATGGACAAGCTTGGGCCGAACGCCACGGTGCTCACCGGAATGCTCGGCGCGATCGACGGCATTCCCGTGATCGTCTCCGAGCAGATGCGCCTCGCCGACACTGACGGCAAGGTGAGCGGCGACGGCAACAACTCCGATACCGGTCGGCTGCTGTTGGTCAACCGCACCCAGTGGGCGCAGGGCTTCCGCAGGAATCTCACCCTGCACGCCACGCGCGACCCCAGCAAGCGGCAGACGGTGGTGACGGTCAGCTTCCGCCACGCGCTCACCGAGCGCAGCGGCACCCGCTCCACCGCCACCCACACCGCCCTCCAGTACAACATCACCGGCGTGGCGTAGACGGGATTGGAAACTCGTAGGGGCCGTTCGCGAACGGCCCCTTCTCCCACCAGGGGGACGAGGAGATTCCCCCTCTCCCTAAGAGCCTGCCCCGTACTCGATACGGGGGCTGACAGAGGTAGGTAAATGTGTACAGACAAGCATAAATGCTAACCAACAGACCCCCTCTCCCTAAGGGAGAGGGTTGGGGTGAGGGTGAAATGCACTGTCATTCCAACCTACCTGATCAAGAGAGGAAAACTCTGGAAGCACCCTCCAGGAGCCGTGGACCATGAACTCATACATCACACTAGAAACAATCAAGAGCCCGTCCGCGCTCGACATCCGCGACACCGACCACGACGCGCGGCTGCTGTCCCTGATCGAGAGCGCATCCCGGGCGATCGACGGCTACTGCCGTCGCCACTTCTACCTGCTGCGCGCCACGCGGCTGTTCGACGGTGACGGCTCAGCCAACCTGCGGACGCCCGACCTGGTCTCGATAGACGCCAACGGCCTTTCGACCGACGACGACCGCGACGGCATGTTCGAGACCGCCTGGGACGCATCAGAGTACCGCCTCAACCCTGTCAATGCAGATCCCACCGGCGGCCACGATTCGGCGCGCCCCTACTGGAGCGTCAACGCGAGCGCGGACTTTTACAGAAACAGAAAATTCCCGTCCGGCTTCAGCACTGTTCGGATTGCCGGCGAGTGGGGATTCTGGCGCAGGCTCAGGCCCGCCGCTGCGACCGTCTCAGGCGCGGTGGACGACGTTCGCTCCGAGATAGTCGTCGGCAGCCTCGGGGACATTCAGGTCGGACACACACTGCTGATCGGCCCCGCAGCGTCAGAAGAACAGGTCTACGTGCGCGGGATTAGCGCCAGAACGCTCAGCGTGACCCGTGGCGTCAACGGCGCCGCGCCCCTGCGCCACGAGCCCGGGGACGGCATCTCGATCTTCGAGTACCCGGGCCCTGTGTCAGAGGCGACGCTGGTCCAGGCAACAAGGCTGTGGCGCAGCCTCGCCAACCAGTCGAATCCCGCGACCGGGCTCGGCCCGGACGTCAAGAATCTGCTCGCGCCATACAGGAGGCTGACGATATGACGAGCAAGCTGAAACCTGTAAGACACGGCGTCAGACAGGCGCTGGAGGGCATACCGGGCCTCCGGGTGACCGACTACAGGCCCGATACATGGAACGACTTTCCACTGGCCGTCGTTGAGTACGGTCACCTGCGAGTGAACGTCACACTGGCAGGGACCGAGGTTACGGGCGAGATCACGGTCACGCTCATGACCAGTGGGGCCAACCTGCTTGAGACGCTCACCGACCTCGATCCGTTGATCGAGTCGGTAGATGCCGCGGTAAGCGCGGACATGACGCTGGGCGGCGCCGTCCACTACGTCGTCCTGGACAGGATGGAAAACATAGGTATGAGGAACATGGGATCCCAACGCTGCGGCGTAGCCGATCTCTACCTCAGATTCATGGCGGGATGAGACGACAATGGCCTTCTTCGACAGCAGCATATCCAGGTTCCACATCGACGACACCGCAGGCGCGAGTCGCGATCTCTCGGCGAGCATCACCGAGATCGAGGGCATACCCGGATCGCGGACGCTGACTGAGATCACATCGCTTAGCGACGAGGGACCCGTGTACATCGTAGGGGCGGGTTTGAAACCCGCCCTTACCACCGTCACGCTTACAGGCATCTTCGACGACTCCCCAAGCGGCGCGGACGCAGTGCTTGGCGCGCTCTTTACAGAAAACCACCCGTCCCCGGTCGACTTCAGCTACGCCCCCGCGGGCACGTCCCACGGCAGCGTGAGGTACTCGGGCATGTGCTGGGTCGAGCGCTACGAGGTGTCTTCGCGCGCAGGAGAGCGAGTCGGCTTCACCGCCACCCTCAGAGTCGAAGGCAGCATCGCAAGAGCCGTCCATACCAACTAATACCAATTCGTTCTGACTATGCCGCAAATAGCATGGCCCAGCGCCCCCCGTCCGTCTTTCCGGCGAAGGCCGGAATCCAGAGAGTCCGATCAGCGAGAATACGGCGACATTACACGAAATTGGTATAACAGGCCCCTCTCACCATTCCCCGAAGGCATCCCCATGACCCTATCCCAAATAATCAAACTCAGGACCAACAACGGACGCGCAATCGCCGACTTCCTCGTCGACGTCATGCAGGACCGCTTCAGCGACTTCAGCATCTGCCACAGACTCCAGGCAGCCAGGCTCCTCACGACCTACGGTAACGAAGACGCCCATAACTTTATCGCCGACAACACATCCGACACCCCCACTGCCCGTCGCAACGGGTCCAGGGCCACACGCCAGACGAAGTTCGACACCGAGCTTGCCAGGGTCATCAGGGAAGACACCGACGACGGACGCTCCATCGCCCGCTTCCTAGTCAACGTCATGGAAGGCGAGCTGAGAACATTCAAGCCCCACAACCGCATCTCCGCCGCCCGCGAGCTCCTCGACCGCGGCTTCGGCAAGTCCGCCCGCACTTCCACGATCCGTCGTTCCGGCGAAGGCCGGAACCCAGAAGCTACCTCCACCGTTCATCCTCAGCCCGTCGAAGGACCCACCCCCAATCGTCGTTCCGGCGAAGGAACAGCCTGCTCCGTACTCGATACGGGGTCATCCCGTACCACGATACGGGGCCGGAACCCAGAAAGTGCCTCGTCTACAGTCATCCCTCAGCCCGTCGAAGGACCAAACCCCGACGCAGCCCACCCTCTCACTCCTCACTCCTCTCCACTCACTCCTCAGCGCGAAGCGCCCCCTCTCACTCCTCACTCCTCTCCACTCACTCCTGGAGAGGCCGGCGGCCTCGCCACCGACCTCCTCGATAACCTAACCCACATCCCACCCAGCAGCTTCGAGCACACCGTCCTCGACCTGCTCGAAAACATGGGCTACGGACGTGCCAGACACATCGGACGCACCGGAGACGGAGGCATCGACGGCATCATCGACCAGGACACCCTCGGCCTCGACAGCGTGTACGTCCAGGCAAAACGCTGGACCAGCCAGGTCGGAGAACCTGAGATCAGGAGCTTCTCCGGCAGCCTCGACCCGCACGGAGCCACCAGGGGCATCCTTATCACCACCTCCGGCTTCAGCGAGAGCGCTCGCCGCACCGCCGAGGCGATCTCCACTGGCAGCAAGCACATACGCCTTGTCGACGGCAGAGAGCTCACCCAGCTAATGATCCGCCACAGCGTCGGAGTGACGACAGACACCCCCCACCACGCCCGAAAGAACGTCACCCCGTACTCCGATACGGGGCTCGACGAGAACTACTTCAACCAGCACACCTGACAACAGAGGGAAGTGCAAAACTCCGAATTCCTACCCGTCATTCCCGCACACCCACCCGTCATTCCCGCGAACGCGGGAATCCATAGGCCAGCGCGCTACCAAATCTGGATAACCGAAAGACCCTGCCACTACCCGTCATTCCCGCGAACGCGGGAATCCAGAAGGTGTAGTACCAATCACCTATTGCTAGGAGAACACAAATATGCCAGCCACCCTGGAACTCACCGACGGCGCCACCACACTCGACCTGCTTGGCCCGCCGTACCGCGCGAGCCAGCCTGTGCGACTTGAGCCGCCCGACGCCACGCCGGTCCTGGCCGGACAGACGCTGCGGGGCGTCCACTACTCCCCGCGCATCGTCGAGACAGACCTCAATCTGAGGGCCGACGACGTCTCCTCACTGCGTCGCGCGATACGAACGCTGGAGTCGCTGTGCTCGGTCTCCGAGAGCCGCCAGTCGATCGCACACGGCGCGCCCGTATCGCTGAGATGCCAGCTTGGCGACGCAGACGCGCAAAACACCGACCAGGGAGCTGAGTACCGCGTGCTCAGGGGCGAGGTCGTGCTGCCGCCGAGTCTGCTGCAGGAACCGGCGCTCTCGACAGCGCACGCCGTCCCGGGCGCGAGGCTCAGGCTGCTGGTCGAACCGTTCGGCCGGCTTGCACAGGTCACGCCGGCGCAGGTCACGGCCCACAATGAACAGGATGGAGCGGCGACCAACTGGCTGGACGTCACCGACGCCGGAGGCACGCACGGCGCCAAGCTCAGGCTCAAGATCGCCGACCCCGGAGGGTGGAGCGGCCCCGCGAGGATGTGGGTGGCGCGACGCTCCGGGGCGCGCAGGTCGGACAAGCTGTTCTTCCAGGCCGAGTCCGGTACGACTGCATCCGGGCAGGCGCCGTTCGTCGGCCGCTCAACCTGGGACGGCTCCGACGTCTTCGACGCCAACGCGAGCGGCTCCGCGGCGAACGTCGCCCGCATGATGTGGACGACCCGCGTGAACAGCTACGAGGTCGCGTCGTCCCTGACTCGCGCCGGATACGTCGAGGTCGGCATACCCGGCGCATCTGTGCCTCACGGACTGTTCCGCGCGCTGGCCCGCGTCCGGGTCGGCGGCAACCCGTTCTCCAGCCCGTTCGAGCCGGACCGGTACGACACCGAGTCCGCGCTGGGATTCGCGCTGGGCTGGACGTTCGGCGGCAGGCGTAAAGAGCCGTCCCAGGCCGACAAGGTATACCTGGAGCAGACGGGCAGCTTCCAGACGATCGACCTCGGCGAGCTGTCCATCCCGCCGATGGCGCTGCCTGAAGGCTACTCCAGTCCCGACCTCCGGCTGAGGGTCCACGGTATCTTCGACCCGCCAGGGCCGTTCAGCGATACGGTGGTAAACAGGTTCTACTCCGTGAACTGGGACGTGGACTACGTGATGCTGCTGCCCATCGACGAGGGCGCGGTGATCGTAGACGGCGTGGACTCCACCGACCGCGTGCTGATCGATACGCTCAGCGACACGCCCGGAGTTTACCTGCTCGACGCCGCAGACGTGGTACAGCGGTACGCGGACTTCACCGGAGGCCCGTTCGGCCTGGGCACGGAGGACACCCGGATCTACGTCGTCCGAGACGAACCGGGCGATCCCTCTGCGGTCAGGTTCACCCTGAACGCCAGCTACACCCCACTCGTGGCGGGAGTGTAACCCGTCGTTCCGGCGTAGGCCGGAACCCAGAGTACAGCGCCGAAGACCGACAACCCGAAGCCCAGGACAGGGAGTGCATCCATGCCAAGAACAATCGCGCAGAACCTCAAGCTGTACACGAAGCCTGCTCCGAACTCCGTAGGGGCGGTTCGCGAACCGCCCCTACTAGTCGCGGTCCTAGACCCCAGCGGCATCCGGTCGCTGGAGCACGGCACACGGCTGCCCGGTGGCTTCCACGAGCTGTCGCTAACCATAGCGGCGACGGAGAGCGAGTTCCGCGACTGGAGGCAGAACCGTCTGCTGGATCGGCTCGTGCTGGACGAGTCTGCTGGCCGCACCGCCTGGGAGGGAAGAATCGAGGGCGTCGCCCTGGCCGACAGGTGGCAGGTGTCTCTCACCGCTCGCGGCTACTGGTCCAACCTGACAGACTCGGTGCGCAACCGCAGCTACGTCACCGGCACAGACACCGGAGGCTCGATCATCGCCGACCTATTGGGAGACATACACGCCCAGGCACGCCAGCTATCGCCATCGGTTGAACACGTTGCTGCCGGGCCGACCATCGTTCATGAGTACCAGGACGACTGGACGATCTGGCGGATCCTCACCGACCGCAGGCGCGGAGTGGCGTCCTTCGGCTCCGGCACGGGCGCGAGGCCTGCCCCGTACTCCGATACGGGGATGGACGTGGCCGTATGGGAGGACAGGAAGCTGCACTACCGGCCGCGCTCGCTATCAGGCACCACCTGGCACAGCTACGTCAGGGCCGAGAACGGGGGCGGGGTCGTCCATCTGCCGCTGCGCGTGGACTGGAGCGACCTTGCCAACGCCGTGTCCGTCACCTACGAGCGGGCCGGCGAGATCATGCGTACACCGCAGGCCATCGACGCGAAGAGCATAGCCAGGCACATTCGGCGCGAGCGGAACGTCTCGAACATCGGGGAGTCCGCGTCTGCGACCGCCATCCAGCGTCGCGATACCGAGCTGAACCTGCGCTCGCATCTCAGGCCGGCTGCGGCGGCACTGGCAGTCAACCGAGTCTGGGACGGCGACGGCATCGAGTGGCCGCTGTGCCGTGTGCGCGCCGGCGACGTAATCAGGATTCCCGACTTCACGCCAAGCACCGCCGATCTCGACCGCCTCGTCTTCGACGCCTACCGCACCTTCTTCATCGAGGAGACCTCATGCGACCACGTCACCGGAGTCCTGTCCATCCGCCCCGACAGCGAGAGCGCAACGAGTTCGTAGTGTGCCACCCAATCGAGAGAAGTGCAAAACTCCGAGTTCCTACCCGTCATTCCCGCGCACGCGGGAATCCACAGGCCGTCAACCACCGTTCGCATACTGGACTCCCGCTTTCGCGAGAGTGACGAGACTGTTGCTCATTGAGTTCTGCGCCCTTCTCGCCATGCTCGGAACCTTCCCCCCATCTTTCCCCGTGCTGTATCATGCGGTCAATTTGACAACTGAGGTTGGACGCATGACGCAACAGTACGACCTTCCGGGCCGCGTGGCTGATATTGGCGCCCGCATCAAGGAAGCTAGGATCGCCATCGGGCTGAGCCAGGAAGACTTCGCTCTCAGGATGGGCCGCACAGGACGCCACTGGGCATGGAAAGTCGAGGCCGGACAGATCGGCCTCTCCGCCGGAGAGATACCCAGGGCCGCCGAGATGCTTGGCCGCTCGGTGCAATGGCTGATAGAAGGCAAGGAAGAGGTGTTCGAGGTCGAGGACCCCGACGTTCGCCTGTTCTTCCGTCAGCACGAGTGGTCGGACTTCACCGACGAGGAGCAGGAGATCGTCCGGCAGAGCATGAGTATGGCGACAGCGTACAAGGCTGCTCGGGAGCAGACCGGCGCATGATCGGAAGGGAGAGGGCCGCCGGCGTCATCGGCTCCACGGCACTAACGACCCCGGCGAGTTCGTCCGGGCTCAGGGACTCTCCATTGCGCGTCTCGACTTCGGCGGAGCGAGGTTCCGGGCCGGACCCCTAGCCGCTGAGCACTCCCTCACACCAAGCCGCGACCGACAGCAGCCTCTCCTCCTCCCAGTGGGGCGTGCCAAGCTGCACCCCCAGCGGCATCGAAACACTGTCGAACCCCGACGGCAGCGAGATCGTCGGAAAGCCGCCGAACGTGAACGGCGACTGGAACATCGGGTCCCCGGTGGTGCTGAGGTCGCGTGGAGCGGCCGTCGGTGTACTGGGAGTCATCACCACGTCGAAGGGCCGCATTGCCTCACCCATCTCTCGGCTGAACGTCGCCTGGACCTCCTTGGCCCTCAGGTAGTCCACCGCACTCGCCTTCAGCCCGTTCTCGATCACGCCCCGGATGTTTGGCGAGTAGTCGTCCGCGCGACCCTCGAACCATTCCCTGTGAGCGTCGGCTGCCTCGGTCGTCATGAGTATCCGGTGCGCCCACAGCAGCTCTTCGAAGTCGGTCGGCAGCTCGGCGTCCTCGACGATCGCTCCCGCGTCAGCGAACCGTTGCGCGATGGAGTCCGCGTGGTCGCGCGTCTCCTGGCTTGCTTTCTCCCAGAAGTGCTTTCTGACCAGCCCGATGCGCGGCGCGGCCTGCGGAGTCAACGACGCTGCGTAGGGGCGGGTTTCAAACCCGGCCCGTACAGGAGCCTGCCTGTCCGCCGAACCGGGGTCGTTGGAGTCGTATCCCGACATGGCGTCGAGCAGCAGCGCAGTGTCCTCGACGCTGCGGGCGTAGTGGCCCATCGTGTCCAGCGAGGCGGACACCGGAACGACGCCGTACCTGCTGATCCTGCCGAACGTGGGCTTCAGTCCAACGACGCCATTGTACGCCGCCGGACGCAGCACCGACCCTCCGGTCTGCGAGCCGAGCGCCGCAGGAAACATCTTCGCGATGACTCCAACGGCGGACCCCGAGCTCGACCCGCCCGGAGTGTGCTCGTGGTTCCACGGATTGCGCGTACGAGGCGGATCGCCGCAGGCGAACTCGGTCGTGACCGTCTTGCCCATGATGATCGCCCCGGCCTGTCTCAGCTTGGCTATGGCGGTGGCGTCGTAGTCGGGCACGAAGTCGGCCAGTATCGCCGAGCACGCGGTCGTCTTCACGCCCCTGGTGTAGTAGATGTCCTTAACTCCAACGGGCACGCCATGCAGAGGCCCGCGAGGGCCCTCACTGGCAAGCTCCCGGTCACGCAGACGCGCCGCGGCAATGGCTGCGTCCCCGTCCAGCGTCACCCAGACGCGAAGCAGCGGCTCCAGCTCACTGCACCGGGCCAGCAGCGCCGACATCAGCTCCTCAGCCGACACCTCACGCTCCCTGATGGCCCGAGCGGCAGCGGCGACGGTCAGATCGTGCAGTTCAGTCATGGTCGGGCCTCCTGTGGGTGGTGGAGTATGCGGGCGTTACGGGCTCCATCCTACACCGTCTCGTGTGCGATTGCCCCACGACGCAATCTTGCGAGCGACTTTCTAAAGTCCCCGCGACTTGCCTTATGGAACTGGATAAGACAAAGCGACCCAGAACCTACCGTCCAGCTATGCGGCCTCATCATACTGAAAAGGTATAAATGTCAGGAGTCCGCCGGGCCGGAGAGCACGCCTGTTTCGCTGGATTAAGCGTCAGGCTCGCAACCTCCGAAGTGGGTACACAAAATGTTCGTGGATTGGGAAGAGCATTGAGGATTGCAACGCAAGAGACATCCTCGTTGAGAAGACCCGTCAAGGGGAGTCGGAAGCTCGTCTGTCAAATCAGCGTTGTCGCTGAGACTCTTGGATACCCGCTTATGAACTGAGCGTCTGACCGTGAACCTAACCACATCGCGGAGGCACTTCAGGAGGAAAATCAATGTCTGCTGAGTTCAGACGACGCCACATGAAAGTGATTGCTCTCTATCGAGAAATAGCTGAGTGGTTTGAGCTGCAACTGGAGATGGATTGAATACGTGCCCATCGGGATTAACATGACGGCGGTGAAGAAGATGAAGATTGAGGCTTGCGAGAAGTGGACTTGCGACTTGGGGTGTCACCACAACCCTCACGCCCTTCGCAGCTTCGGCGTCACCACGGCCAGCGCAAGGACCAGCGTGATGCCGGTGAAGCCCACCAGCTGGGCCGCCCCTGGCGCGCCCCAGAGGCGTAGCAGAGATCAGGTGAATTCGCCGTTTCCTATAGCTGAGACTACGGTGGAGCGTCTCTCCCAGCCAGGTACTGTGCGCTTCGGCCACTCACCCTGTTGCCCAAGGGTACGACGCAGGATACATTGACCGCTGATATAATCCTGACACGAGACTCGGAGGGTGAAAATGGTAACGACACCAAAGCTGACCTACCAGGACTACGCCAACCTCGAGGGCGACGAACGTTACGAGCTCTTGGATGGAGAGTTGATTTTGGTTGGATCACCGAACAGAGATCACCAGTTGGTCAGCGTGCGCCTGTTGACCCGGATGTATTCGTTCGTGGATGAGAACGATCTGGGCTGGGTACTTGATGCCCCATTCGACGTCCTGTTCACCGACACCGACGTTGTACAGCCGGACATCTTGTTCGTCTCCCGAGAACGCGAACACATCCTGACGCATGCCAATGTGCAGGGAACCCCGGATCTCATCGTGGAGATCCTGTCGCCGTCGTCGTCTACCAGGGACTGGCGGGCCAAGCGAGAACTGTATGCCACCCACGGTGTACCCGAGTACTGGATAATCGATCCCGCTAACAGAATAGTGTCCGTCCTGCTGCTTCAGGACGGTGTGCTGGAGATCGAGCAGACTCTAACGGAAGACGATACGGCGACATCTACCGTTCTCAATGGGTTCAACGTCAGCTTGGACAGCATCTTCCCGTAGGGTCTCACGGCTCAGGTCTTGTGAAGACTGCCGCCCGCCCCCGCCCCGTTCGCCTATAATTGCATGACGTTTCGGCCTCGCTGGGGAACGCCTCGGTACGAGGCGATGCAATACAACTCTGTGGGACGGTGAATCATGTCGACTGTCGAATACGAAATCAGGGACAGGGTCGGGTACGTAACCCTCAACCGGGCGGACAAGCTCAACGCGATCGACGTTGAGATGCGCAACGAGATCTGGCGCGTCATGCACGACGTCAACGACAACCCCGACGTCTGGATGGCGGTCATAACCGGCAAGGGCCGCGCCTTCTCGGTCGGCCACGACCTCGTCTCGATGTCCGGCCGGGGCGACGACCTGTATGAAGACGAGATCTCGACTGAAGACCTGTATGTTTACCAGACGCAGATATACAAGCCGATCATCGCGTCGGTCAACGGCTTCTGTCTCGCCCAGGGCGGCGGAATCGCGCTGGCGTCGGACATCAGGATCGCGTCCGACCAAGCGCAGTTCGGATGGCCGCAGGCGCGACGCGGCATCGGCTCTGTCAGCGGTCCGTGCATGTTGGCGCACCGCGTACCGCTCAACTTCGCGTTCGAGTTCCTTTTCACCGGCAACATGATCTCCGCCGACCGCGCGCTGGAGCTGGGTCTGGTCAACAAGGTCGTGCCCCACGACCAGCTCGAATCGGCCACACAGGAGTACGTCGACACGCTCATGGCAAACGCGCCGCTGGCCATGCGCGCCATCAAGGAGGTCACGGTTCGCGGGCTGAACATGCGCCTCGAAGACCGCGTCCGGCTGGCCGGTATCGTCAACAGGCGATTACAGCGCACCGAGGACGCTCAGGAGGGCATCCGAGCCTTCGCCGAGAAGCGCACCCCGTCGTTTGTCGGCCGGTAGCGGTGAGCTTTTGTGAGGAGTGAGTGGAGAGGAGTGAGGAGTGAGAGACGTCACCCTCACCCCCGGATCAAGTCCGGGGCAGGCTCTGAGCTTGTCGAAGGACGCCCCAGCCCCTGGATTCCGGCTTTCGCCGGAATGACGATTTGCAAATACTTACCCCTGTCAGCCCGTCAAGGGAGAGGGGATTTCCGGGCCCGTATTGAGCGTACTGCGGATGTGGTACGCTGAAACTAGGAGGGAGGTCATGCAGCGTACAGCAGTCGCTTTAGTGGCTTGTGCTTGCTTGCTCCTGTTGACGTGGCATTCCACGGACTCCATTGTTGCTCAAGCCCAGAGTCTCCTTCTAATAGAGATCGACGGCGAGATCGATCCACTGACCGCCGATCACGTCGCCCGAGGTCTCGACGAGGCCCACGAGTCCGGCGTCCATCTGGCGGTTATCAAGCTGGATACTCCTGGCGGTTTTCTCGATTCTACTCGTGACATCGTTGAGGTTCTGATTGCATCTGAGATTCCCGTAGTCGTATGGGTCTCACCCGCGGGCGCGCGTGCAGCTTCCGCTGGTACGTTCATCGCGGCCGCCGCCAACTTTGCGGTTATGGCGCCGGGCACCAGCATCGGCGCAGCCACACCGGTTACATCAGATGGTAACGACCTGCCGGAGACGCTCTCCCGCAAGATCAGCGAAGACACTCGCGCGTTCATACGGAGCGTCGCGCAGACTCGCGGACGCAACGCCGAGGCGCTTGAGGACACGGTCCTGACAGCCCGGTCCTACTCATCGCAGGAGGCAGCCGATCTGGGCGTGATCGACTTCGTCGCAGCCGACCTCGGCACTCTGCTCAGCGAGATCGACAGTCGTGAAACCACGACCGCCGCTGGAACGGTCACCGTCGAATCGGCCGACCTCGAGGTCCGAAAGCTCGACGCGACGCTCCTGGAGCGGACACTGGGCGTCCTGGCGAACCCGAACGTGATTCTGGCGCTGTTCCTGATTGGCGGATTGGCCGTGGTCGCCGAGTTCGCGATACCTGGAATGTTCGGTCCCGGCATATTGGGGGTCATTCTGCTGATTCTCGCGTTCGTCGGCTTCTCGAACGTGCCCGGAAGCTGGGTGGGCGTGGGTCTAATCGCGCTCGCCATGGCGCTCTTCTACGTTGAGACCATAGCGCCCGGCTTCGGAGCGTGGGGAGTGGGAGGAGTCGTCAGCCTCTTGCTCGGATCGATATTCCTGTTTGGGAACTTCCTCAGCCCGTCTGACCTGCCTGAGCCGAGGTTCATGGCGAGTCCGGTCATGATCGCTATTATGACTGGACTCGCGATCGCGGGATGGGTACTGTTCATCCGCGCCGTCAGGACTGAAGGCGGCACTTCGAGCGGCTACCAGTCGGATGACGAAATCTTCCTGGAGGGACAGTGGGGTGTCGCGATGTCTGACCTCGCCCCTTCCGGGAAGGTATGGGTCGCCAGCGAAGAGTGGTCGGCAGCGACAGACCTGGGAGCTATCATCAAAGAGGGCGACGAAATCCGGGTGACCGCAGTCTATGGACAGGTGTTGAGGGTGGAGAAGCTCGAGGGAGATTCCTAGAGGCAGCCGAAACGATGCGTCGCCCAATCAAGCCGAATGAGGAGAGACCAGATGGCAGGATTTCACACAGTAGGACCCAACTACGCCCTGATCGTGTCAGGGGGAGACATACAGCCGAAGGTGAAAGTGGGCGGCAGGATGTTCGTCCTGCCGTTCATTCAGAAGGCACAGATGCTGTCGCTGGAAGTGATGACACTCCAGGTCAATACGGCGAGGGTGTACACGGCGGAAGGGGTTTCCATATCGGTCGATGGCGTGGCGCAGGTCAAGGTAGGTCGAAGCGAGCAGGCGATCAGGACCGCCGCAGAGCAGTTCCTCGGCAAGAGTGTGCAGGAGACCTCTGAGGTCGCCCTGCAGACGCTCGAAGGCCAGCAGCGCGCGATTCTGGGGACGATGACCGTCGAGGACATCTACCAGGACAGGGTGGCGTTTGCCGAACAGGTCCGCGAAGTAGCGGCGACTGACATGACCAATATGGGCCTGGAGATCGTGAGCTTCTCGATTCGAGACATCCAGGACGAGCAGGGGTATCTGGAGGCGCTCGGAGTCAGAAGGACCGCAGAGGTGAAGCGTGACGCCGCTATCGGCCAGGCCGAGGCGGAACGTGACGCCGGGATCAGGGCCGCCCAGGCCGAACAGGAGCACCAGGCGGCGAAATTCGCTGCGGATACCGCGATCGCGGAGTCGGAAAGAGACTTCAGTATCGAGAAGGCGGCATACGATCAGCAGACCAACGCGCGCAGGGCCGAAGCGGAGCTGGCATACTCACTCCAGGAGGCGAAGACACGCCAGCAGATCAGAGAGGAAGAGCTGCAGATCGAAGTGGTCGAGCGCCAGAAGCAGATCGAAATTCAGGTGCAGGAGATCACCCGCCGGGAACGTGAGTTGGACGCGACCGTGCGTCGCCCTGCCGAAGCCGAGCGCGACCAGTTGGAGCTGATTGCCGAGGGCAACAGGCGTCGCGCCCGCGTCGAGGCAGAGGCAGAGCGCTACAGCCTGGAGACCGTGGCCACCGGCGAACGGACGCGCGTCATCGCGGAAGCTGAAGCAGAGGCCGAAGCCATCAGGCTTCGAGGACAGGCGGAGGCGGACGCCATCAAAGCGCGTGGAGAGGCTGAGGCCGAATCCATCAGGGCACAGGGACTCGCGGAGGCGGAAGCGATGGACAAGAAGGCGGATGCCTGGAAGGGCTACGGGCAGGCCGCTATGATCCAGCAGCTGTTCGAGTCTCTGCCGCGGGTCGCGGACGCTGTGGCGCAGCCGCTGGCGAAGACCGACAGTATAGTGGTCATAAGCAACGGCGGAGATAATGGAGCGGGCACCGGGGCCAGCAAGGTCACCCAGGACGTATCGAACACCATTGCTCAGCTTCCTGCGCTGGTCCAGTCCCTCACCGGAGTTGACCTCATCAGCACGCTCAAGAACCTGCCCGGCATAGTTTCAGACGACAACAATCGGCAGGGTGGTCAATCTGAAGACGTTGATGGAGAATCATCGGACGCAATCGAATCGAGGAGCGAAGACCCTAATGACTAGTCAGACAAACGAGTTCTACAACCGACTTGGCGTCAAGCGAATCATCAACGCGGCGAGCTGGATCACCGTGTACGGGGGCAGCATCATGCCGACTGCCGTGGTCGAGTCGATGAACGAGGCTTCACGGTGGTTCATCGACCTGCACGAGCTGAACCAGAAGGCCGGCGAGGTCATCGCGCGGCTGACCGGCGCCGAGTCGGGACTGGTCACGGCCGGGTCGGCAGCCGGGATGGTGCTCGAGTCGGCGGCGTGCATAGCGGGCACCGACCCCGCCAAGATATGGCAACTCCCCGACACGACCGGCATGAAGGACGAGATCGTCATTCACCGCGCACACCGCGTCAACTACGACCACAGCTTCCGTGTCACCGGTGCGAAGCTGGTCGAGATCGGCAACACCGGCACGACCCACGAGTGGGAGCTGGAGTCCGCAATCAACGAGAACACCGCCGCTGTCGCCTACGTGTTCGGCCCCAGACGCGGCGGAGCCTTGTCCCTGCCCAAGGTGATCGAGATCGCGCACGAGCGCGATGTCCCTGTCATAGTGGACGCCGCTGCCATGCTGCCGCCTCCCGAAAACCTGAGCAGATTCATCGATCAGGGGGCCGACCTGGTCAGCTTCAGCGGGGGCAAGGGCGTGCTCGGACCTCAGTCCACGGGCATACTGGCAGGCCGTGCCGACCTCATCGAGGCGGCGTACGCCAACTCGGCTCCGAACTCCGAGTCAATAGGCCGCGCCGCCAAGGTCTGCAAAGAGGAGATCGCCGGACTGGTGACAGCGCTTGAGATGTTTGTCGATACAGACTTCTACGCGGTGCAGGCCGGTTGGAGAGCGAAGTCCGCACACGTTGCCGACCGGCTGCAGGACATAGACGGTCTGACCATCGAGCTGGTGGAAGCCCGCCCAGAGCTGTATGAGCCTGATAACAACACCGCCCGTGCCGTCGTCCAACTGACTTCGGCGTGGACCGGCCCGTCACTGGATGAGATCGTCCAACAGCTTGAAGACGGCGATCCGGGGATACGGGTCAGGGCGTCGCAGATAGACGACAGCTTCTCGTTCATACCTGTAAACGTCAGGGACGGCGAAGAGGAGATCGTCGCCAATCGCCTGCGCGAGATCCTCACGAAGAGCAGGTAAGAAAGGCCGGATGACTGAGTCTGGCAGGCGGATTTCCGCTCGCATCTAGGCAGTGTTGACATTTCCAGTCATTCCCGTGAAAGTGGGAACCCACGAAGTGGCTCGCCGCCGGCAATCTAGGCGCCTTTGGAAGCGGACATCGCGCCCGTTCTGGATTCCGGCCTACGCCGGAATGACGAAATTGGGTTGTTGAACTGCCTTACTACCTAATACGTGATGACGTTATTTCGAGAGAATTGGAAGCTGTGGTTTGGCGCGCGCGTCCCGCCGCTTGGCTTACGGTCCTAGCTCGGTCTCTGTTGACCACGCAGCCGTCGGAGCTCAGCCTCCATTGCCGCCAGCCGCGCCTCGGCTGCTTCTCTTGCGGCTCGCTCCTGTTCGGCTTGTGCCTCGGCGGCTTCTCTGGCGGCTTGCTCCGTGCGGGCCAGAGTCTCGGCTTCCACCTGCGCTTGTTGATTCTCCTGGTAGTCGGGTAGGTACTCGCCTGAGATAGGGTTGAAGAACCGGAACCACTCAGCATTGGCGTGGAACTCGAGGCCCAATACGTCGCTCACACCGACGTACTTCCCATCCACCTCACGCATCTCTATCGGGCGGTACTCACCTCCCACGAGCACGTTCCCCCGCAGTCGGGGCTCAAGAACGCCCTCCTCTGTCGGGTCGTAAATCCAGTATTCCCGTACACTCAGGCGCTCGTACAACTCGAACTTCGTCACCGTGTCACGGTGTACCGACGAGGGTGACATGATCTCCAAAACCAGTTCAGGCACCCGGCCCTCGACCCACGTCTGGAAGATGTTTCGCAGATATCTCTTGTGAGTCTGAGTGACCACGAACACATCGGGCGCGACCACACTCGATGGGACGCCTTCTTCGTAGTAGAGGAACATGTCCGCTCCGACCCAGACGGTCGGATTGTCCTCGAACCACGACCTCAGCGCCGCGTGCGCATAGGTGAGCGGGAAGAGCTGGTATTCGGATTCGGCCAAGGGTTCGTCATCGTCTATGGGGTAGTGGACGGTGTCAGTATCAGTGTGTCTGACATCCTGTTTGAGGTGTGGCGTGACCATTGTGAGACCTCCAACGGGCGCTTGATCCAGTCTATCACACGGACATTCAGGGCCATGCGCAGTGGGCGGATCGAGAATCGCTGAGCCTGTGCCACGTTAGTAGGCGATCCCTGCGTGAGCCACCCCTCCACCTCTGGATACCGGCCTTCGCCGGTATGACGAAATAGTAGTGCCTACCAATCTGGAACAGTCTCAGAATCACTCACGCTGTTGCAACCTGCATGGCGAGGTGTGAGAATTAGGATTACATCTATGGCAAAAACTGGGGGTGCGCCCCCGGCTCTCCCCCGCAATGACAATGGGTAGCCGAGGCAAGACAACTTGGAGGACTACGATGACCACGGTAAAGTATGCACTCGACGAGTTCATCCACGACATGAGCGCGTTGGTTGACGAGCAGCCGGAACAGGAGCGGCTGTTCGATCGCGGCTCCACATACCTGGAGCGGCTCATAGTCAACCCGGACGCTATTCCGGAGCGGTACAGGACGCCTTCGCAGGGGCGTAATCACGGCACCTATCTGCTCCACTATGGCGACAACGGACTGCTTGTGACCACCGTGGTCTGGGGGCCCGGCGACCACATCGGGCCGCACGACCACTGCACCTGGGGCATGATCGGCGTGATGGACAACGGCATCACCGAGACCCGATTCAGGCGACACGACGACCGCTCGCGCGACGACTACGCGCAGATCGAGAGGGACCGCGAGACGCTGGTGCTGCCCGGCGACGTCAGCCTGCTGATCCCCGAGGTAGACGAGATCCACCAGATGGACAACTACTCCGACCGGCCGACGGTCGAGATACACGTCTACGGCAACGACCTGAGGGGCTTGCAGCGCAGCAGGTACAGCGTGGAGACCGGCGAGGTCAAGCACTTCGCAACCACGCGCTTCGACAACTGCTAGGCTGGCGTCAGATTTCAGGTGGCGGGCCTGATCTGTTGTCTGCATCCTGTCCGACAATCCCGTAGGGGCGGGTTTGAAACCCACCCCTACAAGACTAGGTGAATTGCTATGTCATCAACTATATCCTGCGCCGAAGTTGCCGACCTGTTCGCTGGCGACCGGCCGTTCGCGCTGATCGACGTTCGGGAAGCGGGTGAGTACAATTCCTCGCACATCACCGGATCTAGCCTGATCCCGCGCAGAGAGCTGGAGCTACGCATCGCCGACTCGGTACCGTTCGCGGATACGACGGTCGTGCTGTGCGACGACGACGGCCGACGCGCGGCCCTCGCCGCAGAGACCCTCCGTAGTCTCGGCTATCGAAACGCAACGGCGATGAGCGGCGGTATGAACCGCTGGGTGACCGAACGCCGTCCCACCGAGTGGGGCGTCAACGTGCCCAGCAAGGACTTCGGCGAGAAGGTGCAGGTCCAGCATGGCGTGCCTGAGATCGACGCGGTCGAGCTGCGGAGCAGGATGGACCGCGGCGACAAGATGGTCATCCTGGACACGCGCACTCCTGAGGAGTACCAGCGGAACTGCATTCCCGGCGGTCGCAGCGTGCCCAACGGCGAGCTTGGCCTGCACATCAGCGATCTCCTCGACGATGTGGACGACGATACGACCGTCATCATCAACTGCGCCGGTCGTACCAGGAGCATCATCGGCGCTCGGCTCCTCCAGCGGATGGGCGTAGACAACGTGGTCGGACTCGAGAACGGCACCGCAGGCTGGGTGCTCGCCGGGTACCAGCTGGAGACCGGCGCAGACCGCCTCGATCTGCCCGATCCGACAGACGAGGGTCTGGCCGCCGCCGAGCGGTTCGCCGACCAGCTCGTGGAGCAGGACGGAGTCCGATACATAGACGTATCCGCCCTGGACTCCCTGATGGAACGCAGGACGTCCGAGACCGTATATCTGATCGACGTCCGTACCGACTCCGAGTACGCCGAGGGTCACATATCCGGCTTCAGGTGGTTCCCCGGCGGACAGGCGGTGCAGCGCGCCGACGAGGTCGCTGTCGTCCAAAACGCACCCATCGTGTTCTGCTGCGACGGCAGGGCACGCGCCGCGTTCACGGCGTCATGGTACAGGCAGATGGGGTTCGAGGAAGTGTACGCGGTCCATGGCGGGACGTCAGCGTGGGTCGAGTCAGGCCGCGAGATGGCGAGCGGCGCACCGGCGTCCAGTGCACCGACGCTCTCTATGAATAGCGTTGGCACTGTGACAGCGGACGACGTTGACGCCTCCTCCTCGTCTGCCCGGGTCATACACGTCGGACTTAGCACGGAGTTCGTCCAGGGTCACGTACCTGGTTCGTCATGGGTGCCGAGGGGCTGGCTGGAGTTCAGAATCGGCGATGTCGCGCCCGACAAGGACGCACCGATCGTCGTCACCTGCGCCGACGGCGGAGCGCAGTCGCTCCTGGCAGCTGCCACGCTGACCGATATGGGCTACACCGACGTCAGCACACTGGAAGGCGGAACGAAGGCATGGCAGAGCTCAGGCCGCGACGTAGAGGTCGGGCTGACCGGAGTCATGTCCCCTCCCAATGACTCGCTCCCCATGGGCCCCGACCGCGGCTTCGCGGATATGGTGAACTACCTGCGATGGGAGGAGGAGCTGGGGCACAAGTACGCTGTAGGGGACTGATAACCCCGCATCTACTCAGGTACCGGAATGAACACACTCTCGCTGAGCGCGACTCTATACAGGGCCCTTGAAGACGAGGCCGCCAAGACCGGCAGACAAGTCGATGACCTCGCGGCAGAGGCTATCGAGAATTGGCTCTCAGAGACACATGCTGATGAACACGGACGGCAGGACTGCACTCCACTTTTCAAGCAGCTCGCAGAAGACTGGCGCCGTGATCGCCCTCGCGGAGTCGACGTCGCCGACATGGTGATGCACCCTTCATACCAGCGGATAATCGGAATGGGCGAAGACGCAGTCTCACTAATCCTGAACGAGCTCAACCGTCGGCCAGACCACTGGTTCTGGGCACTCTACTCGATCACCGGGGCCAATCCCGTACCTGAGGACTGTCAGGGCAACATCTCAGAGATGGCGAGTGCATGGATCGAGTGGGGTCGGCGGAATGGATACTGACAGTAGTAGCTTCCAACCTCAACCCTTACCATCTGCCATTGAAGCCAGTGTGGTTGTTGACTGGTCAGAATCCGCATCGTCCCACTTGATTACGTCAGCCAACTGGGACGGACGCTCAATGTAGCATTCGCAAGATAAGGTTGACCGGCTTGCTACTAGATAGAAGCCCATAGTGGGGTCCGGTAAAGCTGGTGGGTGAGCGACCCCTGGCACTGAAGATGGAGTCTCTACTCATTGTGAGCCCGGCCGCTGGCTTGCCAAACGCCACTTGATGCTCTCTACGTAATCACCGGTTTCACCACGAAGCAGATAGGCATTAGTTCGTGGTGAGTCCTGGTACTCCGTAGGCAGCTTCTTGTACTCATCAACCCAATTCGCATTACATGGACGACACAATAGACCGCGAACAAAGCCGGTCACCTTGTCGTGGTCTATCGCTAGTCCTCTTTTTCCTCTGCTGGGTCTATGGTCATCACAAAAGGTAATTGATTAGCGGTAGTGGTTGGTGAGATTGCAGTCGGCAGGTCATGTTCTTATACTTCGGCCATGTGTACCGACAAAGACCGCCCTCCCTGTGAACACGACGACCTGATCGGCAAGGTCGACCGCTTGCAAGGCCAGGTCGCGCGTCTGACGACGACGATCAAGGAGCTTCGCAAGCAGCTCGCCGCAGCGCAGCGAGCGGGCAAGCGCCAGGCAGCGCCATTCTCCAAGGGCGAGCGGACCTCAAAGCCAAGGCGTCCGGGTCGAAAGCCCGGGAAGGGGAACTTCAGCTACAGAAAGCCGCCGGCGGTGGACGAACTGACAGCACCGCCTGTTGACGTTGCGGTTTCAGCGGAAAGCTGCCCCGGATGTGGAGGCATACTCGAACATGAGGGAGAGAGCCTTGCGTACGTGACCGACATTCCCCCGATGCCCAGACCGCAGGTGACAGAGTACCGGGTGCAGGTATGCCGATGCGTGTCGTGCGGCAGGCGTGTGCGAGGGCGTCATCGGGACGTTGGACCTGACCAGTACGGTGCGAGCGCCCATCGGGTGGGAAGACGAGTGATGGCTGCGGCTCACATGCTCCACTATGGAGTGGGCATACCGGTGCGGAGGGTTCCCGTCGTGCTCAGAGCGCTGACCGGAGTTGAGTTGAGCCAGAGCGCGATCACGCAGGACGCTCTGCGACGAGCGAGGGGCGCTGTGGGAGATGCGTACCAGAGGCTTCGGGAGTCTGTGCGTGAGAGCGCGGTGGTCCACACTGACGACACAGGCTGGCGAGTTGGCGGAGAGGGTGCCTTTCTGATGGCGTTCGAGACCGATGATGCCACTGTGTACCAGGTGCGCGGTCGTCACCGTAACGAGGAGGTCAGGGAGGTTGTTCCGGGCGACTATGCGGGAGTGATGGTGACCGACCGAGCTCGAAGCTACGATGCGCGGGCTCTGTCGGGAGTGAGACAGCAGAAGTGTCTGGCTCACGTGCTGCGCTCGATCAGTGAGGTGGTCCAGACCAAGGTGGGCAGAGGGCGCACCCCCGATCGGAGTCGAGGGCATGGCTTCGGTAAGCGGCTGAGCGAGCTTCTCAGAGAGGCGATGCAGCTGCGGGAGTCACAACGACGTGGAGAGGTGGCGGACTATGCTGGGGAGAAGGAGCGGTTGAGACGAGAGGTGAGCCATCATCTCAGAGACCGTCCGCTGTCTGATCGTGACAACTGGAGGCTGCAGAACGAGCTTGGCTGGCAGGACGATCGTGGGAACCTGCTGCGTTTTCTGGACGGTGTTGGCATAGAGCCGACCAACAACCGTGCTGAGCGAGCTCTGCGAGGGGCGGTGATAGCGAGGAAGGTGTCGCACTGCTCGAAGAACGAAGATGGTGCGGATGCGTTCAGTGCGTTCACCAGCGTAATCAGGACCCTGGCTCGGCAGGGTGGTGGTCAGTCGGCGGTGGATGGTCTGTGTAGTGTGTTCAGCGGCGCGCCTGTCCACGCCCGCTCCATCTGAACCTCTTCCCCACCTCTCCGACTCCGCTAATCAATTACCACAAAAGTAACACTTGCCGCCTTGATCCTCGTACATCGCCCGGTGAATTTCTGGCGTAATACCATACTGATGCTTCAACATGGACTTCCGTACGCTGACCTTCAGCCTTTCTAGGTGGCATCTCCTGCAACGAGCGCGTCCGGGAGGGAAGGATGTCTTCTCAAACGACTGGTGACAGCTGTTGCACTGCTTGAGTACTCGTTCTTGTCTCTTGAACATTGTCACTTGGGTCATTGCCGTTTGCCTTTTAACAGGTATGCATTCAAAAGCGGCGAATCTTGGTGTCGGTGTGGAAACTTCTCGTAGCGAGGCAGCAGCTTGAAGTTACAATTCTTACACAGGAATCCCCGCAGCCTTCCTGTCGCGTGGTCATGGTCGAGTTCCAGCTCTTCCAGCGACTTAGGAGTTTCGCAGACAGCACACTTGCCCTCTTGCTCTGAATACAATCTATCCTCATCGAAGCCAGGCCCATATAGCTTCCGTCTGCGAACTTGGCGGACGTTGGTTCTCAGCACTGCCCTTTCCGTTGGGGACAGACTGGTCCTTTTGATTCGCTCACGCTTGCGTCGAAGGCGACGCCTTCTTGCCCTCTGTTCAGGAGTGAAGTTGTGGTACCGTTCTGACTGGTCCTTAACTTCGCAACTTTTGCAGACTGAGCGCCTGAGATTGTAGTGAAGTCCGAATTCATTGTGATCTTTGTTCTCGTTGCACTTGGTACATGTCTTGGTGTACCCAACCAACTCCTTCGACTGCTGCTGATGTTGCTTGCAGTCCTCACTACAGAATTGTGCTCTGACCCCTCTGTTCGAAATGTCGGTATGGCATACTATGCACGTCCTAGCAGGAGGTGTCGAACAAGGAACGCACCATTTGGCGTTATGTCCCCTGTGAGATATATCAGCATTGCAATCCTCGCAGGTTCGACCTTCCGGGTTGTAACCTGTCTTCTCTCGATGCTTTTGCCTTTGGCGTTCACGCTTGGCTAAGACCTTGTGAGGATTCTTTTCTCTCCATGCTCGCCTTATCTGCTTGCCCTCAGGGGTTTGCTGCCGCCTCTTCATATACTCTAGTTTTTCTGTACGGTTTGCCCAGTAGTGATTCTTGGCACGTTCTCTGTTGCGAATGGTTGAGCAGGGCTCGCAGCGTCGGGCATCGCACCTTCGGTGCGAAATGTCGACGCCACAATCCAAGCAAAGATGCTCTTCTCGCGCGTCATCTGCAAACATATCTAGCTGTTGAACGCTGGACACTTCGCTCTGCATTAGACGATTGATTGGGAGGACTCTCCCTGTTACAGGGGTTCTGCAGCTCTGGCTCGAACACCACCTCTGGCACCACCACCTCCCAGGCATCACTAATACCAATTCGCAGTGATGTCGCCGTATATGTGTGACTAGCTCTGGATTCCCGCTTTCGCGGGAATGACGGATTAGGGATCGGCGCTAGCAGCATAGTTATGGAGAGTAGTCGGACAAATTAGCGGCGTAGTCAAAACGAATTGGTATAAGTTAGTTTCGCACCTGAATCAGACGTAGTCAAACAGATGTTCCAGGAAGCACATTGTACTGACGACTGACTGATTCCTTCATCAGAAGTCAGTAGTGGACTAATGGAATTGCGGATTACGTAGATCTGGTGCATATATGTTATGATTAGCCTCATCAGAGTCGTTCTTGCGTGGTGTACTAGGCAGCTATGGGAGACCCTCTCAGGATAGATTCTCAACTTCTCGCAGACGACGCTTGGTTAGCTCGTTAAAGAGGACGTGTGTATCTTGGAGATCGGCGAAATCGTCTCTGTTTCAGCCATCCTGGTCGGCATCTTCCTGTCGATACTGATTTTCGTCTGGCAGATACACTCTCAGAGCAACAGGCTCACCGAAGAGATAAGGGCACAGGGCGCCAAGATCGATGCGCAGGGCACGAGGCTCAGCGATGTCGAACGCGAACAGGCCCGTCTCGAAGGCGCCAACAGCATGCTGTCGAACGTACTCAGGCAGCAGTCTCACACTCACGAGACTGGAGATTGACGACACCGCCACTATGTGGCCAGCAGGAGTGGATGGCATGAGGGAGCAGATTTGGGCTGGGATTCTTGAGGCTGATCGACTTGGTCGCTACTACGGAATGGTCTCGGACAAGTACAGTCGATGGCATCTGATTCTCACATGTGTGGTTGTTGTATCAGCTTCGAGTTCGGCGGCGTCCCTGTTGGCTCGCTTCCCGGAGGCCATAGCAGCCGTCGCTTTGCTTATCGCTTCAGCGGTTGCGATCTGGCTCTATCTCAAGGACTACTCCGGCAAAGCTGTCGCCGCTCGTCTGTTCAGCGAACAGTACGATCACCTTGCCACTGAATGGCGTCAACTCTGGTATAGCGACTCGACTCCTGAAGAGGTTTACGCGCTTCGCAGCGCCAGTGACAGGATTGGAACAGGCTGCGATATTCCCATCGATAAGGATCTCCATGCCAGAGCTCAAGAAGATTCCTATGCGACTATTCCCAATGAGTTTGCGCATAGTGACGGACTCGAAGCCCAAGCCTAATCCCCAACCACCGCCACCCAGGCCCAAGCCGCAAACACCCAAGCCCAAACCGAGTACTCGCTGAACAGGCTAATCAAGTACCCCCCCCCCCCCCCCCCCCCCCGGTTGACGAATTCCCTCATTGGAAGTCAATTTTCGGCAACTGATATTACGGAATACGTAATTCTGGACTAATTGTGTTACAATTGGCCTCGTCATGGAGAGGCTGGATGGCTGACGAAATCAGCACAACAGAGGACTTGCTGAGACTGTGGCACGAAGACGAGGAGTTTCGTGCAGCGTCCAGGCGCGAGTTGCTGACCAATGAGTTAATTGAACTGCCTGAGAAGTTTGCCGAAAACGCCAGGCAGGTTGACTCGCAACTAAAGGGTATGGGGAACAGGCTGGATGGAGTGGACACCAGGCTGGAAGGCGTGGAGACCAGACTGGATGGAGTAGAGACCAGGCTGGAAGGTGTGGAGACGAGGCTGGGAAGCGTGGAGATAACGGTCGACGGTCTGCGAGGCGATGCCTTGGAGGCAAAGGCTCCCACTCACCTGTGCCAACTTCTCAGCGATACTCTCAGCATCAGGAGAGTCCAGGTGATATGGATGCCCCGTAGCATTGTCGCTCCACTTCAGAGGAGTGACAAATTCGCCAGCGATATTGAATCGGGTGCCGATGCGGGGACCATCACCTCGGAAGAAGAGGGCAGGCTCAACAGGACCGACATGGTTGCTCGGGCCATTCGTGAGCGTGACGGGACACGGCTCTGGATAGTGGCTGAGGTCTCCGGCCTGATAGGCGAGAGGGACATCCGACGAGCTCGCGAGTCTGCGACGGCGCTCAGAAAACTATATTCACAGGAGACGATCCCGGTAGTCTACGGCTACCGTGTCGCCGACCAGCAGAGGCGCTCGGCACAAGCAAGGGAAGGACTGGAAGAGGTCCTGATATTCTTGGAGCCTACCGATCCCTGAGCGAATCCAAGACTGAAGCGCTCAGGCAGCAGCAGTCGCATACTCACGAGACAGGCGACTGACCCCCACGCACCATGTCAATGCGAGCCTGCCCTTGTCCCTCCCCTGGATTCCGGCTCAAGGCCGGAATGACGATCGCGGGTTGCCACCGGCACAGGGAGCAATGAAAATGGGGTCGCGTCCCTTGCCCCTCCCCTGGATTCCCGCGTTCGCGGGAATGACAAGTGGGCCGGCGCTGGTCGGCTATTTTCAGAGGAATGACGACTGACGATGTGCCCATCGACTCTAAATGCGATTGCTCTGCCTCACCTGCCCGACAGTTCTCTCAACGCCTGCACCGCAGCCTCTGCTCCCGCCGACTTCTTGCTTGGGCCCTGGCCCGTTCCCAGCGCGACCCCGTTGACCATGGCCTGGACCGTGAAGATAGGATCGTGACTCGGTCCGTCCATGTCGATCGTCTCGTATTTAGGCGGCCCGTAGCCGCGCTCCATTGCTGCTTCATGCAGCAGTGACTTGGCATGACGTGGAGCGGCCCCTGCCTCGCCGGCCAGATCCAGCTCGACTCCCATGACGCGAACGGCGAAGTCTCGCGAGGCGTCGTATCCCTGGTCCAGGAACAGCGCGCCCATCAGCGCCTCGAACGCGTCCGCGAGGTTCGAACGGCGCTCGCTGCCGCCTCTTTCGATCTCGCCCCGTCCCATGACCAGCCAGTCGCCAAGCCCAAGTCTTGCGGCGATCTTCGACAGCGATTGCCCGTCCACCAGTGAGGCTCGCACCTGTGTCAGCCGACCCTCCGGCCACTCCGGGAACCTGGTCAGCAGCTCCTGCGCGACGATCAGCCCAAGAACGGCGTCACCGAGGAATTCGAGCCTCTGGTTCGACTCGTCGAACACGCCCGGAAACTCCGAGACGAACGACCCATGAACGAACGCCATCTCCAACAGTGAGATGTCGTCGAATTCGAGACCGAGGGATGCCGCTATCTCAGCGAGTTGACGGGGTGAGTGCTTCACTTGTCATTCCCGCGAACGCGGGAATCCATCGGTTGGCAACATCGTTTAGGGTACTGGACTCCCGCGAACGCGGGAGTGACGAATCTGTTGGAGATGGAGTTTTGCATTTCCCCACCCAGTATTTGTAGCAGACGCCGGTTTCTAAATTCGAATATCTTGCGAACATCCCCGGCAACGAACAGCCGGTTAATCAGCACTCCACCCGGCACGGCGTACTGCAGGTGGTCCTCCGCGAGTGTTCCGCCGTCCTCGGCCCGGAAGGTGTGCTCGTGGACCCAAAGGCTGTAAGGCCCATTTCGCTGCTCATCGACGAAGCGGTATGGCGGCTCCCACGCCGTGATCTCGCTCCGCCATCGGAGCGGCACTCCACGGACCCGGAGACGGTAGTCGATCAGAGTGCCGATCTTCATCTCGATCGGCGACGGCGTGAGGACCTCGAATCTCAGCATCGGCGGCGTCAGCCTCTCCAGGTTGTGAGCGTCGGCGAAGAACTCGAACGTCTCATCTATGGCCGTAGGAAGACGCACCTGGTTATGAAATTCGAAGACCCTCAAGATAGTTGGCCTCCTCAGGCGGCGTCGGGCTGCGGCACCATAACGTCGCGTCGGAGAATGCGCCGGAACAGGTTGGGGATGCTCTCGTTCGCCAGGGTGTACACAACCGGTACGACCACCAGCGTCAGAATTGTCGAGCTTGCCAGGCCGCCGATCACGACGGTCGCCAGCTCCGCCCCGATGATGCCGCCCGAGTCTTCGACGAACACCGCCAGCGGAAGCAGCGCGAAGCTGGTGGTGATCGCTGTCATGAGTATCGGGCGCAGGCGTATCCGTCCGCCCTGGATCAGTGCGTCGTACACACTCAGGCCGCGCTGCCTGAGCTGCTCGACGAATGCGATGAGCACTATGGCGTTCGTCACGACGATTCCGATCAGGAGCAGAACGCCCATCATCGCGGGAAGCCCCAGCGACCTGCCGGTAATGGCGAGCGCGGCCAGCACGCCGATCAGCGCGAGTGGCAGGCTCGTGACAATCACGAGCGGGTTTCTGAGTGATCCCAATCCGGCGACCATTACCAGGTATACGAGGACGATCCCGACAGCCATCGCCAGGAAGATGTCCTGGAATCCCTCCGCAATCTGCGCGAACACGCCGCCGCTGGCTACTTCCACTCCCGGAGGCAGCGACAGGCCCTCGATCTTCTGCTGAATCTCGATCCCGACAGCCTGCGTGTCGTCAGACGTGATGCTGCCTGTGATGCTCGCCGAGCGCACTCCATCGGTGCGGCTGATTGTCACAGGGCCCGGCTGGACCTGCACGGATGCGATCGTCCCAAGCGGGACAGCCCCGAGCGGACCCGCGATCATGAGGCTCTCGACCTTCTCCACACTGTCGATGTCACCGGAGCGGCCTGCCAGCGCAACGTCGATCGTGCGACCGTCGACCTCGACCTGGGTTACTGTCTGTCCGACCAGGAACTGGTTGAGCTGGAACGCGACCTGCTGAGCGCTGAGACCGGTCTTGGCCGCGGCAGCCGGGTCGACGTTCACGATAATCTCGTCACGCGCCTCGGTCACGTCGCTTGTCACGTTTATCACGTCGTCGATGGTCTCCAGTTCGGCCACCAGTTGGCGCGTGACCGATGCTATGTCTGTGTAGTTGGCCCCCGTGATGCTGATCTCGACCCCGCCTTGCGGAGGACCGTCGGCGACTTCGGTGACGCTCACTTTGCGGCCCTCGCTGCCGAGATTGTCTCTCATCTTTTGCGCGGAGTCTTCGGGCGCGTCCGACTTGAGCTTGGTCAGGATATTGGCCTGGTTGAACCCGCTTGGGCCGTTCTCTCCGAACCTGACGGCAGAGCTGCCGACCGTGGTGAGGTACACCTCGGAAATGCCGCTGATCTCATCTTCGATCTTGGCGGCCTCTGCCAGCGTGGACTGCGCCGGCGTGCCCGGCTGCAGCGACATGTCGATCGAAACGTAGCGCACGTCGTTGGAGCCGAACAGCGACACCGGTATGAACGCCATGAGGCCGAAGCTCGCGACGACGAACAGTATCGCCGCCCCAAGGGTGACCGCCTTGTGGCCCAGCGTCCAGCGCAGTATGGGAGTGTACACGCGCTGCATCCAGTTTTCGGCCTCGTGCGGCTCGTCCCCTTCTCCGACTCCCTCGGGCAGATCGCCCGGCCTCAGCAGGTACGCGCCAAGGACCGGCACCGCGGTGAGCGCAACGACGAGAGACGCGATCAGCGCGAAGCAGACCGTGATCGCGAACGGGAAGAAGAACGCGCCGACCAGCCCCTGTATGAACGCAAGCGGCACGAACACTACGATCGTGGTTAGCGTCGACGCCGTAATGGCGGGGCCGACCTCTACCGTAGCGTCAAGTGCGGCGCGCCATCGCTCTCTGCCGCTCTGAATGTTGCGGTAGATGTTTTCGAGCACGACGATGCTGTCGTCCACGACCCGTCCGACCGAGATCGCCAGTCCGCCCAGTGTCATGAAGTTGAGCGAAAGGTCCTGCCAGCTCATGAGCAGCACGCCCGTGAAGATGCTTAGCGGTATCGACAGCCCTATCACGAGCGTCGGGCGCAGGGTGGTCAGGACGCCCCTGATGGCCGAGGGCCTGAGCGTGAGGAAGAACGCGAACACAACAGTGACTGCGAGCGCCAGCCCCATTATCGCCTCGCGTTCGAGTGTTTCGATCTGCTGGCGAATTGAGGGGCCGTCGTTGGACACCGTCACGATCTCAACACCCGCCGGCAGCGGGCCGATCTCGTCGAGCGCGTCCAGTACACCGGTGGTAACGTCTATCGTGTTGGCGTCGGGCTCTTTGACAACCGACACTCCGATGCTGGGCTTGCCGTTGGTACGGGATATGCTTGTGACCGGAGCGGGTCCGAGTTCTACGTCGGCGACGTCGCCCAGTGTGACCGGCATGGGCGGCGGGCCCGATGGTTGCGGCGGTGCCCCCGGCGCCCCCGTGGGCGCTCCCGAGAAGCCGACGACCAGGTTCCTGAGCTCGTCCAGGGACTCGTATGTGTTGGTCGTCTTGATCGGCAGCACACGTCCGCCATCCCTGATCGCACCTCCGGGGAACGTGACGCTGTTCTCTCTGAGCGCCTGGGACACCTGGAACATCGAGACACGCTTCTCGAGCATCTTCTCAGAATCGACCGAGATCAGAGCCTGGCGCTCGACGGTACCGGCAACGTCCACGCTGAACACGCCGTCAACACCCTCGATTGCGGGCACGACAAGGGATTCGGTGACCTGCTGAAGCTCGGTCATATCTTTGTCACCGGTGACGCTGAGCTGCAGCACCGGGAAGGAGTCCGGGTCGATTCGCCCGACGACCGGCTGAATCACGCCGGTCGGGAACTGGATTCCTCTGACATTGGAGTCAATCGTGTTCTCGGCCTCGGCCATGTCCACGCCGAACTCGAAGTTGGCGAGTATGACGGACCTGTTCTCCGAGGATACCGACTGCATGCTGTCGAGTCCGTCGATACCCTTGATCGCGTTCTCAATGGGCGCTGTGACGTCCTCGGCAACCGCGTCGGGATTGGCTGACGGGTAAAACGTGACGACGGTTACCAGCGGGAACTCGATCTCGGGGAACAGCTCGACCGGAAGCGTCCGGTACGTGAATATCCCTGCCGCCAGCACAAGGATGATGGCAAGAACGGTGACGGACCTGCGACGCAGCGCAAGGCCGGTAATGAATCTCATTGGGGACTTCCTCTCGGAGGCATAGGATTGCTATTGGGCGCTACTACAAGGCTAGCAGTCAGGGTTGTCTGCTTCCACACCAATTCCGGAGACCGTAGGACGCGTCGGGTGTCCGCAGCGGTGACCCTCTACAACTCGCGGACGAAAGCCGTTCTGGCAACTAGTAGTGCCGCGCTGCCGGGTGGTTACTATTACGATATCACTGCGGAAGAAGACCAACATGCCGAACTTGGCGCTCCGTGGCATCCCCGACCAACTGCACCAGGAGCTCAAAGCGGCTGCAAGCCGGAACCACCGCAGTCTGAACGGGGAGATACTCGCGAGGTTGACCGCCTCGGTCCGTAGTGAGTCCGTAGACCCTGAAACGATCCTTGAACGAATACGGCTGCGGCACGAATCTATCGGGCAGGTGGACCTCAGCGAGGATACGCTCCGGGAGATGCGGAACAGCGGGCGTCCGTGATCGTCGTCGACACGAACGTCATGATCCACCTCCTGATGGGTGGGGAACACGGCCCCGATGCCGCCCTGCTGTTACAGCAGGACCCTGAGTGGGCCGCCCCCGTCATTCTGATGAGCGAGCTGCGCAATGTCCTCCTCGGATTCGTGCGTCGGGGCGTCTTTGTTCCTGACCATGCCAAAGCCATGACCGACGATGCTGCCACGATTCTGGGCACCCGTATCGGAAACGTCTCAAGCGTCCAGGTGTTCGACGTCGCGCTGGAATGCGGCCTCACCGCCTACGATGCGGAGTTCGTGGCCCTGGCCCGGACATTGGGCGTCCCACTTGCCACGCTCGACGGTGCGATCCTCAGGGGCGCACCAGATGTCGCTGTGTCTTTGTAGGCTGCTCGCATGGGCAACAGTATCCCTCCTATGAGGGAGGTCATCTGATAGTTCGTGCTAATCGCCTCGTTTTCATACTATGTGAGGACGTTCGGTAAATCAGGAAGGGCAGTTTGCGGGACCGTTAATGATTCAAAGATATAGAAGCCAGTACCAAAGAGTGTACCGAACTCAGTTGGTGGGAGAACTGGCACATGAACGACAGACGGGATGTGCTCACTCAGTAATTGATTAGCGGTAGTGGTTGGTGAGATTGCAGTCGGCAGGTCATGTTCTTATACTTCGGCCATGTGTACCGACAAAGACCGCCCTCCCTGTGAACACGACGACCTGATCGGCAAGGTCGACCGCTTGCAAGGCCAGGTCGCGCGTCTGACGACGACGATCAAGGAGCTTCGCAAGCAGCTCGCCGCAGCGCAGCGAGCGGGCAAGCGCCAGGCAGCGCCATTCTCCAAGGGCGAGCGGACCTCAAAGCCAAGGCGTCCGGGTCGAAAGCCCGGGAAGGGGAACTTCAGCTACAGAAAGCCGCCGGCGGTGGACGAACTGACAGCACCGCCTGTTGACGTTGCGGTTTCAGCGGAAAGCTGCCCCGGATGTGGAGGCATACTCGAACATGAGGGAGAGAGCCTTGCGTACGTGACCGACATTCCCCCGATGCCCAGACCGCAGGTGACAGAGTACCGGGTGCAGGTATGCCGATGCGTGTCGTGCGGCAGGCGTGTGCGAGGGCGTCATCGGGACGTTGGACCTGACCAGTACGGTGCGAGCGCCCATCGGGTGGGAAGACGAGTGATGGCTGCGGCTCACATGCTCCACTATGGAGTGGGCATACCGGTGCGGAGGGTTCCCGTCGTGCTCAGAGCGCTGACCGGAGTTGAGTTGAGCCAGAGCGCGATCACGCAGGACGCTCTGCGACGAGCGAGGGGCGCTGTGGGAGATGCGTACCAGAGGCTTCGGGAGTCTGTGCGTGAGAGCGCGGTGGTCCACACTGACGACACAGGCTGGCGAGTTGGCGGAGAGGGTGCCTTTCTGATGGCGTTCGAGACCGATGATGCCACTGTGTACCAGGTGCGCGGTCGTCACCGTAACGAGGAGGTCAGGGAGGTTGTTCCGGGCGACTATGCGGGAGTGATGGTGACCGACCGAGCTCGAAGCTACGATGCGCGGGCTCTGTCGGGAGTGAGACAGCAGAAGTGTCTGGCTCACGTGCTGCGCTCGATCAGTGAGGTGGTCCAGACCAAGGTGGGCAGAGGGCGCACCCCCGATCGGAGTCGAGGGCATGGCTTCGGTAAGCGGCTGAGCGAGCTTCTCAGAGAGGCGATGCAGCTGCGGGAGTCACAACGACGTGGAGAGGTGGCGGACTATGCTGGGGAGAAGGAGCGGTTGAGACGAGAGGTGAGCCATCATCTCAGAGACCGTCCGCTGTCTGATCGTGACAACTGGAGGCTGCAGAACGAGCTTGGCTGGCAGGACGATCGTGGGAACCTGCTGCGTTTTCTGGACGGTGTTGGCATAGAGCCGACCAACAACCGTGCTGAGCGAGCTCTGCGAGGGGCGGTGATAGCGAGGAAGGTGTCGCACTGCTCGAAGAACGAAGATGGTGCGGATGCGTTCAGTGCGTTCACCAGCGTAATCAGGACCCTGGCTCGGCAGGGTGGTGGTCAGTCGGCGGTGGATGGTCTGTGTAGTGTGTTCAGCGGCGCGCCTGTCCACGCCCGCTCCATCTGAACCTCTTCCCCACCTCTCCGACTCCGCTAATCAATTACTGCTTCAAGTTGCGGCTGTAGGCGTTCGATTACGTCATTTTCATCAAAAGTCATGAATGGCTCATCATCGAAGACATCGTCATCAGAGAAATGCTCTCTGATGTAGGCTAAAATCGGACCGGGCACGCTCCTATCAATCTGGTCCTCCGACGATGGACAGATTTCTGAGAGGATGGGCGAGATTCTATCCTTTTGCCAAGTAAACATTGGTAGAACGACTCTACGTATAGATCCTGTAGCTGTGCGTCTTGGTCCTAATGGGAGTCGTGGCAGTGTTCTGCGACGGGTTCCGAGCGGTATTGGCTCAGATTTTGTTGATGCCCGGGTCTTCTTGGACTGCAATGGCAGGGCACGCTTGTTGACCGTGCGGCTTATTAGGTCCTTCAGAACCTCGTCATCTGGACTAGAAGGGTCGTCTATGTAGAGTTCCATCGCCTTTCCACCATATCGGTGAAGAAGATGACATGCCATGATCTCCACTAGTGCGTCCCTACAGGCGTTGTCTATGTACTTATTCAGGCCACTCAATTGACTCGTGCCGTGTCGTTCGGCGTCGGAGGCGTATGGACCAGAAAAATGAGCGCCAACACCGGTGAGCGCAGCTTTAGATGTTGGAGCGTACCCGATCGGATACCTTCGAACCCCTCTTGAGGTTCTAGGTCTGCCCTTCTTATCGGTGAGCCAAGCAATCTCCGTTATGAAGTAGCGTTTGTCCAGAGCGAAGAATTCTGGGATTTCACGGCGAGTTCCCGAGGGAAAACGAACTTTGAAAGTGCAGGCCCGTTCATGTATGACCTCTGACTGCAAGTCAGAGCAATTGGATGATGTTGTGCATTCCCGACTGAAAAGTGTAAATTGCCTTCTTCCTCGACCGTTGACGCGCCACGGTCTCTTCGTACGCCAATGAATGTCGATGGAACCTAGATTGTGATGGTTGAGAGATAGAGTGTACTGATCTCGAATGCCAGGCCGGACGACCCCCATCAATCTCCCAGGTAGTTGTGTGCAAGCATCTCTGAAGACTCTCTCGACAAAGGCGTCGTCAATTGAGTCGAGCTCCAGAGGTTCACCCTTCGCCACCACCAATCGTTTTCGTCTATATGGGACCTCAACTGAGCATCCATCAAGCGGAGCGTGTTCGTCCTGTACAGGCTCTTTCTAGGCTCCCGGCGATAGTGGATTGTCAGGCCCGTCCTTATAGAGAGTCTGAATGGTTTTGCGTCCGTCTGATCGAAGAATCACTTCATCGCCCAGTATGAAGCATGACTTCAAACCGTGGTTCTTGACGCCTATGCTAAATCGCTTGCTTTCGACTTGGTCGCCCGCACCCATTACGTAAGAAAGGCGTCGCCATCCATCCTCGCTCACCACGTCACCGTCTCCTTCACACACTAGACGATCAGGATAGAAGGTGATTGATGTATGTGATGCCTTGGCATCCAAGTCATTCTGGACAAGTTCAATGATGAGATCGTCTAGGTTCAGTCCCCTTAGGAATTGCCAGAACTGAGGGACGTCGTCAAATTGCTGAACGAAATCCATTGTGCACAACTCTGTTGATCTGTATGTGTTGTATTAGTCTAAGACTTTTGGGCGGGCCTGTGCTTCAGCTTTGGCTCAGGCAGCTTAAGCCACCACAAACGGAATCCGCATCTCCTCCGGGGTTAACCCCGAGTGGTGGCAGTTGAGCTGCACCATTCTGCCTAGCCCCCGGGAGACGTTGTACTCGAGCATGTCCGCGCCGGTCGAGATCGCGATCTGGTTACCCAGTCGCTGCATGGCCACGTCAGAAGGCGGCTCAGGCCCGAACATCTCCAGCTTGATCGCCTCCTCCAGGTCGATCACGGCGAACTTCTCTCCGAAGCGACGGTCGAAGTACCTGCGCATCCGATCTCCAGCCCATGCCCAGGTCGGCAGATACATCACCCGAGCATCGCCCGAGGGCGGTGAGATCATGAGTGGCTGGATCTCGCGACTCGCCCGGAGCGTGTGACGCTCCGGCGCGGTCGCGTCCAGCAGACCGTGGTCGGCGGTGACCACCATGCGACCCTTGTCGCCGATCTCCGAGTGCAGCCGCGCAAGCTCTCTGTCCACCTCAACCAGTGCGTGCCTCACCTCGGGCCTCGCTATGCCATGCAGATGTGCAACGCTGTCCACGCGGGGTATGTAGAGATAGGTGAAGGTCGGCTCACGCGCGTCGAGCACATGCTCGGTCACTATGCCCACTGCTTCTGAGAGCGACCTGTAGCCGACGCTACCAAGTCCGCCGTTGAAATAACTCGAGTAGACCGAGTCCTTGATTCGCTCAGGCACGACGATCAGCACGTCGCGTTTCATTTGGGGCCAGATGGACCTGACCGGGAAAGTACGCTCTGGGTCGATCCCTTTCTGCATCAAGTCCCCGCCGCTGCGGGCGGTGTACTGGAGTATGGTCGCGACACCGTTCAGGTCGGGCAGGAAAGTCCACCACCCCATGACGGCGTGCTCGGACGGCCACTGGGCGGTAGTCAGCGATGTAAGCGCTACCGACGTACTGGACGGAAACACCGTAAGAATTTCGCTGTGCAGATGACTGGGCAGGAACGAGTCCTCCGGCAGCATCTCCACCATGTTAACTCCTACCCCGTCGGCAAGAGTGAGCACCAGGTGGTCTGATGTGCCAATAGCCTCGACCATGTCCTCCGCATGGCTAGACAGATTGAGGTCGACGCCGCACAACCTGGCGACCGCTCGTGCCAGGTCCACCAGGTTTGGGAGGTCATGTCGAGGACGCAGCAGCTTCCTGTCTGCAAACGCCTCTATCAGTGCTTCTACCCCGGGCATACCCTCTCCGCGTTCCGTAAGACACACCATGCTATCATGAACTTACCGGGCAACGCCCACACACGGCGGACCATGACGACACCCACCTCATCTGAAACTCGCGACGCTCTCCAGACGCAGTGGCCTGAAGCCATGTCTGAGCTGGACTCAGACGACGTGGACTTGGTCTGGAGGCTGCTGGACGCGGTGAAATCCACCACTGACGTTGAGATCGAGGTGCGTGACATTGCGGAAGGGGAGTGGCAGGTTGGTGTCTGTCTGGCCGACAGGGTCGGCACGTTGTCGCTTGTGAGCGGGCTGCTGACTGCCCACGGACTGGACATCGTTCATGCGGATACGTTCACTGTTGCCCACAGTATCGGCATGCCCACTTTGGCCGCTTCAACCCCTCGGCGCGTACGACAACGGGCTGACGCTCGCGCACTCCCGCGTCGACGAAGGCGGACATCCTACAGGCAGACTCTCGTTCAGTGGGCAGTAATGCTGTTCAACGTCCGGGCGCGCTCTAAGCGACCGCCCGACTGGGAGGCATTTGCCTCTGAATCCGGAAAGGCGGGTCATCAAGCCGCAACGGGAGAATTCGATGCGGCCCGACTCGAAGTAATCGAACGCTTCTCCCACACGATGCAGGTGCCCGGGCCCTGCCCCGTACAGGGATACGGGGGCTGGGTCGCCGGCAGACTGCCTGTGGATATCACCACGGACTGCACGACCTCGGCCGACCACTCCCTGCTGGAGATTAAGTCGGTCGATACGCCCGGTTTCCTGTTCGCCTTCAGCATCGCCCTCTCAAGCGTTCGTGTAAACGTCGTCAGGTCCAGGATACGAACAGACGGCGACATGGCCCGTGACACCTTCTGGCTGACAGAGCCGTCCGGCGAGAAGATCGAATCTGACCGTCGACTTGAGCAGGTCAGGGCCGCCGCTGCGCTCATCAAGCAGTTCACCCATCTTCTTCCAACTGCTCCTGACCCAGGCCAGGCGCTGCGACAGTTCAACCTTCTGACATCTCAGCTCCTGTCCAGGCCGGACTGGACATCAGAGCTTGAGGACCTCGAATCCCCGGGTGTGCTGGAAATACTGGCGGACATGATGGGCACCAGCCGCTTTCTCTGGGAGGAGTTCCTGAGAGTTCAGCACGAGAATCTGTTCCCGGTACTACTGGACATACCCGGCCTCTACAGCAGCAGCTCGCGGACCGTGTTGACTGATTCAATCGAGTCGCTGATGGTCGAGTGTTCCGGTCACAGCGAGCGCGTCAGGGCCCTGAACGACTTCAAAGACCGACAGATGTTCAGGATCAACCTGCGGTACATAACTGACAGGACCGATCGCCGGCAGTTCGGAGCCGAGCTATCCACGCTCGCCGAGGTGCTGGTGGAGAAGGCTTTCGAGCTGAGCATGGCCTCGATGCGGTCCCAATTCGGCACACCGCGCCTTGAGGATGGCACTGAGTGCCCATGGGCCGTACTCGCGCTGGGCAAATTCGGCGGCTCGGACATGGGCTTCGGCTCGGACGTGGAGCTCATCTTCGTCTACGAGGGCGAGGGTTCGACCAAGTCTGCGTCCGCGAAAGCATGCCCCGTACCCCGATACGGGGCGGGTGGCCCCCAGCCGACACGTACATCGACATTCTTCAACGAGGTTGTACGCGAGTTCCTTCAGGTGTTGGAGACGCGACAGCAGGGAGTGTTCGAGGTTGACTTGAGACTTCGGCCATACGGCTCCAAGGGCGCCATGGCGTCGTCGCTGGCCGCAGTTGAAGAGTACTACAGAGACGTTGGAGACGCGCGTCAGTTCGAGCGCCTGGCTCTCGTGAGGATGCGTCCTGTGGCCGGAGACGCGGACCTTGGGAGACAGGTCATGCGGGTCAGAGACTCGTTCGTGTACTCTTCCGACCCGCTTGATATCGACAACATTCAACACCTGCGGCATCGGCAGGCCGTGGAGCTGGTCGAGCGCGGCGGGGTCAACGCAAAGATCAGCCCCGGCGGAATGGCCGACATAGAGTACTACGTCCAGGCATGGCAGATCGCGTGTGGAGGGAAAGACCGGAGTGTACGTCTGACGAACACGCTGTCGGCCTTGGACGCGCTGCAATCAGGCGGCTACCTCGATGGAGACCTCGCCCAGAGAATAGGGGAGTCGTACAGATTCCTGTTGGGACTGGTGGACGCTCTTCGCGTGGTCAGGGGAAACGCTTCCGACCTGAACATCCCCGATCCGGAGACCAGAGATTTCCATCATCTTGCGCACCGACTGTCGATCGAACCTCCAAGTCTGTTGAGCCGTCACATCGCGGAGCACATGGCGTCGTCCCGGAGCCTATGGGATGAGCTTCGTCCCCCGGGACTGGTTTAGCGGCCGAGAGCGACTCGAATCAAGACACCAGCGGCCTGGGTGGGAGACGCACGGGAAACGGGACATCCGGGTTCTCAGCGACGAGTCTGCTCCAGACTCTATGGCCGATCTCCTCGGCCCGGGTGACGACCTCGTATTCGTCAAATGACAGGATACGACTGTCCCGCATTACCCACGTGCCGTCAACCATGACGTCGGTGATGTCCGCGGGCTGCGCCTGGTGAACGAACACGGACACGACTCTGAGCGTCGGCACCAGGTGCGAGCGTCTGAGGTCGAGCATGAAGAGGTCCGCCTTCTTCCCGACTTCGAGGCTGCCTATCTCGTCGCCTGCACCCAGCGCCCTGGCCCCGCCGATGGTCGCCCAGTCGAGCACGTCTTCGGGCTGCGGCCACATCTCATCGTTTCTTCTAACGCGCTCGTGGAACAGGGCGGACCGGACGACCTCGACCATGTCTTCGGCCATGTTGTCCGATCCCATTCCGATGGGACATCCGGCTGCGGCTAACTCGAAGGCCGGGGCTGCCGCGCCGCGCCGGGCGGCGATCGCGGGGTTGTTGGAGACCGCCACGCCGTGCTGGCCGAGCAGCGCGATCTCCGAGTCGTCCACGTAGCGGCAGTGGGCAACCACCAGCCTGTCGCTCAGGAAGTAGTTGGCGAACAGGTACTGTGTAGGTCGCACGCCGCGCGTCCTCATGACTCCCTCCACCTCCTGCGGACTCTGGGACAGGTGGATGGTGTATCTCAGATCGTTTCGCTCGGCCAGATCGACCGCACTCCTCAGTAGTTCAGGGGAGCAGAGTTCAGGGGCGTGAGGGGACACGAAGCACTGAATACGATCGTCCTCCCTGCCCTGCCAGCCGGATATGAGGTCGGCGCTCCGCTGGAGACCGGTTTCCAGCTTGGCTTCTGAAAACTCGTAGCGCCCGAGTCTGAACTGCTCATCGTCTATGTCGTTAAAATTCTCGGCGAGGAACAGGCGAAGGCCAGTATCCGCGAGGCTCCTGGCGTACTGTGGAATGTTGTCAGAGATTTCGAGCACCGTTGTGCCGCCGCTGCGAATCGACTCAGCGGCGGCAAGCTGGGCGAAGACGTTGCGTTCGTCCGTGTCCAGCAGCCCCCTGCCCGTCATCGGAAACCGGAGCGTGGTCGGGAACCCGAAGTCCTCGAGGATGCCGCGGTCCGCCGTGGCTAGCATGTGAGTGTGACAGTTGATAAGACCGGGAAACACCGCTCGGCCTCGCCCGCTGACACGGTCCGCGTTAGGATGGTTCGCCTCGATCTCAACGGTTGGGCCGATTGCCGAGATGCGTCCGTTGTCTATAGCCAGACTTGCGTCATAGTGGATCGCGCGCTGAGGGTCGCAGGTTACGATGGTGGTGTCTGTGATTATCGTAGTCACTCTTGGATGCCCTCCTGTCTGGCAAATCGTAGCACGGTCGGGACGTACGATACGTTTGGTTGCCGCCATTTCGGGTTTCAAGTATCCTAGTCGAGAATTTCAGCAAACGGAGATCGCCCCGCCCATTTACGGGTGCAGAGCCTGCCCCGCACTTGATGAGGGGGCGCGCCCTGCTCGGAAACGAAAGGAGAAGTCGGTGGACGGATTTTCAGCAATAGCGCGAATCCTCAAACTCGAAGGTGTCGAGTGGGTGGCCTGCTACCCGTCGAACAACCTGATCGAGTCCGTGGCGGAGGAGGGCATTCGCACCGTAATGTTCAGGCATGAGCGCGGTGCTGTTATGGCCGCGGACGGTTTCAGCCGGGCAAGCGACCGGCAGAAATTTGGCGTGGTAATCATCCAGGGGGCCTCCGGGGCCGAGAACGCGATGGGCGGGATCGCGCAGGCGTTTGGAGACAACATCCCGATACTGGTCCTGCCCGGCGGTACGGCGCTGAACGCCTGGAATATCAGGCCCAACTTCTCGCCGGCGCGGGCATACGCTCCGATTTCAAAGCAAACGGAAGTGATACTGACGCCAACTGAGATCGGCAATTCGATGCGTCGCGCCTTCCACGCGCTCCGCAATGGGCCCGGTGGACCTGTCACAGTGGAGATGCCGGCAGACGTGATGGGGGCCGATGTCCCAGACGGGATGATCGAGAACTACCGGTCGCCAGGCCGCACGGTGATGACGCCTTCGCGGTCGGACGTGAAGGACGCGGCCAAGCTGCTTCTGGAAGCCAACAATCCTGTGCTCTGGGCCGGTGGAGGCGTACTGTTCGGTGACGCGACCGAGGAGCTCATGGAGCTCGCTGAGCTGCTCGACGTGCCTGTGTACACGACCATGCAGGGCAAGAGCGCGTTCCCTGAGACGCACCCGCTGTCTCTCGGTGCCGGGTCTGGCGCAACAACCTGGCCTGCTCGCAAGTGGCTGCTGGAATCGGACGTGGTCTTCGCAATAGGCTCCAGCCTGACCCACACGGGATATGGACAGCCGATCCCTGCGGGTAAGGTGCTCATCCAGAACACCGACAACATCGAGGATATAAACAAGCAGGAGAGCATCGACGTTGGGCTGCCGGGCGATTCCAAGGCGACCCTCGAGATGATCATAGACGAGGTCAAGGCGGCCATCGGCGAGACTCCCAGAAACACCGGCGTACGCGACCGGATCGCGGCCGAGAGGGAGAAGTGGATGGAGGAGTGGACACCGCTGCTCCAGTCCGACGAGGTCCCGATCAACACCTATCGGGTCATCCACGAGATCAACACCACGCTGGACAAGTCCAGGTCGGTGGTCACCCACGACGCTGGCGCACCTCGCGACTCGATCATTCCGTTCTACGAGGCCACTACCCCTCACGGGTATGTCGGTTGGGGGAAGACCACCCACCTCGGGTTTGGCATTCCTCTGATGATCGGCTCCAAGCTGGCAAGCCCGGACAAGTTCTGCCTGAACTTCATGGGCGACGGCGCGTTCGGGATGTCGGGTCTGGATACCGAGACCGCGCAGCGCGCGGGCGCTCCGATCACCACGGTGATCCTGAACAACGGAGGCATGTCCACGTATCCGGGTGGATACCCGACGGCGCGGACGCAGTTCGGCGTCACCGAGATGACGGGCAACTACGCAGGCGTGGCCGAGTCCTTCGGCGGAGTCGGCATCACGGTCACCGATCCTGCCCAGATGAAGCAGGCGCTGATCGACGCCCAGCGGCACAACGCCGACGGCAAGACAGTCATCATCGACGTCCACTCCAACTTCGAGGCCAAGAAGTCCAGGTTCTAAGCCGGCACTGACAAACTAGGCTAAGACACAAAACGGGGCGGCTCCAAGAGCCGCCCCTGTTTTCTCCTGCGCTGCGGCTACGTGCGCTGGCCTTCCAACACGAAGTCGTCAGCAAACGGGTTCAGGAAGGTAACACCTTCGATCCGTTGACGGTGTGAGAAATCTTCGGACAGTACGTAGGGGACTCCGTTCATGTTCGCGGATGCCCAGATCAGGCTGTCCCAGAAGGCAAACCGGTATCTTCTTACACCGCGGATAGCCTCGATCACAATCTCGCGTGTCGTGTCCAGCACTGTCCATCTCAGAGCTATGGTTGTAACCGTCTCCTCAGCATCGGCGAGAACCGCCGGGCGCTGAGTACCACGAGTGAGTCGGGAAAACAACTCGTTCAGCACTTGTGTGCTGACATATCCCATACGGTCCGTTTCGACCTGATTGAGTATCTGGTTCGCTCGTTCGTGTTTTGTCAGATCTTCACCGATGTACCCATAGACAAAGACATTGGTATCAACCAGGTAAGTCGGTGATTCGTTCATCGTAAATGCGGTTCCGATCCCATTCTGTCTCAGTGTCTCCCAGCAGCTTCACGAAGCGCCGCTCTCGCATTTTCGTGAGTTCTTTCTGCCATCTGCGCTCAATCTCGCACTCGTCAATCTCATGGGGTAAACCAGGCAATGGCTTGCCTCGCTCGGCCAGAGTCTCTTCGTACATCTCCTCACGGTTTCGCCACTTGAACACAGGCTGGCTCGTTACGACATCGCCCCTTTTCTGCGAACCCTCCCCGTTGACTGCACGGTCGCTCTCGTGGCTGCCGTTAATGTATGAGCCAATCGCACGCTGAATCAGCTCATCCTCGCTGATTCCAAGTAAATTGGAGAGCCTCTTCAGCATCTCGTCCTGCTCGGAGTCTAGGTACACCTGCTTCTTTATCCTCTGAGTCATCGCAAACCGCCTCGCAACTGGGACTGCATAACAAGTGTACATCACCGTAGCTGCTGGAACGCGCCTTCGGTGCGGCCCTCGGCTTCTCCGCTCGGCGCTGACGCCGCGACCAGCGTCTTGACCCACTCCTCCAGCTTCTCCTCGGGAATGGCGCCTACCCACCTGCCCTCGACAATGCTCGAAGACCCCACGAAGAACGTAACGGGCAGCCCGATCACGCCGTAGTCGATGGTGATCTTGCCGTCTGGGTCGAGTCCGTTGGGGAACGTCAGCCCAAACTCGCGAACGTACGCTTCGGCGTCAGAGACGTCATCCTGGATGTCGACGCCAACGAACTGGATTCCGGTGTCGCGGTAGCGTCTCCACTGTCGCTCGAATGCGGGAGACTCCTGTCTGCAAGGCGGGCACCACGAGGCCCAGAAGTTAATGACAAGCGGGCGACCTTCGTGGTCGGACAGCCGGAACTCGCCACCACCCAGAAGCTGCATGGCGAACTGGGGCGCGGGCTTTCCGATTCTCGTCATGCCGCTGCGTCCGGTCGCGGACGACCTGTTCGCGAGTCCGAACGCCAGAACTGCGAAGAACGCCAGCACGAGGACGGCGAACACCACGGCCACAAGGACCTTCTGGGTACGGCTCAAGATTCGGCAGAAGCCCTTCTGGTCGGTCTGAGGAACACCGACACGACCAATGCCGTCACGATTAGAAGTAGGCTGACGGTGAAGACGTCGCCTATAGCGCCCGCAAGGGACGACTTGAGCGCGGTCAAGAACTGTTCGGCTGTCTGTCCGCCGTCCGCGGCGAACTGGGCCTGTAGGCCTGTCAGGGCCGACGGATCAACCAACGCCTGGGGATTCTCCTTTATCGATTCGATTCGGTCGGCAGGCAGCGCGTTCCTGACCTCGTTCGGCAGGGAGCGCTCGAAGTTGGCGGCGAACCTGCTGGTCATCACTGCGCCGAGAAGTGCCAACCCGAGCATTCCGCCAATCGATCTGTAGAACTGCAACGCTGAGGTCGCGGCCCCCATGAGCCTGAACGGGACCGTGTTCTGCACACTGAGCGTGAACGTTGGGAACGTCGTGCCGAGTCCCGCGCCCATGACCACGATGTAGCCGACGGCGCGCGTGAACGACGTCGTCTCGTTCATCGTGGACACGAGGTACATCCCGACAGCCATTAGTGCCAGGCCGGCCATCCCGAAGACGCGGTAGCGCAGTCCGGTGCGTGAGAGGAGCTGTCCTGAGACCGTCGCGCCGACTACGATCCCCAGCATCATGGGAGTGAGGAAGCTGCCGCTGCTGGTCGCAGATGCACCGAGCACTCCCTGGAAAAACAGCGGTATGAATATGATGCCGCCAAACATGCCGAACCCGGTTAGGAACACGATGACGAGGGACACGCTGACCATTCGGTTGCGGTAGATTTCCAGGGGCATTATCGGAGAGTCAGATCTGTTCTCTATCGTGATGAACACAGCAGTCATAACCAGCCCAAAGACGAGCAGTCCCACGATCTGCGGCGATACCCATCCGTACTGAACGCCGCCCCATGACAGCGCAAGAAGGACCGGCACCACGGCCAGTATCAACGTGACCATCCCAGGGTAGTCGTGCTTGCGGTTCTCCACTTCGGGCCTGATGGACGGGAACAGCAGCGCGATCAGTATGAGCACCGGGACGCCGATTGGAATGTTAACGAGAAACACCCAGTTCCAGGAGAGGTTGTCGGTGATGAACCCGCCGAGCGTGGGGCCGATAACCGAAGACATCCCAAACACGACGCCTACGAACCCTTGGTACTTGCCGCGGGTCTCAGGCGGGAACAGGTCTGCTATGGCGGTGAAGCTGTTCACCATGATCACGCCGCCGCCGAGCCCCTGGACCGCTCGGAACGCAATGAGCTGGTTCATCGTCTGGCTCATGCCTGCGAGCACCGATCCGATGAGAAACACGATTATGCCGGCAACGTAGAAGATCTTGCGCCCATGAATGTCCGTCAGCCGTCCGACGATAGGCACGGCGGTTGTGGATGCCACGAGGTACGCCGTCGTCACCCACGTGAAGCGATCGAACCCACCGAGATCGGCGATGATCCGAGGCATGGCTGTCGCAACGATGGTCTGGTCGAGAGCGGACAGGAACAGGGCCAGCAGCACGCCGACCATCGTCAGAATGATCTGACGCTTGGGAAGCTGAACAAAGTTCCTGGCTACCGACCGGTCGGCCACGCCTCCGGTTCCTTCCCGAGTGTCGTCTGTCAAAATGCGTCTCCGGTCTATCTAAATCTCGGCATCACTTCACTGGCGAACAGTCTGAGGCTCCTTTCGTTGTCTTCCCAGGACATAGGTCCGACCCTGAATTGCAGGATCAGACCTCCGATTCCGATTCTCTGCAGCCGTTCAATGCGCTCGGCGACCGTGTCGGGTGAGCCGAATATCATGCTGTTCTCGACTCTGAACCTGGGGTCAGCCAGCCCCGTACTGACCGACGCCATCTCTTCAGCCGTGTTGAGTCTGAGCCGGGTCTCGTCTATATGCTTTCTGCTCGCCCGATGCACTTGGGCAGCGAGACGCTCAGCGTCGACGTCGGTCTCAGCCACATATATATTGCGCCAGATCCAGGAGTCTTCCATGGCCCGCGCGACAGCGGGTTCGTCGTATCCGCTGTCCCGCATGGCGTCCTGGTAAACGCCGAAACGCCTCTCGGTCTCGTCATCAGGCTGGACGACCAGCATCAGCGGACGGCCCTGCTTCGCCATTTCGACCATCGAACCCTCGGTCGCCACCGCGCGGATGATCGGCGGGTGCGGACTCTGAAAGACCTTTGGCCTGAGTATGGGCAGATCGATGTCGAAGTACTTTCCCGTATGCCGGTAGTTCTCAGTAGTCCACGCCTTCGGCAGAATCTCCTCGGATTCGACCAGCCTGCCCTGGGCTTCGGCGAACGGGATCCCGTAGCTCCTGTACTCGTAGAAGTTGTATGCGGTCCCCCTTCCGATACCGAGGATGATCCGGCCGTTGCTGATGTTGTCCAGCAGGGCGATCTGCTCGGCCAGCCGGACCGGATGATGGAGCGCCATCTGCACCGCCGCGAAACCGATCTTCACGTGCCGGGTACGGGCGACGACTGCCGCTGCAAAAGTCACTGGATCGACGTAAGCGCACGCGCCGTCTATGTGGTGCTCACCGAGCCACACCCCGTCGAAGCCAAGCTCCTCGGTCAGCTCCGCCTCACGCAGCGCGTCAGTGATCACGCTGTAGTCGGAGTCAGGCGTGGGTGAATGGGGGAAGAGAAAGTTGCTGAATTTCATTAGACCCTGTCCATTTCCGGTTGGCTCTCGCTGTGTTGATGTCTGATGTACGCTCTGGTCAGGCGCAGTTCCCCATACTCGAACCCGTCGCCTAAGTGTTCTTTGACCGGTTTCAGCGCAGCGTCTCCAATAGTTTCAAAGGCGGCGCTTATCTCTTTCAATCTGGCCTCGTCAGGCAGATATGGACTCGGGTCGGCGATTGCACCGGTCTCAATGAGTTCCGCCAAATGGCCTTCAATGGTGACAAGAGAGAGTCCTCTAACCTCTGCAATCGATGCCGGAGAATGCCCTTGCCTAGCCAATTCCCGCGTCTGGGATAATGTGTCACTGCGGGTAGCCCGTTTACGTTTGTTGGACACGGATTTGGATTGGATAACCGGAACCTCTTCCAGCCCGTTCGCCTCCGCGTAGCTGCGTATCACCTCCAGAAACGCCGGTCCGAAGTCCTCCAGCTTGCGTCGGCCCACTCCGCTGATCTTCAGGAAGCTGTCCTCTGACTGCGGGAACCGCCGCGCCATCTCGCGAAGCGGAGCATCGCCGAACACCACGTATGGTGGCACGCCTAGATCCCTGGCGAGTTGAGTCCGCAGACCACGCAGCTCTTCGAATAGCGTGACGTCGAACTCGTCGTGGGTTTCATGGTCTGAGCTTCGGCCGTTGGAGCTGATAGCGGACTTCATGCTCGCGAAAACGGGCAGATCGATTTGCTGTCTGTCCCGCAGAAACTCCCGTCCTTCGCTGGTCACACAAAGTGTCGGGTACTCCCCGTCGTTCCGGGCGAGCAAGCCAGCGCTCATCAACGATGACATGACGTCCCGCAGCCCGGAGTCATTGAAGTCGTCGACAATTCCGTACACGGATAGGTCTCTGTGGCCCCTCTCTTCGGTCTGCCTGGTCTTGGCGCCCCTGAGCACCTGCGAGACGTACGACGCCCCGAATCGCTCCCCGGTCCTGATTACGGCAGACAGCACCTTCTGCGCAATCACGGTGGCGTCGAACGTATCGCCCATGCAGACGTCGCACGCGCCGCAATGTGCCTGGCCGGGCTCCTCTCCGAAGTACCTCAGGACAACGGCGCGTCTGCAAGACGGAGCATGGCAATACGAACTCATGGCAGCCAGCTTCGCAACCGCAGTATCGCGCGCCGGGCCCGGCTCCATCCGGTCGAGGTGGTAGTTGTGACGCTCGCGCTCTCCCGGCCCGTAGAAGAGGACGCAGTCCGACTCCAGCCCGTCCCGTCCGGCGCGACCGGACTCCTGGTAGTAGCGCTCTATGGATGAGGGCATCTCGTAGTGGACGACAAGGCGTACGTCCGGCTTGTCGATGCCCATGCCGAAGGCCACGGTCCCGACGATCACCCGCGCCTCGTCTCGTACGAAGTAATCCTGGTTGGCAGCCCGTGTTTCCCTGGGCAGCCCGGCATGATATGCCACAGCAGCTATGCCGTCCTCGACGAGGTCGGCCGCGAGCGCCTCCGTACCCTTCTGGGAGCTTCGATACACGATGGCGCTTCCGTGGGGCCGGTCGCGGAGCATCCCCACGAGCGCGTCGTAGCGGTCGCCGCTGGGCAACACGTTGTACCGCAGGTTGGGTCGATCGAAGCTCGCCACGAACCTTTCAGGGTTACGCAGCTCCAGTTGAGTCTCGATGTCTTCCCGCACCTGTATCGTAGCTGTGGCGGTGAGCGCGATGAACGGCGTATCTTCGCTAAGCCGCCGGAGTATTCGCAGGTTGCGGTAGTCGGGTCTGAACTCGTGACCCCACTCCGAGATGCAGTGAGCCTCGTCCACGGCTACCAGGCTGATTTCCAGAGAGTTCAGATACTGCTGGAATCCAGACTGTACGATGCGCTCCGGCGCCACGTACAGGAGTTTCAGATCGCCGTGAAACGCGGCCTGCTGGACTCTGAACTGCTCCTCCCTCGGTTGTGTGCTGTTCAGGAAGTCGGCCGGAACGCCGTTGCGCTTGAGAGCGTCCACCTGGTCCTTCATAAGCGCGATCAGGGGAGAGACCACCAGGGTGACTCCGGGAAGAGCGAGCGCCGGAAGCTGGTAGCACAGCGATTTGCCGCCACCGGTGGGCATAAGTACGACGGCGTCCCGACCGTCCATCACGACGTGGATGATCTCTGCCTGAAGCGGGCGGAAGTCGTCGTAGCCGAAGTATCTCTTGAGCAGGTTCCTCACCAGGTCATTATAGACGACGCATTCGGGATGAGGGCCTGTGTCTCATGAGACCGTGTCGGCTGCCAGCCGGTCATATGCCTGTTCGGTGAGGGTGGTGAAGTGTGACACGTGCGAAATCCGCAGGGTCAGATCGTTCCCAAGATGTAGCATCGAGTAGGTCGAGTTGTAGAACTCCATTGCGGACTCTATCGGGTACTGCCTGCGCCAGCTGTTCGCCCAGGGCCCCGGCGGCTCGGAGGCCACTTCCAGCCTGGCAAACTCGGTCTCTACGAAGCGCTGGGCCACCTCATACATAAGATCGATCTCATCGTTGGGGTTATAGCCTTCGAGGCCCCGGTTCTTGAATAAGACAATCTGGTACAGCAGCGTCCACCAGAACAGTACGACGAGGATGGGGTCGTCCACGCGCCTGATGTGTTTCTTCAGGCCCCAGTCCATCCGGCGGTCGTAGTTCTTTATCAATAGTTGTACCAGCGTTTGACGTGAGGCGTCGCAGAGCATGTTCCAGAGCTTGGTCCGGGGCATGTCGAGGCCGTCCGATTCCGCCCTCGATCGGGCCACGTCGGCGACGCCATCAACGGACAGGCTCAGCTTTCGCCTCCTCTGGCCGGGCACAAACCGGTCTGCGATTCCCATTTTGTCCGCCGTTGGGCTTGGAGATTGCTTTCTTTGACCCGCCAAGTCGGGCTAGTCGTCTTTGGCGGCGAAGTACCCTTCGACGTATCCGAGTTGCACCGCCCTAACCAGCGCCGGTGCGATGGCCTGCGGAATGACCGAACCCAGCCCGCCTGAGCTTGCCGCCAATCGTACAAGGTTGTCCTGAGCAAGATTGGCGACAACCGCGACAAAGGGCTGTATCCAGTCGGGTGCGTATTGGTCCGCGCCGGAGTTCGGCCTGGCCTCCTCCGCAAATATCAGGGCGTCCACTGCGGTGTCTTCGCCATGTCTTTCGGCAAGCATGGCAAGCGCGTTTTCGTAGTCTATCTCGAACTGCTGAAATGATAGCTCAGGGTCCGTCACCACATACCTCTATGTCTTGTAATGTTGTCGGATTCATCGAACAGCTTCCCCTAAACTGTTCATCGGATACGCTCGATTACAGTCTGCCACGCTCCCCAATCTTACCTCGGCTACCCTGGTAGCATAACATCGGATAACCGGCTTCTGTCGCTTACCTAATGGTATGGCGTCAAGGTTCATCGAACGTCGCCAAGACTCCCGAGACGCCGGCTCTGAGACATGCCAGTCGATGAAAATACATCCGCAGCATGAGTCCAAGGTCGACCGGCATACCGAAACCACCCCAGTCACTCCTGCCCCTTACAACCAGCCCCAAACCGGTCTGCTATGCTAGTGGCCGAATTTACCTAGGCGGTGTCTCACTTGGACCTCACACAGCACATCAGAGACGTCCCGGACTTTCCGAATCCGGGCATCTTGTTCCGAGACATCACCCCGATGTTGCAGCACCCGTCGGCGTTTCAGTTCGCGGTGGACCAGATGGCTGAGAGGTTCGCTGACACTTGCTTCGACGCCATCGTCGGGATCGAGTCGAGGGGGTTTCTGTTCGCGGCCCCGCTGGCCTACAAGCTGGGTATTCCCCTTGTACCCGTGCGCAAGCAGGGCAAACTGCCCTTCGTCACCAATTCGGTGAGCTATGAACTGGAGTACGGCTCGGACGCGATCGAAGTACACGTGGATGCGATCCCTCACGGTCATCGGGTGCTGATCGTCGACGACCTCCTCGCGACCGGTGGGACGCTGGCAGCCACCGCCGAGCTCATCGAACATTCAGGCGGCAGCGTGGCGGGAGTTGGCGTTGTCATAGAGTTATCCGATCTGAATGGCCGGGGCGTTCTGGGCGAGTACAGCGTGAAGTCTCTGCTGACTTACTGATCGGTAACTCGTTGTCCGTCTACCAGTGAGGGCCGCTCCCAACTGGTCCGCTGGCAGCTCCCTATTTGACACGTTTAATCCACTCTGCGACTATGAACTTACAGCATCCGCTCAGGCATGCTGTCGCCTCTTGGGCAGAGAGTCGATACGTGAGAGTCCATCGTACCTGATCCATAATGCTTTACCGTTCACCAGCAGCGATCGTTACCCATTTCCTGAGAGAGGTGGACCTCTTTCAGGGCCTTTCGATGCGACACGTTGAACGCATCGGGGCACTGTGTGAAGACCTCGAATTCAAAAGAGGCGACTACCTGGGGTATCAGGACGAGCCCGGCGACAGGCTCTACGTCGTCCGCAGTGGCGAGGTGACCGCGACGACGGGCGCGAGAGAGAAGTTCCTTGTCGTCAGGACAGTTCGTCCGCACGAGGCGTTCCCCGTGGCGATTTTCTTCAATCCCCCGATCTTGGTCACAACTTCACGCGCCGCTACCGATGGATCGGCGTTCGTCATTCCGCGCGTCAGGCTGATGGAGCTTTGCCAGCTTGAGCCGAGGATCGGCCTGCACATCTTCAGCGCTGCCTGTGGCATACTGGCAAGTCGATACCGTTACACTCTGGACAGGCTGGCAGAGGTTGTCCCCGGGGTTGACATCTCCCCGGCGGGAGATGGCGGAGAGATTTAGTCTCACTTCTTCAGCCCAGGATCGCGGCACGCTTGACAACCCGTGAACGATACAATATGTTGACGCGCAATCGAACGAGGCTATTCGAGTGTGGTTTCAAGCCTCTGAGATGTCCCTCGGCAACCAGTAGAGTCGGTGGAATTTGTGCATGGAACCAGTTTAATTGACTAGTAAATTGGCGGAAGGGGGGCCACATGGCCAAGCTGCTGGAGATAAACAACCTCTCCACGTACTTCTTCACGCAGGATGGCGTTGTTAAAGCCGTCGACGACATCAGCTACGGGTTGGAAGAGGGAGAAGTGCTGGGCGTAGTTGGTGAGAGCGGCTGCGGCAAGAGCGTTCATGCCCTGTCGATAATGCGGTTAGTACCGTCGCCTCCGGGACGTACCGTCTCGGGCGAAGTGGTTTTCGAAGGTGAAAACCTGCTGACCATGGACGGCGCTGAGATGCGCAACATCAGAGGCAACCGCATAGCGATGGTGTTCCAGGAACCCATGACGTCGCTGAATCCGGTACTCACAATCGGCCGGCAGTTGACCGAGACGCTCGAGTTGCACCAGGATATGTCTGGCCAACAGGCCCGGACCAGAGCTGCAGAGCTGCTCCAGACAGTGGGATTATCGGATGCTGCGCGCAGGCTGGGTGACTACCCTCACCAGTTCAGCGGTGGAATGAGGCAGCGCGTCATGATCGCAATGGCGCTGAGCTGCAACCCGAGGCTGATAATTGCCGACGAGCCGACAACCGCGCTGGACGTGACCATTCAGGCGCAGATCCTGGAACTCATGCAGGAGCTGGCCCGCGACTTCGGTACCGCAATGATTATCATCACGCACAACCTTGGAGTGGTGGCCCGCTACGCGGACAACGTGAACGTAATGTACGCGGGCCGGATCATAGAGACGGGTACTGCCCAGGAGATCTACCATAATCCGAAGCATCCATACACTCTGGCTCTGCTGAATTCTGTGCCGCGTCTCGATGCGAGTGAGCGTATCAGGCTCGACGCGATCGCGGGACTGCCCCCGGACCTGGTGAACCTGCCCGAGGGCTGCTCTTTCGCCCCTCGGTGTAAGTACGTGTTCGAACAGTGCCTCGATGAGACCCCAATGCTGGTCGAGGCCGCACAGGGTCACAATTCGGCCTGTTGGAGACACCGGGAATTGCGTGAGCTCTCCGGCATAGGCACCTGATAGGCGAGGTAGAAGAGGACAATGACGACTCAGATCGACACCAACGGTTCCAGCGCCAACGGAAACGGGCCGCTGCTGGAAGTCAAGAACCTGAAGATGTACTTCCCCGTTACATCGGGGATCATCTTCCAACGCAAGGTCGCGGACGTGAAGGCGGTCGACGACGTCTCCTTCACTATCAACCAGGGCGAGACGCTCGGGTTGGTCGGCGAGAGCGGCTGCGGAAAGACGACCACGGGCAGGGCAATCCTTCAGCTCTACAAGCCAACTGACGGGGACGTAGTGTTTGAGGGTACGCGCCTCAACGACCTCGACGGCGGCAGTATGCGGGCCATGCGCCGGAAGATGCAGATCATCTTCCAGGACCCATATGGCTCCCTGAATCCTCGGATGACCTGCGGCGACATTGTCGGCGAGCCGCTGATCGTCCACAAGCTCACGTCTTCTAAGGCAGAGTACCGGGACAGGGTTACGGAACTGCTTCAGGTGGTCGGTCTCAATCCATACATGGCCGACAGGTACCCCCACGAGTTCAGCGGCGGTCAGCGTCAGCGTATCGGAATCGCCCGCGCACTCGCCGTTAACCCCAGCTTCATCGTATGTGACGAGCCGGTGTCGGCCCTTGACGTGTCGATTCAGGCCCAGGTCATCAACCTGTTGGAGGACCTGCAGGAGCAGTTCGGACTTACCTACCTGTTCATCGCTCACGACCTGTCTGTGGTTCGACACATCTCGGATCGAGTGGCGGTCATGTACCTCGGACACATCGTAGAGATCGCAGACCGAAACGAGCTGTACGACAACCCGCTGCACCCATACACTCGTGCGCTGCTGTCGGCGGTGCCGATCCCTGACCCGATGATCGAGGCTCAGAGAGAGCGCATCATCCTGACGGGCGACGTCCCAAGCCCGATCTCGCCACCCGCGGGCTGCGTGTTCCACACGCGCTGCCCCGTCATGGTGGACGATTGCCAGCTGGAGATGCCGGAGCTTCGCGAGGTAACCCCCGGACACTGGGTCGCCTGCATCCAGGTAGAGGGCTGGGAGACGGCACGCGGCGTCGTCTAGTCGTCGCTCCTGACCAGCCGCTCCATCTCGACGGCGAACCAGAGCGCCAGGTTGCCCGTGCGGTCGTCTTGATCGTACTCGGCCGCGCGATCCAGGTAGAACCGCTGGTCGTTGACCGCGCCTGTGCCTGTGCAGCCATCCACCACCGAACCGTCGGCTCCTATCCGCTCGGATGCGGCTCTCCATAGGCTGTCGACAAAGTCTCGGTACGACTCATCCAGCCATCCTATGCGCAGGCCCCTGGCGACTGCGTAGCCGGTCATGCACGTGGCCGTCAGCTCCAGGTATGAGCCGGGAAAGTCTAGGAGCTGCGACAGCATCCCCGACGGACGTTGAAGACCTCTCAGAGCGTCGAGATGGCGAGTATGCATGTCGATCAGCGTATCGCGGGCCGGATGAGACTCCGGCAGTCCTGTCAGCGTCTCGGCGTATCCGAGGGCCGCGAACCCGTTGCCCCGCCCCCAGTAGTATGGCACCGATCGGCAGTGCCAGAAGAGTCCGTCGTCCTGCTGGATGTCTGCGTTCAATAGGAATGCGTTCTGGATGTCCAGGTAGCTCCCATCGCCTGTGAGAGCGTAGGCCCTGCCCATCAGCGCGCCGGAGAAGAAGAAGTCCTCGGTGCGATAGTCGGGATCGCATGGCGGAGGCGGAACACTCGAATCGTTGCCTCGATACAGATCGGCTATCTCGACCAGCAGGTCTCGATATCGCTCGTCGCCCGTTACGTCGAACATCTCGTCGCACCAGACCAGTCCCGCGTGGTTCGCGCCGCCGTCGGACTCGGCAAACCAGGGCCTGGAGCCGGACAGATAAGGCTCTACCAGTGCGGCGATGTCCTGCGCATACTCGGCAGCATCTCCGTTCAGTTTGCCATACCTGAGACGGCCGCTGATGGAGACCCCCTGCGTGTAGATCACCGGATCGAGCGTATCCCCATAACGCTCGACCAGAGACGCAGCGACGCTCATCGGCGAGCGGCTTCTGCGACTTGCTAGCTCCGAACGCGCGGGCGAGACGGCGGGAGCGCCCAATCCGTCGAGTGCGCTCCACAGTTTTGACACCTCGGCCTGTACTTCCGATATGGGAGCAGTAAGTCGGATGCTGGGCACCTGTCCGAGATCGTTAGGTATGCCCTGCGTTAGTGCCGCCAGCAGGCTCGAGTCCTGCGGTATGGACTGAGCACCCAGCGCGTCCGCCAGCGCCGATGGCACACCGGCGCACTCCCAGCCGACGCTGTCCCCGGCTCGTACCTCGACCACGAAGTCTGGCGCCATGAAGCCGACATATCTCCAGAGATAGCGCGCTTCCGGATCGGTCTCGTGATTGAAGTAGCCTCCCTGTGGAGGATAGCCGCCAGAGGGAGCAGAAGGGTCGCCGCCTGAACCGTTGCCGGGTGCGACGCCCATACTCAGACCATCGGGGTTCGCGCACGGTATCGCGCTGAGCGCTACCCGGCTCCTGATCCGCTGACTTGACGCGTACCCTCGTAGGGCGGAGACGGCGGCGTCCGCGTCGTCTGAGTCACCGGACAGCGCGCCAACCAGGAGAACCCGGTGGCGGTCCGAATCGTCGAGATACGCGTCCCGATGCACGAGCGAGACTATCCGGGTGTCTCGTCGGGTGACCCCGCAACCGTCCACGGTCCAGGGTACCCCGGACTCTGCGACTATCTCCTCGATCTGGTCTGTGTGTGATACTGCCAAAGGTTGCTCCTTAGTTGGGATGAGTTTTCATGCGAGGACTGAATTGTCGAACCGCTCCGGTCGATAAGGTTCCAGGATGTGCACGCACGCGCCGTCGAGTATCTCCATCGTCGCGAGCTCGCCCACCAGCGGCGCCAATGTGATACCGCTGTGCATCAGGGCAATGTACATGTTGGACACGGCCGGAGCGAAACCGAGCACCGGCATGCCGTCGATCGGCATCGGCCTGTAGCCGACAGGGACCGGCACGGGAGTGGCAGACTTGAGCTCGGGCAGGTACGTGGACGCTCGTGCAAGAATCTCAGCAGCGTGCTCGGGCGAATCGTCGCGGGCGAGGCTCTCCTGGCTACCCTCTCCCATCAGCACGACACCGTCGTTCCCCTGCCGAATGTGTACCTCCTGGCCTCCTGCTCCGCCGACCGGAGGAGCATAGAGCGCGGCAACGTTCCTCAGAACCGGCGGCAACGGCTCGGTGCTGACGACCACGCCGGGGCTGTCCTCCTGCGGGACGTGGACTCCGGCCATCTCAGCCAGCTTCGTGGTGCCCACGCCAGCCGCAAGAACGACAGCGTCGCACTCCACTGACTGGTTAGACAGCGTGACAGCAGTCACACGCTCCGAATGAATATCGAAGCCGGCGACGGGACTACAGGGTAGGACGCTTCCGCCCATCTCGCTCACGCGGCGAGCGCAGGTCTGGGCGACGAGCGTACCGGGTACGTGTCCGTCGTTGTCGCTGATCGCGGCCGCCTTCACTGGTCCCGGTCTGATCCCGGGTTCGAGGCGCATCAACTCTGCCTCGTCGATCATCCTTGCAACGTATCCCCAGGACTGCAGTCTGGCGACGTTCTGAGATAGCGCCTCGGCGTCTTCATCGTTTGCGGCCCATGTGAGCTGTCCGCCCCAGCGCAGACCGATGTCGGCGTCGAGAAGACGCGCGAACCGGTCCCAGGTGTCTAGCGACCGCCGGTTCAACCCGCCATAGGCCCGTGGCTCCTTGCCGAAGCCGTTGATCCATGCGAACGAGTGGCTGGTGGCTCCCATGCCAGGTTCGCCCGCATCGACGAGCGTGACGTTCGCACCCCTGCGAGAGAGATAGAAAGCAATCGCCCCACCTACGATTCCGGCCCCGATGACGGCTACCCGCATACTGTCGGCTCCTCCTGAGATTCAGGCCACAGTTTACCCTACAACGCTGTGGTCGGTTTCCAATCACTATGGCACGTTGCGTTCCGGACCCGGGACATCGTTCATCAGCACCATAGCCGGAACGTGACAGGACACACATCCCTATAGATGTGTGTCCTGTCACGTTGTCCCGTCTGGGACAATCCAGGATACTTTGAGACATATCCGCGACACCATGCCCTGGATCGGTAGGCGTCGTCTGAAGGGGTAATGGGGAGAAGGGCTTCAGATTTGGAGGCTAGAGGCTAGCTGACGGTGGAGTCCGTAATGCGGGCTTTCATCAGGTTCTCGGCGTCGCGCCCAATGATGTTTCGAAATGTCCCGTCCAGACCAATGCTCATGTTGGCGATTATGTTTCGATAGCCATTCTCCAAGGTCCAGTTGGTCGTACCTTCGATGCTGGCTATAAGCTCGCGCAATATGTGGTCTGTCCGCTGTCGTATCCTTTCGGACATCAGGGTGGACCTAAGCTGCGCATCATGCAGGTTAGTCATGCGTTCGCACCCACTTATAGACGCACTTTCTTATCTCGCGTCTGCCAAAGCGACGCATCTGCTGGCTGGAATTGCCTTTGCCACGAGGCAGAACCCATATCTTCTCACAAACGAATCCCGACTGTTCGGCGAAGTCAGATAGTATCAGGTCTGTAGGAACTTCTTCTCCGTGGTACTGGACATTGTCGTTCACCATAATCACAGTCCCTCCGGGACGCAGTATCCGACCGAGCTCTGAGATGATAAGAGCCATCTCGAAGAAGTAGCCCTCGATCAGGCGGACGACGTGACGGTTGCCCTGATACGACACGGTCTTGCGTGTAAACGCGTTGTTGACCTCTACACGACTGCCGAAACGGTCTTCGAGAGTGCGGCGTTCTTTCACACCTCCTCCATTTGGAGAAATCGCAGCCTGCATATGTTCAACTCCCGACGAGGAATGTTGGGAGACAGCATAGCACGCCTGTTCGTCGAATTACAGTGGTTTGATATTAGTGTGCAGGGCAATCGCATTCTCCGGTTGAAGGCGTGCAATACCAATTCGTTCTGACTATGCCTCAAATAGCATGGCCAGCGCCCCCCGTCCGTCATTCCGGCGAAGGCCGGAATCCAGAGAGTCCGATCAGCGAGAATACGGTGGCATTACACGAAATTGGTATAAGTCCGTTCGTGGTGAGCCGTTCCTCTAGCTCACGAGCTCCCTGTCGAACCATGAACGCCCTTCAACAAGCTCAGAGCCTGCCCCGGACTTGATCCGGGGGCGAACCGGTTTTAGATTGCTTTGCGGCTTCCTGTTGGGAGAATGTGGTTGCCCTGTCTCCCCTTGCAAAACCCGGGCGCATGGCGTATCGTATCTGTAGAACGGTTGTACTACACACGGTAGCGCAGCCACACAACTGAATACCAGACGGCTGGACCGTCCCACTCAGGTCTGTAAATGGCCCTCACCGAACTGCCCATGTGGTGTTTCGGGAGGGCCTTTCTTTGTTTCACGCCAGGGCGGTAGGAACGCAGGAGGAACAGATGACGGCCAACGAACGCACAACGACCGAACCCAAGAAGAGAACAATCGAGTGCGTCTGCGGCGTGACGCTGGACATGCGCACGCAGGGGCTGTACTGCCCGCCGTGCCGCGCCCGGAACCGCAGCGAACAGGAGCGCAGCAAGGCCGAGGCCTGGGCGAGATACGACAGCCGACTCCGCGAGGACCGGCGCAGCGACGCGCCGAACACGGACGTGGAGTCGCTGCTGGACTCGCTCGACAGGCTCGTTCGCGCGCTGGAGACGGGACGCTTCGCGTCGGCACAGCCGAGACCCACTACGTCCCGCATCCGGCCCACACTCCAGACAGTCCCTCAGCGTGGGACGGGTGGCCTGTCCCTGAACGACCTGGAGGTCGAGTGACATGCCTTTATCATCCCCCACAATAGAACAGCGAGGGCCGGTGTTCGAGCTGCGCTGGCCCCAGGACGGGGTGCACATCAGGATCTCGCGCATCTACCAGAGCCCGCGAGGCGAGATGCACGGCGAGATCTCCGTACTGTATCAGCCCGACCTTCCGATCAATGGCTCATACGGTCCCAGGCTCGTCACAGAGTCGCGATACCAGCTAACCTCCAAGCGCAGCCGCTCCGAGATCGCCAAACACTGCGACAGTGAAGCCCCGGGCCTGGAGTGGAGCGAGTTTATCGAGACCGCCTCGCTCATCGTGCTCCGGCGCTCCAGGCGCGGCGCGGACGTGCTCGACCTCTCCGAGTGGACACCGCCGCCGGACACCGTCACCGGATACAGGCTCACGCCGCTGCTGGCCGAGGGACACCCCAACATGGTCTTCGGCGACGGCGGAGTCGGCAAGAGCATGATCGCGCTGTGGCTCGCGACGATGGTCACCGAGGGGATGCAGACTCCGTTCGAGTGTATGTCCGGCAACGTGCTCTACCTTGACTGGGAGATGGACGCCGCGGACGCGCATGGTCGGCTGAGCATGATAGCTGACGGCATGGGGCTTCCGGGCCCGCCGAGACTGTTCTACCGTCGGTGCGCGGGCAGGCTGGTGGACGACGTTGAACGACTCTCAGAGACCGTCGCCTCCAAGGACATAGACCTGGTGATCGTTGACAGCGCGGTGCCCGCGTGCGGCGGCAACCCGAACGAGCCTGAATCCGTGCAGACGCTGTTCTACGGTCTCAGACAGCTGGAAGTGACCTCGATGATCCTGGCCCACGTGAGCAAGGCCAGCGCGGGCGTCGGCGCGCTCAGCAGCCCGTATGGGAGCGTGTTCTGGTCCAACCTCAGCCGCAACGTGTGGCAGGCGCGCAAGGAGCAGGAGATCGGGGAGGACTCTATCGTGGTGACGCTGTGGCACAGAAAGACCAACGTGGGCGCGCTGCTGGCTCCTGTGACGCTCAGAATCACGTTCGCCCCTCGCTTCTCGGTGGAGAGGGTGTCGACGGCTGAACGCCTCGCGCTGGCCGGCCACGACGGATCGGAGACACACTCGCCGACACGCCGCGTCGGACTGGCCGAGCGCATGGCCGAGGCTCTCGCCGACGGCGCGATGAGCAGCGCCAAGCTGGCCGAAGCCATCGACGCCAATCCTGGCTCGGTGCGCACGGCACTTGGTCGGCGGAGCGACCTGTTCGTCCTCGTGGACGACAGGAAATGGGAGCTCAGGGTGTGGGAGAGTGGTAACGAGTGTTGATGAACGCTGACCATGAACATCATCATCATCACACCCTTAAGGGTGTGATGATGATGATGGGCGGTGTTGATGACATGTTGATGAGAGTTAACTATGAGGGGTGTGCATAACAAGCATGTCATCCTGAACCGAAGCGGAGCGTAGGTGAAGAGTCTGCTGACCTACAGCGTCGAGGGACGCTAGATGCTTCGACTCCGTTTCACTGCGCTCAGCATGGCACATGGCATTCAGTGTTGATGCGCGGTGTCCCGGAAATCGGTGGATGCGCCCCCGGAACGTCCCAGAACGGGAATGATATAATCCGGCCAACTTTCAGCCATGAGGTACAGGCAATGATCTCCATCTTCGTAACGATTCGCATCAAAGAGGGATACGCAGACGAATTCAGAGAGGCCAGCTTTGGCGACGCGCAGGGATCTGTTCGCGACGAACCAGGCTGCTTCCGTTTCGACATTCTCCAGAACGACGAGGACGCGAACCTCTTCCACCTGTACGAGGTGTATGCGGACGCTGCCGCACTGGACGCCCACCGCGAAGCTCCTCACTACAAGAAGTGGCGCTCCTCGGTTGAGCACATGTTCGACGGCGACATCGAGCGCGTAGCAATGAGCACGATCTTCCCGTCCGACGACGGCTGGCGCGCCCAGAAGCCCCACCTACTGAACTGGTAGGTGAACAGGACAACTGGCCCCCTCTCCCCCTGGGAGAGGGCTGGGGTGAGGGTGATCCAGGCCGCTGGTCCTAAATGAAAATACCCTGAAAAACACCTGCACATTTCCGCGGTCAACTCCAACTTCTGGGGTGCAGGCATCCAGCTCAGCCACGACTTGGGTACTATGTGGTCCGACGCCGAACGTAACCCGAGGTTGAGCGACGGGAGCGGCCATACTATCAATCGCCTGTGGCGCCTGTGGCACGTCGAGCCGGGCCGTACTCACGTCCTGCCGAACTCGCGCTCCAACTGCCCCGAGCTCATGTGGATCATCGTCGGACGTCCGTGCGGGCACGTGTGCGGCTGGGCGCACGCCTCCAGTTGACGGACCAGCTCCTGCATCTCCTCCGGGGTCATCACCTTGCCGGCGCGGATTGCCCCGTGACAGGCGATCGAGTAGGCGGCCCGCTCCTCCCAGGTCTCGAATCCGCCTCCCTCTTCCATGAGGTCGAGCACGTCGGTCAGCGCGGTCTCGTAGGCCACGTCGACCAGGAGCGCCGGAACGGCCCTGACGACCACCGAGGTTCCTCCGAACTGTTCGAGCACGAACCCCATTCCAGATATAACCTCGGACTGCGTGGTGACCAGCTCGAATGCAACGTCGTCCAGCTCGACGACTAACGGCTCCAACAGGCTCTGGACATCTGGTGACCCCTCGGCGGCGCGTGCCGCCACTCGCTCGAACATCACCCGCTCGTGCGCCGCGTGCTGGTCGATGAGATACATGCCGTCCGGCCCCTCGGCGACAACGTAGGTGTTCTGTACCTGCCCCAGCACACGCAGGATGGGAAGCGCGTCTCGTGGCGTCAGGGGTGGCGGCGGAGCCTGATCGACCTGCGGCGGGTCTATAAGGTTGTGGTATCTCTCGATCGCGTCCCTGGGAGGAGGGGCGACGTTTCGCGGGCCGGCAGATGTGAATGGATCGGTCGGCCAGAACGCCGACGGGCTCGGCGTCTGCGCCCGATGCCTGTCGTAGTACGCCGGCTGGCCGACGGCCCGGTGGCTCACCTCGGGAATCGGAGTGTGCTCAGCGAGCGTTCTGCGAACGGCCCGTTGCACCGTGCTGAACACGCTATTCTCCCGTCTGAACCTGATCTCGGCCTTTGCGGGATGCGCGTTTACGTCCACTTCCTGGAACGGCACGCTGACACTGACCACCGCGACCGGGTACCTTCGCTCGGCCATGAAGCCGTGATACGCTTGCTCTATGGCGTACGAGAGCGACCTGTTTCGCACCCACCGCCTGTTGGCGAACAGGCTGATGTAGCTGCGGTTGGCCCGGTCCAGTGAAGGCGGACCAACTAGCCCGCTGACAGATGTGCCCGCGTCTTCCGAGTCCTCCGGAGTCACCTCCAGCATCGATTCCGCGACCTGGCGACCGTGTACTGCGGACACAGCGTCCCTGAGCTCGCCGCTCCCTGGACTGGAGAACGACCGGCCACGCTCCGGACTCAGCTCGAACCCGACTTCGGGGTACGCCATCGCGTAGTGGGCGACGACCCTGTGGATTCGTGTCTGCTCTGCATTGGCCGAGCTCAGGAATCTGCGACGCGCGGGCAGGTTGCGGAACAGGTGTCTGACGGTGATCGTCGTGCCGAAAGGCGCACCGGCCGGTCCGAGAGACACTACCTCTCCGTCTTCGATCTCTATGCTGGTGCCGCTGTCAGTGTCCAGCGTCCGTGTGCGCAGCTCAACGCGGGCGACCGAGGCGATGCTTGGCAGCGCCTCGCCACGAAATCCGAGCGTGGACACGGCGTCCAGGTCTTCGGCCAGCTCCAGCTTGCTGGTGGCGAATCGCTTGAATGCGAGTTCCACCTGGTCGGCTGGGATGCCGGACCCGTCGTCGGTGATGCGAATATACTCGATGCCGCCGCCGCGAATCTCGATGCGTATTCGGGACGCACCGGCGTCCAACGCGTTTTCCACCAGCTCTTTTACGGCCGAGGCGGGACGCTCGATCACCTCCCCAGCCGCAATCTTCGACGAAACTTCAGGTCTGAGGAGCTGGATGGGCATGAGTTAGTCGGGGCTTTTGGCCGATCGTTTGCTGCGCGCGGCCCTGTATCCCACCCTGTCGGACTCGCCTGTGGCCACGAAGTCGTTGACAATCGCGTATATGTGGTCCATCTCATCGTCCGAAGCTGACCGGAAGAAGTACGGCTTGGCAAGCACGCCGCCAAAAGTATCCACGATCTCCGGGTAGTCGTCGATAACGAAGTCCGGCCAGTGCGGCACCTTCAGCAGCTCCAGGCCGTTGACGTAATCGTAGATCGGCTTCTTGTAGATGCCCGACACCAGGTCCTGGAGCTCATGCCGTTCCACGTCTGAGTTACGCAGGCCGACTCCTGACCAGATGAACACCTTGTGCCCGTCATCTACCAGACGCTCGAAAGTCTGCCTGGTCCCTGGCCGCAGACTGCCGTCCACGGCCAGTATTGTGTAGTCAACGTCGAAGAATATCTTGAGGCTCAAGCTGGGTACTTTCCTGGTCTATCTGCTGACAGCCCAGGAGATGCCGTTGAGCACCATCTGCTGGAACTCCGGTGTCTCGAAGCTGAGCCCATTATGTCCGAGCAGCGTCACGAACACCTTGCCGCTGCCGTAGCCCCGCGTCCATCCGAGCGGGAACGTTCCAGCCGGCATGTGTACCGCGTCCTGTCCGCCCCAGGCGTAGGTGCCGTCTTCAGACGTGCCGTACATGAAGGTGTTGTTGCCTTCCTGGTAGTCGATGCCCATGTACAGCTCGTCGTTGGTCTCGAAGTCGGATATCCCCTTCACGCCGGCGTGCTCGGGGTGGGTCACGTTGACAGTGAACTTGCCGTAGGGTGGGTGGAAGCTGGTGCCCATGACCCATCCGCCGCCGGTGATCTCCTGGTACTCCTGCCAGGTCTCTGGGACACAGCCTGAAATGTGAATGCAGATGAAACCCTTGCCTGATTTGATGAAGCTCTTCATTCCGGCCTGCTCGTCATCAGACAGCGTCATTTCGCCGGCGCGCAGGGTGTTGAACACCAGCGCGTCGTAGCCGCTCATCCGGTCGGCGTCGCTGAGTACGGACGCGTCTTCGGTCACCGTTATCGTATGTCCCGCTTGGATCAGGAATCTGGTTAAAACAGGTGTGGACTCTTCATAGGGATGTCTTCCGCCGGAAAGTACGAGTAGCTCCATGTGTATTCTCCTTGTATAAGGTCTCTTAATGTTGTGTTAAGGCCGAGGCAACTGTCAACCAGACAGGGGGCCCCTCTCCCTCAGGAAGAGGGCTGGGGTGAGGGTGAATGGTCTGATTCCGACCATAATAGTGGTGATTGCCTAGACTGGATATCGCCAGACCTCGACTTCAGGCGGTTCGTCGGTCAAAGCGAATTGTGGCAGCGTGAGACCGTCTTCGAGGTCCATGAACACGACCTTGACTCGCTTGCCTATCGCCACGTTCTCTTCCGATTCGACGTTCATGCCGGCGTCGACGAGATTGGCGGTGATTCTGAGACCGTCCCCTGGGTCGGGCTGTCCGCGCTGCTCGTCTAGCTCGACGAGCACGATAGGGTACGGCACCCAGTCCCTGAATCCGGGCAGCACGCTGTGAGCTATGATCTGGTAGCTGTAGATTGTCCCGCTGCCGCTGACCTCATGCCACTCCGAGCTCATCGAGGAGCACCACGGACACGCGGCTCCGGGCTCGCCTCGCAGCAGACCGCACTCCAGGCACTTCTTCACGACGAGTCGATGCTCCTGGGCAGCTTGGAAGTAGCCCGCGTACTCGGAGTCCTGGTCCTGAACGACTAGGGGCAGTTCGCGATAGTTGTAAACGGCCACTTGGTTACCTCCGCATTATCAAGGCGCTGCCCGTGGCCGGGTTGGCCCATCCCATGTTCATTGTGGTCTCGACGTCGGGTACCTGTCGGCAGCCGCCTTCTGAGTAGTCGTGCGTATGGTTACCGTTCTGCCAGTCCGGGCAGTAGTCGTCGACCGTGCCCCGGAGCTGCCGGACGTTCTCGATGACCATGTTCATGCCGTGCGTGTAGCCCTCGCACAGGTGGCCTCCGCTGGTGTTGTTGGGCCGTCTGCCGCCGAGATCGGTGATGCCGGACGTCACGTAGTCCTTGCCCTCCCCTTTCTTGCAGAATCCGTAGTCCTCGAACTGCAGCAGGCTTGTGTAGGTGAAAGCGTCGTAGCATCCGGTCACGTCTATGTCGTCGTGAGTGAGGTCGGCCAGCTCGAAGAGCCTGGGCCCCACGTAGTGCCCGGCAACCCTGGTTATCGGAGCGTGCTGATAGTGGAAGTCGCCACCGGGCTTGGTGCCTCTCCCCTGGACCGCCCTGATGTATGCTGGCGGCTGCTTCAGGTCTTTCGCCCGCTCCGCCGACGTTACGATGATGCATGTAGCGTTGTCGGTCTCCAGGCAGCAGTCCAGCAGGTGGGCGCACGGCCTCACGATCCATCGAGAGTTCAGCACGTCGTCAACGGTCACCCGGTGCTTCATCAGCGCTTTGGGGTTGTTGCTGGCGTGGTTGCTGTGCGTCACCTTGATGGCGGCAAGATCCTCGCCCTTCACGCCGTACTCCATCATGTGACGGGTAAACGAGAACGAGAACGTCTGCACCGCGCTTGCCAGTCCGTAGGGCCTGCGCATCAGGTCGGCGGACGTCACAGGCGCGGCGCCCCGTCCTGTGCCGCCGATACGTACCTGCGAGTACCCGTTCATGGCGCGGAAGATGGCGACGATGTCGCACATGCCCGCCTCAATCGCGCCGATCGCCAGTCCGACCAGTGCCTCCGTGCTGGACCCTCCGCCGGAGCAGTCCATGTAGAAGTTGAGCTGGTTGCCGAGGTCGTAAGCCAGCGCGCTCGACGCGGTCGAGTCGCCGCCGTGGTAGCTCAGCATCCCGTCGATGTCCTTCGTCGTCAGCCCGGCGTCCGCGACGGCGTTGCGAATGGCCTCCACCGCAAGCGCCCTCGTACTTCTCCCGGAACCGCGACTGTAGTCGGTCTCGCCGACTCCAACGATGCAGTATTTGTCACGCAGGTTGTTCTGCACAATCCCCTCCTGGCGTCCCGCCAGTCCTGGCAGACGCCAGCGTCGAGTGTATTAGCTGAGACAATCTAAGGCAACAGCCTCAGGCTGAGCTGAGCCTGTGTCGCATTCTGTGTGCACACCGTGGGAGCGCGGACGTGGCCATCCAGACGACTAACGCCAGGAACAGGCCATACACGCGCACTCCTCGGTGGAACGGATAATGTGCTTCAGCCCATCACGCTTGGCGTCTTTCATCCGACCATCGAATCGAGTGAATACCTTGTTCAAGAACTGGCTGTCGCCCCGTTCGTAGTACCTGAAAACGGCGTAGGCCACGAAGTCGGCCAACTGAAGCAACCGAGTGTCGCCTGACTGGCTGAAGTAGGGAATGTCAACGATGTTCCCCAGGTAACCATGACTGGTCCCGGATGTCCTGAAGTCAGAAATCAGAGAGCGATACTTGCCTTCTGTCTCGTCAGAGCGGTCTATCACGAGTAGCGATTTCTGTGTGTTGCCGCTCCTATGCAGCCTGACCAGAAACGTATTGATCCTCTGGGTGATGTCTTCAAACGTGTCCCTGAGTGCCTGCTCGGCGCTTTCGACAGCGCTGATGTGAATTGCTGTCGCGAAGAGGACTGCATGCGGGTACAGGCTATCTGCAATGACGGCATACACGGCGTCGAGTAACTGCTGTCGGTCGCTGGCAGATATGGTGCGGAATCGTCCACGACCACTGTTGATATCGGTAGCGTGGAACTTGAGAGGGATCGATATTTCTGGAAAAAACGCCGACTGGATACTGTCCAGGCGATCACTGAGTCGTCGAATCTGTCCTTCGTGAACCGCGATGCCGCCGATGACGAAGTGGTCCTGATCATTTCGGAATGAGCCTGGGTTACCTGACTCATCCAAGTACACGACATACACGGTGAGAAGCGCAGCCTGCCAGAAAGTAAAAGGCAACCGGGTGTAATTGCTTACAGCGGGTCAAAAGGTCGACCCTCCCAAGTTGCACTTTCACCTTAGCCGACTCCCGTGCGGCTGTCAAATTCGACTTCGTCCCATCATCCTATCCGGCAGAGTGTTGGGAACGGCATCAAATTCGGATAGGTATTCACGGACATCGGCACAGTGACAGGATCAGGCTTCTGTGGGGAATTATTGTGCAGACGAATCTGGGATGGGTTTAGCTGACCCGACTGAGCACGGTATAGAATGAGTAGATGACCCATGACTTAGGCAACTACGAACAGGTTCTGACGAGACTCAACCCATGAACGTCGGCGTAGCCAAAATCACCCTCCGCCTCGCAGGCAGCTTCAGCCTCAAGGACAAGCGACGCGTCGTCAACTCCGTGCGCGACCGCGTTCGGAGCAAGTTCAACGTGGCCGTCGCCGAGGTAGACCAGAACGACGCCTGGCAGACCGCGGTTATCGGGGTCACCTGTGTCTCCAACAACGTCCGACACGCGGACCAGATGCTGGACAACGTTCTAGCGTTCATAGAGTCAGACCGCCCCGACGCCGAAGTGATAGACTGCGAGATGGAGACGCTGACCGGCTTCTGAGCGGTGCGTCCCAGTACTCCGCAGCAGATGTCGCGCCTTGGACACCGCAGCTTTTTTACGACATATGCAGAGCCTGCTCTGGTACACCGAACAGATCGTGCACCTGGAGCAGGTGCCGTCGCGCGAGGCACGGACAGCCGAGCTCTCGCCCCCACTCGACGGCCGCATCACCGAGCGGCTTGAGTCGTTGGGTATTGGCAGCCTCTACACACACCAGGCAGCCGCTATCGGTGCCCTGCGCGATGGCAGTAACGTCATAGTCGCGACTCCCGCGGCCAGCGGCAAGAGCATGTGCTACAACCTGCCCGTGCTCGAATCGCTTCTGAGCGACCGTTCGGCCCGCGCGTTGTACATCCACCCTGCCAAGGCGCTGTCTCAGGACCAAGAGAAGAAGCTGGCCGAGCTCATGCCGGACGGGAGCAGGCTCAGACACGCGATCTTCGACGGCGACACGGCCCGCCAGGACCGAGCGTCCATCCGGCGAGGCTCCCACATCGTGATGACCAACCCGGACATGCTCCACCTCGGCATCCTGCCCAATCACCACGCCTGGTACAGGACCATTAGGGGGCTGAAGTACGTGGTGCTGGACGAGGCGCACGTGTACAGGGGCGTGTTTGGTACGCACGTCGCGAACGTCATCAGGCGTCTCCGACGCATATGCCGCAAACTGGGGAGCAATCCGCAGTTCATCCTGTGCTCCGCCACGATTGCCAACCCCGGCGAACACGCCGAGCGCCTGGTCGGACTGCCTTTCGAGGTCATCGACGACGACGGCTCACCATACGGAGGAAAGGACTTCGCCCTGTGGAACCCGCCCATGATCGACCTCGCCAAGGGCGCACGTCGCTCCACCAACTCCGAGGCGACCCAGATATACGTCGAGCTGCTCAAGCGACACACGCGCACGATGACGTTCGTTCGCAGTCGACGGCAGGCGGAGCTTCTGTACGTGTACGCCCGAGACCAGCTCAAGCCGTCGCATCCAGTCATCGCCGGACGTATCGCCCCCTACCGAGCCAGTTATATGCCTGAAGATCGCCGACGCATCGAGAGGGATCTTTACGAGGGTAAACTCCTCGGACTGTCTACGACCAACGCGATGGAGTTGGGCGTAGACGTTGGGAACCTCGACGCCACGGTGCTGACCGGATACCCGGGTTCCATCGCCAGCGCCTGGCAGCAGGCGGGACGCAGCGGGCGCAGCGGCGAGCGCTCGCTCAGCGTGCTCGTGGCCCAGGACAACCCGCTCGATCAGTACCTCATGCGACACCCGGAGTCGTTCTTCGGCAGGAGTCACGAGACCGCGAGGATCTCCCCCGCCAACCCGTACATCATGAAGCCACACTTGCTCTGCGCGGCGTATGAGGCTCCTCTGACGATGAACGACACCGAGTTCTTCGGTCCAGAGCTGCTCTGGTACGCCGACGAGCTGATCGAAGACGACTACGTTCACGTCCGGCACGGACGCTGGCACCTCGTGCCAGAGATGACCTACCCTGCCGAGCGTGTCAACATGCGCACCGCGTCCGGGGCGTTCTACACGCTGGTGGACTCCGACACCGGGGCCATCCTCGAAACGGTCTCCGAGTCGTCCGCGTTCATGCAGCTTCACCCCGGTGCGATCTACCTGCACCAGGGCGAGTCCTACCTCGTGACCGAGCTGGATATGGAGTCGCATACGGCCTACGTCTCCAGCACCGACGCGCCCTACTACACGCAGTCGCGCGACCACACCGAAACGCGCATACTTAACACGTACACGCAACGCGAGGCAGGACGAGTGGAGGTGTTCTTCGGAGAGGTCATGGTCTCGACACAAGTGCTCGGCTTCAAGAGGATCAAGCACCACACCGACGAGGTGCTGGGCGACGAGTACGTCGAGCTTCCCAAGCAGGAGTTTGAGACCACGGCGCTCTGGTTCGGCCCGCCCAGGGACACCTTGGACTTCATTCAATCGGAGAAGCTGGACCTGTCGGGCGGACTCCATGCCGTTGAGCACGCCGCCATAGGCATCCTGCCGCTGTTCGCGATGTGCGACCGAAATGACATAGGCGGAATAACCACGCCGCTGCACCCGGACACCGGCAGGCCGCAGGTGTTCATACACGATGGCCATCCCGGAGGAGTCGGGGTATCCGAGCACGGCTACGAGGTGATAGAAGACCTGTGGCGCGCGACGCTCGAAGTCATCGCTCAGTGCCCATGCGAGTCCGGCTGCCCATCGTGCATTCACTCCCCCAAGTGCGGCAGCAACAACCAGCCGCTGGACAAGCAGGTCGCTCGTCTAATCCTCGCGTCCATACTCGGAGAAGGGTAGCAAGGGTGTACACTTGAGCGTCGTTAAGTATAATTCGAGAGATGGGCCGATCCGGAAGCAAAGTGAATCGAGTGGACTGAAACATGGACTTCACCTTCGAACGCGGCTCGGCCGACAACCCCAGAGGCCACGCGCTCATCTACTTCCAGAGTTTTCACGATGCTGGCGAATTGCTGGCGACCTACCTCGTGGTGCTGCCGATCCAGGTTGACGTGTCGAAGTACGTACCCCCATTTCTCATGAACCAGCTCGGCGAAATGGGCGCGAAGGAGCTGTCCGCGTTCGCCTTCCCCCCTGCGCCAGAGGTGGTCAGTGGCATAAGCTACATCCAGGAACTCGCACAGGCTCGCGAGGACGACATCATCTTCGGCGGGACTATCTCGACGATGGACGTTACGTCGCTGCTCGGCACGGTCAACGAAGCGATAGGCTGGTATGCCGAGCTCTGCTCAGACCAGATTCAGCAGCCTGCCGCGATAGCTGATGAGATCGGCGACGACAGCCTGAGCGTGAACGACGTCCTGTACGGTCTCATGAGCGATCAGGACAAGCTGAGCGAGCTGACCCGCCTCGTGGGCAGGCTGCGCGACGCTGTAGGTTCCGGCGACCTCGGCCTCGCCGGCGAGACCCGGTCCGAGATCATGGCGCTCGGACGCCACCTGCCGGACAGCCATCAGGTCTCACGACTCGCAGAAGCTGCCGGCTCAGGCGACGACAACGCCGCCCAACTGGCCAGCCTCTACCTCCAGCGCTGCTTCCACCTCTTGTCCGAAGAGTACGTAAAGCTCGGCCAGGTAGAAGAAGACATCCGAGGCATGGAAGAGTCCGGCGGCTGAACGAAGGGTCATAGACCATGCCACGTCACACCGAGCCTACCGCGAATAGCGTCCTCGGCGGGTTTCTCGACAGGATGCTGCCGAGCTATGAGGTCCGCTCGGAGAACACACAGCAGATCGTCGGTCGTCCAGGCTTGCAGCCTGACATCCTCATCACCGCGCCCGGTCGCGCTCCGATGGTGATCGAAGCCGAGTTCATGCCCGCGTACACCGCCGAGGAAGAGGCGGAGGACCGGCTCGGCCTCGAAGTCGTCGGCACCGCGCGTCACATCGACGCCGCAATCGCGCTCCGATACCCTGACGGTCTCGAAGACGCCTCCGACCTGTCCGCGGCGATCTCCGACGCCCGGCTCTCCTACTGCGTGTGCTACCAGGACGAGACACGGTTCCCCGAATCAGGCTGGCTTGAGGGACCGGTCGAAGACCTCTCGGACCTCGTTCGGCTCGTGTCCGTTCCCCAGCGAGCCGTGGACGAGGCTGCGGACGTACTCGAGAAGGGCATCGACCGCGCGGCAGCCATCCTCGGTCAGCTCGCGGAGTCCAGGCCCGACGTCGTCACCAGTGTCGCGGGCCTGCTCGGCATGTCCGAGGTGCTCCAGACCTACCGCATGGCCGGGGCCATCGTCGCAAACGCCATGGTCTTCCACGAGCGGCTGGCCGGACTGCACGGAGTGAAGCCTCTGTCGCAGCTGTGCTCGACCTCTATCGCGAACCCGAAGGAGAACATACTCGACGCATGGACGGAGATCCTCAAGATCAACTATTGGCCGATCTTCGCAATCGCCAGGGACATCGTCGAGCAGATTCCGGCGGCAGAGGCCGCACAGCTTCTGTCCAACCTGCGTACAACGGTCGAGGACGTGGCTGCCACTGGCGCGAACCAGACGCACGACCTGACCGGACGCATCTTCCAGAGGCTGATTGCCGACCGCAAGTACCTGGCGACCTTCTACACCCTCCCTGCGTCCGCCGCGCTGCTGTCGGCGGTGTACGAGCAGATAGCCACACGCCACGAGAGTTCCGGAGGCGACCTTGCCGCGCTCCATCCCGTAATGATGGAGGAGGTGCTGTACGGCTGCGACGTGATGCCGTCGGCGATTCACATCACCAGCTCCACCCTGTCCGGCGCGCAGCCCAACGTAGGCTTCGGCAAGACGCGACTGTACACCCTCGCCTACGGCAGGCAGGAGGATGGTACTGTCCGAATCGGGTCCCTGGATCTGCTGCAATCATCGTCCGCTATGTCTCTGTTCAATGTGACCAACCCCGCCTTGCGCACTGGAAGCGCGGGCCAGGAGACCGCCACACAGGTAATCGCAGACGTCCCGGACGAGCGATTCGACCTTGTGATTATGAACCCGCCGTTTACGCGAGCGACAAACCATGAGGGCGCACACGCTGACGTGACTTTCGATGATAAGCGGATGGACTTTGCGTTCTCGGTGTGGACAAACAGCACGCTCGGCCTGATGTGCCACTGGTGGCATTCCAGCCGTCAGCAGTCGAGCAAGGCAGGCATGACCATCCGCTCAGCCGAATCCCTCCCCGTCCTCGACCTCCGAACGCTGACCGACGACCAGCTATCCACCGCCGAGTCCATCTTCGACGACTTCCGGGACAGAGATCTTATGCCCGCGTTCCTGGCGGACATAGACCCCAACCGCGCGCTGCTAGACCGCTGCGTCGTGCGCGACCTGCTCGGCTTTAACAAGAGTACATACCAGGCCGTGCGCCTGCTCGCCGCCAAGTGGTGCGCCGAGCCGTCCGTCCACGGCGGCAAGAAAAGGCCGAAGAGCGCGGGGCTGGTCATATGAAGTGGAGGACCGCTGATGGCTAATCCTGAGCATGTCAGATGGCTGCTTGAAGGTGTGACTGCTTGGAATGCAAGACGAACCTACCAAAGTTTCGTCCCAGATCTTCGTGAACAGGATGTCGCCTCAATGCTTCGTGCTGCCCAGATGGTAGAGACAGATGGGAGACCGAATCTCCGGGAGGTGAATCTATCCCAAACTCTCCTCAGCGGCTGCAACTTCTCGGACACCTATCTCAATCAAGCGAATCTGAGCGGCTCAGATCTCAGTGGCGCTCGCTTTGAGAACTCAGAATTGATTCTCGCCAACCTTGCACAATCTCAACTTCGTGACTCGGACCTGACAGGTGCGAACCTAGCTGGTGCTAGTCTCGGACAGGCGAACCTTACGAACTGTAAGCTAACTGGTACCAGACTCACTTACGCTGATCTGGTAGGCGCGAATCTGACCGGCTCTCGACCTTGGCAGGCACGGATGATACCTACACTTCCGCTCGAGTGGACTTTACCGTCCCTTTTTGTAGATATGAAGGTCACCGGAATCAACGGAGTACTCCAAAACATCAATGGTAATTGATTAGCGGAGTCCGGAGAGGTGGGGAAGAGGTTCAGATGGAGCGGGCGTGGACAGGCGCGCCGCTGAACACACCACACAGACCATCCACCGCCGACTGACCACCACCCTGTCGAGCCAGCGTCCTGACCACACTGGTGAACGCACTGAACGCATCCGCACCACCCTCGGTCTTGGAGCAGTGAGACACCTTGCGCGCTATCACCGCCCCGCGCAGCGCTCGATCTGCCCGGTTGTTGGTCGGCTCTATCCCAACACCGTCCAGAAAGCGCAGCAGGTTCCCACGGTCATCCTGCCAACCAAGCTCGTTCTGCAGCCTCCAGTTGTCACGATCAGACAGCGGACGGTCTCGCAGATGATAGCTCACCTCTCGTCTCAACCGCTCCGTCTCCGCAACATAGTCCGCCACCTCTCCACGTCGTTGTGACTCCCTCAGCTGCATTGCCTCTCTGAGCAGCTCACTCAGTCGCTTCCCGAAGCTGCGCCCTCTGCCCACCTTGGTCTCGACCACCTCACTGATCGAGCGCAGCACATGCGCCAGACATTTCTGCTGTCTCACTCCCGACAGTGCCTGAGCATCGTAGCTTCGAGCTCGGTCGGTCACCATCACTCCCGCATAGTCGGCAGGTACAACCTCCCTGACCTCCTCGTTACGATGACGAGAGCGCACCTGGTACACCGTGGCGTCATCGGTCTCGAACGCCATCAGGAACGCAGACTCTCCGCCCACTCGCCAGCCCGTGTCGTCAGTATGCACCACCGCGCTCTCACGCACCGACTCCCGAAGCCTCTGGTACGCATCTCCCACAGCGCCCTGGACTCGGCGCAGTGCGTCCTGGGTGATTGCGCTCTGGCTCAACTCCACACCGGTCAGCGCCCTCAGCACAGACGGCACCCTACGAACCGGTATGCCCACTCCGTAGTGCAGCATGTGCGCCGCAGCCATCACTCTTCTACCCATACGGTGCGCACTCGCCCCGTACTGGTCCGCACCAACCTCGGCGTGGCGTCCTCGTACCCGTCTGCCGCAGCCACGACACCGACACACCTGCACCCGGTATTCTGTCACCTGCGGTCTGGGCATCGCGGGGATGTCGGTCACGTAGACAACATCCACTCCCTCCTGCTCGAGCACTCCTCCACATCCGGGACAGTTGTCGTCGGCCACCGACACATCCACTGGCGGCTCGGTGACCTCATCTGGAGACGGCGGCTTGCGGTAGCTGAACGACCCTATGCCCGGCTTTCGGCCGGGACGTTTGGGTCTGTTGGTTCGCCCACCCTTGGAGAACGGGGCTGCCTGGCGCTTTCCCGCTCGCTTGGCCTCGGCGAGTTCCTTACGCAACTCTTTGATCGTCGCCGTCAGACGCGCAACCTGATCTTGCTGTCGGCTGACCAAGGCGATCAGCTCCCCGTGTTGACAGGAAGGGAGGTCTTTATCGATGCACATAGCCAGAGTATAAAAACCTGACCTGCCTATCGCAATCCCACCTCCGACCCCGCTAATCAATTACCCCAAGTGTGTTCTATTTCCGCGGAGAATCGAAGGACACATGGGATCTAACACCAAGTGTTATACGTCGATTAGTTGCCAATGGAAGTTCACTACGCGACTCGGAAGGTGAGATGTTGGTTGACCTGCGGTCTCGTCGTGCTGAAGATTTCATCGAAGCAGATTCCGCGTTGGATCAGATGGTGGTAGCACAGCATTACGGTCTCCCGACGAGACTGCTCGATGTTACGCACAACCCTCTGGTTGCTCTATTCCATGCCAGCGAGAGTTCACTCGATTCAGATGGTAGGATTCACGTATTCGCCGTTCCAAGATCTTTAGTGAAGCCCTTCAACAGCGACACCGTGAGCGTCATCACCAACTTCGCTGGACTGCGTAGGGGAGAGCAGAATCTTCTTCTAGGTAAGACGGTGGAAGAGACCAAAGACGATACAGGCCCTGGCTATGGCACAGATATACAATTGGGAGACCCTTATGCTCTGGCTATGAATCGTCTGTACCAGTTCATCAGATTAGAAAAGCCATCGTTCCAAGAGCGCATAGACCCGAGAGACCTGTTTCGCGTGATAATCGTCGAACCTCAGCAGTCGCTAGAACGGATTCGGGCTCAGTCCGGGGCCTTCTTGATATCGGCATTCCATGAGCGATTTGAAGAGAAGTCAATCCGGCAGTGGACTGACGACCTCCCGCTCTATCACCACTACACTCTAACTGTTCCCAGTGGCAGCAAGATTGCGATTGGCGATGAGTTGGCAACGTTCAACATCACGCGTGAGACTATGTTTCCTGGACTGGAACAAGCCGCCAAGGCAGTGACGGATCGCCATAGGAGACCGTAGGGTCTCGCTGGCTATCGCGTGCTCCGAAAGAACCCTCGCGTGACGCAAAACGTTGACGAGAAGTGAACACTAGCAGTCCGTCGATATCGGCTTCGACGACAACGTGTACGAAGCCGTTCGCAGACTAGCCGCCAAGTGGTGCGCCGAGCCCTCAGTCCACGGCGGCAAGAAAAGGCCGAAGGGCGCAGGGCTGGTGGTGTAATCAATCCCCTACGATGGGGACGGAATCAGGTAATGAGAAGGCGGGCATCGATGAGCGCGCTGACAGTAAACACCGATGCGTACAGCAGGCTTAGGGTCCCAGGCGCCAATGCCGCGCGGCTGGTGGATGAGTGGGCCGACTCTTGCGCGAGCAGCGAGGACGAGTTTGAGAGCAAGGCGTTGCTGGTCGAGGTAGACAAGATCAGACGCTATCTTCACCTTGCCGACAAGGACGTACTGCACAGCGGAGCCCGAAGCAAGCGAGATGCGGATAGTCGCCCATCATCTGCCGAGCGCGACTATCGCGATTTACTGATGATGGCTATTGGCACGATAGACGTTATAGAAGGCATCTCGAATTGGCACTGTGGCGGCGGCAGCTCTAGTCCCAGCTCTACAGCGTCCCGCTTCGCGGCAGGGGTTAGGAAGGCGCTGCTCCAAATGGTTGACGCGGTGGACGGATTCGAAGGTCCGACGCTCACCGAGAATGAGAGGGGCTGGCTCGAGGAATACGTCCGGCAACTGCTTAAACGCTTCCCAGAGCAGATCGAGGACGTCATGGTGTGCAGTCCCGACCATGATCCTGAGCTAAGGACACTGGTCCTGATAAGCGAAGGAGACCGCGCGACTGAGAAAGAAGTCAGCACGTTGGGACACATGATCGACATGTCTGGCTTCTTCGCTGGGCCTCTGATCAGGGTGTTGACGGTAGCGGAGTGGGATAGGCGCAAGCTGACCGGAGCAACAGCCTTCTTCAATGGAGGAGAGCGTGAGGGCGTCAGCGTGTTATGAGCGTCGATGTCGCAACAGCGTTCAGCGAAACCGACGCTCGTGACGCGTTTGATAATGCCGAAGCGTTCGTGATCCGTATGCGACCGCTAGTGGGGAAGTGATTTTGTAGCAAAAACGGCTGACGATCACAGACACTCACCCTACGAACCTCACCAACCCCAACGTTGACGGTCTCTCATGACTGTCCATACAATCATTGAGCAATTTGGACAATCAGAAAGGAGAGCGATCATGGTCGCCAGCGAGTCCGCTCCCACCGCTAAGAGACGCGAAATACCCGTTCGCAAAGTACCAGCCGGGACTATGCTCGCCGAGTTGGACGAAAAAATGCGCAAGTACGAGCGCAGGTACGAAATGTCAAGCGACGATATGGCTACACTGCTGGAATTACACGCAATTCGTCCAACTGCAGAGGTCCTCAGATGGTATTCGGCTTACCAAGGGGCCAAATCGCTCCGCGAAAAGATCCGCACGACTGGAACAGCTGGGACCACTACCGAACCATCCACGAAATCCGACTGACCGAACACCCTTTTGTAGTCAAAGACACCCTCGCCTTCTCTGAAGTAGCTGAGGGTGAACTTTTGTTGAGTGGATTCGTTACATGCCGGAAGTCTGTGGTATTGGAAGTCGAGAAGTGGTTCGACATCCGGTACTTCGGCAATACGCCGCGTGTTCGATGTCACACGTATGTCTACATTGGTTGGCTGGGAGGCGAACATCTCCTGCTGAAATACCATAACCTCCATCAAGACCCGGATGAGTACATCCATAGAGTGTATGATCCTGCCTCCGGGGACGAGGTATTCTATGAGATTCTAGAGCGGTACCAGTTCCCTACATTCCCTGAAGTGCTGGGCGAACTCGAAGTCATCGCGCGGGACCTATAGACGAAATTCCTCCGCCCTCACCTCAGCTGCTCAAAAACCGGTCGCAGCCTCGCCCTCGCCTCTGACTGCTCTTCGCTCTCCAGCGCCTCGTAGATCGGCAGATCTTCGTCCAGGTCCATCCTCAGGTCGTACAGCTCGCCGGTCTCGTACAGCTTCCAGTTGTAGTCGCGAACGAAGCGGATTTTGGCGTTCCTGCCGCGCGCGTTCATCGGCTCGAAGTGGAAGAAAGCCCACTCCCTCGGGCTGCCAGCTTCGCCAGTGAGCTGCGGATAGAACGATCGGCCATCGACCACGTACCCCTCCGGAAATTCCAGCCCGGCCGCCTCCAGGACGGTCGGCAGAAAGTCGGTGGACTCCACCAGGTCTTTGTTCACGGACCCCGCTGGAATCGTCCCCGGCATACGGCAGATGAGCGGGACGTGCGTCCCACGGTCGTTCGTCTTGCCCTTGCCTCCGCAGATCTCGTTGTGCTCGTGTACCATCGAGCAGACGTCATGGGGACTGCCGTTGTCTCCCACGTAGAGCACCAGCGTATCTTCTCCGAGGCCCTTCTCGTCAAGGTAGTCCATGAGCCTGCCGATGACCTTGTCATGGTACTCGACCATGTCCTTGTAGAAGCGCGGGTCATCGTCCCATGAGGCGTCCTCGATCTCCGCCCATGTCCTCCCGCCGAGCGTCCTGTTGGAAGGCGGATCGAACGAGTCCCATTCCGGGCTGTCAGGCGTGGGCTCATGTGGCTTGTGCGTCGCCGCCATCGGCCAGTACACGAAGAACGGCCTGTCGTCGTCCTTCTTGCGCTCGATGTAGTCGATGATGTAGTCGCAGAATACGTCCTCGCCGTACTTGCCCTCGGTGTCGTCCCTGAACTCGCCGTTCTCGTAGATGATGGGGCTCTTGTAGCGAGACCCCTTCTCCTCGGTGTGGTGAGCGTGCCAGACGCAGTACTCGTCGAATCCAGCGTCCTCCATCCGCTGACCCTTGGAACGCATCTCTGGCGCCTCATCGGGCGGATTGTAGGAGTAGAGCTGCCACTTGCCAGAGATGCACGTGTTGTACCCGGCGTCCGAAAACAGGTGCCCGAAAGTGACCTCATCCGGCTTGATCAGGCCGAACCCGATGTAGTTGCGGAAGTTGTACTTGCCGGTCATGAGCGAGAGCCGCGTCGGAGTGCACAGTGGCATCACATGGGCCTCTTCGAACCGCATCCCCTCCTGCGCAATCTCGTCTAGGCGCGGCGTGGCGTACGATGTGCCGCCGTTCGCCCCGATGACCTCGTAACCCAGATCGTCGGACATTATCAGGACTATGTTGGGTTGCTTGTCGGACATGTATTGCTCTCCTGTCTATTGGGGTGCTCTCTTGGGCGATTCCTTCGGGCACCCTCTCCCTCAGGCAAAGGGCTGGGGTGAGGGTGAATACATACCCCTGTCAGCCTATCAGCGAAGAAGGGACTTAGGAAATATCGTCTTAGCTGTCATCCGCGCTTTTGAATTACCTGCTCTCCGAAATCTGAAATAAGATCACGCGCCGCCCGGCGGTCTACCGCCGCGATGGCCACGTTGTTGACACCCATCGCCTCCAGGTCGTCCAACTTCTGATTGATCTCGTCCGCCGTGCCGGTCAGTGTGCGAGCGACCATCTCCGGCAACACGAATCGCTCTTCGCCGTCCTTCAGGTACACGTAGTGACCCTCGTGGACGTCGAGATACCGCCTGTCGTCAGGCGTGGGAGTCGAACGATCGTCTCCGTACTCTCGGATGTACTGGTCGTACTCCTCCGCCAGTCCCGGGTTACTCATCCCAAGGTTCGAGCCGGGGCCGTAGTCGAGTTCCCACATCGCGTGGATGCCGGGGACCAGCGTCGGCCCCACGTTTCTGATCACACGCTTGCTCGACACGGACTCGCCCTCTCTGAGGACACACGCTGTAGTCAGCACCGTCACGTACGGCTTGGCCCCGTTTCCGCCAAAGCTGTCGAAGTTGTTTCCCGTCGCTTCGGCCGCCGCCATCACCCTGGGCAGTCCTGCTGGGACGGTTGCGGTCCTCGCCGTCGTTATCCAGCCGTCGGATATCTCACCGGTGATCTTCTGACCCCGTGGGCCGTTGGCGGCGAGCATCACAGGGATCGGGTCTTCGATGTTGAAGAACTCGTCCCGACCCGAGTTGGTCTTCGAGTGTATGAGTCGGATCCACCGCTCGCGGCTTCCTTCTCTGAGTAGCACGTCTTCCCCCGCGAGCAGTCCCTTCACCTGGAGCGCGTACTCTTCGAACTGGTTCATGGTCAGCGCGGGAAGGCCCATCGTGTTTCGACCTGTGTAGCCGGTGCCGAGGCCGATGATCACCCGGCCTGGCGCGATCCTGTTGATCGAAGCCGCGGCCGCCGCTGTGACCGGCGCCAGCCTGTTGCTTGGTATGGCGACCAGCGTCCCCAGCTTGATGCTGGTCGTATTCTGCGCCGCCAGCGCCATCGTCGCCCACACGTCGGAGTAGATGAGCTGCGAATCGAAGAACCAGGCGTGGGTGAAGCCCGCCTCCTCAGCTGCTTTGACCTCGCGCCACGCCTCTATGTAAGACGGGATGCCTATTCCGTAGTCCATCTGGTCTGTCCTACTCCCCAGCCCAGTGAGAGAATCGCATTAGTCCTAATCCGAGGCCGGGGTGGGAGGCTCTCACTCCTCGAGAATTGCACTTATGCAATTCTCTCAGCCTAGTAGATCACCTGGCTCTCGGTAAGCTCTGTGATCTCGTCTTCGCCGAGCCCCAGAAGATCCCGATACACGTAGTCCGAGTCCTGTCCGAGTGTCGGCGCGGGTCTGATCTCCTGGGTCGGCTGACCGTCGAACCTCCAGGGCAGCGTCGGCAGCACCCGCTCGGTACCGTCAGGATACTCGACCGGCACAAGGTAGCCGCCCTCGTTCAGTTGCTGCTCCGAGTGCAACCTGCCCATGTCCAGCGATGGTCCGCACGACACACCGGCTTTCTGCAGACGCTCGAACGCGTCCCACTCGTCGAGTTGCGCAGCCCACTCCGATATCGCCGCATCCAGCTCCTGTTCACGGCTCCTGCGTCCATCCGGTGTCGACAGGCCGGGGTCTTCCATGAGGTCTGTACGCTCGATAACCGAGCACAGCGCCTGCCAGTCGCCCTTGTGGTACACCTCGATCGCGATCCACCGGTCTTCTCCGCGGCACTTGTACAGTCCGTGCGGAGCCGCGAACCTGTCCCGGTTGCCAATGGGCTCCGGCTCTTCGCCGGTCATCTGGTGCTCCAGCAGCGCTTCTGGGAGACTTGCTGAGAGCGCCTCTGCCATCGAGAAATCGACGTACTGGCCCGTGCCAGACTCGGTGCGGTGGTTGAGCGCCGCCAGCGTAATCATCGCCAGCTCCATCCCGACCCACGGGTCAGCCCAGAGACCGCCTTTGATCGGGTCCTGGTTCGGGTAGCCGGATATCGAGTTCCATCCGGTGTAGTGCTGGAGCAGACTGCCGTATGCGACGTAGTCTCGATCCGGGCCGCTGTGTCCAGTGCCCGAGGAAGCGATCATTATCACGTCCGGCTTCACCTGTGACAGCGTGTCGTACCCAAGTCCAAGCCTATCGAACACCCCGGCCGCGTAGTTCTCAACGACCACGTCGCAGAGTCCGACCAGGTCGAGCGCCAGCTCCTTGCCGCGCTGCTGCGACAGGTTCATCGCCGCGTATCGCTTGGACTGGTTATAGACCTGGAACGCCGACCCTCGCGTCGACGGGTCTGGACGCCGCGCGCTGCCAACCTTGATGACCTCCGCGCCCATCAGCGCCAGATGTCGGGTCGCGGTCGGCCCTGCGATTATCCATGAGAAGTCGGCGACTCTGACGCCGGACAGTGGGGATGCGCTCATGACAGAACCTCTTCGTTGTGCTGGCCAAGCGTTGGCGCGGGACGGCTACCGAGAGTTAGCGGCGTGTTCGATAGCCTGTAGGCCACTCCCGGGTACTGGAAAGACCCAGCGACAGGATGGTCTATCGATACAAAGAACCGCCTCTCCTTCAGGTGCGGGTCGTTCAGCAGATCGCTGACAGTGTTGACCGGGAAGCACGGAATCCGCCGCTGCTGTCCATCGCGGGCGATGTCGAACCTGGACCGCTGTCTGGTCCATGCTGCAAGCAACTCCCACAGTTCGAGTGAGTTCTGTTGCCTTGCTGAGCGAGTGTTGAACTTCGGGTCGTCGCTCCAGTCCGGGTTTCCCATCAGGTCGAGCCAGCGTGCCCACTGTGCGTCTTCCCTTGGAGAGATCGCAACGTACCCGTCGTTGCAGGGCAGCACACCGCCTATAGCCGCAACCTGCCCTCCAATCGAGGCTTCCCGGACCTCCGCCGCCTGCCGCGTAGGGGACTCTCTGCCCATTGCGATATTGGCGAGTCCGGCGATGGACTGGGTTGCCATCGCCTCGAAGCTGGACACCACAAGGTGGCACCCCTGTCCTGTCGTGCGAAGCCTGAACAGGGCCGCTAGCGTCGCGGTAGTCGCTGAGACTCCCGCCACCTGATCTGCCTGGTGTCCGCCTGCCCGTATGGGCGGCTCGGAGTCCGGGTCTGCCACCGGGCCGAGCATCCCGTGCGCGTTCCCGCTCATGTGGAACAGCGACAGGTCGCCAGCGTCATACCCGGCGTACGGCCCCCAGTCTCCGAACGGCGTGATCTGCGTCACTATGACGTCGCTCCTGACCCCAGCAAGCGACTCGTACCCGATGCCGCGTTCGTCCAGCCATCCCATATCGTGATTGTCGATGACAATATGTGCGTCAGCCGCCAGTTCAAGCAGCCGACTACGACCGGAGTCCGAGTCGAGGTCCAGCGTCACGCCCCGCTTCCCCGTGTTCAGCGCAAGGTACAGCGCCGACTTCTCAGGGTGCGGCGTATCGTCAGGAAACGGCCCGACGAGCCGGGCGTAATCGCCCTCCGGCGACTCCACCTTTATGACATCCGCCCCAAGCCCCGCAAGCGTACGCGCCGCATAAGGCGCGGAGACGCCTTCGCCAAGGTCGAGGACTCTGATACCGCCTAGCAATCCGTCGCTCAAAGACTTGCCTTTCATTAACAGCGTAACTGAACCCGCGCGCGTTCAGCGCATTGTACACACGCCCCAAGTCGGATTCCACCGTACCATGAACCCCAGATCGCGTCGATGGAAGAGTCGGTCCCCCGCCCTTCGAGTTCGCTATCATGCTCTCCCGCGACTCCTGGCGTGTGCTAACCTGAACACATGCCAGCCCACGCACGCGAACTGAACTGATCGGAAGTTTTCGGACTGATAGTCCGCGATAGCAAGAGAGTAACTTGACGACCATCGACACAATTGAAGACCTCCTTCGCCTCGTGCGCGAAAACGAGGATGTCCGCGCCGCTCTGAGACGTGAGGTGCTGACCGAAGAACTGCTGGCCCTGCCGGCCCAGTTCATCGCGATGCGGGAAACTCAAGCCTCAATGCAGCAGACTCAGAACGCCATCCTGGATAGGCAGACTTCCATGCTGGAGTCCTTGGTCGCCTTACAGGAGAGGCAGAACTCCATGCTGGAGACCCAGAACTCCATGCTGGAAGAGCTGAGAGAGATGCGCCGAGATATTTCGGCACTTCACGGCATGTACAGGCAGCAGCATGAGGACTTTGGCAGATTCCGAGGAAGCTATGCCGCCGATGCCGCCAGACGCAACCGAGGGGAGATCGCCCTGATTTTCGCCCGACTGCGCGGTATGCGAAATCTGCGAGTCAGAGCGCTTGATAGCGACGAGCGGAGCGACATGCTCGACGAGCACTATGACGCTGTGACAGCGTTGAATCTTCGCGACAGAGCGTGGCAGACTTTCGACGTTCCCGACCTGATTGCCGAGGTTACGGCGCGGCGGAGCTCAACACCCGGCTTCTACATCGCGATAGAAGCGTCCTACACCGGGGATATGGAGGACCTGTTGCGGGCCACCGACCACGCCAAGATTCTGCGCTCTGCTACCGGGCTGGATGCCTATCCCATCGTCGCGGGAGTCAGAATCGGGCCGAGCATTCGGGACAAGGTGTTTGAGGATGTTACTCACTTCATCCGCATAAACGACGAAGATACCGCTCTCTGGTATCAGATCTCTGAAGCGCACATGGAACCGCCAGATCCCATCTAGCGTGTGCTAACGCTCCTGCTACCATAGCTATTGGAGTGTTGTCTTTCTCGGAGGAGACCAAAGTGCCCAACATAACTCTTAGAGGAGTACCCGATCACCTGCACCAAGAGCTCAGGTCAGCCGCGAGCCGCAATAATCGGAGCCTGAACGGAGAGATTCTCGCAAGGCTGACAGAGTCATCTGTCAGCCCCCAAGCTAGAGACACGAAGGCCCTGCTTGAAAGGATTCGGAAGCTGAGAGAGACCATTGGGCCTATTGACGTCAGTGAGGAAGATATCAGAGAGATGCGAAACGAAGGGCGCCCGTGATCGTAATTGACACGAATGTCATGGTTCACTTGGTGTTAGGCGGGCAGGAAGGTGCAGACTCGGGTCTTTTGCTGGAACGAGACGATCAGTGGACGGCCCCCGAAATCATCATGAGCGAGTTGCGTAATGTCTTGATCGGGTTCGTCCGAAGGCGCACGATTACACCTGAGCAGGCCAAAACTATGAGTGGTTACGCAGCTGAGGTTCTGGAGAACCGCATATTAAGTGTGCACGGCTCCCAAGTGATTGACGTCGCGTTGGAGTGCGGCCTCACTGCATACGATGCCGAGTTCGTTTCACTTGCGCGGATGCTCAACGTTCCACTGGCAACCCTTGACAGTCAAATCTTGCGAGGAGCGCCCGACGTGGCGAAGTTACCGCGCGATCTCGCGGTCCTCTAGATTAGCCGAAGATGCCGAGACTGTAGCGGCCTAGTAGGTATTTCTCTGGTGGGCGTCACAAGTGTCGCACCGTCGTTCCGGCGAAGGCCGGAACCCAGTGGGGTCGGAGGGGTGAGGCCAATGCCATTTCCGAAGCCACCTACCAAATTGACACAGCTTCTGGGTAACTCCTATCCAGAGGAGGCAATTGCGACATGAAGTGCGGCATCAATGTATGTTCGGGAGAGTATGAGGTGCGGAGGGGTTTTCACGCCGTGAAGCACGAAGGTCGCATAATCGTCATTGATCAGGTACCGGCTCATGTCTGCACCGAATGCGATGACGTGCTGTTGGACGCCGACACGGTGCGCAGGATTGAAGATCTGCTCAGACAAGATCGCCAACCGGCGACCACTGTGCCTTTGTATGAGTTCGCATAATGACACGGACCGGCATCGTGCTGTACCACGGAATTGACTCCGGCCCCGAACTTGCCGGCTACGGGCGCATGGCCGAGGACGCTGGGTTCGACTCGATCTGGGTCACCGAGCGCTACTTCCACGAGGAGACCTCCTCGATGCTCGGCTACCTCGCGGCAACGACAGAGCGCATCAGGCTCGGAGTTGGCGTCGTCAACCCGTTCACGCGGAGTCCTGCCCTGCTCGGAATGGGAGCCGCCACGCTCGATCGGCTCAGCGGCGGACGCATGATGCTTGGACTCGGCCGCAGCGACGTCGACGTTATTCAAGGTCGCATGGGGATCGACTACAGGAGACCGCTGGCACGACTGCGCGGGACAGTTGACGCGCTCAGGTCGATGTGGGATGGCTCTTCACAGAAACGCGTGAGCACCGAGTACGCGGGTGTGCGGCTGAGCAACGTCGGACTCGCGATACGTCCGATGCAACAGCGATTGCCGATCTATCTCGCCGCCATCGGCCCCAGGGCCCTGCGTCTCGCAGGCGAGGTCGCGGACGGTGTTCTCCTAAACGCGTACGCGCCGGTTGAGTACATCCGCTGGGCGGCCCAACATGTACGAGAGTCTGCCGAGTCCGCGGGCCGCGACCCTGCATCGGTGGACATAACCTGTATGTTGATAGTCCGCCTTACGGACGACCCCGACGTGATGGTACCAAGCCTTCAGGAGCGTGTTGCCCGCCTCATAGCCGAGCCGTTCACCGGCGAGGCGCTGCTGGAACACGGCGGTTTCGATCCATCCATTCTCGGACCGGTCAGACAGCAGATCGAATCGGGTGACGAGGCCGGAGCCGCGAAGTACGTGTCAGGGGAGCTTGCGAGAGCGTGCTACCTGCTGGGCGATGCCTCTGAATGCCGTCGCCGAATCCGGGAGTACATTGACGCCGGCGTGGATACGCCGCTGCTCCTCCCGAGGTTGGACGCGTTCGAGCAGACCTGCCGAGACCTCGCTCCATAAGCACTCTCGCCAGGTAATCATGTTCGCCTAGACTGGTGCGACGGTGGGGCGGCTCTTACTCCTCACTCCTCTTCACTCACTCCTACTTCGTATATGATAAACTCGCGTCAAATTGGGACTCAGGGGGGAATCCATGTTCATAGGTCACTTTACAGAGCAGCCCTGGCAGGACGACAAGACCGGCCTGATGGGGACGCAGACGACGGACCTGAGCATCAGCAACGAGCTATATGATCCCGAGGTCGGTGCCAACCTCTACAACAGGTACCTTGACGAGAAGCTCTACGCTGAGGAGATGGGCTTCGACGGGCTGATGCTGAACGAGCATCACAGCACGCCGTTCTGTATGCAGGGTGTGACGAACATCGGCGCATCGATCCTCGCTCGGCAGACAACGAAGGCGAAGATCGTAATTCTCGGCAACATACTGCCGATCTGGGACGACCCGCTTTGGCTGGCCGAACAGTTGGCGATGATTGACATGATCAGCCACGGCAGGCTGGTCTCCGGTTTCGTCCGAGGCGGCGGACGCGAGAGCGTCTCCCACAACTCCCCGCCTGTGTTCAACCGCGAGCGCTTCGAGGAGGCGCACGACTTCGTCATCAAGGCTTGGACCGATCCCGGACCGTTCCGATGGGAGGGCAAGCACTACCACTATCGCTACGTGAACCCCTGGATGAGGCCTTACCAGAAGCCGCACCCCCAGGTCTGGATCCCATCTACGGTCAGTGTCGAGACTGTTCGATGGTCGGCGCAGCACCGCTACCCGCTCGTGCTGCTGGCGACCAAGCTCGGCCCGACCAGGGACGCCTTCGACATGTACCACGACGCGGCAGCCGAGTTCGGGTACGAGTCAGGCACGCAGCACGTGTCGTACCTGTGGAAAGTCCACGTCGATGAGACCGAGGAGAAGGCCGACGAGGTCGGGCGTAAGTACCTCTCCGGCGTCTCCAACCCGTTCCTTAGCGGCAACGAGGGCATGGTCAACCCGGCGGTGATGTCGCTGCCCGGCCATACATCGCGCCGGTCGCGCAGACTTGAGGCGTCCAGGTTTGGACCGACCGGTCGCTTCGGCACCAACCGCCGCACCTATGAGGACCAGGCAAACGACTACACCATCGTCACCGGCACGCCCGACACGGTTATCCCGAAGATCAAGCACGTGCTCGAAACGCTTCGACCCGGCAGCGTGTTCTTCTGGGACGGCGACGGCGCAATGTCCCACGAGGACCAGATGCGCAGCCTCCGGCTGATGGGCGAGTACGTGATTCCCGCGGTCCGCGAGATGGGTGTAGAGCTTGAGCTCAAGGGCCCGTTCGAGCTCAGCCCGTGGACGAACGAGCCGATGCCCGAGTCGAACGGCGCAGCCCAGCCTGCCCAACCCGTAGAGGCCGGAGCCGGCGACTAACGCAGGTCCAGTCTCTCTGCCAGTGCGACTCCCGTTCCCAGGTACGGAGAGCACCGAGTCGGACCCGCTCACGCTTCTTGAAAGCGTCGGCCATGTGTTCGCCACGTTCGACGAGCGTACCCAGGACTCTGGCAACGTCTCGTACAGTGTCGAAGTCGACGGCCGGCGCTACTTCGTCAAGACTGCGGGCCTGCCCGAAGCCAGCCAGCCGTACTTCGACCAGTCCCGCGTCCACGCCATCGACCTCGACAGCTACCACATGGGCACATTCACCAACCGGATGGGCAGGATGTTCGGATCGACGCGCTTCATGGCGCCCGAGGAGTTCGAGCTTGGGGCCACGATCGACGAACGCACCACGGTCTTCACGATGGGGCGCACGGCCGCTGTGCTGATGTCGGACGGCTCGCTCGACAGGGAGCCGTTCTTGGGGACTGACAGACAGCTTGATGTTATGCTCAGGGCGTGCGAGGAAGACCCAAACGACCGTTTCCAGTCGGTCGCTGAACTGTACGCTGCGTGGATGGATGCGAAGCGGCAACTGATACAGAAGGAGTGACCTTTATGAAAGTAGGATTCATTGGCCTGGGTATGATGGGCGGCCCTATCGCACTCAACGCGATTCGGGGCGGCAACGAGCTGGTCGTCCACGACATTCGCCGCGAGTCGGCGACGCAGCATCTGGAGATGGGAGCGGAGTGGGCCGACACGCCTCGCGAGGTGGCGCAGAAGTCCGAGATAGTATTCACGTCGCTTCCGGGCCCTGTGGAGGTAGAAGCGGTCGCGCTCGGCGAAGACGGGCTGCACGAGGGCCTGACCGAGGGCAAGGTCTATCTGGACCTCAGCACCAGCTCTCCCGAAGTGATCCGCGAGATTCACGCCCAGCTGGCCCCGCGCGGAATCCACGTTTTGGACGCGCCCGTCAGCGGAGGCCCGGAGGGCGCGCGTAGCGGCAAACTCGCGATCTGGGTCGGCGGCGACCGCGAGGTCTTCGACCGGGTAAAGTCCACGCTGGACTCGATGGGAGACCAGCCCTACTACGTTGGTCCAATCGGAGCTGGTGCGGTGGCGAAGCTCGTGCACAACTGCGCCGGGTACATCATCCAGGCAGGCCTGGCCGAGGTGTTCACCATGGGTGTGAAGGCCGGAGTGGACCCGCTTGGACTCTGGCTCGCCGTGCGCCAGGGCGCGCAGGGCAGGCGAGGGGCGTTCGAGCGTCTCGCAGACCACTTCCTGATCGATAGCTACGACCCCGCTGACTTCGCGCTACGACTCGCGAGAAAGGACATGGACCTCGCCTGCCAGGTCGGCAGACAGTACGATGTCCCGATGAAGCTCGCGAACCTCGCGCTGGCCGAGATGACCGAGGCGCTAAATAGAGGCTGGGGCGACCGCGACTCAAGGGTCGCCATGCTTCTCCAGGAGGAGCGTGCCGGGGTAAAGGTCAACACCACGGCAGAGGCAATCAAAGAGGCGCTGGGAAGCTAGGGTAGGGGAATCAGCCTACTTCCGGATGGGCGCTCCAGGACTCGAACGATTCTCCGGACGCGGGGAGTCTAACGTCCGCCATCTGACCGGGAGCGAGGTCAACCGGTGTCGTAGGCCCAAGCTCGATTCCGTTCGAGAGATGGACCTCGACCCGAACACGGTTCAGCGTGGTCCCGGTGGTGTTCTCTACAGTTCCGATGAAGGCATTTGATGTCGAGTCATACGCCACGATCAGCCGCGCGCCTGCCCGAACCTCGTCGAAAGTCTCGCCCAGTGCGAATTGCGTGCCGGACTCCTCGCCGCCGTCGCCAGATTCGGACTCTTCGCTGTGCTCGCCAGACTCACCGGACTCACTGCGGTGTTCCCCTGATTCGGACTCTTCGCTATGCTCACCCGACTCGGAGTCGCCGATAGCGCAGGCGGTGAGGGCAAATAGAAGTACGGCGCCAATCAGCGCGACGGTCATTGGAATATGTTTCATGAGTTCTGTCTTGTCCTTATCGTGGTGAATTGCATTATTCTCAACGAACCGAATCGACAAAAGGTTAGCGCACAACACGATAGAGGATCGAACATGACCTACGACAATATCATGTACACCATCGAAGAGCGTGTCTGCACGATCTCGCTCAACCGGCCCGAAAAGATGAACGCTCTGAGCTGGGCTTTGCGACTCGAGCTGCGTGACGCGCTCAAGAGGGCGGAACGCGACGGAGATGTCGGGTGCATCGTCATCAAGGGCGAGGGACGCGCCTTCAGCGCGGGCTACGACCTCACCCCGACTAAGCCGTCGCCGAATCGCCCTGAGGAAGGCTACGTCTCTGAGGACGTCGACCAGCTCACTGCGCAGTACGCCCGCGACCTCGTCAACGGCCTGTGGCTGATATGGGAGCTGACCAAGCCGGTCATCGCGCAGGTACACGGCTGGTGTCTCGCCGGAGCGAGCGAGCTGGCCTCGATGTGCGACATCATGTTCGTCGCCGAGGACGCGCAGCTCGGCTACCCGCCTGTCAGGGCGTTGACGACCCCGGACACCATGTACTTCCCATGGAAGATGCCGATGAGCCAGGCCAAGTACCTGATGTTCACCGGCAAGGCCGTGTCCGGCAAGGAGGCCGTCGAGATCGGCTGGGCCACCAAGTCGTTCCCCGCCGACGAGCTCGATGCCGAGACCGTCAGGGAAGCCAGGGCCATTGCGACCATCGCCCCCGACATGCTGGCCGCCTCCAAGAAGGCCATAAACCGCGCCTACGAGATCATGGGCATCAGGACCGCGCTAGAGGTCGGCGTGGACTGGCAGGGACTGTCCACATTCAGGCACACTGCAGGCGTGTTCAGCGACATCTCCCAGGCCGAGGGCCTCAGAGCCGCGCTCCAGTGGCGAGACGGCCCCTTCGAAGACTACTCCGCCAGGCCGAGAGAGTAGGGGTACCTCTACGTCGCTGGCACGAAAGTCCCATCTCCCTCAGGGAGAGGGTTAGGGTGAATCATTAGACTGTCATCGGTCGTCGTGCAGACCGGAAAGCTTCATAAGTCGTTCCGGCGGAGGCCCGAATCCAGTAGGGTAGGGTGGAGAGTCAGGTCGACCTAAGATACCCTGAACAGTAGTACTTTCGGAAACTACGGAGTTGTGGATAGGAGTCGATTCAGAACATGTGCCGTCATGTTCGATAACAGAGGACTTTTAAGAATGCCTTGCGGTAGTAGACGCCAGGCCCTGTCGTACAGAAACTCTGACCGTAAGTGTGGTTGAGTCAAGACAGTGCGGAGCTCCGAAGATCTGCCAGTGTTCACGGCCTGAGTTATACCATTTCTGTGTGATGCCGCCGTATTTACGCTGGGTGGTCTAATGGATTCCCGCTTTCGCGGGAATGACGAATGGGATCTCTGCTGTATATGATTTGTGGCGTTGTTACAGCGAATTGGTATTATATATACCATACCCTAAGCAAACAGTTTAGATCTTCAGGACTAGCCATTAGGAATGAGCACCAAAACTCTTGCGCTCAATGATACGGGCAGACTGAAGTACCCGAAGAATATGAAATCAAATCAACTAGCCAGTCTTGTTGAAGCAAACGGCGGGAGAGGCCTGAGTTCAGGCGGATATGTTTTGGCACACCAATGGCGGTTTCAATAGACAAGGCATCACGTTTCATTATTGTTCCAAGGTAATTGATTAGCGGAGTCGGAGGGTGGGGAAGAGGTTCAGGTGGAGCGGGCGTGGACAGGCGCGCCGCTGAACACACCGCACAGACCATCCACCACCGACTGACCACCACCATTGCGGGCCAGCGTCCTGATTACGCTGGTGAACGCACTGAACGCATCCGCACCATCTTCGTTCTTCGAGCAGTGCGACACCTTGCGCGCTATCACCGCCCCGCGCAGCGTCCGCTCAGCACGGTTGTTGGTCGGCTCTATGCCTGGATCATCCAGAAACCGCAGCAGGTTGCCACGGTCATTGTGCCAGCCAAGCTCGTTCTGAAGCCTCCCGTTGTCACGATCAGGCATCGGGCGGTCTCGCAGATGATAGCTCACCTCTCGTCTCAACCGCTCCGTCTCCGCAACATAGTCCGACGCCTCTCCCCGACGATATGACTGCCTCAGTTCCATCGCCTCTCTGAGCAGGCCGCTCAGACGCTTGCCAAAGCCATGCCCTCGACTCCGATCGGGGGTACCCCTCTTGGTCTCGACCACCTCACTGATCGAGCGCAGCACGTGTGCCAGACATTTCTGCTGTTTCACACCGGACAGAGCCTGAGCATCGTAGCTCCGGCCCCGATCCGTCACCATCACTCCTCCATAGTCCGACGGCACCACCTCTCTCACCTCTTCGTTGCGGTGACGAGCACGCACCTGGTACACCGTGGCTTCATCGGTCTCGAACGCCATCAGGAAGGCGCCCTCACCGCCCACTCGCCACCCAGTGTCGTCTGTGTGGACGACCCGACTCTCACGCACCGACTCCCGAAGCCTCTGGTACGCATCTCCCACAGCGCCCCGCGCACGGCGAAGTGCGTCCTGAGTGATTGCGCTCTGGCTCAACTCCACTCCGGTCAGCGCTCTGAGCACGAGGGGAACCCTCCGCACCGGAATACCCACTCCATAGTGCAGTATGTGCGCCGCAGCCATCACTCTTCTACCCATACGGTGCGCACTCGCCCCGTACTGGTCCGCACCAACCTCGGCGTGGCGTCCTCGTACCCGTCTGCCGCAGCCACGACACCGACACACCTGCACCCTGTACTCTGTCACCTGCGGTCTGGGCATCGCGGGGATGTCGGTCACGTAGACAACATCCACTCCCTCCTGCTCGAGCACTCCTCCACATCCGGGACAGTTGTCGTCGGCCACCGACACATCCACTGGCGGCTCGGTGACCTCATCTGGAGACGGCGGCTTGCGGTAGCTGAACGACCCTATGCCCGGCTTTCGGCCGGGACGTTTGGGTCTGTCGGTTCGCCCACCCTTGGAGAACGGGGCTGCCTGGCGCTTTCCCGCTCGCTTGGCCTCGGCGAGTTCCTTACGCAACTCTTTGATCGTCGCCGTCAGACGCGCAACCTGATCTTGCTGTCGGCTGACCAAGGCGATCAGCTCCCCGTGTTGACAGGAAGGGAGGTCTTTATCGATGCACATAGCCGGAGTATAAAAACCTGACCTGCCTATCGCAATCCCACGACCGACGCCGCTAATCAATTACTGATAAACTCTCAAGAATCAAGATGCACAGACGAGAGTTTGGAAAGTACGCAATTAGTAGTTAGGGGCTTGACTTGCGTAAGATTGTCGGCTTGGTGTTCATAATTGCACGCAATCCAATAGAGAGTGTAGATGAAGTCCTTCGCATACAGTTTAACGCTGACTCTTTCAATCTTAGTTCTGGGCGGGACGGCCGCATGCCAACGGGATGTCTCTCCTGATTCAGAAGCCACCGTCGAACTCTCGCACGTCGCTACGACAACTGCGTCGCCTCCACCTCAGAAGGCAATGACTGGGACGGCTACCATAAAGACATCCGCAACACTTGAAGGGCCGTCTTCGGTAACGATACCGCCTCTGTCCCACACCTCGACATCACCTCATACAACTCCAGAAACGTCCGTAGCAACACTTCCACACCCGGCAACGGAAGACTGGGCCAACCCTTGTGGTGCATTGTGCTCCGACGAGTTCTGGCAGAAAGGCAGCAGTGTCGTTGAAGTTCAGGCTGAACTCGAACGCGGTGCGAACGCAGCGGCGGCAGACAGCTACTCTGGCTTTACCCCGCTGCATCATGGGATCCTCAAAGGGGGTGCCCCCGAGACAATCAAGCTGCTGCTGTCCCACGGTGCCGACGTGTCGGCCACAGATGCTTTCGGAAGACCCATTCTAGTCTATGCTGTAATGAATCCCATCAACCCCGAAGTCCTCAGGTGCCTGTTGGAATCCGGCGCGGACCCCAACGCAGAGGACGATTCCGGCATGAGCGTTCTGCAATCCGCAGTGTATTACGCCGCGCAGAGAGCCGAACCCGAGAACGTCAAACTGTGGATGGGACACGGCGTTGATATCGAGGAACGTTATCTTAGAATGGTCCAACAGTTGCTGGATTTTGGTGCGGACGCCACGTTCAGGGACAGCTTTGGCCAATCGGCCTTATTCATCTATCTGGCCACATTGCTCGAGAATCGGACCTACAACGCCGACCTGGGACTAGTCAGACTGCTGCTGGAAAACGGCAACCAAGTGACCATGGAAAACGACTCTGGCTTACTGGTCACGACCTACGCAATGAGGGCCGGGATCAACGCCGAGGTCATTAGGCTGTTGCTGGAGCATGGTGTCGACGCCAGCTTAGAGGACGAATACGGCAGTACGTTGCTGCACTTGGCTGCAAGTTACAACTCATCGCCAGAGGTCTTCAATCTGCTCTTGGAGAAGGGGGTCGACGTGGCCTCTAAGGATGACTCCGGCTCAACCGTCCTCCATTTGTCGGTTCGAAACAGCGATCTTACCCCGCAGGTTATCATCCTGTTGCTCGACAGCGGGGCGGATGTAAACGTTAAGGACCAGGAGGGCAATACTCCTCTCCACCTGGCGGCAACCCGTACTGCTCCATCAACTGGGGCCATTGAGTTGCTTTTGGCCCGGGGTGCGGACAAGGAGATTCGAAACAACGCCGGTTACACGCCCTGCGACATAGCCAGCACAGAGGAAGCAACTGCTAAGGAGTTGCTTTGCCCGTGACTGCTGAATTTTCGGTGGGTCCGCAAACGACGGGACATCGGATGCTTACATCCATTGCGCCACGAGCGCGAGGTACACCATGGTGGCCGACGACGATGGCAAGTCCATCAAGGTCAAAACCTCCTTCATCAGTGACAGAGGGCACGAGGAGACGCTGACCAGTGCGGCGACCGGAGCAGTTGCCCAAAGGCCCAACAGCCGAGCCACTGGGCGCGCCGACGATCAGCGGCACTGCCCAAGTAGGAGGGACGCTCACGGCGTCCATTTCCGACATATCCGACAGTAACGGCCTGAACAGTCCGACCTTCGCATACCAGTGGCTGGCGCGCTATGCCGCGCCTCCTCCTCAAGCTACACCCTCACTGCTACCACGGTGTACCAGGTGCGTGCTCGTCACCGCAACGAAGAGGTGAGAGAGGTTGTGCCGTCGGACTATGGAGGAGTGATGGTGACGGATCGGGGCCGGAGCTACGATGCTCAGGCTCTGTCGGGTGTGAAACAGCAGAAATGTCTGGCACACGTGCTGCGCTCGATCAGTGAGGTGGTCGAGACCAAGAGGGGTAGAGGACGGACCCCCGATCGGAGTCGAGGGCATGGCTTTGGCAAGCGTCTGAGCGGCCTGCTCAGAGAGGCGATGGAACTGAGGCAGTCATATCGTCGGGGAGAGGCGTCGGACTATGTTGCGGAGACGGAGCGGTTGAGACGAGAGGTGAGCTATCATCTGCGAGACCGCCCGATGCCTGATCGTGACAACGGGAGGCTTCAGAACGAGCTTGGCTGGCACGATGACCGTGGCAACCTGCTGCGGTTTCTGGATGATCCAGGCATAGAGCCGACCAACAACCGTGCTGAGCGAGCGCTGCGCGGGGCGGTGATAGCGCGAAAGGTGTCGCACTGCTCGAAGAACAAAGATGGTGCGGATGCGTTCAGTGCGTTCACCAGTGTAATCAGGACGCTGGCCCGCAACGGTGGCGATCAGCCGCTGGTGGATGGTCTGTGCGGTGTGTTCAGCGGCGCGCCTGTCCACGCCCGCTCCACCTGAACCTCTTCCCCACCTCTACGCCTCCGCTAATCAATTACTGAATTTCTTTGGTGCGATGATCAGTCACTTGGGCCTACACGGAATCCAGATTCAGAACTTTGGTGGCGTCAGTGACCTTGCCAACTTCCTAGAAACGTTAGCAGCAACTGCAGAATTCAGAGACAAGGCCGAGGATCTCGGCATCATCCGAGATGCAGAGAGAAGGCCTGCACAGTCGGCGTTTCAGAGTGTCCAGGGTTCGCTGTGCAGGGCCAGCCTGCCAGTACCCAAGCTGATGATACAACACTTCGGGGTCTCACCGGCTGTGAGCGTGTTCATCTTGCCAGATAACGAATCTGATGGCATGTTGGAAACGCTTCTGTGCCAAACGTTCGGGGACACGCCTGTTGACTACTGTATCGAGTCCTTCTTCGAGTGTGTCAGCGCTGAAACGGGAGAGGGGCTACATCGACCAGACAAGGCTCGCGCTCACGCGTTTATCGCCACGCGGCGCGATCCGCATGTCTCGGTCGGTGTAGCTGCTCAAAGAAGTTACTGGGACCTCGACCACGTTGTCTTCGATGGTGTCCGCAATTTCCTGAGATCGCTGTAAGGACTTGGGTCAGATGACCAACCAGAACGACCATTGCGCGGCGCTGTCGAAGATCAGGATTTGCGACTTCACGGGGCAGCTGGCTGGGGCCGGGGCGACTCGGGTGCTGGCTGCGTTCGGTGCGCAGGTGATCCGGGTTGAGGACAGGCTCAGGCTGGGCCAGTGGGACATATTCAGGGGCAACGGTCCTTGGATGGACGAGCGTCGGGGCATCAACCTCGGTGGGACGTTCAACAACCACAACGTCGAGAAGCTGGGCGTCACACTGGACATGCGGAAGCCGAAGGCGAAGGCGATACTCGAAGAGCTGATCTCAGTTAGCGACGCGGTTACCGAGAACTTCTCGAAGGGTGTGCTGGCGCGCTGGGGGTTCTCGTACGAGGAGATGGTCAAGATCAAGCCGGACATCATCTACGTGTCCAACTGCGGATTCGGTCACGTGGGGCCGTACTCTGAGTACAAGACGTGGGGGCCGATCGTTCAGGGGGTGTCGGGCCTGACGTTCCAGTCTGGGCTGCCGGACATGCCTCCGGCGGGCTGGGGGTACTCGTACATGAACCACACGGGCGGGTACATGATGGCCATCGCCATCCTGATGGCGCTGTACCACCGGCACCGGACGGGAGTCGGGCAGTGGATCGACATGTCCTGCACTGACGGGGCTGCGGCGCTGAACGGTCCAGCAATTCTCGATTACACAGTCAACGGCAATCCGGCGAGACGACCGGGCAATCCCAACAGCAACCGCAGCATCTATCCCAGGATGGCGCCGCACGGGATATATCGGTGCGAGGGAGACGACAACTGGGTAGGCATCTCAGTGCGAAATGACGACGACTGGGTCGCGCTCTGCGAAGTCATCGAAGCTGACGACATGGCGGCGGACGTGCGGCTGAATACGGTCGACGGGCGCATGGAGCATCACGACGAGATCGACGAGCGAATAGAGGCTTGGACGTCGTCCAGGTCTCCCACGCAGGCCATGGAGACGCTCCAGGCCAGGAGAGTTCCCGCCGGGGCGGTGCAGCGGCCGGCGGACCGCATCGACAACGATCCCAACACGAAGGAGTGGGGGCTGTTCCCCACGGTCGATCATCCGATGATGGGCAAGGTGAGGGTGGACGGGATGCCGATCAAGCTGTCGGAGACGCCAGCTCGAATCGAGCGGGGCGGCCCGACGCTGGGTCAGCACAACCAGGAGGTCTTCGCGGGAGTGCTGGGAATCGACCAGGCAACTGTCGACGCGTTGACTGAAGAGGGGGTCTTCTAGCGTGCAGGATGATATAGGACAGGGCGTTCTCGACGGAGTTCGCGTACTGGAGGTGGGCGGCGAGATCGGGGCATGGTGCGGGAAGCTGATGGGCGACGTGGGGGCCGATGTCATCAAGGTCGAGCCGCCGACGGGCGATCCCACGAGGAGCTTTGAGCCGTTCTATGAGAACGAGCAGGGGCCGGACAGGAGCCTGTTCTTCTGGCACTACAACACCAGCAAGCGGAGCGTGACGCTCGACCTGGAGCATGACAGAGGGCGTGAAGTCTTCAAGAGGCTCGTGGCCCAGGCCGATGTTGTTGTCGATAGCTATCCGGCGGGTTACCTGGACTCGATCGGCATCGGCTACGAGGACATTGCGAAAGAGTCCTCGGGCCTGGTCATGGTCTCGATCACGCCGTTCGGGCAGTCGGGGCCGTACAGCCACTACCAGAGCACGGACCTGACGGCGCTGGCGTTCGGGGGGCCGGTGTGGAGCTGCGGATACGATGACCACTCGATCCCTCCGGTCCGGGGAGGGGGCAATCAGGCGTACCACATAGTCTGTCACTTCGCGGTGATGGGAATAATGACCGCGCTCATTCATAGGCAGTTCACGGGCATCGGGCAGCACATAGACGCCAATATGCACGCCGCGGCGAACGTGACGACGGAGGGCGCGAGCATCAACTGGCTGGTGGCCGGTGACACGGTGCAGCGTCAGACAGGCAGGCACGCGGCGGTGGTGCCGTCCGCAGACGGCCAGGTGCTGTGCAGAGATGGGCGTTACGTGAACGTGGGGATCGGTGCGAGAACCGAGGAGCAGTGGATACACCTGCTGACGTGGCTGGAGGAGGAGGGGCTGATAGAAGGCCTCGACGAGTTCCTGGCGTATCCGAGCAGGGATGCCATGCGGCGCGGAGATCGGGACGCACGCGAACAGCAACGTCGCGTGGCGGAGGTAATGCGCGAGCTGGCTCGGAAGACGGACGCCGACGTGCTGTTCAAGAGGGCCCAGGAACTGGGATTCCAATGGGGGATAGTCAACTCGCCAGAGGACGTACTGGAGGACCCCCACTTCCAGGCACGCGGTTTCCCTGTGGAGGTCGAACATCCAGAGCTGGGCAAGAGCTTCGTGTACGCGGGAGCTCCGTACCAGCTGCCGAAGTCGCCGTGGGCGATTCGGCGGCGTTCGCCGCTGCTGGGTGAGCACAACCGAGAGGTCTTTGTCGACGCACTGGGGATGTCTACAGACGAGGTGACTGACCTGCAGGCAAATGGAATCGTGTAAGTTCGTTCTTGTGATGCTTTTCACACGTTCGGTGGAACGAATGCGACCGATTCAATTGTGCTTTTCTGAACAATGTTGACATTCCGTCACGATCGGCTACACTGAGTGTATAGGACACAGCAGTGGATACCGGAGGCCGATCATGATTACGAATGTCATTCGAAGTCGAAGACCGGACGCCGAACCAGTTGTGCTGATGGGGTCTTTCATGCCCTTCGCCGGCGTGCGGTACTACAAGCTCCTTACGAACGTGGACGCCGCGCTTGGGAAAGCGCGAATCGGGTCCGTCGGGTGGCGGCCGGAACAGGCCGCAAGCGAGCGGAAAGCGGAACGGGAAGCGGTCACCGCGTAATCGCACCAGGCCCGACCAATTCAACGGGATGACCGGCATACCGGTCCGGGCCTTCTTCACCCTCGCCCCAACACTCTTCCTTATGGAGAGGGGGTGGGGCCTGCCTACCTCAGCCTGCGGAAAGATGCACGGATGTCCTCTGCGAGCAGTTGCGGCTCCTCGGCTGCGGCGAAGTGACCGCCGCTGGGCATCTCTGTGTAGCGGGCCAGATTGTAGAATCGCTCGACCCACTCCCTGGGCGGATAGCTGATCTCGACCGGGAACTTGGCAAACGACGTTGGGACGGTTACCTGGTTGTCCGAGGTCAGGTGCGACGGGTCCCTGCCGCTTTCATAGTAGAGCCGTACTGACGAGCTTATCGTCTGCGTGGCCCAGTAGACCGTGAGGTGCGTGAGGAGTTCATCCTTGCTGAAGCGCGATTCAACATCGCCTCCGCAGTCGCTCCATGTACGCCACTTCTCCACGATCCATCCGGCCAGACCTGCCGGCGAGTCGTTGAGCCCGTAAGAGAGGGTCTGTGGCTTGGTGCGCTGCTGGTGTCCGTAGGCGCCCTCTGCCTGCTGCCACCATTCGCGGTGAGCCAGGAACTCCTTTTCAGCGTCCGAAAGCTGGTCTTCGGACGGAATTGGGGAGCCGCCAGCGGCCATTGTCAGGTGGATCCCGCTCACCGTCTGGGGGAAGTTCAGCCCAAGGGTCGTGGTGATTTGTGCTCCCCAGTCGCCGCCCTGAGCGACGAAACGGTCGTATCCAAGGGCCTCGGTCATGAGCGTGTTCCACAGCTCGGCGATGCGGGTGGGGCTCATTCCGCGCTGTGTGGGCCGGTCAGAGAAGCCGTATCCCGGCATGGATGGGGCGATCACGTCGAAGGAGTCGGCCGCGTCGCCTCCGTGATTTGCGGGGTCGGACAGCAACGGGATGATCTTGAGCATCTCGACGAACGTGCTCGGCCATCCGTGCGTGATGACGAGGGGAATGGGGTCTGGGCCCTTCCCCCTGGCGTGTATGTAGTGGACACCCAGCCCGTCGACGTCGGCCTTGTAGTGGTCGAACTCGTTGATTCGAGCCTCCTGCGCGCGCCAGTCGAATCCGTCCTGCCAGTACTCGCATAGCTCGCGAATGTAGGCGAGGCTGGAGCCGTAGTCCCAGCCTATCTCCTCAAGCTCGTCGGGCCAGCGGGTGCGACTGAGGCGGTCTCTGAGGTCGTCGAGGACGTCGTCTGGTATGTGAACTTCGTATGGCTGGATGTTCATTCAGGAGCCTCCGGGGAGTTTTCCGTATATGGGTTAGTAGGATTGTATGGCGATTAGAGGTCGAAGAGGTCACTGACGGTACAGGAGAAGCCGGGGAGGACGTCGGCACCGTCGAGGGTGTCGTCTTCCGTAAGCCGCGTCGTCGAGGCCCCCGGTCTGTGAACCTCCACGGTTCGGTCATCCGGGTTCAGTACCCACACCAGTCTTACACCGAACAGGATCCACATGCACGCCTTGTTGAAGACATTCTCAGGTCGGTCTGAGGGCGACACTATCTCAACGACCAAGTCGGGTGCGTCTTCGTAGTAGCCGGGTATGTCGCTATCGAGCGGAAGTTTCTCAACGGAGATGAATGCTACATCTGGCTCACGCACCGTATCAGGTTCCCGTTGCAGCATGATGCCGGCATCAGTGCCAATGATTTGACCGAGCCTCCGAGGTCGGACAAAATTCATCAAGATGCTTATTACAATCGCCGCAACCTTTCCGTGAATTCTTCCTGCTGGCATAGTCTCGCAGAGCACTCCTCGGATGAGCTCGCCGCGGACGCCTTCGCTGTGCAGTCGGAGCAGGTCGGCGGCGGTAAGCAGCTTTTCTTGGGTAGTTGTCATGAGGTTCACCTACGGTAGTTGGGGCAGGGATTGTGCGGTGTTGATCGCAGCTATGCTAAGTTGTGGGACTGGGGCAATTATATCAAGGTGGGAGTCAGGGGCGGTGACTCTGAAGCTTGCGTCCGATTCTGGCGAGTCGGGGCAAGACTCCTTCGCGACCGATTCCGAGGAACAATCGGTAGGCCGAGTCAACCAACGCTGGCAGCACCGATGCGCCAGTATCGTGTTCAGCGGGGTTTCTAGCTCGTGCGAGATTCCTCATGCTTGCGGGGAGGTCCTCGGTCAAGAATCTGATCTCACCGTCATCGAGGCTGTGTTCTGTAAGTAAGCTAGGCAGTGACGGGAGTTCACAGATCTCGATGTGTTCGCGTACACCGAGTGAGCGATGCCTGTCAGCCACTTTGGCCTCGATGCTGAGGATAGATGATTTTGTACTCTCTTCGTTCATCAGTGGCTGGAATACGAACCGCTCGCACATTTCTTCGGTTGCCCTGAGCAGCTCGTTGAGAATCGACTCTCGTCTCACGCGCCCCAGAGAGTTCCAAGTTGAGTCTGCGCTGATAAGGCTCTCTTGTGCGCGCTCGGGCAGGGATGACCAAGTACTGCCGAAGAAATAGTTCTTCAGACGGGTTTCTGCGGCATCCTTTTCATCGTCTTCGCGCATCTTGCGGTACTCGCTGCGACTGAGTTGGGCGGATGCCCACCCCTGGGCCATGAGCCAGAATCGATGCCAAGTCACCGTGTTCGATTGTCCATCGGGTATTAGGGTACGGTCCATGAGGGCCTGCGAGATTTCCCAGTAGTCTCCAGCCATGACGCCGCCTGCCCAACGATGTTCTTCAGGCCACACATACTCCTCGGAGATTTCCCAATAGGCTCCGTGTTCGTCCTCATCCTTGTCATCCCCCTCAAGGACTGCGGGATCACTGGGGAAGGAGAGGAAGGAAGCACCGGCTAGTCGCTCGCAATCTCGGGCGACCTTAGCCCAGTCGCCTTCGTATCGCGATTCTTTGAGAAGGTTGAACGTTTCCAGGACGTACTCGGCTGGTGTGTGCATACCCGTCAGGAACTCATGGATCATTGCAGGAGGTGGAAGATCTGTTGCGTTGTCGCTCACTGGCCACCTGTCGACAGGACCCATCACAAGTACTGCCGAGTTCGTGTAACGATCCTCGGCTTCAGCCATCTTGTGCAGCGATTCAGCGTAGATCCCCTGGTTACGGTCTAAGAGGGCGAACTCCACTAGTGCCAGCGCGGATATGGCGTCAATGGAGTGAAAAACCTCGTAGAAGTCCGCTTCATGCCCCGTTGACGAACCGGTGTATCCGTTAAGGGAAATCTGCTGCCAGCATCGCTCCACTTGGTTCAGGCAGTCCACCACCTCTTCTGAGAAGCCGGAGTCTTGTTTGAGAAGGAACGCCCGAGCGGACGCCACATGTATGAGAATGAGAAGGTTCTTCAGGTTGCTGGGAAAGGCCAGTCCGGTGTCTTCAAACTCGCTCTCCTCACTAGCCCTGAAATACTCCCTAATGTCCGAAAATCCCTGGTCCGGCACGTATGGGACGTGGTGACGTTGGTACATGTCGTGGAGTAGTTTCAAGACCAAGTCTTTGACTTCACCTGGGAGCTTGGGAGCTGAGGATTTGGACCCGTCATCGTGCAGCAGGGAAGGTCGATACAGCTCCCAGAACAGGTAAACAGGGCTGATCGAATCGAAACCGTCCCTGTACTTCAACAGTGTGGTTACATCTGACCTGACACTTTCATGCGAAAGTGCATACCACTCCAGTCTGTCCCATGTATCACTCAGGTTCGACTCTGATACTGTCATGTTCGGTGTCCTAGAAAATCTCGTCCAGGCTGATGCTGAAGCCTTTGAGGGTTGAGGAGGTTATTGTGTCGCCTTCTGTGTAGGTACCGTCGATCTCCAATGCGCCGTCTTGAGGCAGCATGACTGACACGATCTGATGGACAGGATCGACGATCCAATACTCTCTCACGCCGTGGCTGGCGTATAGCTCGCGCTTGTGGTGCCAGTCGCGTCTGACTGAGGAGGGGGACAGTATCTCGACGATCAGATCGGGCGCTCCCTGGATATTGGCCGGGGTTATGATGTGTTCGCGGTCTTTGGAGATGAACAATAGGTCTGGCTGGACTACGTCAGTATCGGTAAACAGGACGTCGAACGGAGCGTGGAAAAACCAACCCAGATCGTTCTCCTCCACGAAGGAGAACATCCGGTATCCTATCTTCATACTAGCTGTCTGGTGGTCTGTGTTCGGTGATCCGACCAATATCAACTCTCCGTCCAGAAGCTCGTAGCGATCGTCGCCCTCCAAGTTCGCGTAGTCCTGGTAGGTCAGCCTGGGTGTCGTGACCATGTTTGCCCTCCTGATCTGGTGTCTGGATTATATCAGTGAGGCACGAGCGGCTGGGCACCTGTCCCAGATTAGTCGGCGACCTCCGCCACCCCTGGATTCCCGCTTTCGCGGGAATGACGAACAGAAAATGAACAGACCCTGGTCGTGTTGTGCCGAGTATGGCAAACCTTTAGTATTGCGTCTGACTTTTGGGGAAGGATGACTTTCATGGGCGCGCTTAGCGACATTACGGTACTTGACATGTCCAGAATCCTGGCGGGACCTTTCGGGACGCAGATCCTGGCGGACCTGGGGGCGACTGTCTGGAAGATCGAGTCGCCCTGGGGGGACGACACTCGGACCTGGGGTCCGCCGTTCGTGGACACGGAGAGCGCGTACTACCTTTCGGCGAACCGGGGCAAGAAGAGCCTGATCGTCAACCTGAGGGACGAGCGGGGTCAGGAGATCATCCGGAGTCTCGCCCAGCGGGCCGACATCCTGCTCGAGAACTTCCGCGTCGGCAACCTCGCACAGTATGGGCTGGACTACGAGTCGGTCTCCAGGATCAACCCGCGGATCATCTACGCATCGGTCACAGGCTTTGGGCAGACGGGGCCCAGGGCAGCAGAACCCGGGTACGACGCAGCACTCCAGGGCATGACTGGCATCATGAGCGTTACGGGCGAGGCCGACGGGCGGCCGACCAAGGTCGGCGTGGCGTGGATAGACATCCTGACAGGGCTGAACTCTACGATCGGCATACTGGCCGCGCTTCACGAGCGCACGCTGAGCGGCAAGGGACAGCATGTGGATGTATCGCTGTTCGACGTGGGGATAGCCTCAATGGCGAACCTGGCTCAGAGCTTCCTGGCCACCAACGAAGCTCCAGGTCGCATCGGAAACGCGCATCCTCAGGTGGTGCCCTACCAGGACTTCGAGGCGTCCGACGGGTTCTTCATGCTGGCCGCGAATAACGACGACCAGTTCCGGCGTCTGTGCGACGTGGTCGGACTGCCGGAGCTGTCCGACGATGAGCGGTTCGTGGACAACGCCGCCCGGGTCGCCCACAGGGAATTGCTGGCATCGATGCTCAGCGACAAGATCAAGCAGAACACGCGGGCGTACTGGTTGGGCGCACTCCAGGAGGCCGGCATAACGGTCACTTCGATCAACACGATCGCTGACGCGCTGGCCGATCCGCAGGCCAAGGCTCGAAATGCGACCTGGGAGGTGGAGCATCCCACACTGGGCAGCGTGGAACTGCTGGGAAGTGCGCTTCAACATCTCAGCCGAACTCCGGCAGCGCCTCAGAGCCATCCGCCACTGCTGGGAGAGCACACGGAAGAGGTGCTGCGTGAGACGCTCGGACTGTCGGGGTCCGAGATAGAAGGCCTTCTTGACGACGGTGTCGTAAAGGGGCGCGAATAGGGAGCCGTGACGGCTTCACCGCTCCAGGGCATCAGGGCAGTCGAGGTCGCCGGGGGCGTCGCGGGGCCATTCTGCGGTCGGATGCTTGCGGCTTTCGGCGCGGACGTAATCAAGGTAGAACCTGCTCCGAACGGAGACTGGACACGGGCCTCTGGGCCTCGCCTGCCGGGCGTGAGGGAGCCGGAGGCGAGCACGCTTTTCCTGTACCTCAACATGGGGAAGCGGAGTGTCGCGCTCGACAGCCGGTCGGGTGAGGGAATCTCTACCCTTCGCCAATTGCTGGATTCGGCGGATGTGCTGATCGAGGACTGGAGTGCGGAGACGCGGTCCGACATGGGGATCGACACGATTCTCGCGGCCAGACCCGGACTGATCGACCTGTCGCTTACGCCGTTCGGCACCGACGGGCCTTACTCAAGCTGGCGGACCACCCCGCTCGTGAGCCTGGCGCTCGGGGGCTTTCTGTACCTGTCAGGCGACGAGGATCGCGAACCGCTCATGATCCCTGGGTACCAGTCGGAGTACCTGGCAGGGCTGCACGGGTACGCTGGCGCGATGATCGCGCTGTGGAGACGGACCTCGACTGGAGCCGGTGGCAGGGTCGAGGTATCGGAGATCGAGTCGCTGGCCGCGCTGCACCAGTTCACAACTGTCATGCACACGTACAGCGGTCTCGTTCGCAGCAGACACGGGGCGAGGTGGGAGGACAAGGGCGCCTACGGGCGATACCCGATCACGGTACTTCCATGCAAGGACGGGTACGTGGGGTTTGCTGTCTCGACCGAGGGCCAGTGGGAGATGCTGTTTCCGATGATCGGGCGCGCAGAGCTCCTGGAAGAGCCTCGATTCGAGACGTTTATCGAGAGGCGGGAGCACGCCGACGAGATCGACTCGATCCTCATCGACTGGATGAAGGACAAGACTCGCGCAGAGGTATTCGAGTACGCGGCTGGGACGTGGTCTGAGCCGGCGTCGCCGCTCCTTGAGATCGGAGAGGTGCTGGAAGACAGGCAGCTTTTGCACAGAGGGCTGTTCGCCGAGGTCGAGCACCCGGACGCGGGGTCGCTCAGGTATCCGACAGTGCCCTTCAAGATGAGCGTGTCGCAGCCGAGATTCGGGCGTGCACCACGACTGGGGGAGCACACGTCCGAGGTGTTTGAGTCGATGAAAGCTCACTCTCTCCCACAGGGAACTGAGTCGGGAATGCATTCAATGCAATCACCCTCACCCCAGCCCTCTCCCTCAAGGGAGAGGGGGATATTGGCTGGTATTCGAAGTGGACGGCTACATACGGATTCTCCTACGTCACTGCTGAGTGACGTGCGTGTGCTCGATCTGACGCGAGTCTGGGCGGGACCGCTGACCACGCGCATTCCGGGAGACTTCGGTGCGGAGGTTATCAAGATCAGCGACCCGCGCGTTCCCCTGGACAGGCTGTCGGGGACGAATAACAAGCTCAACCGCAACAAGGTCAACCTGGCGCTGAGGCTCGATCACGAGGAGGGTCGCGAGCTGTTCCTGGAGCTGGTGGCGACGTCGGACGTGGTGATCGAGAACTTCCGTCCGAGGGTGATGCGCAACTTCGGGCTGACGTACGAGCGGCTGCGGGAGGTGCGTCCTGACATAGTAATGTGCTCGATGCCTGGCTTCGGCACCACAGGTGAGTACGCGGACTACCCGGCGTTCGGGCCGTCGGTGGAGGCCATGACCGGGCTCCCGAGCATGATGGGCTACGAGGGCGGCGAGCCGAGAACGTCGGCGCTGGCGTTTCCGGACCCGGTGGCCGCGCTGAATTCGGTGGCGGCGATTATGACTGCACTGCATCACCGCAGGCAGACCGGAGAGGGGCAGTTCATAGACTTGGTGCTCACCGAGGGGCCGATCTGCCAGATCGGCGAGCACGTCGCGGCTTACTCACGTACAGGACATCAGCCTCCGAGGGTCGGCAACTCGCATCCGGTCCATGCTCCGTATGGCGTGTATCCTGCGAGGGGAGACGACAACTGGGTGGCGATCTGCGTCCGGTCCGATGTGGAGTGGCGGGAGCTGTGCGGGCTGATGGGCAGACCGGAGCTATCGCACGACCGTAGGTTTAGTGGGGAGTCCGTCCATAGAAGCAACCGCGACGAAGTGGACGCAATAGTCTCGGAGTGGAGTCGTACTCTCGAAGGGGAGCGCATTGCCTCGTCGGCTCAGTCTATCGGGATCGCGGCCGACAGGGTCGCGAAGAACTGGCAGATGCTCGAGGACGTCCACCTGAACGCGCGAGGCTTCTTCGTTGACCTGACGGAGCCGGACGTCGGACGCAAGAAGTACCCCGGACAGGCGATAATGGTGGATGGACTTCGCAAGTCGGACTGGATACCGTCGGCGCGGCTGGGGGAGCACTCGGAGCAGATCGTGAGGGGTATCCTGAGTGTGACGCGCAGGCAGATCGAGAAACTGGAAAGCGACGAGACACTCGGAATCTTCAGAGAGGACTGAGGTGAAACTACATTGGCGGACGTAATCATTCACTCACCCATGACCGGACGGGTCATTGAGGTGCTTGTCGCCGAGGGCGAAGAGGTCGGCGCTGGGGACGTGGTGGTGGTGATCGAGTCTATGAAGATGGAGAACGAGGTCGTGTGCGACGTGAACGGGTCGGTGTCGGTCGTTCACATGGAGGAGGACCAAGGCGGTGTCGGAGGGGGACGGGCTGGTGGAGGTTGAGGCTTGATGGCTGTCTCCGTCCTTGATGGTTACCTGGGTGATTGAGGCGCTGATTCGCCTCCCACAAGAGAAGACGTTTTAGGATTATGCGATGACACGCTATGTTGAGCCCACTGAACAGCTTGTAACTGCGATGTTCGTGCGTGACACCCGCCGGTCGGTGGAGTTCTATCCCAAGCTTGGTTTTGAGCTGGTCAGGGATGATGGTGAATTCGTGGAGCTAGCCTGGGAAGGCCATCTGCTCTTCTTCAACGACGCGTTTAAGAACGAGTTGCCCGCCTCCCCAGGACCGCTTCAAGGGAATATCCGAGTGATGGTCCCGAACGTGGATGACTACTGGGCGTTGGCTCAGGAAATGGAAGCTCGGGTCCTGTGGCCAATTGCCGATCGGACCTACGGTCTTCGGGACTTCATGGTAGCTGACCCGGACGGCTTCGGAGTCAGGTTTGCCACATATCTGTCTGATCTGAATGAGTGACCGTCGAGTCTCGATGAGGCCCGCGCCGCTCGGGAGATCGACTCGTCGATCGTCTCGAAGTCCAATGTTCAAAGTCCAGCGTGGTTTGAATTGTTCAAGAAAGTCCTCATAGCAAACCGGGGGGCGATTGCGTGCCGGGTGATTCGGACGTGTCGCCGGCTGGGTGTGGAGACGGTGGCGGTGTACTCGCCGGCTGAGGGGAGTCCATTGCACGCAGAGCTTGCTGATGAAGCAGTGGCTCTGCCTGAGACGGTGAGCCCGGTGGCGGGTTACCTGGAAATCGGTGCGGTGATCGGTGCGGCGGTTGGGTCAGGTGCGGACGCCGTTCACCCTGGGTATGGGTTCCTGTCGGAGAATCCGGCGTTCGCGCAGGCGTGCGAGGAGGCGGGGATCGTGTTCATCGGGCCGTCGGCTGAGACGATCAGGCTCGCCGGTAACAAGCGTGAGGCGAGGAGGCGGCTGGCTGAGTACGGCGTCCCGGTGCTGCCGGGGACCGAGGTTGCGCTCGACGGTGACGCGGACCTTGCATCTCAGGCCGAGTTGGTCGGGTACCCGCTGATGGTGAAGGCAAGCGAGGGTGGCGGTGGAATCGGGATGAACTTGATTGAGGAGCCGAGTCAGCTTGAGAGGGCGGTAAGGCGCACTCGGTCGTCGTCGCGACGGGCCTTCGGCAGCCAGGATGTGTATCTTGAGCGGTACGTGCCTGACGCGCGCCACGTCGAGGTGCAGATCGTCGCCGATGTGGGCGGGTCCGTCACACATCTCTGGGAGCGGGAGTGCTCGGCACAGCGGCGACATCAGAAGGTGATCGAGGAAGCAGGGTCGCCGTCGATAACCGAGGCGACCAGGGAGAGGTTAATCTCGGCGTCTCTGTTCGCGGCACGGGAGATCGGGTACACCAACGTCGGGACGTTCGAGTTCATTGTGGACGCCGACGACCGGCCCTACTTCATCGAGGCGAACGCGCGGATACAGGTTGAGCACGGCACGACGGAAGTGGTCACCGGAGTCGATATAGTGGAGCAGCAGCTCAGGATCGCCGCTGGGGACGGAGTCTCAATCGGATCGGAACCAGTCAACGGTCATGCGATCCAGTGCAGGATCTATGCTGAGGACCCGGAGACGTTCATCCCGTCGCCGGGGATGCTTAATGTGTTCCGGCTGCCCGAGCTGGACGGACTAAGAATTGAGACCGGGTTCAGGGAGGGCGACGAGGTGTCGTCGCACTTCGACCCGCTGCTGGCAAAACTGATCGCATGGCGCGCGACGCGGGACGCGGCTATATCGCTGATGGAGGAGGCTCTGAGCCTGACGCGGGTGGAGGGGGTGAAGAGCAACGTTGCTGCGCTGGAGAAGGCGATGCGGCACGCGGACTTTCGTCTGGGTCGGTACAGCACGGGGCTGATGGAGGAGTTAGGGTGAAGTAAAGTTGACTAAGAAAGTATGAGTCAATTAGACTGCTAATATGCCTAAGAGACTTCAAGTCCTCCTAGATGAGGAAGAATATCTTGAGATTCAAGGTGTTGCTCGCAGACAGAGAGTGACCCTTGCGGAGTGGGTCCGCCAGGCACTGCGCAAGGCAAGGGACGAACATCCGGGAGCCGTGGAAACGAAGTTGCGCGCCATTGCTGAGGCATCCCGACACCAGTTTCCAACAGCCGATATAGACGACATGCTCGAGGAGATTGAAGCAGGGCGCCGACTTCAGTGATCTTTGTGGACTCCAACGTACCGATGTACTTGGTGGGATCCCCACACCCGAACAAGGACCGCGCCATAGCTATGCTAACGCAGTTGGTACGAGACGGAGAACATCTCGTCACCGACGTTCAGGTGTACCAGGAGATCCTCCACAGATACACGGCCATCCAACGGCTGCACGCTATCGATGCCGCCTTCGAGAGTCTTGATGCGATTGTAGATGACGTCCTGACCTTTGGCATGGCAGAAGTTCGCGTTGCCAGAGAGCTGATCGGCTCCGTAAGTGGACTCTCGGCACGGGACGCTCTGCACGTGGCAGTTATGCGAACAGCCGGGACAACTCGCATTTTGAGCTTCGATGGCGGTTTCGATACATGTCCTGGGATAGACCGTCTGAGTTGATCGCCGTTCCCATCAAAGCCAGTTGAACTCAACTGCGGAGTCTGTCGATGCTACACAAGGGAAGTGTCTGATATGGTCAGCACATGTGCACACCCGGTGTGGAAACGCTTCTCTAGAGGTTCGAAAGGAGTCGGAGTTATGGTTTGGCAGCCTGAGACCTAGGAGCTGGAGTACCGACGCTCGCTGGCGATGCGGATGGGTGGTGAGGAGCGGATCGAACGGCAGCACTCGCAGGGCAAGCTGACGGGCTGGGGTTCATGGCGGGCAGCAAGGCGGAACTCCGGGGGGACATCAGGCACGGGATGCGCACGTTGATAGCGAACGAGCAGCCTACGGTGCATGTTATCCAACTGCACGTGCGCAAAGCGTTTGGCCTGGCGGCGGCTACCGGAAGCTCTGTGCCGATCAACCTCAGATTGGACTGGCCGTCGGGCGACTGGGGGTCGATACTGGTTGAGGGCGGTGTCGAGGCTGCATACCGCCGTGACATCGCCAACTCGCCTGATCCGGCGGCGCGGCGCGCGGAACTGGCGGCGACGCTCAACACCTCTAACCGCCGAAGGCCGGAATTCAGTGAGTTCAACTAGGGTCTGTTCACACTACGTAGTGCATCGAAGATCGTTCCAAAGAGGATGAACCCGATGTAGAGTTCATCGAGCTTGTCATACCGAGTGAATATACGACGAAAGCCTTTCATCCTGCGGAACAGACGCTCCACCTCATTGCGCCTCTTGTACAGCTCCTCGTCATACTCCCAAGGGACCTTGCGACTCTTGCGAGGCGGAACGACAACTGAATATCCTAAACCCGATGCCAACTGACGTGTCGCGTCACCTTCATATGCACGGTCCATCACCATGGACGGACTCCCACACTGTGGCCCCAGACGTTCCAGCAGCTTGCGGCCTTCGGGTGCGTCGTGAGCCTGTCCGGCAGACAACGAGAAGATCACCGGCGTGCGCTCATCTGCGGCTACCATGTGAATCTTCGTTGTCAACCCACCACGCGATCTACCTATGGCCTGTGGGCCGTTTTTTTCAACGCTCCAGTCCCGTCCGGATGCACCTTGACCGTCGTACTGTCCAGCGAGAGCACATCGAGACTGACCTCCACTATTCCTTCCTGCCCAAGCTGCTCGAACACCCGGTCGAGAACCCCATTCTTGGACCAGCGGTTCATCCGCATATAGACAGTGTGCCATCTGCCGAAGCGCTCTGGCAGTCCTCGCCACTTGCAGCCGTGTTCGGCAACGTACAGAATAGCGTTGAGCACCTGCAGGTTCGGAATCCTCACGTTGCCACGCTGCACAGGCAGGTGAGGCTCAATCAGTTCGTATTGACCTTGTGTGAGTTCCATGTACCCATGCTACCATCCTCAACTCAGCTAGTGTGAACAGGCCCTAGTGGGAATGTGGTGGCATCACAACGAATCGGTATAAGTAAGCGAGTGGAGACGATCTTCGGTTGGGTGAAGATTGTGGGGCCGTCGGAGTAGTTGTGTGGGTCTGGAGAGGACGGGCTGTGCGAGGAGTTGGTTGCGACCGCATACAACCAGGTGGGGATGTCGAGATTGATCGCAGGTCGAGAGGCTGAAGTCCCAATATTCGGCTAGTGTGCTGTGTGTGAGGTGCGTCCGTCAGCATCCGGCTGGAGGTCTGAGGGTAGGGCTAAAGGCTGCTAAGAACCGAGGAATCATCGGAACGAGTGCTCAATACGTCCAGTGAACTCTCTAAGCCGCCTTGAGACTCGTTTTTCTGTAGCCTGCAGAAGGGTGAAAGTCCCTAAGGACCGAAACTGACGCACGCGAATCCTCGTGGCGCCAACTTGGAGAGTGCTGATCCTTGACGGGCGAAACTCAAGAGTGCGGTCCTCTATGGTGAAAGTCTGATTGATGCCAATTTGCGTTCGGCCAACATCGAAAGGAGCGAGTTTTATCAACGTGAATCTGGATACCGAGCTCCTTCTGCCCCTGGCTGGGTGCCGAAGCTGCCGATTCTGGTGTTCCTTGAAACGAGGGATCGACATGTGAGCTACTCCACTTGAGCAGAAGGCTGCTGAATGGGTAGCTGTTCTGCTTCCTAGTGTGTGTGAGGCTCATGATAGTATTGCGGTGACTATTGCCTGCCCAGACCGAGCAGTGAGTGTAACTTCGAATATCAGAGGGTAATCTGTTGAGGGGAGAAGGGTATTTCGGAATCGTATTCATTGCTTATACCAATTCGTTCTGACTATGCCGCAAATAGCATGGCCCAGCGCCCCCCCCCCGTCCGTCTTTCCAGCGAAGGCCGGAATCCAGAGAGTCCGATCAGCGAGAATACGGCGGCCTTACACGAAATTGGTATTAGAGGCGATAGTCAACCCAAAGACCTGTAACTCTTCGTCAAGGAGCTGCATGCAAGATGACCATATATTTCGAAGAGGGGCTTGACGCATTACAGAGGTTTCAAGTCGACGAGGCGGAACTCGATTCCAACAACCGGAACGAGGCTACTACCAGATTGCACCTCGTTGACCGACTTTTCTTTGAGTGTCTTGGTTGGGACAAACTGGAATGTGAAGTGGAACAGCCGACAGATGGTAAGTACGCCGACTACATTTTTTCGGTTCAAGGGACAAAGCTCGTCGTCGAGGCCAAACGGGAAGGGCTGTCTTTTACCCTTCCCGCCGGTACTAAGCGCGGCATCCTGTCAATCGACTACTTCAAACGGCAGGAACCCCGCGTGTATAAGGCCATCAAACAGGCTGTAGGATATTGTACGGCAAGAGGAATTCAGTTTGGTGCTGTTTCCAATGGGCACCAAGTCATTGCCTTCTTGGGAAGCCGAACTGATGGGACGCCTCCGATGAGTGGAAGAGCACTTGTGTTTCCCACTTTGTCAGAAATGACTGATACAGACTTTCATGCGCTTTGGCAGACACTATCGCGCTCTGGGATCCAGGAGAGGCATTTGGTAATTGATTAGCGGAGGCGTAGAGGTGGGGAAGAGGTTCAGGTGGAGCGGGCGTGGACAGGCGCGCCGCTGAACACACCGCACAGACCATCCACCAGCGGCTGATCGCCACCGTTGCGGGCCAGCGTCCTGATTACACTGGTGAACGCACTGAACGCATCCGCACCATCTTTGTTCTTCGAGCAGTGCGACACCTTGCGCGCTATCACCGCCCCGCGCAGCGCTCGCTCAGCACGGTTGTTGGTCGGCTCTATGCCTGGATCATCCAGAAACCGCAGCAGGTTGCCACGGTCATCGTGCCAGCCAAGCTCGTTCTGAAGCCTCCCGTTGTCACGATCAGGCATCGGGCGGTCTCGCAGATGATAGCTCACCTCTCGTCTCAACCGCTCCGTCTCCGCAACATAGTCCGACGCCTCTCCCCGACGATATGACTGCCGCAGTTCCATCGCCTCTCTGAGCAGGCCGCTCAGACGCTTGCCAAAGCCATGCCCTCGACTCCGATCGGGGGTCCGTCCTCTACCCCTCTTGGTCTCGACCACCTCACTGATCGAGCGCAGCACGTGTGCCAGACATTTCTGCTGTTTCACACCGGACAGAGCCTGAGCATCGTAGCTCCGGCCCCGATCCGTCACCATCACTCCTCCATAGTCCGACGGCACCACCTCTCTCACCTCTTCGTTGCGGTGACGAGCACGCACCTGGTACACCGTGGCTTCATCGGTCTCGAACGCCATCAGGAAGGCGCCCTCACCGCCCACTCGCCATCCCGTGTCGTCGGTGTGGACGACCCGACTCGCACACACCGAATCCCGCAGCCTCTGGTACGCATCTCCCACAGCGCCCTGGGCTCGGCGCAGTGCGTCCTGGGTGATCGCACCCTGGCTCAGCTCCACTCCGGTCAGCGCCCTCAGCACAGACGGCACCCTACGAACCGGTATGCCCACTCCGTAGTGCAGTACATGCGCCGCAGCCATCACTCTTCTACCCACTCGGTGCGCACTCGCCCCGTACTGGTCCGCACCAACCTCGGCGTGGCGTCCTCGTACCCGTCTGCCGCAGCCACGACACCGACACACCTGCACCCGGTATTCTGTCACCTGCGGTCTGGGCATCGCGGGGATGTCGGTCACGTAGACAACATCCACTCCCTCCTGCTCGAGCACTCCTCCACATCCGGGACAGTTGTCGTCGGCCACCGACACATCCACTGGCGGCTCGGTGACCTCATCTGGAGACGGCGGCTTGCGGTAGCTGAACGACCCCATGCCCGGCTTTCGGCCGGGACGTTTGGGTCTGTTGGTTCGCCCACCCTTGGAGAACGGGGCTGCCTGGCGCTTTCCCGCTCGCTTGGCCTCGGCGAGTTCCTTACGCAACTCTTTGATCGTCGCCGTCAGACGCGCAACCTGATCTTGCTGTCGGCTGACCAAGGCGATCAGCTCCCCGTGTTGACAGGAAGGGAGGTCTTTATCGATGCACATAGCCAGAGTATAAAAACCTGACCTGCCTATCGCAATCCCACGACCGACCCCGCTAATCAATTACCTTTTCTAGTTAAAGCGGCCCATTGCCTTGTCGATGCCGTCTTCCATCAAGCTGACTATGGTCTGGGAGGCCCTCTCGATGGCATCGTCGACCAAATTCTGGTCTTGGGACGACATCTCTCCGAGAACCCAGCCGACGCGGTCGGTACCCGGAGGCGGCTGCCCGACGCCGATCCTCAGCCGTGCGAAGTCCTGATTGCCCAGCGCGGAGATGATCGACTTGATGCCGTTGTGCCCCGCCGCGCTTCCCTTCGGCCTCAGTCTGAGCCTGCCCGGTGGCAGCGCCGTCTCGTCGTAGACGATCAGCAGCCTATCCCGCGTCGCTCGCAGCCTCGCCAGGAGGTACGCTACCGCCTCGCCGCTGCCGTTTACGTGGGTGCGGGGCTTGGCAAGGGCGACGGTGCGGCCTTCTACTGTCCCGATGCCGAGCCTTGTGGTGCTGTGGGCGCGCCGGAGCTCGATCGAGTACTTTTCTGCCAGCAGATCGATGAGCCACCAGCCCGCGTTGTGCCGGGTTCTCAGGTAGTGCGGCTCAGGATTGCCGAGCCCGACCACGATCAGGTCCGGCGTCTCCAGTTGCCCTTTGAGTCTACGATTTCGCTTGAACAGGTTCTTGAGGAGTGCCAATCGAGATTTCCAATACGATGAATGCGAAAGTCTACCGCAAGAGGCCGTAGACGCGCTCCGGCTTGACCAGCACGATTACAGCCTCCTGGTCGATCATGGCCTGATCGTACTCTTCCCAGTCGGGATGCTCGGTGTGGCTGCACGCCATGTACACCTCGCGCAGCATGACCCTCATCTCCTCTGCATCCATGTTGTTGTAGTCGAACAGGGTTGCCTGACCTTCTACGGAGACCCACTCGCGCCAGTGGTCGGTCACTCCGAGGACTGTGCAATTCGGGTCGCGACGCAGATTGCGGATCTTCTGGGAGCGCGGGTACACCGACACGAATGCGGCGTTGCCCTCGTACGCGCCGACAACGACGATGCTGGAGTGGGTTGCGCCGTTCGGCCTGCGGGTCGCGATGACGCCCCGGTGGTGAGTTTCTAGAAATGGCCTCGCATCGTCGAAGTCCATGAGTGCTCCTTCAGTTCGTTGATGCTACAGGCTGCTGAGAGCCTGGTCGAGATCGTCGATAATGTCGTCGGCGGACTCGATTCCACAAGACATGCGGATCAGCCCGCCCGTAATCCCGGCTGAGGCCTGTTCGTCGGCAGTCAGAGATCTATGCGACGTCTTCGCCGGATGTGAGATGGTCGTGCGTGCCTCGCCGAGACTGGGTGCGAACGGGATCGTCCGCAGCGATCTGACAAAGGCTGACGCCGCCTCGCCTCCGCCATCAAGATCGTACGACACCATACTGCCGAATCCGCCTTCGAGAACTGACGCCGCGAGTTCGTGCTGAGGGTGGTCTGGCAGGCCCGGGTAGTGGACTGCGGCTACCCTGGCATGGTCGGACAGGAATGCAGCGACCCGCATCGCATTTTCGCAGGCGCGCTCGACACGCATCGGGAGCGTACGTATCCCGCGCACTATCAGCCACGCCGCGAACGGGTCCAGTGTGCTGCCCAAGATTCGGTTGGCGCCCTTGATTTCCATGGCCACGTCGGCGCGGGCGGCAGCAACTCCACCCGTGACGTCTGAGTGTCCGCCGAGGCTCTTCGTGGCGGAGTGTACGGTCACGTCGGCGCCGAGTTCGAGCGGCCTGAGCAGCAGAGGCGTAGCGAGTGTGTTGTCTACTACGACCCGCGCACAGTGCGCCGACGCTAGTCCGCATATCGCCTCGATGTCCGCCAGCCTGAGCAGCGGATTCGTTATCGACTCTACGAGTATGAGCTTGGGGCCGGACCCCGTATCGTGGTACGGGGCAGGCTTGAGGGCGTTTTCGACCTGGTCCAGGTCGGTCATATCGACAAATCGGGTCTCGATTCCAAGCCGAGGCATGTACTGGCGAAGCATCGCGTTCGTGCCGCCGTACAGCTCGCTGCCCGCGATAACGGTGTCGCCGGATTCGACCATCGATAGCAGGGTGACCGCTATTGCACCGAGGCCAGAGGCAAAGGCCACCGAGTCGTCAGCATCCTCGAGGTCGGCCACTACCTGCTCGAGTATGGCCACATTGGGGTTGGCGTCTCGCGAGTAGATGAACCCATCCTGCCTGCCCTCGTAGATGTCATCTACCTGTTCGAGGCTGTCGATCTCGAAGACGGAGTTCTGGTATATCGGAGCGGTGAGCGGCCGGGTAACCGACGGCATATCCGAGCCTGCGGCCGCGCAGATCGACTCGATTGACTTGCGCGAAAGTCGGCGGCTCATACAGACTCCAGGTCCACGTCTCCGCTCTGACCGCCGGACTTGCGGGCCAGCCGCACCGACTCGATCCGCATACCCCGATCGACCGCCTTACACATGTCGTAGATGGTGAGCGCGGCGATACTGACCGCCGTGAGCGCCTCCATCTCGACTCCCGTCTTGCCCGTCGTTCTGGCTACGGCGGTGATCTCGACGGCGTTATCAGTAGAGTTCAAATCAAACTCAACGCCGATCTTGTTGATGGGGAGCGGATGACAGAGGGGGATCAACTGCGACGTGTTCTTTGCACCCATTATCCCGGCGATCCGGGCGACCGCGAGCACGTCTCCCTTGTCGAAGGCGTTGGCCTGGATGAGCTCCAGCGTCTGTGGCTGCATCACCACACGGCCGCGAGCAACAGCTTCCCGCTGGGTGTCGGGCTTCCAGCCCACGTCGACCATCTGGGCGTTGCCGCTCTGGTCTATGTGGGTCAGCCTGGGATTACGTGTGTCATTCAACGGAACATCACCTTGAGTAACTTCAGAATATTGGTACAGCGTTCTCGTAACCTTCATCTGCCTTGAGGTCGCTCATTTTGGACGCCGCGACCGCAAGCGCGTCGGCCCGTTCGTTGCCTGGGTTGCCAGCGTGCCCCTTGACCCATTGGAACTCGACATCGTGCCGCTCCAGCAGGTCCAGGAGTCTCGCCCACAGGTCCGGGTTGACCGCCCTCTCCTTCTTGTTGCGACGCCAGCCTTTTTCCCTCCATCGCACGGCCCAGCCTTTGTTGATTGCGTCGACGATGTAACGAGAGTCGCTATAGACGGTGACTGAACAGGGCCGCTTCAGGATTTCCAGACCCTCGATTACAGCAAGAAGCTCCATCCGGTTGTTGGTTGTCAGAGCAAAGCCGCCACTGAGCTCGTTGCGATGCTCGCCGAACTGGAGCACGGCGCCATAGCCGCCAGGGCCTGGATTGCCGGAGCAGGCGCCGTCTGTGTGGAGGGTAACGTGCTTCATGGTTTCACCGTCAATTGTACAGCAAGTCGGATTTGTGAACGGTGGAGTCGGACATTCAGAGGCATCGTTGACCAGTCGGATGCCTACCCATAGAATCCGACCACATATTCAATCAGAGGAGAAGCGAAAATGCCCGTTGACTATGAGAAGAGAGACAAGGTCGCGTACATCACAATCAACAATCCAGCAAAGGCCAACATCCTGGACAGGCAGATTTCGTTCGCGATCTCGGAGATCTGGAAGGAGATCTGGGACGACCGTGACATCCGGGTCGCGATCCTGACCGGCGTCGGCGACCGCCACTTCTGCGCGGGACACAACCTGGCGTCCAGGCCGGACGTCACAGCGGAAGAGCGTGACCGTCTTCGGGCAGAGGGCGTGTTCTGGCCTCTGAGCGGCACTGTGAATGGGGCCCGCATAGGCGCGGACGGACGACTTGGCGATCACTACCCGCAGATATACAAGCCGGTGATAGGGGCGATCAATGGCTGGGCAGCCGGAGCGGGCTTCTACCTGATGCTCACCTCCACCGACATCAGGATCGCCTCGCGCGAGAACGCGCGGTTCAAGTTCGCGCTGCTCAGCCAGGGTTGGGTCGGCGGTGGACCCGGCGCGACATACCTGACCAGGCAGATTTCGCACGCCGACGCCATGCGCATCCTGCTGATGGACGAGCCGTTCGATGCCGAGGAGGCGCTGCGGATCAATCTCATCAACGAGGTCGTGCCACACGATCAGCTGATGACGCGGGCCGAAGAGCTTGCCGACTATATCGCCAACCTGCCGCCGCTGGCTGTGCGGATGATGAAGGAGTTGGTACTGAGGTTCCGCGACATCCCGGTGACCGAGGCTTGGCGCGTCCAGTCACTCATGAACGCTCTGCTGACCCAGATGACCGGCGACGGCGACGAGGGTCGCGCAGCATTCCTCGAGAAGAGACCGCCTAACTTCACGGGGTCGATACGGCGGAAGGGCGAAGTGTTCGAAGAGGCTACACCAGAGGAGCGCGCAAGGCTCGAAGAGATACGGCGGGAACTACTGGGATAGATGACGCCGCAGATCGTATTTCTCGATTACACCGGAAGGCTGATCAGATACCCGGTCGAACGTCAGAGTCATGTAACAGACAGACATCCTGAAATGTCCGAGCAGTCGGGGCTGATCCAGGATACGCTGGCGGATCCTGACGAGGTTAGAAGGTCAACGGATGATCCCGAAACCGTAGTGTTATACTATCGGTGGTTTGAGAATACGCTGGTTGGACCCAGATATGTCAGGGTGATCGTCAAGCTGCTTGACCATGACGCATTCGTACTGACAGCACACTGCATCGACGATATTCTGAGAGGCGAGCTAGTATGGGCACGAGAATGAATGTCCGCTACGACCGCGATGGCGATCTTCTGGAGCTGTGGTGGAAAGACGACCCTGGCTACTACACCGCAACGTCCGACGACCGTGTCGAAGTACAACTGGACTCAGATGGTAACGTACAGGGCTTCTTGATTTGGGGTCTGTCGAACACCAAATCCTCGGTCACCGTGGATATACCAGACCAGGCTTGGCAGGAAGCGCTTAGCGAGAGATCCTGATCCGGGAGGGTGTTTCTGAAGTCCCTAGGACCGTTCATGGTGAAATTGTCGAACCGCGAACGGGCGGCTCCTCGATAAAGCTCAGGGCGAACGACACTTCAAGGTACACCACAGACCGCATTTCAAGCCTCTGTACCTACTGATTAGTGAGTGTTTGGAGATCGCGTTCCGCTTCCCGCAGGTTATTCGACGCTTCCTCGATGTCGGCATTGATTTCCGCAATCATCAGGTTGATGCCATCTATGTTGGCCTGGATATGAGCACGGTTCTGCTCAACGTTTGCTACGGATATCGAGATGGCTTGTTGTGCAGACTCAACAGCCGTGAATAGACGGGCATAGTGCTCGCTCTCGGCAAGAGAAAACTCTTCCATGAGCTTAGCGTACTCGGCCTTGCGCTCTAACAACCGCTGGTGCGCCTCGGCAGCATCTTCCAAGGCAGCCAGCACGAACGGCATTATGGCCTTCAGTTCCTCGATCTGTGTCTGGAGCGGCTCCATCTGGGACTCGTAATAGGCCTTGCGAGCCTTCGCACCCGCGATCTTGGCTTCAGAGATAGCAATGTTCTGCCGATGCACAAAGTCCTACACCTTTGTGTCCGCACGGGCGATAAGTTCTTTTCGACACTGGGTGAGCGCAGCCTCGAAGCCTAATAGCACATTGGGAACCGGTACCTGCACAAAGTTGTAACCTACGCTCCCGTACCTATCATGTCTGAACGTCAGACTGACCGGTATCGTCTGGTAGTCTTCGTTGAAGTTAACCCACCATCCGGCTGTTTGTTGGTTACCGTATCTAGAGTCATTGTGGAGGAATTGGCCCCTTCTGTATTCGAGAATCCATTCAGATGTCTCCAGAGCGCCCGGGCGAAGCGTGGACGGTTGCAATTCGTGGCTTGTTACAGCCAAAAAGTATCCCCTCATCCCCGCGTCAGCTAGGTAGTCTTGAAAGAACCCAATTATGTTGGTGGCGAACAAGTCGTCGGTTACGTGACCATCATAGCCTTGCTTTGAGCAAGCATAAATGAATTTCTGCCCTGATGAAGGAGCTGGTGCTGAGGTTCCGCGACATCCCGGTGACCGAGGCTTGGCGCGTCCAGTCACTCATGAACGCTCTGCTGACCCAGATGACCGGAGACGGCGACGAGGGTCGCGCAGCATTCCTGGAGAAGAGGCCGCCGAACTTCACGGGCTCGATACGGCGGAAGGGCGAAGTGTTCGAAGAGGCTACACTAGAGGAGCGCGCAAGGCTCGAAGAGATACGGCGGGAACTACTGGGGTGATCGACGTAATTGGAATAATTCTAATATAGATTGAATTGCTCTTGACGCAGCGTCCGAGAATCGTTCATACTGCCGATCCGTTTTCAAAGGCCCTGTGACTGAATAAGCCGCTACGCAGGGTTAAGGTGTCAGCATCCCCGGCGATGAGCCGGGCGTCCACGGAGCATTCAGAAAGCTCTCAAACTGAACGTGAGGCGGGCCGGAAGGTTGATGCTGGGCTTCGGGGCCAAGATACTGGTGGACAGGCGGGTTCGATTCCCGCACTACTGCGGAGGCCCCAGTAATTGGGCGAGAAGTCCCGTCGGAGGAGGGAAGCCTCTGAAGGTAGGGAGGTTCGCCCCAGGGTCATTGGGAACGGCGTGAAATCAAGGGGGCGGACGTTCGTGTCCGCCTCTTTCACTTTCTGGCCCCACGCGGGGCGCGAGGGATTGCCTAGTCTTCCGGCGGGAAGATCTCCGATAGGAAGTCGACTATCAGCCTCGCGGCGACCATAGAGGTCAGGTCAGCGTGATCGTACGGGGGCGCTACCTCGACGATATCGAAGGCTACTACCCTGTGGTTGCGGGCAAGGTGGACCAGGGCGTCGCGAAGCTCCTCGTAGTAGAGGCCCCATACCTCGGGCGTGCCGGTACCGGGTGCATGGGCTGGGTCGAGCACGTCGATGTCTATCGTAACGTACAGGTTATCGGACTCAGGCACGAGATCCATCGCGGCCTCGGCTCCCAGCTCTTTGAACCTGCGGGTGGTTACGACGAGGTTGCCGTCAGCTATCGCCTCGTCATAGACCTTGCGGCTCTCCTTTCGGATGCCGATTGAGCTGATGTTGCGGACGAACGACATCTCGCGGCAGCGTCTGATGGGACTGCCGTGAGTGTAGAGCACCCCCTGGGTCTCGTGAGAGTAGTCCATGTGGGCGTCGAAGTGGACGACGTCGAGGGGCTCGAAGGCCGACAGCCCGCGCACGACCGGGAAGGTGATGGCGTGGTCGCCACCCACTACGACAGGCATCGCCGACTTCGACACGATCCTCTCAACGACGTTTGTCAGCTTCTGGAAGTTGTCGAGCACGTCCGATGGGACGACCGTGATGTTGCCACAGTCGGCCATCGTGACGCCCTTGAGCAGCTCCGTCCCGCGGTCTGAGTCGAAGTAGCCGGCGGCTTGCTGGTCGAACTGCATCCCGCCGTAGCCGATGTACGAGTAGCCTCGGGCGTCTCGGACGGCGTCCGGGCCGAATCGCGCGCCGGGTCGTCCGAACGTGCCCTGGTCGAAGGGCATCCCGACGAAAGCGACCTTAGCGTTCAGCGCGTCCAAGTCCTCAAGCAGGGGCGCATCATAAAATGTTCGCGATCTGGCTCGTATGTCCGGCCAGCGTTCTTCCTGTTGGGTTGTCTGGTCTGAGGTCATTTCTCACACCTCACGGCGTTGAACAGGCGATCTCGGGCATCTACACCAACACACCGAATCCGGACTTGGTGCATATCTCGATTCGGTTGCCCTCGGTGTCTTCGATGAAGAAGACACGCTGTCCGTCATGACGGGTGGTGATGTCCGTCGTCTCGACGTTGTGGGAGTGCATGTACTTCTGCGCTTCCTCAATGTCCTCCACCTCGAACGCGCCGTGGTGGGAGGGCACCGAGGGCGCAACCTCGCTCTCGATCAAATGCACCATCGTGCCGCTTGGGAGCTGGAGCCATACTATGTGATCGGAGTCCACCATACTGGGTATCTCCTTGACGCCCAGAACGTCGACCCAGAACTTCGTGGCGCGCTCCTTGTCTTTGACACAATATGTGAGGTGATTGACTCTCCGCAGCCTGATCGTGCCTATCATGCCTGACATAGTTGCAGCCCTCCCGCACGGTGTTCGTAGAATTTCCGACATAATAACAGGATCGGACGCATGTGGTGGTTTGCAGGGCGAGCCCGATGCCGCTGTCACACCGCTGCGATTGACCGTGTTGTACAATCCAGCGTGCCATCGGGGTCTGTTACCCGAACGGTCCGCGACGAGTTCTGTAGAGGAGACGAACATGGCCGAAATCGAAGCAAGGCTTGAGGAGCTGGGTATCGAGTTGCCGGACACTCCACCGCCGATTGCCAACTACGTGCCGGGGGTCAGAACCGGAAATCTGTTGTACCTCTCCGGTCTGGGACCGGCGAACCGTCCAGACGGCACGGCTCCCTCCGGCAAGGTCGGACGCGACCTCACAACCGAGGAGGGCTACGAAGCCGCGAGGTTGACCGGAATCAATATCATCTCGCGTATGAAGGGAGAGCTCGGAGACCTCGATAAAGTCGGGCGCGTGGTCAAGCTCTTGGGCATGGTGAACAGCGATCCAGAATTCAACCAGCAGCCCGCAGTGATCAACGGGTGCTCCGATCTCCTGGTCGATGTGTTCGGCGACAAGGGCCGCCACGCCAGGTCGGCGGTCGGCATGGCAGGGCTTCCAAACGACATCCCCGTCGAGATCGAAGTAATCATCGAGGTGGACGACTGATAATCAGCTAGGCAAGCACCTGCATCGAGTAGCGGGAGCACATGTGCTGGCCTTGCTCGAAGCGGTCCAGCCCAAGCTGCGAAATGTCTATGCTACTTGCCCGACCGTCGACGATCAGCTCCGACATGACTACGCCGATCATCGGCGAGAGCTTGAAGCCGTGTCCGCTGAATCCGACGGCCAGGTAGAGACCTTCGATGCCATCGACTCGGTCCAGAACCGGGTGCCAGTCCGGCGTGGTCGTGAACAGGCCGCTCCAGCCTCCTCGGAAGAGCGCCTGCGCCATACCGGGCATGCGCTTCGTCAGCTTCTCGAAGGTCTGCTCCACCATGGACATGTCCACGCCCTGGTTGTAGCTGTCGGGTTCGGCGGGCTCGTCCTCCCCGACGCCGATGAGGGTCAGGTTGCCCGCGTCCGGGCGGGGAGACATGTCGTTCACAACATCGCCGATTATGGGGTGGTCAGGCACTATGTCCTGGGGCCTTCTGAGCATGATGACCTGGTGCCTTATCGGACGAAGATCGACTTCCACGCCAATGGACTCCAGGAACGGACCTGACCACGGACCGGCTGCAACGACCGCGATAGGCGTCTCGATCCGTCCCTCGGAGGTGAGGACGGCGGTCACTCGGTCACCGGTTACCTCGACCCCGGTCGCGGGCGAGCCGGCCAGCACGCGGGCGCCCCTGTCGCGGGCGGCGTTGGCGTAGCCTGTGGTCACCGAGTACGGGTCCGCGTAACCCGAGTCTGGTTCGTAGGCGAACGACTCTCCGTCGAATGTCTGCACCATCGGAGCTATCTCACGAACGTCCTCGGCGGTCACCAGCGACGTATCGACTCCCACGGACCGCTGCATTGCGACGTTGCCCTCCATCGCCTCCCTGTCCTCCGGCCCGACGATGACGAAGTAGCCCGTCCTGGTGTACCCGGAAGACATTCCGACCAGCTCCTCGAAGTCACGGAAGATGGCGAGGCTGTCCCAGGCGAGACGTGTCGTGACCTCGTTTGAGTAGTGCATTCTCAGAATCGCCTGAGACCTGCTGGTGGACCCGGACGCGAGCACGTCGCGTTCGAGCAGCACGGTATCGGTTACGCCGCGCTGAGCGAGGTTGAACAGGATGCTGCATCCCATCACACCACCACCGATTACTACCGCGTCCGCTGTATCTGGCATGAAAGTCTCCTCTCGACAACAGAGTCTCGGTGACTGAGTAGCGGTCTCAACACCCAGAGACCAGTGTACATCCATCAAGCACTTCGACGCGCCAGCAGTTCGTTGTTGCCCGCTAAAGGCGCGTGCTATAATTTGTTGGATATCCCCTCGCAGGTTTCAGGAGTATTTGGTTTGACTTCGGTACGGATGCGCGATTACGAGTTGGTAATGATCCTCAGCCCAGAGGCTACGGAAGCCGAGGCTGCTGAGACGGTTGGTAGAATAACGAACCTTATCTCCGACGGGGGAGGAAGCGTTGCCGAACAGAACAACTGGGGAATCAGGAGGCTCGCCTACCCGATCCAGCGGTTCATTGAGGGCAACTACTTCATAGCCCGTTGCAAGATGGACGCACAGGTCGCCGTAGAGCTTGATGGCACGCTGAACTCGTCACAGGACGTTCTCAGGCACCTGGTGTTCAGGCTAGATCAGTCCGATCTCGCCGCGATGGAAAAGCAGGCGGAGCGCGAGCGCGCTGCAAGGCAGGAGGCCGAGCGCAGAGCGACCGCAGAGCGCGAGGCTAGAGAGCGCGAAGAGGCCCGAAGAGTGGCTGAGGTTGCGGCCGCGGCTGCCGCTAGGGCCGCCGAATCTGCACAATCGAGCGAAGAGGACACCGCCGGGTCGGAAGCCGGTCAGTCAGCCCCTGTTCAGGCTGAGGCTAGCGACGAACCCTCGTCCCCTGTGCAGGCTGAGGATAGCACCGAACCTACGACCTCTGCGCAGGCTGAGGTTAGCGCCGAACCCACAACCTCTGCGCAGGCTGAGGCTAGCGCCGAACCCACGTCCCCTATGCAGGACGAAGATAGCGCCGAACAACCCAAGGCCGGCGAATAGCGACAGGTATAAGATGCCAGGAGTCAGGCTATGAGCATGAACAAGGTCCTGATTATCGGCAATCTGGGATCAGACCCAGAGATGCGCTACATGCCGAGCGGCGACGCTGTAACCAATTTCCGGGTGGCTACAACCCGGAGGTACAAAACAAGGGACGGGGAGCAGAGGGAGGAGACCGAGTGGTTCGGAGTCAGCGCTTGGGGAAAGCTAGCGGAAATCACCAACCAGTACCTGACAAGGGGCAGCAAGGTGTACGTCGAGGGTTCGCTTAGCAGTCGGTCCTGGCAGGGACAGGATGGTCAGACCCGATTCAGCAATGAGATACGCGCGCAGGAAGTCCGGTTCCTTGATCCCCGTGGACAGACTTCCGGCGATCCTGGCGGATACGGCGGCCCGCCGCCTCCCGGCCCGGACGACGAGGACGACCTGCCCTGGTAGCAACGTAAAAGAAACCAAATCAACTCACCCCGGCGAACAGCAGGTGATCGCACTAAGTGAATTCGCCTCCGCCGCCGGCCCGATAGAAACCAACCAAAGTCCAAACGACGTAGATAAGGTGAGTGAATATGACGACACAGACCAGCAGACCACCATCAACTGGTTCCAGGCCACCGGGCGCGGCTGGATCGCGACCCGGTGGATCAAGGCCGGGTGGTTCGGGACCTCCGGGCGGACGACCCGGTGGCGGCGGCAGACCCGGTGGACGACCAGGGGGAGGGGGCCGATTCGGTGGCGGTGGCAGGCGCGGCAGACCGCGCTACTACAGCCGTCGAAAGATCTGCGGCTTCTGCGTCGATCACATCGAGTTCATCGACTACAAGGACACCGATCGGTTCCGCCGATACATGACCGACCGCTGGAAGATCGAGTCTCGGCGCAAGACCGGTGTCTGTTCCAAGCACCAGCGTGCCCTGGCAACTGCCATCAAGCGCGCCCGGCATCTAGCACTGATCCCATTCAGCCCCGACCACGATGGTCCTCCCATCCGGTGGTCGAGGTAGAACGCAGCGTCCAAAGTGGTTGACGAAGCTCAGGAGGTACCGTCCAGACGGGCGGTGAGAAGAGACAGCCGCAGGATAGCGGCGGAGCGCACTCCCGAAGAGCGGCGCCGTCGCAGACTTGCGCTCATTATAATCGGCGCGTTGTTGCTTATCATCACGGGCATCATAATCGCCGGATACGTCATAATCTTCGTTCTGCCCCCGCAGCAGTTAGTCGTCCGTGTTGACGATGTGGTCATTACGCGCGGCGACATGGTCAAGCTGCTAAGACTCAGGCAGCGATCGATGGAGCTGGCCGCCACGCAGCAGGGCCTGCGGACAAGCGATGACGTTTTCGAGGCGCTGCAGCTTATCGTCGAGAACGAAGTAATCTCTCAGGCCGCGCCTTCGGACGGAATATCCGTCTCTCGTGACGAGATAGACAACGCGATCCGATCCAGGATCGCTCCATCGGCTGACGAGTCTCTCGGCAAGTCGGACGCCCAGATCGAGCGCGAATTCCACGAGCGACACAGGCAGTTCCTGAACCAGGCTCAGGTCAGCGAGGGAGAGCATCGCGATCTGGTGCGCAAGTCCATCCTCAGGGAGAAATACCGCCAGTTCGTGGGCGATCAGGTACCAGCGTTCGACGAGCAAGTGTATCTGCACCGCATCGGCATGGGGGTAAACGACGAGATCGACGTGATGCAGACGAAGTTGGCTGACTCGATCGGCGATAACAAGAGCCCCGAACACATCCGGGGCGTGATCAGGGCGATAGCGCGCGAGTTTTCGAGCGACCCCGATACCTATCAGTCCGCCGGAGATCTTGGATGGACCCCACTCGGAATCCACGAAGATTACGAGGACAAGTTCTGGAATCTCGAACCCGGCACGATTTCCAAACCCACCCCTAACGTGGCAAACCCCCAGTCAGTCTACTTCTTCCTGGTCTCGGAACGGGACGGGAATCGCGAGGTCAGTCGCCGCAATCGCGAGACCCTAAAGACGCGCGCCCTGCAAATATGGGTCAACCAAGAGCGACAGAACCATGACGTCTACGCCACTTTCAACTCCGACATCTACGCCTGGTTCATCCAGCAGCTTCGTATCAGCGCCTCCACGACCCCGACTCCGGTAGCAAACCCGTTGCAAAATATCCTGAGCGGACTCTAGGCTCGGCCTGATTGTGAATAGAGCTTCCATCGGAATCGGTCTGCTCGGTATGGGTGTCGTCGGGGGCGGCGTCGCACAGATCATCAACCAGAAGCAGTCCCATTTGGGAGACATGGTCGGGTGCCCTGTCGAGATCAAGGGCGTTCTGGTGAGAGACCCTTCACGACCCAGGGCGATCGATGTTCCTGACGGGCTGATTACAACCGATGCCTCCGACATTCTGGATAACCCTGAAGTCGACATACTGGTCGAGCTGATCGGCGGAGAAGAGCCCGCCCGCGAGTACATTTTCAAAGCGATGTCCCGCCGCAAGCACATCGTGACCGCCAATAAGGAGGTCATGTCGAGACACGGCTTCGACATCCAGAAGTACGCGCGGCAGCAGCGCGTGCGTGTTCTGTTCGAGGCAGCAGTAGCAGGCGGAACCCCGATCATCGCTCCTCTTATGAGAGACCTGGTCGCGAACGATATAGTCACGATTCACGGAATCATCAACGGAACGACCAACTACATCCTGACAAGAATGGAGCAGGATGGCGCCGACTTCGGCGACGCTCTCGCCGAGGCGCAGCGTCTCGGGTACGCTGAGGCCGATCCCACCAACGATATCGAGGGCATAGACGCAGCTTACAAACTCGCAATCCTCGCTACTCTCGGCTTCAGAGAACGTGTCACCGACGATGACGTCTTCCACGAGGGCATAACTCGCCTCACGGCCAGGGACTTCCAGTACGCGCGGGAGTTGGGATACGCGATAAAGCTGCTGGGTATCGCGTCGGCAGACAGGGGGGCGGTCCAGGCAAGGGTGCATCCGGCGCTCGTCCGAGAGGACGCGATGTTAGCCAAGGTGAACGGCGTCCTCAACGCCGTCGAAATCCAGACCGACCTCGCGGGTAAATTGCTGTTTCACGGCGCAGGCGCGGGCGCGATGCCGACCACGAGTGCGGTCATCGCGGACGTAGTCAATATAGCCCGGGACATCAACGCCGGGGTGAGCGACTCCAGCCCGACTGAGAGTGACGACCAAGGCAACGACGCCGGCGCTGCTGTTACGGGAGCGGTCAGGCCTATCTCCGAACTGGAGACCAGATACTACATCCGGCTAACCGCCGCGGACCGTCCGGGTGTGCTGGCGCAGGTCGGAGGCGTGTTCGCTGAGCACAACATCTCCATCGCGTCAGCGATCCAGAAGGAGACCGACGAAGTCGCACAGCGCGCGGAGATCGTCCTGATGACCCACCGGGCGAACGAGGCCGGGATGCAACAGGCAATCCTCGAGCTAGAAGCGCTGGATACCGTAGCGGAGGTCGGCAACCTGATTCGCGTTGAAGAGTGGTAGTCTTTCTTCTGGCACTTCCAGCCAAATGCGGGATATGCTGACCGGGTAATCTCCAAAATGAGAGGTGGAATTGCCCATGTCTGCGACGTACTATACTTGGAAGCGTTGAAGCACCTGCCGAAGAGTGAAAGCGGAGCTTTCGCAGGGTGGGATCGAATTCGACGAGCGCGACTTCTTCGCAGATCCATTCACGGTTGAGGAGCTTCGGGAGATCATCGGGACGCGGCCTGTCTCAGACATCTTCTCATGGAGATCGCCGTCTTACCGCAAGATGGGGCTCAACCGTGACGACCTCAGAGATGACCGGTTGCTCCAACTAATGGTCGATGAACCCAGGCTGATCCGGCGTCCGCTGATCCTAACCGGGGAGGGCGGTCTGATCGTCGGCACTGACAAGAGGGCAATGGCAGCCCTGGTAGGCTGACATAGAATCCGGCCTAATCGACCCCAGAAGACTCGATCCTAGGAGGCTGAGGTCGGACTAGTTCCAGATTCCTGCCGACTCTTGCAGTACGATTGGGCAGCCGTTCGATACGAAAGCCGGGCCGGAAGCTCAGGACCAGAAACTGAGTTCACATTGGAGTAAGAGATCATGTTGGCAGACCTTTCAGGCAGAGTGGCGTTGGTTACCGGCGGCGGTCGGGGAATCGGACGTGGGATCAGTCTCGCGCTCGCGGAGCAGGGGGCAGACGTCGCGGTGGCCGACCTGATCGCGGACAACGCAGCGCAGGTGGCGGAAGAGGTCAGGCAGAAGGGCTGTCGGGCCACCTCAATGGCGATGGATGTGACCGACAGGTCGTCCATCGATGCAGCGGCCGCTAGCACCCTCGACCAGCTTGGCCGAATCGACATCCTGGTGAACAACGCCGGAATCATCGGCGCCAGGGGCATGTGGGAGCGGGACTCGTCTTCGGACGACGACTGGAACGAGACCTTCCAAGTGAACGTACGGGGAATGGTGATGACCACGGAGGCAGTGCAGGATCATATGATTCAACGCGGTTCCGGTCGCATCATCAATATCGCCTCCATTGCCGGAAGGCAGGGCAGCCCGGACATCCCTCACTACTCCACATCTAAGGCCGCTGCGATCAGTTGGACGCAGTCCAACGCATTCCAGCTCGCCGATCACCGGATAACCGTCAACGCGATATGCCCCGGACTGCTGTGGACCCCCATGTGGCAGGCGATAGCCCAACGACGATCGAGGCTGGGCTCAACACAGACGCACACCAATGTACAGGGTATGGACGGACGCGAGCTTTTCGAGACCGTTGTCGATCAGACGATGCCCATGAAGCGGGAGCAGACCCCAGAGGATATCGGCAAGCTCGCCGCGTTCCTGGCCTCCGACGACGCAAAGAACATCACGGGCCAGGCGATCAACGTTGACGGCGGGATCAGGATGAACTGATCAGATCACCCCGTCGGCGCGGAGCCGTTCGATCTCGCCAGACGACATGCCGAGTTCTTCGCCATAGACCCGGTCGTTGTGCTCCCCAAGCAGCGGGCTTCTGAATGTCCGCCAGGGTGTGCCGTTCATGATGTACGGGCGACCGGCGTAGGTGTAGGTCTCGCCCAGCTCAGAGTGTTCGACTTCCGCGAAGAAGCCGCGGTCTTCGGCGAAGTGGGCGTCTTCGAGTGTCTCCTCCGGTGACCGGACTATGGCCCATGGGAACTTCCGGCCCTGGGCGCCGCGGTATATCTCCTCAGCGTTGCGTGCCGCGATGAACTTCTTCACGACTACGAAGGCGTGATCGACTTCGGGGCCTACCCTCAGTCGCATGGCCGCCATGTCGCGATACCTCGGATCAATCAAATCCTCGGCCATACCTGCCTCGTCCATCCACTTGACCAGGGTCAGCCACTGGTCGAGGCTTGTGAAGACAGCGAAGACATTGATGTACCTGCCATCGGCCGTCGGACACAACGTCTTTGGCGTCGGCTGAACGCCATGATGTCTGCCGGTCTGCCGTTTGACCAGCTCCTTTGTGTAGATGTACGTGGGCATCGCAGCCTCTGTCGTACACGAGCAGGCTTCGTGGATAGAGGCGTCAACGTGCTGCCCCTCGCCAGTCATGTCGCGCCAGTTGAGGGCCATGAGCGTGCCGAGAGTGGCATAGTTGCAGCTTATGATGTACCCATGTCCGCCGCTGGGCCTGATCGGGGGCGCTCCCGGCAGGTCGTCGTAGCCGCAGCTGTGCATTACGCCGCCCATCGCCATCGCCACGAGGTCCGATGTCTTGTAGTCGCGGTACGGACCGTCCTGGCCGAATCCCGTGAGCGACGTCATTATCAGCTCAGGGTTGATGGCGCTCAGGTCTGAATACGCGAGTCCCAGGGTGTCCATGTAGCCGGGATCGAAGCTCTCCAGCAATACATCGGCCTTGGCTGCCAGTTTCTTGAGCACCTTCTGGCCGTCAGGTCGCTCTATGTCGAGCGTGACGCCTTCCTTGGCGGTATTGAACGCCCAGAAGTGAAGACTCTGGTCGGGATCAGGTACATCGTTGCGGAAAGGGCGAATGTTGCGAGCGGGATCGCCTCCGGGCGGCTCGATCTTGACCACCCTCGCGCCCATCTCTCCCATCAGCTTGCCGATGAGCTGGCCCTTTTCGTCACAGAGGTCCAGAACCGTCAGGTCCGAGAGTGCCCCTTGGCTGCTGTTCATCAAATTGCCCCCTCGACCATCAAGTCGGTGATCTCCTCTTCAGGAACTCCGAGAAGCTCGCCGAAGATGTGCAGCGAGTGCTCGCCGAAGAGAGGCGACGAGCGCCGGAGCTCCCAGGGAGACCGGGAGAGACGCATCGGCTCTCCCTCATACTTGCTCACGCCCAACTCTGGATGCTCGACTTCAGGCAGGAACTCGCGGTGTCTGAGCTGAGGATCGTCCTCGATCTTATCCTTCGGCGTCTGCACCGCTCCCGCGGCAACGCCGGCGGCCTGGAGCGCGTAAAACACCTCGTGCGGAGTGCGTTGGACCGTCCATGTCTCGATCAGGCTATCCAACTCGTCCTGGTTGTCGTAACGACCTTTATTGGTGGCGAACCGCTCGTCCGAGGTCCACTCGGGCGCGCCGATCGCTTCCACGAATGCGCTCCACTCTGCGTCGTCGAATACAGTAATTACACACCAGCGGTCTTCCCCCTTGCACCGGTAGGTGTTGTGGGGCGCGAGCTTGTAGTTCGGGGCCCTGTTACCCGCGGGGTTGCCCGGCCGGCGGAAGTCTCTCCCGTTCACGGTCTTGTCGAGAATAGCTGTGCCGGTCAGCGCCATTCCCACCTCCACTTGAGAGAGGTCGATCCACTGCCCCTCTCCGGTGCGGTTCCGGTGGTGGAGCGCGTTCATGCACGCCAGCGCACCGTAGAAGCCTCCTGTGTGGTCCATGTACGAGAACCCCCAGCCGGCGGGGTCCTCTCCAGGGAGCCCCGACATGTACGTGAGACCGGAGAGTGCCTGCGCGGTGGGTCCCCAGGTTACGTATTTATTGTCACGCCCCGTATGACCGAAACCGGACATGCTCGCGTAGATAATGTCGGGCCGTATCTGGCGCTGGGCCTCGTAGTCAAGCCCCCACCGTTTGAGGACGCTTGCGCTGAAGTTTTCTACGACGATGTCCGACACCGCGATGAGATCGTGAAGCAATTCCATACCACTGGGGTGCATCACGTTGATGGTGACCCCCAGCTTGTTGCGGTTCAGGTTATTGAACAAGCCGCCCATGTTTGGGCTGTTCGCACCCGGCGGCGCCATGGAGTTGCGCGTGTAGTCCATCGTCTGTTCATTCTCGACGCGGATGACTTCCGCACCGAAGTCCGCGAGGATTCGTGTGCACGTCGGACCTGCCACGATCCAAGAGAAATCGACGACCCGAACGCCTTCAAGCGCGTGTTTACGCATGCGACCAACTCCCCAGGCTGCTTGTTTAGCTACAGAATCCTATAGTCGAGACGTATCGTAGTCAATGGTGTCGGACTTGCGGAATCGGATCAATTTTGGCACGATAGAGTAATGAGAATAGGTGAATTCGAACTCAGAGACCCTGTGCCCGAGTTGAGGCGTCCAATTGCGATCGCCATGCTCAGGCCGTGGATAGACGTGGGCAGGGTCGGAACGCTCTCGCTCAACATCCTCCAGCGCCACCTTGGAGCGCAGGAGTTGGGCAGGCTTGTAGAGCCTGGGAAGTTCTTCGACTTCACCAGGTACCGGCCACGTATGAGAACGGTCAACGGTCAGCGGGTCTTCACCACTCCCAATACGATCATCCACCACGCACACGACGACGCCACCGACCGCGACTACATATTCCTGCACATAAGGGAGCCGCACGCGTTCGGTGAAGTGTACTGTCGCTCGATCTCCGACGTGCTTTCGCACTTCGACGTGCGAGAGTACTGCAGGATCGGAGGCATGTACGATTCCGTACCGCACACGAGGCCGCTGCTGGTAACGGGGACAATGGACGACGATCAGGCGGCCAAGGCAGCCGGACTGGTGTCGCAGCGCAGGAGCACGTACCAGGGCCCGACTTCGATCGTGAATATGGTCGCCGATCTCGTGACACAGGGCGAGACTCCGACGACCAGCCTGATGGCCCACCTGCCGCAGTACATGCAGCTCGACGAAGACCACATGGGAGCGGCCAGGATTGTCGAGATCCTCACCGCCATGTTCGACCTGCCCGCCTCGCTCGCGGACCGGGAGCGCGGGCGTCGCCAGTACGAGGACGTCAACCGGGCGGTCGAGAACAATCCCGAGGTCCGTTCACTCATCGGCAGACTGGAATCCTACTATGATCGCGTGCTGGTAGAAGGCGGACAACAAGAAGAAGAGGAAGAAGGGCAGGACTTGCCTCCTGGCGTCGAGCAGTTCCTGCGAGAAGTGACCGGTCAGGCGGAAGAGGACGACTCAGACGACGACTCCAGCTTCTAACGACACCCCCCGGAATTTCATCGGCTACGGCCAGCACCCACCCCGTGTCGAGTGGCCGAACGACGCCCGCATCGCAATTTCGTTGGTCGTGAATTACGAGGAGGGATCCGAGTATTCGCTGCTGGACGGCGACCCGCATCGCGAGAGCAACAGCGAAGTTCCCTCTCCACTTCCACTTGACGAGCGCGACCTCGCAAACGAGTCCTTCTTCGAGTACGGCAGTCGTGTCGGCGTATGGCGGGTCATGAGAGTGCTGAAGCGATTCGACGTGCCCGCGACATTCTACTGCTGCGCCCTCGCGTTGGAACGCAACCCGGAGGTCGGACCGGCAATCGTAGATCAGGGCCACGAGGTCTTCGGGCACGGCTTCCGATGGGAAGAGTACTACCGGATGGACCGCGACGCCGAGCGCGAGGCGATTCGCAAGGCGGTCGAGTCTATCGAGCGAACGACGGGAGTGCGCCCGCTCGGCTGGTACACTCGGTACGGTCCGAGCTTGAATACCCGCGAGTTGGTCGTCGAAGAGGGCGGTTTCCTATACGACTCGAACTCGTACGCTGACGATATACCTTACTACGTAGAAGTCCACGGCAATCCGTGGCTGGTCGTCCCCTACTCGCTCGAGGTCAACGACACGCGCTTCTGGCGAGGTGGTATGAACAGCCCCTCCGACTTCTACGAGACCCTCAAGAACACTTTCGACCTGCTCTACGAAGAAGGGGCAGAGTCTCCGAAGATGATGAACATCGGACTGCACTGCCGGATCGTCGGCCGGCCGTCTCGCGCCGCGGCACTGAGGGATTTTCTACAATACGCGACAGGGTTCCAGGACGTGTGGTTCGCACGGCGTACCGAGATCGCACGTTGGTGGCTTGAGAAGTACCCACCACCAGAGACCCGGACGTGAAGACTGCGCTGCTGCCCGACCATTGGCCGACAGCAGAAAGCACACTTTAGCAAGACTGGAAGAGATATGCGCAGCTACCTGACAAACCTCGAATGCACCTACTGTCACGCCGAGTGCTCGGCTGACGAGCCCCAGCGCCTCTGCGCCGAGTGCGGCAAGGTCCTGTATCCGCGATACGACCTTGAAGCCGCGGCTTCGGCCCTGGACCGGGACATGCTCAAGGAGCGCCCTGCGAACATGTGGCGCTACTTCGAGGTCATGCCGATACGTGACGAAGCGAACGTGATCACTCTCGGCGAGGGGTTCACGCCAATGTTCCATGCCGAGCGGCTTGGGCCTGCGATGGGGTGCTCGGACCTTCTCATCAAGGACGAGGGTGTAAACCCAACCGCTTCGTTCAAGGCACGTGGACTGTCGGCTGCCGTCTCGAAAGCCAAGGAGCTGGGTATCACCAAGATCACGATGCCGTCGGCTGGCAACGCAGCCGGTGCGATGACCTCCTACGCGGCAAAGGGCGGCATCGACTCCTACGTGGTCATGCCCAAAGACGCGCCCGAAGCGAACCAGAAAGAGGTCGTCATCACCGGCGGCGAGCTCACCCTGATCGACGGCCTTATCAGCGACGCCGGCGTCATGAGCCGCGAGCGCGCCGCAGAAGAGGGCCTATTCGACATATCCACGCTCCAAGAGCCCTACAGGGTAGAAGGGAAGAAGACTATGGGCTACGAGATCGCCGAGCAGCTTGGCTGGACGCTGCCGGACGCGATCATCTACCCGACAGGCGGCGGCACCGGAATCGTCGGAATGTGGAAGGCGTTCGACGAAATGGAGACGATGGGCTGGATAGGCAGCGAGAGACCGAGGATGTTCGCGGTGCAGTCCGAGGGATGCGCTCCGATAGTGCGAGCGTTCGAGCAGGGCACGGAGTTCGCGGAGCCCTGGCAAGATGCTCAGACGGTCGCGGCGGGCATCCGGGTGCCAGCGGCAATCGGGGACTACCTGATCCTTGGGTCCATACGGGAGAGCGGCGGCGGCGCACTGACAGTCAGCGACGACGAAATTCTCGACTACATGGGCAAGGTGGCGCAACTTGAGGGGATGTTCATATGCCCAGAGGGCGCAGCAACGGCCGCAGCGCTCGAAAAGCTGCTGGCTGCCGAACAGCTCGGGGCCGACCAGCGAATCCTGCTACTGAACACCGGCTCGGGCCTGAAGTACCTGGAGTTGGTGTAGCCGGTCTGCGCGGATCACTAAGTACGGACTAACAACCATGCCAGCCGCCGACCGCAATAATCAACGATACGCTTGCGCGTCTCCTACGCGAGCGGCTTGGCGACGCACAAGGAATCCCCTCAGAAGAGACTCTTGTGAGCGGTGCCCACGGCAGGTGCGCCCGGATTAATTCAGACATCCGCGCGTCTTTAAGTCCGTGTCTAAAGTGCACACATTGTGCGATAATAGCAACATGGATCACGGGTTTGAATGGAGTGATGAGAAGAATCGACAGCTCATAGAGCAGAGAGGAGTCTCTTTCGAGCGTGTCGTGGCGTCCATAGAACTCGGCGGCCTTGTGGATGTGGTGGATCACCCAAACCACCGTCGGTATCCAGGTCAGCTCATCTACGTTGTGGAGATTGACGAGTACCTTTACCTAGTGCCGTTCGTGACAGAGGCAGACGGCACACGCTTCCTGAAGACCGTTATCCCCAGCCGCAAGGCCACCAGAGACTACGGCAGATGGAGGGAAAGAAGAGATGGATGATAGCCTGAACGCAGAAGAGCGGGAGATTCTGGAGCACTTCGAGCTGGGGACGCTACGTTCAGCGCCGGACGCCGAGCGTGAGATCGTCGCTGCGCGTATGGCCGCTCGCAACACGTTCAACAAGACTCGGCGGGTGAATCTACGAATGACCGAACGCGACTTCAACCTGGCGCACGTCAAGGCCAGAGAGGAAGGAATTCCCTATCAAACCCTCCTGTCCAGCGTCATTCACAAGTACCTGTCCGGACGGCTTGTCGAGAGCAGATAGGCCGGCGTCTCCGCACGGAGTGTGACCTACCTAACCTCGACCTCGCTGATGTACGGCGCGAGGATGCCTGCGGACGACTTGACCATCATCTCGATCAGGTCGTGCGTGGGGACGCATTCAGGGCACTCTTCGTTGACTCCGGGCGTGTACTCAATCGTGAGTTTGCCGCCTCGAGAATCGATGAATCGAATCGACCCGCCCTCTGAGGCCGCGATCACCTGTATGTTGTCTATTACGCTCTGAAGTCCTGGATCTACTTGTGTGGTCATTAAATGCGTCTCCTGATGATGTGCGCGTTTATCCTAACATTTTTGACCGACGTGGATGACGGCAGTTCCCAGCGCGAGCTTCACGCAGTGAGTGACCTTGAGTCCGGCGTCGGTCATGGCGCCGGTAAGCTCGTCAGCGGACATGAACCCCTGCGCCGACTGCGGCAGGTAGGTGTATGCTTCGCGGTCTCCGGCCAGCAAAGCGCCGAGCCAGGGGGTCGCATACCGGAAGTGCAGACGCGCCATTGCACTGATGGGGTCTCTGCCGTCCTGCCGTACGATCTCAAGCGACACGACCCTGCCACCAGGCGAAACAACACGGGCCATCTCCCGCAGGGCCTTCGGCACATCGATGAAGTTGCGTATGCCAAATCCGACGGTCGCACACATGAAGCTGTCGTCAGCGAATGGCAACTCGTGCGCGTCGCCCTCGGTGAACGACACCGACGATCCGACACCCTGACGAGCCCCCTTGGTTACACCGAGGGTCATCATGTCGCGTGTGAAGTCCAGCCCCACTACGGACGTGACCTCGGCACACCGGGCGAGGTCGAACGCGAAGTCTCCAGTGCCGGTCGCAACGTCCAACGCTCTACCTGACATTCCCTCAACCGCCATTGCCGTCGCCTTCCGTCGCCAGGCATGGTGACGTCCGCCCGACATGACAGTGTTGAGCAGATCGTAACGCCGCGAGATACGGGAGAACATGCTGGCCACGTAGCGGGCGCGTTCAGGACCGCGTAGCTGTGCCAATAGAGCCTCTACCTCAGGTCTGCTATCGAGACTGGAAGCGCCGGAAGCAGGTCGCTCGCAATCATGCCGGTATATCCCAGCCGCTCCCGTGCGGACTCCCCCGCAAGCCCGTGCAGGTAGACGCCGAGAGACGCGGCCGTCTCCAACTCCAGTCCCTGCGACAGCAGGCCAACTATAGCCCCCGCGAGCACGTCCCCGGTCCCCGCGGTGGCGAGCCCGGGATTGGCGAACGGCGAGAGTCGCGCGGAGCCGTCAGCGTGGGCCACGACGGTGTGCGCTCCCTTCAGTACTACCGTCTTGCCCCACTCCCGCGCCGCCGCACATGCCAGGTCCAGCCTGCTCGTGTCGTCGGCATAGTTCGAGCCGCTGATCAGCCGTGCCATCTCCCCCGGGTGAGGTGTCAGCACACCGTTCGAGGCCCATTGAGTGTTCCAATCTGAAACTCGGGCCAGCGTATTCAGCCCGTCCGCATCGACTATGGTCGCGGGGAGATCGACTCCCGACAGCAGAAGCCGCTCGACCATGGCCCGCGTGTCCTCCGCCTGCCCCAGTCCGCAGCCGATGAGCAGTGCGCTGTATCCGCTCAAAGCTTCCAGAATGAGCTCGGCGGCATCGGGAGACACTACTCCTTCGCTGGATTCCGGCAGTGGCAGGAACGTCGGCTCGACGGCTCTGGGCGCGACCGACGAGACAAGGCTGGCGGGTATGGCTATCGTTACCAAGCCCGCGCCGACCCGTGCGGCAGACGCCGCCGCCAGGTACGCAGCACCCAGGAAGCTGCGGGATCCCGCGACGATCATTGTCCGACCGAAAGTGCCCTTGTGGGAGTCGCCCGGACGCTCAGGGAGTGCGCAGCGTGCCCACTCGGAGGTGAGCAAGCTAACGTGTAGGTCGTCGTCGAGACCCGGCGGAATGCCGATGTCAGCCACCTCAAGGCGTCCGATATAGCCCGCCCCCGGGAAGTCCAAGTGTCCTCGCTTGGGGTATCCCAGTGCGACGGTAACGTCAGCAGCGACACATGCCGGATCCACATCAGCGGTGTCGCAGTTCAGGCCCGTAGTCAAGTCCAGAGCGAGCAGCATTGCGCCGCGGGTGTCCTTCCTCGTGGCAGCCAGGGCACCCAGTATTTCTCTGAACACACCCTCGATTGGTCTCGCTCTGCCGGTGCCCAGTATCGCGTCAATCACTAGATGAGCGGAGTCGAGCAGACACGTCAGGCGATCAAGACTTGGATCGTCCGAGGCCGCGACGACGTTTACACCAGCATCACGAGCAGCTTCCAGCTTGGGATCCGGCGTGCCTCGGTCACGGCAGACGTACACGGTGACCCTCGCGCCCCATCGCCGCAGGTGTCGGGCGGTTACCAGACCGTCTGCTCCGTTGTTGCCAGGTCCGACGAGAGTGACAACCGGCACACCCGTGAGCGGCCCAGCCATGCGCCGTGCAGCGCGGGCGACAGCCAAGCCCGCGTTCTCCATGAGCGTGTCCGTCGAGACGCCGACCTCCTCGGATCGATCCTCGATGGTACGCATCTCACCGGCGGTGACTATCTTCAAATGGTCACACCCGACCCACGAGCGACTTGAGAAACTCCCGCGTTCGGGTGACCGAGGCGTCCGGGTCGTCGCCGACTGGGAAGATCGAGGCCAGGAACTCAGTTGCTCCAGCAGACGAGAGGGCTTTGAGCCTGGCCTCGGCCTCGGCCTCGTCACCGATGATCGCGACCTCGGCTGGACTTTCAACACCCTCGATATCCAGCATCCGCCGGTAGCTGGGCAGGCCGCCGTAGCGCCCGAAGTGTCCCGACGCGGTCTCAAATCCCTCCTGCTTGTCGTCGGTAACGCAGATCGGGAGTCCAACGCAGACCCGGGGAGCAGGTCGTCCGGCGCTCTCAGCCGCAGACGTAATCCTGGGCACGATGTGTGTGTCGAGCGTGCGTGGGCCGACCATCCAGGTTATTGTGCCGTCGGCGCGCGATCCCGCCATGCGCAGCATCCGGGGGGCGAGCGCGGCGACACACACTGAAGGCGGGGTATCAGTCATCCGCGCTATCTCTCCGGATACGCTGAAGTGCTCGCCGTGGAAGTCCACGCTGCCCGTGGACATGAGGGACTGGAGCACGGTCAGGTACTCGTCCATATGCTGCGCGGGCGCATGGAAGGACATTCCCCAGCGGTCCTCCACGACCGGTCTGTGGGACAGACCGATTCCGAGCAGGAGCCGCCCGCCCGCGGCTGCCTGTGTCGTAAGCGCCTGCTGGGCGAGCGCCATCGGGTGCCGGGGATAGGTCGGCACGACAGCGGTGCCCATCTCTATGGTCTGTGTCGCCGGGCCGGACAGTGCAAGCAGGGTCAGCGCATCGACACCGGCCACCTGTGCCGTCCAGAAGCTATCGAAGCCGTCAGCCTCGGCCTCGGCAGACTGCTGCACCTGGCCCTGAAGAGTGTCGGCTGCCCCCATTGTTCCGATGAAAAGTCCTATTCTCATGTCTGGCCCCTCGTCTCCTGTTCAGATACCCAGTCCCTGACCGTGGCCCGCGCGGCGTGTCGGTTGGGCGCGTTCATTCCTCGTGTCCTGAGGTCGATGGCCGATTCCACGCTCCCCGCTGCCGTCGAACTCCCGCGTTCCAACCTCTCCCTGAACCCATCGATGTCCTTGGCAAAAGCGGCGCGCCAACCCTCTGTGCGGTCGAATGCGGTATAGGTCTCCAGCACGCCAACCTCGTTGAACCGGTCCATAAACTGTATGTCCGCGATCGCTTCACCTTCCCAGACGAACACTCTCTTGTCGTTGCCGAGGTTGTACGCGCCGATCAGGTTGATGCTTTGAGGTGGGCTGCCCTGCCAGATTGTGGCCCACAGCTCCGGGTCTTTGGTCCTGTCCGATGTGAGTATAGATACGTATAGCACTGCTATTCTTCCTGCTGGTGATCTATCTTCGATTCAGGATGTTGCCCTTCTCGCTGTCTCCGACTACGGATGCGACCGCGAACTCCCTTGAGTGGCTGAGAGAGAGTGCGATGTCGGTAAGCCCAAGACGGGCTGCCCTTGCTTGCGCCGTCCCATGTAGCTCGATCCTCGGAGCCTGCCCGCGGCCGCGCACCACCTCGATGTCCTGCCATCTGATGCCGCGCACGCCCGTTCCCAGAGCTTTCATGGTCGCCTCCTTGGCGGCAAAGCGGCTTGCAAGCTGCGCCGCACGTCCTCGGCAGTACGCGATCTCTCGGTCAGTGTAGATGCGGCGCAGAAACCTGTCGCCATACTGCTCGAACACGCGCTTGATCCTGGGAATCTCGATTATGTCCACGCCCACAATCAGCAACTTACGACCTCAATACATGTGTCGCCAGCCATTATATACCCAGCAGTGGATTGCCCCGTTATAATTGAGGCACCTGATGAGCCTGTCCCAAATTTGTAGGCAGCCCCTGCGTGAGACGCCCCGCCACCCTTGGATTCCGGCTTTCGCCGGAATGACGGGATGACGATGCCTACCAGACTGCGACAGGTTCGCACCTGATACTGCCCGATACTGGATGAGGGGAGAGTCGCCCGATGACCGCGAGTGTGATAAGCGGAACGCGCATGGCCGAGGAGATACGGGCCGAGGTCGCCGAAGGCGTAGAAGAGATACGGACCAAACACGACGTCGCTCCCGGACTTGCAGTGGTGCTTGTCGGAGACGATCCCGCCTCCACCGTCTACGTGCGGAACAAGGGTCTCGCGGCGGCGGCGGCGGGTATGGTGTCTGAGTCGGTCATGCTCCCTGCGACGGCGTCCATGAACGAGGTACTGGGCGAGGTGCAGCGGCTGAACGAGGACAGCAGCATTCATGGAATGTTGGTGCAGCTCCCGCTGCCGGACCACCTGGACGAGAACACCGTCATGGAGTCCATTTCGCCCGACAAGGACGTGGACGGGCTTCATCCCTTCAATATGGGCCTGCTCGCGGCCGGTCGGCCCCGGTTCGTGCCCGCTACGCCCGCAGGAATCCAGCAGATGATCGTTCGATCCGGGATCGGCACCGAGGGCAAGCACGTCGTGGTGTTGGGCAGATCGAACATAGTCGGAAAGCCGATTGCCAACCTTCTTATGCAGCGGGCCAGCGACGCGAACTCGACCGTTACAGTGTGCCACACCCGCACACGCGACCTGGTGAACATCACCCGACAGGCCGACATCATCATCGCAGCCATAGGCGTGCCCCGATACCTGACCGCTGACATGGTCAGCGACGGCGTTGTCGTAATCGACGTCGGCATCAACCGTATCGACGCTCCCGAGCGAAGGCGCGGCTACCGGCTTGTTGGCGACGTGGACTATCGGCCGGTAAAGGAGAAGGCGTCCGCGATCACTCCTGTACCAGGCGGCGTGGGGCCTATGACAATCGCGATGCTTCTCAACAACACGCTGAAGTCCGCGCGGTTCTTCATGCACCCGCATCTACGCGACGGCTAACTCTGGCTCCGTGCGCTCAGTCCCAAGACAGTCACCGCCGATGGCACGTCCGTTTACCGTTCGCCCCATGGAGGAGCGTGACCTTGGCCAGGCTGCCGAGGTCGAAAAGGACGCATTCCCAACACTCTTCCCCCCCACGTCATTCAGACGAGAGCTGAGAAACAGGATCGCGCGGTATCTCGTCCTGTCGCGAAACGCAGAGAGCTCGGGTGGAGACCCTCCTCTGCCGCCCCTTCCGGACACATCTGCCGAAGGACGCAACGGCCCGATGTTCAACCGTCTGATGACGGGGGCGCGCCAGATGTGGAGAGGACGCAACCCTTCGTGGCAGCCCGGAGAGGACCTCATCGTTGGGTTCGTGGGACTGTGGTACATGGTCGATGAGGCTCACATCGTGTCCATCGGAGTCAGGAGCGAGTATCGCGGCCTCGGTCTGGGCGAACTGCTATTGATCTCCGCAATCGAGCAGGCCATCGAAATGGAGTCTCGAGTGGTAACCCTGGAGGTGCGGGTCTCAAACCATGTGGCCCAGAACCTGTACAAGAAGTACAGCTTTACGGAGCGGGGTGTGCGAAGAGGCTACTACTCCGACAATAGGGAGGACGCGCTGATCATGACCACTGAGCCGATCAGGCACGATACCTACCGGGAGGAACTGAAGGGCCTTATTACTTCCCATGAGAAGCGGTGGGGACCGTGCCCCCGTCAGATCGGCTGACTCCGCTCACAGAACCGTATGCGATCTTACCAGCATCTAATGGCATACCGAGCCACTAAATCGGGAGCCTTGAATACATGTCCACATCACAAATAGCCATACTGGTGGCTGTCTGCCTGATCGCCGTAGCAGTAGCCTGTTCGACAAGTAACTCGGACGGCGACGAAACGGAAGTGCCTCAGCCACGAACCGAGGCGCGTGAAGCCCCCACCTCAACGTCCGTTCCAAGCGCGTTGGTGCAGTCAACTGCGCCAACGCCGGCGACCGCAGCGCCCCCTGCAACCTCGGCCCCAGCTTCGACGTCTACGTCCGTTCCAGCGATGCCCGATCCAACCTCGACGTCCTTGCCGGCTCCGACCTCAGCCCCGGCAAGCCCCTCGCCTCAGAGCGCCGCGACATCAGATGCGTCGGCCCCTGCCACGGTCACGTCTGAAGCTGAAGAGCGCGATCTCAAAATCGTGACTCTGCTCCCATTTGACGCGATCCCCGCAATACTCGAACCGGAGTTCACAAGCGCTGAGGAGGCCAACGCGGAGCTGGAACCTCAAAACCTGGTGCTTGGCCTATCCATTAACGGCGATCATCGAGCGTACTCGATTCCGACCCTCAGCTCACACGAAATCGTCAACGACACGGTTGGAGGCAAACCGGTCGCTGTGACATGGTGACCGCTGTGCTTCTCGGCTATCGTGTATAGCCGCACCATCGGGGACGAAGAGTACACTTTCGGAGTATCCGGCAAGTTGATCATGAATGCGCTGGTAATGTACGACCATCAGACCCGCACCCTTTGGAGCCAGTTCCTCAGAAAAGGCGTGGAGGGAGAGCTCGAAGGTGTCGAGCTGGACGTGGTCCCGGTCACCCAGACAACCTGGGCGACCTGGAAGGAGCTTCACCCAGACACGAAAGTCATGACAACGGGCGGCCTCGGCACCTACGACAACTACAACGGGTACTACATGAGCGATAAGCCCGGAGTGATCGGCCAGGCCTACGAGGACGACAGGCTTCACGACAAGGCGCTGGTTGTCGGCGTCGACTTCAACGGCGTCACGAAAGCATACCCGACGGCCGATCTGTTGAACAACCCAGTCGTGAACGACGACGTCGGCGGACAAGCAGCGCTGGTCTACATGGACGGGCCGACCGGCACGACACTAGTCTTCGATCGCACAGTAGATGGTCGCGAACTGACATTCGCGATCGACGGCGAGCCGAACGGGATTCTTACAAAACTGGTGGACGAGGAGACGGGAACAATCTGGTCAGCGTTCAGCGGCCTTGCCGTTGAGGGCGAGCTGTCCGGCGCGAGATTGGAGCGTCTGCCGTCACACCTGTCGTTCTGGTTTGCGTGGACGGACTGGTACCGCGATACCGAGCTGTTTACGAGTTGACACCCAATCTATCTGCCTCTTAGACTCCGAACCGGGCGGCCGCCCCCAGAGAGACTTAGACAGGTGGAGACGCGATATGCCCGATGACGCGCTCGGTAAACCGAACATCATCGTCATCCTGGTGGATGACATGGGCTACTCGGACATCGGATGCTTCGGGTCGGAGATACGCACGCCCAACCTGGACTCGCTTGCGGCAGGCGGGCTGCGATTTTCGCAGATGTACAATGCGGCGCGCTGCTGCCCCTCCAGGGCCGCACTGCTGACCGGCTTGAACCCGCACCAGGCCGGCGTGGGTCACATGGTCGCCGATCTCGGAGTGCCCGAGTACCAGGGCTATCTGAAGGAGAACGCGGTCACAATCGCCGAGGCGCTCAAGGCAGACGGCTATTCCACTTTCATGTCCGGCAAGTGGCACGTGGGCGGCGACTACAATCTGGCCGACCCCGACTCGTGGACTCCAGCCGCTCCCACGTATCCAACTCCGACACAGCGCGGGTTCGACCGCTACTTCGGCATCCTGACCGGAGCGGGCAACTTCTACTTCCCCAAGACCCTGATGGACCAGGACACACTAGTTCCCCTTACCGACCTAGACGAATTCTACCTGACCGATGCGATCAGCGACAACGCGGTGAGCATGATCGGCGAGGCGGTATCTCAGGACAACCCGTTCTTCATGTACATTGCCTATACCGCGCCGCACTGGCCTCTGCACGCCCCCGAGGAGGACATCGCGCGCTACGAAGGCCAATACCGAAACGGATGGGAAGAGCTGCGCACCAGCCGGCACGAACAGCTGAAGAGCGAGGGCCTGGTTGACGAGAAGTGGGAGATCAGCCCCCGCGATGCTGACAGCCCTCCATGGGACGATGTCGTTGATCCGGACTGGCAGGATATTCGCATGGCCGCATACGCCGCCCAGATCGACCGCATGGACCAGGGCGTGGGCAGAATCCTGGAAGCCCTGCGCTCCGGGGGTGTAGTCGACAACACACTCATCATGTTCCTGTCGGACAACGGCGGGTGTGCCGAGTTCCTTGCCGAAGACGGCAGCATGCCCCAACCCGCGAGGTACGGAGGTATCAATCCTGACGGCACACCAGTTGTCGTCGGAAACATCCCCGGACTCCGCCCAGGAGGTCCACAGACCTTCATGAGCTACGATTTACCGTGGGCAAACGCCTCCAATACGCCGTTCCGCCGGTTCAAACGCTGGACGCACGAGGGCGGAATATCCACGCCGCTCATCATGAGTTGGCCAACGAGGATTCAAGAGTCCGGCATCGTGCACTCACCTGTCCACCTCATCGACATTATGCCCACCTGCCTGGATGCCGCCGGCGCCTCGCACCCAACTGAGCGCGCGGGCCAGCAGACCATCCCTCTCGAAGGCGAAAGTATGCTGTCCACTGTCAATCGCGGGGACTGGGAGCGCGAGAGTCCGATAATCTGGGAGCACGAGGGCAGCAGGGCCGTGAGACAGGGGCAGTGGAAGCTCGTGTCCGCGATAGGCGGCGGCTGGGAACTCTACAACATGGAACGCGACCGCACGGAGTTGGACGACTTATACGCTCGAAATCGCTCCAAGGCCCAGGAGTTGGAGAGAATCTATCAAGAGTGGGCCGAACGCTGCGGCGTGCTGCCGTGGTCCGTCATCAGCCCAGACTGGAACCCGAGGATGCGCGGCCAGAGCGTCCATCTTTCAGGCTAACGCCCTATACTGCGCCCCCGAACCGTCGTTTCAGCGGAGGCTGGAACCTGGCGACGAGACCAGGGAGCCCGACACCCGAAGCCTGACACCAACCATTAAACACTGACTACAGAACACTAGGACACATCCCATGCTCGTCGCCAAAGTAATCAACAAGATCGCCGTAGTAGAGATCCACGGTGGAATCGGCGGAAAGATCAAGTCGCCGGACATGGAGAAACTGGTCAACCGCATACTAGAGGACAAGCGTCTGCGCGCGGTGGTGCTGGATATAGACTCCCCCGGAGGAGATGCGGCCGCATCAGACTACATCTACCGCGCCATCAAGAGAGTCGCGCGCCGCAGGCCTGTTGTCGCTAGCATCCGGGGTGTGGGCGCGTCGGGAGGCTACATGATCGCCTGCGCCGCCCACCGCATCGTCGCGGCTCCGGGGTCGATAGTAGGCTCGATCGGCGTAATATCAGTCCGGCCCGTGCTGCAGGAACTGCTCGAACGCGCAGGTATCGGGGTGAACGTCAACAAAAGCGGCGAATTCAAGGACATGGGCGCGCCCTGGAGGGAGACGACCCCCGAAGAAGAGGCGAAGATGCAGGAGCTTATCGACGACCTGTACAGCTCATTCGTAAACATCGTCTCAGAAAGCAGGGGGATCGAAGATGAGCGGGTGCGCGAGATCGCGACCGGTGAGGTCTATCTCGCAACACGCGCCGTCGAACTCGGCCTTGTGGATGAACTCGGCGACCTCGAACGCGCCCTTGATCTTGCCGCTAAAGCGGCGGGAATCTCCAAGAGGACAGTCTACCTCAGGCCTCAGAGAAACCTCATGGAGAAACTGCTGGGGCCTCTTGCCGACAGCATGGTCGGCTCAGTGGCCGCCCATGTGGAACGCCGACTGTGGCAGGGTCGCCACGGCTTGTAGATCCAGATGCACTACCGCACTCTCGGCAGAACGGGACTCAGGGTATCTCTTCTAAGCCAGGGCACCGGCGGCCCAAGTATGTTCGGGCAGAATAGCGGCGCAACTCAGGCAGAGCAGAACAGACTCATACACAGCTGCCTGGACCTCGGCATCAACCTGTTCGACACTCACGAGGGGTATAGGGACAGCGAGGAGATCCTGGGCCACGCGCTGAGCGGCGTACCCAGAGACCGCTACGTGCTGGTCACCAAGTGGACGTATCCGAGAGACGGAGACCCCACAGCCGACCCTGAGGACCTGACGCGATCGGTAGAGGGCAGCCTGCGCATGCTCAACACCGACCACATAGACGTAATGCTTCTGCACGGACTACTGGCCGAGCATCATGACATGGCCGTGGAGAAGTACGGCCCCGTGTTCGACAGACTCCGAGAGCAGGGCAAGATCGGTCACAGGGGATTCAGCCTCAGATACATCACCGATCCCGAACAGAATGGGGCACTGGCCGGTCTCAAGCGGGCACCCGAGTTCTGGGACGTCATAATGCTGAAATTTGGCATCCTCAACCAGTGGGTGGCGAGGGAGGTGTTGCCCCTCGCGCTCAGGCATAACGTTGGGATACTGAACATGGCCGCGGTCAGGATCAGGCTGCCCAAGCCCAACCTGCTCGAAGAAACGATAGCCGAGTGGAAATCGCGCGGGCTACTGTCACGCGATTCGATACCGGACAGGGCCCCACTAGGATGGCTGATCCACGACGACGTGGACTCGGTCATCAGCGCCGCGTACAAGTTCGCCGCTGACCACCCGGCAATATCGAGCGTCATCACCGGCACGTCGAATCTGGGCCACATGGAAGCCAACGTCAGAGCGATGGAACGGCCCTACCTCCCCCACGCCGACCGCGTCCGCCTAGAGCACATCTTCGGACATATCGCGGAGTATGCGTGATGTGGCCGAGAATTGGACAAAGTTCGTAAAATTCTAGTCCAAAATACTGAAGACGGAATCATGAATATGATAAAATAGCCACTGGCGAGAGGCCGTAACGTGACTCAAGGATCGCGCTCTACGCCCCGCCTCGTTTGATCGACTCTGGTTGAACTTTTGCGTGGAGCACTAAATCCTTGGAAGCACGAGAATCTTCCCATTCTCGCCGGAGTATTGGACGTGAATTGTCCAATACTCCGGCAGACGTCATTGGGACGACACCTTCTGTCGATTCCCTGAATCCTTCCGGCCCGCCCGACGTGAAAAGTCTGGTCGCAGCACCCGGCGCGACCGATGCGTTGGAGGGAGCTAATCAGGACGTCGCCGGTCTGCCCCCAGGCATTCCGGGAACTGACTCAACTGACGTTCCTTCCGATGTGAAGAGCCTGATAGCAGCGGATTCTCCTGCGGCCGAGTTCACAGGCGCAATAGAGACTCCCACTGCCCCGGCAACACGACGGCGATTCCGCCCGCACATTCGTCGTCCACATATCAGGCCCGTTCACATGCCGGCGCGGGTCCGCACGTTCGATTCTTTCCAATATCCCAGCTACCTGTTCCTATGGCTGGCGACAGTGTTTTCGTCCGCCGGATTCTGGCTGCAGCAGGTGGTCGTAGGGTGGCTGACATACGAAGTTACGGAGTCTGCCTTCTGGACCAGCCTTGCCCTCGGCCTCGACGCTCTCCCTATCCTGCTTGTCGGGCCCTTAGGCGGTGTGCTGGTAGATAACTTCGACCGTAAGAGGCTGCTTGCGGTCATTTACAGCTACCAGGCCGTAGTTACGTCAGTGTTTGCCGCGATTGTTCTGACTGGCAATCTCGAAGCGTGGCACATCTTCGTCTTCATCTTCGTCATGGGACTGTCCTGGGTGGTCAGCGACCCGGCGCGAATGTCGCTCATTGCGAATATCGTGCCCAGGGAGAACCTTGTTAACGCCTTCGCGTTGAACTCGATGGCATTCTCAGTGACTCGGCTGGCGGCTCCGGCCATCGGAGGAGTGCTGATAGCCGTAGTCGGCACCGGACCCACGCTGGTTCTGGAGATCGCGCTCCAGGCATGTGCGGTCTGCACCGCGCTATACCTTCAGGTGAGGAAGACAGACAGGCCGGCGATGCGACTGCCGACCGTGCTTTCAGATCTCCGTGAGGGAGTTCGCTACGTGCTGGGCGAGCCTATTCTGATCGGGCTCTTCGTACTGACGGCCATGCCTTCGCTGCTGATAATGCCCTCGATCCAGGGACTTTTGCCCGTTTACGCTGCCGAGGTGTTCCACGTGGACTCAAAGGGGCTCGGCCTGTTGCTTTCTGCCATCGGGGCCGGCTCGACGGTGGGCACATTCGTACTCGCATCTGTGGGCAACATCAAATGGAAGACGGCAGTGTTGCTGGTCAGCGTGATCGTTCTCGCCCTGGCAACGGCGGTGTTTTCAGTCAACGTCATCTTCCACACGGCGTACCTGAATCTGATGATTATCAGCGCTGCGATGATGACTCTGTTCTCAGTCAGCAGCGCGACAGTCCAGGGCATGGTCCCAGACCGATACAGGGGACGCGTCTCAGGCCTGTACATGTTGACATGGGGGATGTTCCCCCTTGGGAGCGTAACAACCGGTTTCCTGGCGGACCGTCTCGGCGCGCCACATGCAACTCAGATCGCGGCTGGAACGATGCTGGTGCTGTTCTTATTGGCAGTGTGGAGGATCAAGAGCCTGAGGCAGGTGAGACCGACGAGCCTCTAAACGGTTCACCGGACTTCGCCTCTCTTGGCTTCCTGCCACAGCTCTTCTTTCGCGTCGAGGGACAGCGACTCGAAATCGAGTCCGCGGCTTCTGGCCAAGCGCTCAATCGTCGTGAACCTTGAGTAGAACCTGCGGTTGGTGCGTCGAAGGGCGGTCTCAGCCTCGATTCCCATCCAGCGGCTCGCGTTGACCATAGAGAACAGCAGGTCGCCCAGCTCCATTTCGCGGGCGTCGTCGCTCTCTGCCGTTTCCAACTCCCGAAGCTCCTCCACGACCTTGTCCAACACGCCGGGATAGGCGTCCCAGTCGAAACCCATCCGCGCCGCTCGTCCCTGTACAGCTTGAGCGTAGCCCATAGCAGGCATCGCCTTTGGTACGCCATCCAGTATAGACCTGTCGGTGCCTGCCATCTCCTGGCGCTTTATCTGGTCCCAGCGCGGTACTGCCTCCTCCGGGTCCTCCACCACGGCGTCTCCGAAAACATGCGGATGCCTACGAACCAGCTTTTCGATGACCTGCCGGAAGACGTCTGCCCCGCTGAAGTCCCCCTGCTCCTCGGCGATCTGGATCTGCGATGCGCCATGAAAGAGCACGTCGCCCAGCTCTTCAGCGATCTTCTCCACGTCGCCCTCTTCGATTGCCTCCACGAGCTCGTAGCACTCCTCGAGGAAGAGATGTTTAAGAGAGTCGGCGGACTGATCCCTGTCCCAGGGGCAGCCGTCAGGCGAGCGCAGCGTCGCGACGAGTCGCTGGATTCCTTCGAAGCTGCTCGGAAAGCTGCTGTCTTTCACTGCCGTTCACCTCTCTGTTGACACCCTTAGACCTCAACCATAAGATGCTACCTCATGACGCCCACGATTGACATCGCAACCCCGGTTAAACTTGTGATCGCGGTACTGTTCGTCGCGTTGGCGCCCGTCTTTCTGATAGCGTTCAACGTCCGTTGGGTTATCAACTTCCCGCCCCTTTACTCATACGGTTTCGACCGATACGACATCGCACGATACACTGGAATCGAGCTCGATGAACTGACCTCGGCGGGAAAGCAGATTCGCGACTACTTCAACAACGATGCCGACCTGATCGAGATCCGCGTCGTCGTTGCCGGTGTCCGCGTCATGAACCTCTACAACGAACGTGAAGTGCTGCACATGCGCGATGTGAAGGGCTTGGTCAGGGGCGTGTATCGAGTATCGGAGATTAGCGGGCTGTTTCTGGGCCTCGTGATCGCGGGAGGATTCTGGGTGTGGCGTCGCGATTTCTGGCCGAAGCTGAGCAGACTGCTGCGATGGGGCGGGGGCGTGACGCTCGGACTGGTGGCGCTTGTAGGTCTCGGTTCGCTGGTAGGCTTTGACAGGCTGTTCCTAGCGTTTCACCTGATCAGCTTCAGCAACGACCTCTGGCAGCTCGACCCACGACGCGACTATCTGATAGCGATGTTCCCGCAGGGGTTCTTCTTCGACGCCACCATGCTCATCGCGCTGGCTGTGATCCTGGAAGCCATCGCGTTGGTGGTAGTCCCCAGGTACCTGCCAACAATACCCGAAGTAGAGTCGCAGATGAAGACAGCAGAACAGGTGAGGGAACCAAATGCCAGTTAGCGGATTGGATATCAGGTTCAGACGACCTATGGCCGACGGCAGATCGTGGGGCGACGTCGGGCCCTATGAGGAGATTCGGGGTACTCTTCGCTTCACGATCGATCCTGAGAATGACGCCAACATACGTATCACGGACGCTGGCCGTGCGGCGAGAGACAGCGACGGCAGGGTCGAGTTCTCATCCGATGTGTCGATCATTCTACCTGCCGACCCCTCCAGGGGCAGCGGGAGGCTTTTGCTGGATGTCGTGAACCGGGGTAATCGCGTCGCGCTCCCGAACTTCAACAGTTTCAAGCAGCCGACAATCGACGCCGGCGTGAGCAAAGACGCGGACATCAGCCTCGGCAACGGCTACCTTATGGAGCGCGGCTACACCGTTATCGCGTGCGGCTGGCAGGGCGACACACCCGAGTTACCAGCGTTGATTACCATGGACGGCCCCGACGCCGAGGACGAGAGGGGCAATCCGCTGGTAGGCAGTGTGTACACGCAGCTCCAGAGCGTCGACGACACACACAACTTCCTGCTGTCCGACAAGGGGCACAGGGCATACCCGGCCTACGACATGAACGAAGCCGCCGCCCGCCTGGAAGTGCGCGACATGCCCGACGGTCCTGCGAGCCTGGTGCCGCGCTCGTACTGGCGGTTCGGTAGGATCGAGGACGATGGCACATACGTGGCGGACCCCAACTACATTTGCACCGAAGGCAAGTTCGAGAAGGGCCGAATCTATCAGATTGCCTACACGACCGTCGGTGCTCCGGTCTTGGGCTTGAGCTTCGCGGGGCTGCGAGACTGTGTTTCCTGGTTCAAGTACGGGTCACAGAACGCCGAGTCGCCCATAGACATCAGCTACGCGTACGCCTACGGTCGATCTCAGACTGGACGCTACCTGCGCACGTACATCTATAACGACTTCAATCGCGACGAACAGGGACGTGAGGCGCTCGACGGTATAATCGCCAATGTGGCGGGAGGAATGCGGGGCGAGTTCAACCAGCGGTTCGGCCAAAACTCGAAGGACCGCAACAGCATGCTGGCCCAGCTGTTCCCGTTTTCGAGCGTCGAACAGACCGACCCTGAGACTGGTGTGACGGACTCCCTGCATCGCAGGGTGGACGAACGCGGCAGCCCGCTTAGAGTGTTCTACACCAACACGTCAGCCGAGTACCACAGGGGCGACGCGTCGCTCATCCACACGGATCCAGACGGCACGATAGATGTCGATCCCGGCCCGAACGTCCGCGTGTACCACTTCACCGGAACCGAGCACGGCACCGGCACATGGCCCCCGACAGACACCTCCGATTCGGGGGAAGGTGTCAGCCGCACCCAGAACATGCGGAGCACAATCGACTACACTCCGCTGCTCAGAGCATGCCTTGAGAACCTCGACAGGTGGGTCGCCGAGGGGGTGGAGCCGCCGCAGAGCCGCCATCCCAGGCTCGACGACGGCACTGCTGCTCCACCAGCACAGCTCAGGGGTGTCATGGACGCCATTCCTGGATCCAACTACCCGAGCCGGCATCCCTTGCCCCACAGGCGAGACTACCAACTAAAGGCCGACGTGGAGCAGGTGACGAAGATGCCGCCTGACGTTGGCAAAGTGTACGGCTCGCTGGTGCCCAACGTGAATTCCGATGGAAACGAGGTCTCCGGGATAACCCTGCCTGAAATCTCCATGCCGTTGGCAGCCCACACCGGCTGGAACCTGCGACACCCCGACATCGGGGGCGAGACTCAGCCGCTAATGTACGCTGGCGCCACCATGCCCTTCACAAGGAGCAAAGACGAGCGCGACGCGTCCGGCGACCCGCGGCCCTCTATCAGCGAACGGTACTCCTCAAAGGAGGAATACCTCGCACGCGTGAAACAGGCAGCCGAGTCGCTGGTCGCAGAACGTCACCTGTTGGAACAGGACGTCAACACATGCCTGGCACAGGCTGGGAAATTCTGGGACCGGTTCGCGTGAGAGCGTGAAGACTTTACCATAGATTAGTGTTTAATCTAAAATTGGGTCGACTTAATATCCGTAACGTGATTTACAGTTGCAAGAAAGGAAACTGAATGGCCACCTGGACACCTGATCCGACCTTCTACCCTTCGCCCAAGATGGCGATGGATGCCCCCCAGGAGGAGCTCGCATACGTTGCGATCGTCAACCCGACTAGCGACGGAAAGCCGGACGCGCTCGGTGTCATCGACGTCAACCCAGACTCTTCCACCTACCAGCAGGTTGTCGGCCGAATGGAGATGCCAAGCTCCGGGGACGAGCTGCACCACTTTGGTTGGAACGCCTGCAGCGCGTCGCTGTGCCCGAACATGCCTCACCCGCATGTTGAGCGACGGTATCTGCTGCTAGGCGGTCTGCGATCGTCCAACATATATGTTGTGGACACCAAGGATGATCCCAGGAACCCAAAGATCACGAAGGTCATCGAGGCAGACGAGTTCCAGAAGAAGACCGGGTACAGTCGTCCTCACACGGTCCACTGCGGGCCGGACGCTATCTACATGAATGCCCTCGGATCGCCGGACGGCAATGGTCCGGGTGGGATATTCATGCTCGATCACGATACTTTTGAGGTGAAGGGCAAATGGGAGGCCGACCGCGGCCCACAGGTCCTTTCGTACGACTTCTGGTGGCACATTAACCACGACACCATGATCACCAGCGAGTGGGGAACACCCAAGATGGTGGAATCGGGAATCGTTCCCGAACTGCTTCTGGACGGCCAGTACGGTCATCAACTACACGTCTGGGACCTCAGAACTCGCAAGCACAAGCAGGTGATCGACCTGGGAGCCGAGCAGCAGATGGCGCTGGAGCTCCGGCCCGCGCACGACCCTCGAAAAGCGTACGGGTTCGTCGGAGTCGTGACCAGCCTGAAAGACCTGTCCGGGGCAGTCTTCGTATGGCATCAGGACGGCGACGAGTGGACGGCCACGAAGGTCATCGAGGTTCCGGCCGAGCCTGCCGACCCTGATCTTCTGCCCCCGCTTCTGAAGGGCTTCAGCGCGGTGCCGCCCGTCATAACAGACATCAACCTCAGCCTGGATGACAAATTCCTGTACGTATCGTGCTGGGGCACAGGCGAGTTCCGACAGTATGACGTGTCCGACCCCTTCGACGCGAAGCTCACCGGCTCCGTCCACCTGGGGGGAATCGTCAGGAAGGCCCCCCATCCGAACGGCACGCCACTGAACGGCGGCCCGCAGATGGTCGAGGTGAGTCGCGACGGACGCAGGATCTACCTGACCAACTCGCTGTACGTCGCGTGGGATGAGCAGCTATACCCGGAAGGCATAAGGGGCTGGACTACCAAGATCAACGCATCGCCGGACGGTGGAATGGAGGTAGACCCGGACTTCTTCATGGACTTCGGCGACGAGCGTCCACATCAGATCAGGCTGGAAGGCGGAGACTCCTCTTCCGACTCATTCTGCTACCCAGACTGATCAGCCTGGGTTACCGGAGCGAGGGGCGGTGGAAATAGTCGAGTTCTGGCCTTGGCTGGCACTGGCCGCATTGGGTGCATACCATGGAGTCAACCCTGCGATGGGTTGGCTCTTCGCAGTCGCGCTCGGTCTCCAGGAGCAGAGCAGACCGGCGGTGTTACGCGCATTCGCGCCGATCGCCTTGGGGCACGCCGTTTCAGTCGCAGTCGTGGTTGCGTTGGTGTCGGCAAGCCTCACGGTAGTCCCCATAGACATTCTGAAATGGGTCGGCGCGAGCGTGCTGATCGCCTATGGACTATACAAGTTGCTGTGGCGAAGCTCACATCCGCGCTGGGTTGGGATGCGAGTGGGATTCAGGGATCTGATGTCATGGTCGTTCCTCATGGCGTCGGCGCACGGCGCAGGCCTGATGCTCGTGCCGGTGTTGTTCAACCTGCCTGGATACGGTCCTTCCGCCGCAACGGCAATCAACGCGCGCGACCTCCCGCACTCCGAGTACATGCTCCTGGGAGCGGGGCCGTCCGTCTCAACCGCGGTCTCGCAACTGACAGCGATTGGAGTTCACACCGTCGCGATGTTCGCTGTAATGGCGATTGTCGCCATCGTGGTGTACGAAAAAGTCGGCTTGGCGCTCCTCAGAAAGTCATGGTTCAACCTGGACCGCGTGTGGGCAGCGGCCCTAATCGCGGCCGGAGTGGTTACCATACTGCTGTAAGCCCGCCTTCACCCGAAAGGAAGGAAACGCCGCCACCCGACCGTATGGGACAGATTGTAACCCAAGAAGTCTTCCAGCGACTCTCGGCGCACCTTAGTCGTTACATCCGTATCTTCTTCTCGCCTGACAGGTACGCCTCCGGCTCTTTCTGGAAGGCTCGGTTGCAGCCCGGACCGCAGAAGTAGTACGTCTCGCCCTCGTGGTCGTAGCTCCCACCCGGCGGTTTACGCACATTCACCTGCATATCACAGACGGGGTCGGTGGCGCGGTCGGAGCCACTTCTGTTGAACAGTGGAATTCTCATTTGGTGCCTCCCTGGAGCGGGTCGTCGACTGCCGATGTCATCAGGAGCCCGGCCTGAACCTCTTCAGTCGTAGCGAGTTGGATACGACGGTAACTGAGCTGAGCGCCATCGCTCCTGCGGCGAGGACGGGGTTGAGGAAGCCGTGGTCCCCGAGTATGGGACTCAGACCCTCCGGGACCCCTGAGCCGGAGAAGAACGGGTACAGCACTCCGGCGGCGACCGGAATGAGCGCGACGTTATAAGCGAACGCCCAGAACAGGTTCTGCCTGATTACTCGCATGGTCGCTCGGCTGAGATCGATAGCGGCAGGCACTCCAAGTAGATCGTCACCCACCAGGGTTATGTCTGCGGCCTCAATTGCGACGTCCGTCCCCGTGCCTATGGCGATTCCGATGTCGGCCTGTGCCAACGCGGGCGCGTCGTTGATCCCGTCGCCTACCATCGCCACAACCTTGCCCTCGGCCATGATCTCCTTGATCCTCTCGGCCTTGTCCGATGGCAGCACCTCGGCGATCACCCTGTCGATTCCGACCGCGGCGGCGACAGCGTTGGCTGTACGAGGGTTGTCCCCGGTCAGCATGACAACATCGATACCCTTATCTCGCAGCGCGCCAACGGCGGCGGCGGACTCGTCCTTCAGTGTGTCCTCGACGCCAATTACGCCCTCGACGACACCGTTCAATGCAACGAACACCGGCGTGCTACCCTTGGCTGCGAGGCCCGCGGCAGATCGTTCCATCTCTTCCGTGGACAGCCCCTGTTCCATCATCAGGACTCGGTTGCCAATGGCTACACGGACGCCATCGACAGTGGCCGTCACACCGGCGCCGGGGTGCACAGCGAAGTCGTGCGCGTCGTGGAGTGGGAAGCCGTGTTCCGCCGTGTAATCGAGTATGGCCTGTCCCAGTACGTGCTCAGAAGCGCGCTCGACCGACGCCGCGAGCGCCATCAGGCGGCCCTCACTAACGTTCGCAGCGTGTATCGAGGTAACGGCCGGGCGGCCCCTGGTGATGGTGCCGGTCTTGTCCAGAACGACCACATCGACAGCGTGGGCGCGTTCGAGCGCCTCCGCGCTACGGATAAGTACACCATTTTCGGCGCCCTTGCCGGTGCCGACCATTATGGCGGTCGGCGTGGCGAGTCCCATCGCACATGGGCAGGCAATTATCAGCACCGCCACGGCGGTCAGAATGGCGGTCACATAGCTCGGCTCGGGGCCGAACGCCAGCCAGACCAGGAACACTATGAGCGCCACTCCTATAACGGCAGGCACGAAGTATGCCGAAATAAGGTCGGCCAGTCGCTGAATGGGCGCCTTGGAACCCTGCGCCTCCTCGACGAGCCTGACTATGCTGGAGAGCATGGTATCGCGTCCGACCCGAGTCGCCGTGAAGACCAGCCCTCCCCGTCCGTTAACCGTCGCGCCGTAAACGTCATCCCCGGGGTGCTTCGACACAGGGGCGCTCTCGCCGGTGAGCATCGACTCATCCACAGAGGACGTGCCGGACTCGACAACGCCGTCCACCGGGACTCTCTCCCCCGGCCGGACAATGATCCGATCACCGACGACTATGTCGTCGATCGACACATCGACATGCTGGTCGTCCCTGATGATCCGCGCGGTCTTGGGCTGGAGTCCCATGAGAGCCTGGATTGCATTCGAGGCACGGCGTTTCGCCCTCGCCTCCATAAATCTGCCCAGGAGGACGATGCCTATGATCGCCGTGGAAGTGTCGAAATAGGTATCTACGTCACGGCCGTCAAAGAACGACGATTCCCCAAAGAGGGTTACAGCTACGCTGAACACATAAGCGACTGAGGTACCAACCGCGATAAGTGTGTTCATGTTCGACGTGAAGTGCCGCGCCGCGCTCCACGCCGACGTGTAAAACCCCAGACCGGCCCAGAGCTGCACCGGGGTCGCCAGAGCGAGAAGCACGAACTCCATTCTGAACGGGAGGAGAGTGTGCGCGGTCGGCATCGCCATGAGCACCATGATGACGGCGGCAGAAGCCAGACTGAAAGCGAACTTGACCTTCAGCAGCCCCAGACGCCGGTGAGCCGAGTCCTCGTCCATTTCGTCGCCGACAAGGGCAGTGGCGGAGTAGCCAGAATCCTCAACGGCATGTCGGAGGTCCGCGATTCCTGTCACGCCCTGGACATATTCAACAGTTGCGCGCTCAGTGGCGAGGTTGACGGATGCCGACTCCACGCCCTGCACGCCGGTCAGGGCATTTTCGACATGCGAAACACAAGCCGCGCACGTCATCCCATCTATGCCAAGAGTCACCTTCCGGGTGCCCACCCCGTATCCAGCGTCCTTAAGTGCGTCACCCAGGATGCCGAGATCGACCGGGCTATCTGACTGTCTATTAGATTCGCCGAGCGATATTGTCGCCTTCTCAGTCGCGAGGTTTACAGCAACATCCTCAACGCCATCTACGGACAAAAGCGCGTCAGAGACGTGGCTGACACAGGCGGCGCACGTCATTCCAGTAATCTGCAGTGAAATCTGGGACGCAGTTGGTGCTGGCAACGGAATACCACTCAATACGGGTACCTCCGATTGTAGCACGACAGTTGTGGCCCCATAGCGAAGGGGGACTCCCCAATCAGGAGTTCCCCATTCAGCACTGAGCAGACCGGCGTGCGCACCGCAGCTACATGGTGCGCACGACCCCGACGATCTTGCCTCGGACGGACACGTCCTTGGCAGGCACCATGATCGGTTCCATGGTGGCGTTCTCCGGCTGGAGCCGGACCATGTCGCCCTCGATAAAAAACCGCTTGAGCGTGGTCTCTTCGGTGGAGTTCAGCCACGCTGCGACCATTTCGCCGTTGGCGGCCTCAGTGGCTGGCTCGACCAGCACGAGGTCTCCATCCGCGACGAGCGCGTCTATCATGGATGTACCCTTGACGCGCAGCGCGAAGACGTTCTGACGATCTTTGGTGAGGAACGACGGAAGCTCGATGGTGTCCGTGCTGTCTGAAGCATACGAGGGTGCGTCTGGGATCTGCAGTGGTTCACCCGCGGCAATACTGCCCATGATGGGTATGCTTTGGATGTCCCGCTTGGACCCGCGCAACCCCTCGCCGACGAGCTCAATGCCGCGAGATACCTCAGGCTCCCGCGTCAGATACCCCATTTCCTGGAGCTTGCGCAGGTTGTAGTCGACAACTGAGGTCGAGCTGACCTCACAGCCATTCTGGATGTCACGCACCGTTGGCGGGTACTGATGCTCGTCCATGAACTTCTGGATAAACTCTAGGATGCGCTGCTGCCGCTGTGAGAGCCTGTTTTTCATTTCTGACCTCGCGTACGAATGTTCTGTCAATCAGAGTATCAGACCATATGTACGATGTCAACGTTCAGCGAGCTGCCCTTGGTGACATCCCCGCCCCCAGTCCATATACTTCTCCCACCAGGAGGGGAATCAAATGCAGGATCTGGTAACAGCCGAGTGGACTGACGCGGTAGGGGCCATCGAGCGCTGCTATGAGCTTGGATGGACAGACGGACTCCCGGTCGTACCGCCGACGGTCAACCGCGTGCAGGAGTTCATCGACATCGCTGGGCGTCCTGCTGACGAAGTTCTCGGCTCCATTCCAGAGCGCAGGCGCGAGGTCACCGTCGCCAAGACCGCCGCGAACGCGGTAATGGCCGGCTGCCTCCCCGAATACTTCCCGGTCGTTCTCGCCGCTACCGAGGCGATGCTGGCCCAGGAGTTCAACCTGATAGCCCCCTCGTCCAGCCAGGGGGGCGCCGCAGTGCTCGTAATCGTCAACGGCCCCGTGGTGGACGAGATCGGGATGAACTCAGGCGCCAACCTGTTCGGACCGGGCAACCGCGCCAACGCCACCATCGGGCGGGCGATACGTCTCATCTTGATGAACGCTTGCGCGTCCATACCAGGACTATTCGACCGGACGGTCATCGGACACCCCGGCAAGTACACGTACTGCATCGCCGAGAACGAGACCGACTCCGACTGGCTGCCGCTACACGTCGAGCGCGGCTTCAGCCCGGACCAGAGCGCGGTCACGGTGTTCGCCTCATGGGAGCCGAGGCAGGTGCGCTCGGCGGCCTACTCGCAGGAGGTGGTGCTGGACACGGTTGCCGACGTCGCTTCGGTGCTGGGCTCCTCCCTTGCGTCGTCGGACTCGGTAGGAGACGACTCCACGCCGGTCCGGCAGGGCGAGCTGGTGGTCACTATAGGAGGGGCCGCCGACTTCTGGGGGACCTGGACCAAGCGCGACGTTCGCGAGTACCTCCATCCCAGGATTGGACGGTCAATTGCCGACCTGAAGATCGTCAGGGTGCTGGAAGGCGACGTGGGACCAGCAGACTATCAGACCTTCGCCAACTTCGTTCCCGAGCCGGACGACATCCTCGTGGTGAGAGCAGGGTCTCCCGAAGCAACCGGATACCGCTGCTCGGTAATACTGAGCGAGCTGCCCAAGGTGGCGTCGGCTACGGTCACGAGGGCAGTAGCTTCGGGTCCAGTCTAGCCGCTCGCGGTATCATGAACACGCCCAGCAGGTTGATCGTCGGCCATCAAACGCCAGAACGGCTGCGCGACGCAGTCGACAGCCTGAAGCGCCCTGATCCTAGTGGGCCCCTGGCGCCGGTGACGGTCGTCGGCCCTTCCAACTACGCCAACCTCTCGCTGAGGCACTTCTTCGCACGCACAGGATTCGTGAACGTCAGGTTCATGGTCTTTTCGAGGCTGGCGGAGTTCCTCGGCGCACCGCGCATGGCCCGCGAAGGTCGCACACCTCTTACCCGAGTGATCGAGAGCGCCGCTGTTCGCTCCGTCGCGGCCAACGCGTCGGGACCACTTGGAGACCTGAGCAGGCATCCATCTACTCTGCACAGCCTGAAACAGTCGTTCCGGGAACTGCGAAGTATCCCGCCCTCCTCGCTCGACGCTCTCGCCAGGAGCAGCGACCTTCAGTCCGAGACTGTCAGGTTATACAGGCAGTTCAAACGAGACACATCCAGATTCTACGACGATGAGGACCTCGCCAGCGCCGCCGCCGAGTCCGTTGACGACCAGCCGGCCTCCGGGTTCGATGATCTCGGCACGATCGTATTCTACGCACCGCGGGACATCACACCAGGACAGCTCAAGCTGATCGAGGCGCTGTCGAGGCGAGAACGCTGCGTTGTAATGCTCGATCAAAGTGGCGACCCCATCGCTGATGGTTATGTGTACAGGCTAGTCAACCGGCTGTCGTCTGCCCCAGGAACGCCGCAGACTGACGTGACGGACCCTCTCCCTCAGGGAGCTGACAGGGATAGGTACTCGTACTTTTCACCCTCACCCCAGCCCTCTCCCTCAGGGAGAGAGGGTCTGTTGGGTTTACCTGCCCCTGTCAGCGCTGACGGAGAGGGGGCCGATACCCACCTGGTGATCGCGCCCGACCCGAACCAGGAGATCAGGTGGGTGATCCGGGACGTCATCCGTAAAGCTCGCGGGAGCACGCCGTTCAGCCGGATGGCGGTCCTGTATCGCAAACCCGACTACGGCAAGATCGTCGCCGAGGAGATGGAGCTTGCGGGCGTACCAGTAGCAGGCCCGGACCAGACCACTCTCGCTGAGACCGCCGTGGGCAGGACGTTAATCGGCCTAATGGAGCTTGCCGATGGCGACTTTCAGCGAGGTCTCGTCACCTCATTGCTGACCGGATGCCCTGTCAGGTCACCGGATAGGTCGATCCGGCTCAACCCGAGCAGGTGGGACAGACTGTCGAAAGAGGCGGGAATCGTCAGAGGCATCGGGCAATGGAGAGACAGACTTGAGAAGTACGCTGCAAGGCAAGAGGAGTCGATCTCAGACTCCACGATGACGTCTGAGATGTCCGAGGGCAGGCTACGGGGCATCAGGGCACAGGCCGAGTCGGCGCGGGAGTTGCTCGCATTCGTGGACCGACTGTACGACGACCTACAGCCTCCTGCGCAGGACGCCTCATGGGTCGACTTCTCCGAGTGGACACGGAAGCTTGTTGACGATTACGTGTCGAGAGGATCAGGAACCCCTGAACCTGAGCTGAACGCGCTGGAGAAAGTCCAGGACATTCTGTCCGAGCTAACTGCTGCGAGCACGGTCGCGTCGCGGCCAAGCTTCCAGACGTTCCGAGAGGACCTGTACGAGGCTCTGCAGATTCCAACCGGACGTCTGGGGGAGATGGGCAAGGGAGTGTTCGTAGCGTCGTTCCGGATCGCAGCCGCCATGCGGTTCGACGCCGTGTACCTCGTCGGCATGATCGAAGGCGCCGCGCCGCCCGCGGCAAGGGACGACCCGCTTATTCTCGAGTCCGCCCGTCAACACGCCGGAGGCTCGGCAGCCGGATTCGAGATGCAGCAGGACACGCGGGCCAAAGAGAGACGCGACTACCTGTCCGCGCTCGGCAGCGCTCCCGACAAGACCCTCTCAGTCTCACTGTCAGACCCATCCGCGGGACGGGAGCAGCACCCGTCCCGGTGGATGCTGGAAGAAGCCAGCAAGTTGAACGGTCTGCGTGTGACAGCCTCCAAACTCAAACGCATGGGGGACAGGGACTGGCTGACCCTTATTGCCTCGGCAGAGTCGGGTCTACTCGATGGCGATGCAACAGATGCCGCGGACGTTCTCGAATACGAGCTCCGCCACCTGCTGCGCTGGCGGACGATGGGCCAGGGTGTAGCACGACACCCGTTTGCGGCGGGCGCGCCTCTTGGAAGGGCTCTACAGCTCGGCAGCGCGCGCAATAGCCCGAACTTCACCGAGTGGGATGGCAACGCCTCATCAATGGCTCGCCAGTCCAGGTACAGGAACGACACCATCAACAGGACTCACTCCCCGACCCGGCTCGAACGGTGGGCTGCCTGTCCGTTCAGCTACTTCCTCGGCAACGTGCTCAGGATCGGGTCGATCGAGACTCCTGAGGACATCTACTCGATATCTCCCCTTGAACGCGGCAGCCTGATCCACAAGATTCTGGATGCGTTCATGAGGAGTGTGGCCGAGTCGGGAACGATGCCCAATCCGTACGAGCCCTGGAGCGCCGACCACAGATCAGCCCTCTTCAGGGTCGCCCACGAGCATTTCGCCCGGGCCGAATCCGACGGGGTCACAGGAAGGCCGGTGATGTGGGAGCTTGAAAGGGCACTGATACTTGCCGACCTCGATATCTTCCTGGAGCGGGACGCCGCACTGAGGGCCAGGTTTGGCGTGACGCCGAGCGCGTTCGAGGTCGGGTTCGGCCTTTCAGGGAGCCCGTGGCAGGAGGCCGTATGGAGGCTGGACAGCGGCGAACAGGTCCGCTTCAGGGGTATGATCGACCGCGTCGATACGTCGCCTGACGGCAGCACCGCTCTTGTTATCGACTACAAGACCGGAAGCGCGCGTCCGTACAACGGCCTCGAGAACGACCCCACGGATAGGGGCAGGCGACTCCAGCTTGGCGTGTACGCGCTCGCCGCTCAGGGGAGCTTGGAGCGAGCAGAGAATGTCCGTTCCGCGTACTGGTTCGTGACAACGCGGGGCACGTTCGCGCTTGCACCGAGAGAACCTGTGGACGGAAGCTCAGCCGAGGTACGCAGCAGACTCGGCGAGGTGGTTGGCAGGATCGTATCCGGTATCAGGAGCGGCGTGTTTCCGGCCAACCCCGGCGAGCGCAACGCCCGCTTCGGCTTCGAAAACTGCGGGTTCTGCGACTTCGACTCGCTCTGCCCCTCCCGGCGGGACCGGATATGGGAGAGGAAGCGCGACCATCCGGCGCTGGCAGGCTACCGGGACCTGATAGAAGAGTCGTGACGTGACGACGAAGTTCACACCCATAGACCAGGCCGCCCGCGACCGCATCCAAGGATCGCTCCGAGAGACAATGTTCGTCGAGGCCGGCGCGGGCACCGGTAAGACCACCAGCATGGTCGGCAGGGTCGTTAACCTGATCGGCTCAGGCGTCACGACCGTGGACAGGGTAGCAGCGATCACGTTCACGAACTCCGCAGCCTCCGAACTCCAGGAACGCATCAGGGAGGAGCTTGAAGGGGCTGCATCCGACGGAGATGCCGACCCCACCTGGCGGCAGCTCTGCGGGCAAGGCGTCGAGGACATCGACAGGGCGACGTTCACGACCCTACACAGCTTCGCCGGAGCGATTCTTCGCGAACGTCCGCTTGAGGCAGGGCTTCCCCCGTCGTTCGAGACAATGGACCAGGTCGCCAGCGACCTCGACTTCGACGAGAAGTGGAACGAGTGGCTCGACTGGGCATTGGACGATGCCGCAAACATTCCGACACTGCCTATCGCACTATCGCTCGGTCTGCGTCCGTCTCACCTACGCCAGATCGCGCTCCAGTTCCACCGCAACTATGACCTCCTGGAAGGTGTCGACTTCGACGACAGGCAGATGCCCGCGTTCGATTCTGCCCAGAAGCTTGTAGCTGGTGTACAGGAGTTTGAGCGACTGTGCAGCTTCTCCGAACTCCAGGAGAACGACCAACTCTACCAGCACGTCCAGTCCAAGCTGTCGTCTATCCGGCAGCTGTCTGAGATGGACCCAGGATCGCCCGCTGCGCTCGGAATGCTGTCTAGGCTCATGCCGATTCGCATGACGCGCGGACGTCAGGGCGACTGGCTCAACGACTCGGCCTCAGGCGTAAACGCCTGCAAACTGCTCAAGGAATATCTGCAAGAACACCACGACGCTGTCGCCGAGGAGCTAGACCACGCAAGGGACGTATCGCTTCCCCCGATTCTCAGCGCTTTGCGCGACTTCGTAGTCGGGTATGAACAGGAGCGTAAACGCGAGGGCCGCGCCGGTTACCACGACCTGCTGGTATGGGCGCGGAATCTGCTTAGAGACAACATAGACGTCCGCGACCACTTCAGGCAGCGGTATACGCACATTCTGCTCGATGAGGTCCAGGACACCGATCCGATTCAGACGCAGATCGCCATGTTCCTCGCCGAGGATGTTCTGGATGGCACACCGCAGGAATCGCGTCCGACGGACTGGCGTCATGTGACACCGGCAGACGGCAGGCTGTTCGTCGTCGGCGATCCGAAGCAGTCCATCTACCGGTTCCGAAGGGCTGACGTCCGACAACTCAACATCCTCAGAAGACAGATGAGCCAGACGTCGGTCCACCTGGACCAGAATTTCCGTTCCCACCGCCCGATCATCGAGTGGGTGAACCACCTGTTCGGTAGTTGGATGGAGGCCAGCGAGTCGCAGGCCGAGTACGTGAGCCTCCGACACAGGTGGGAAGCCGCAACGGACTACGAATGGGCCCCGTGGGTTTGGTATCTCGGCGACGAGTTCGACTCGCCGATCGGCGAGATCAGAGCACTGGAGTGTCAGAGCATCGCGGCCGCTCTTGAGCAAGTTCACCGCAACGGCTGGCAGGTCCGATCCGGAGAGATAAACGGCGTACCGGACTATCGACCCGCAAAGTACTCGGACATCTGCATCCTGATGCCTACGCGCACAGGACTGAGGGATCTGGAGGTCGCACTCGACGACGCGGAAGTACCATACAGGCTCGAGGGCAGTTCGCTGATCTTCGATACGCAGGAGGTCCGCGACCTGCTCAACTGCCTCCGCGCGATAGACGACCCCGGCGACGAGGTAGCGATAGTGGCCGCGCTCCGCTCCCCCGCCTTCGCCTGTACCGACGTGGACCTGCTCCGGTACTACGAATCAGGACGTCGGTTCGAATATACCGCATCAGGTGCGGCACAGGCTCAGGCACGTTCGAGTCCAATTAACGGCTCCGTAGCCGAGGGGCTGGACGCACTCTGCGACTACCATGAGCGCAGGATGTGGACAACGGTCGCGGCTCTGATCGATGCCTTCGTCCGGGACCGACCGCTGATGACAGCCGCAGTCGACCACCCGCGCAGGCGCGAGCAGTGGCGCAGGTACCGGTTCATCGTGGCGCAGGCGCGGGCGTTCGCAGAAGCCGGAGGTGGCTCACTCCGCAGGTTCCTCGAGTGGATCGACCGGCAACGCAGCGAGGGAGCGCGTGTGAGCGAGACGCCGGTGCCTGAGACCGACGAAGACGCCGTCCGCATCATGACCGTCCACGGCTCTAAGGGTCTGGAGTTCCCGGTGGTGATTCTCACAGGGTTAAACACTCGACGGCGGAATAGCGCCGACTCGGTCCTGTTCGGTCGATCAGACGGTCCGGATGCCCGCAATTCGGTCGAAGTCAAAGTGGGCAGCGGTATCCAGACGTTTCAGACCGCCGGCCATGAGGCGTTGGCCTCGGATGAGAAAGCGATGCTCGACGACGAACACGTCAGGCTTCTCTACGTCGCGACCACCCGCGCGATGGACCACCTGGTGCTGAGCGTGTATCGCTCGATGAGCGGCGACACGGACGCTTCCTACATCGCCAGCCAGTTTGAGGGAAGTTACGACAAGTGGCGCAAGCTACCTGATCCAACAGGGCAGTCGGCCCTTCGATTCGGCACGACCAATGGGCAACGCGACGACGAACTCGATCCAGTCCAGCACTCCCGCGAGGCTAGAACACGGTGGATCGAGACCCGTGTCGAGGTGATAGGACGCCAGGGACGCCCCAACACGGTGGCAGCTACGAGGTTGGTCAAGATCGCCAAGGAGGAGTCCAAGGACGAACAGGAGACCGACGAGCCCTGGAGACGCGGACGCGCTGGCACGTCGATAGGCCGCGCCGTCCACGCCGTTCTACAGACGATAGATCTCGCCACAGGTGAAGGAATCGAGGAGACCTCCCACGCCCAGGCGGCTGCCGAAGGCATTCCTGGCCGCGTTGACGACATCATCAGGCTCTCGAGGGTCGCGGTACGGAGTCCCGTGGTCAAACGCGCGGTTGAGTCTGAGCGCTATTGGCGAGAAGTACCCGTCGGAGTCCCAATCGGCGACGGGTCGCTCCAGGGATTCATCGACCTGCTGTTCGAGACGCCGAACGGTCTGGTCATCGTTGACTACAAGACCGACTCGGTGAGAGCCGACGGCGTGTCCGCTGCTGCTGCCCGATACCGCCCACAGGCGGGCGGTTACGCCCTGGCCATTCAACGCTCCACCGGAAGGCCGGTGTCAGAGGTCATATTCCTGTTCCTAGAACCCCACAGTGAAGTATCTATGCCCAGCATCGGGCAACTGACCACCGAGGCCGAGTTACTGGCAACGGCCTACCTCACTTCAGACGGAATCTCGCCGGGGTCTCATCGACGACCCTATCGCTCGTGAGCTTCGCCAAGTGTGTAGTCACATTGCGCTGGGCTGAGTGCTTCAGGCCGGGCTTGAGATCGCGTGGATAGATAGAGTCGGCGATCGCCTCGGCAGTCGTGTGACCGTCCCTTAGTGCGTCCAGCACCTGGGTCTCCCGCCGCGTCCTGTGGTCGAATTGCCAGCGAATCAGCCCTTTTCCCTTAGGTGGAGGAACAACCGGCCCGTGAGCGGGACACACAGTCTCGTGTTCGATCTCGATGAGCATCTGAAGTGATTCCATGTACGCCGCCAAGTCACCGACCGACGTGGACGATGCCCCAAGCACCGTATCGCCCGTGAACATCACGCCGTCCTCTGCCAGATGGTAGCAGACGTGGTCGACCTCGTGGCCCGGCGTGAACAGCGCGCGCAAAGTCACGCCCGCCACTTCGACGCCCTCGTTGTCCTCCAGCGGCGCCACCGCATCGTCGTCGCCGAGTACCTTGCGCAGACGATCGACGAGCTTCGGGTGGCAGCGTACCGTCGCGCCAGTAGCCTCGTGCACCCGGTCCAGACCGCCGATGTGGTCGCCGTGTCCGTGCGTTATTAGGATCGACTTGATTGACGGCTTCCCGAGCTCGGCGTAGTAGTCAAGTATGGCCTGCGTCCACTCCCGCCAGTGATCACCGGTGTCGATCAGCACCATCGCGTCGGACGGGTCCCCAACGAAATAGTTGTTCGACCCTCCCGGGTGGGAGACCGCCCCATCGTCAATGTGCATGTTGTAAACGTGTGGGGTTATCTGCATCTATGAAGTTCGCTCCAACCTATAGTGCGTCCAGTTGCGATACCATCGAGGCAGGCAAGTCTATACTGGTCGCTTCAGCGTTGCTCTCAACCTGATCGGGACGCGACGCTCCCACGATTACGGACGTGATCTGCGGACGCGACAGCGTCCAGGCGATCAGGAGCTGCGGTACGCTGATTTCAAGCTCTGCCGCGATCGACCTGAGCGTCTCGACCATCCCGAACGTGCGCTCGTTCCAGTAGGTGTCCTTGGCTCGTTGGGCGTGCCTGGATGCCATGTGGCTGTCGTCCGGCGGTCCAGAGCTGGCGTCGTATCTGCCTGTCAGTACGCCGCCCATGAATACCTGGTAAGGGATGACTCCAACCCCCTGATCGTCGCAGACGGCGAACAGCTCGCCCTCAATGTCTCGCTTCCCCAGGTTGTACTCCGGCTGCACCGACTCGAACCGCTCAAGGTCGCGCTTGTCGCTAACCCACAAAGCCCTGGTGAGCTGCCACGCGGCGAAGTTGGAGCAGCCTATATAGCGGATCTTCCCAGCACGCACCATGTCGTCCAGCGTGCCGAGGGACTCCTCTAGCGGCGTATCGGGGTCGAAGTAGTGCACCTGGTACAGGTCGATGTAGTCTGTGTTCAGCCTGCGCAGGCTGCTCTCGACAGCGTCGATGAGGTGCTTGCGAGACAGCCCGACGTCGTTGGGGCCGTCGCCGGTAGCGATGAACCCCTTTGTTGCGACTACGAACTTGTCACGCCGACTTCTCACCGCCTTGCCCACGACGACTTCCGAGTGGCCCGCGTTGTACGCGTCGGCTGTATCTACGAAGTTGACGCCGGCGTCGAGCCCGGCGTCGATCACCGAAATGGCGCGCGCATCCTCCACATATCCTGCACCGAACATATTGGTGCCCAGACACACCCTCGACACCTTCAGCCCGCTCCGACCGAGTCTAACGTAATCCATGGAACGTCCTACCTGAAAAGCCTTGCCGGGCGCTCGACGGTCGCCTGGAGACGCCGCATGAAGCTCGCCGCCACCGCGCCGTCGATCACCTGGTGGTCCGCAGTCAGGCTGAGCGTCAACATCTCTCTGACCACAATCTCACCGCGCGATACAACCGGTTTCTGTACGATCCGACCCACTCCCAGGATCCCACTCTGCGGCGGATTGAGGATCGGGGTGAATCCATCGACGGAACCCAACACGCTGATCGTGAAGGTCCCGCCGACAACGTCGTCCGGAGATAGCGCGTTCGCGCGGGCCTTGTTCGCCAGCTCGAAAGTCGCATCGGCTATCTCGGTTATGCTCATCGAGCCTACGTCGCGAACCACAGGGACGATCAAACCATCGTCGAGCGCGACCGCCACTCCGATGTTCACTTGATCAAAGTAGTGGACTGTCCCGTTCGCCAGGACAGAGTTCATAGCCGGCACTCGCCTGAGCGATTCTGCGCACGCCTTGATGAGCGCATGGGCCAAAGTTATCGTGGTGTCCTGGCCCTGGGATGCTTCGCGACGCAGTCGCTGCACTTCGGTCGCGTCGACTTCGAGGAAGTACGACAGCTGAGCAGAATTTCTGAGACTGTCGGACATGTGCCGTGCGATGCTCCGACGCATTCCGCTCAGCGGCTCGCTCCTCGACGGCTCAGGCAGACCCGGAGGCATCGCGGGGGCCTGTTCAGCAGCCAGGGCATCCGCGTAGGCGCGAACGTCGGATTCGACTACCCGGCCCCTCGGCCCTGTTGCCGTCACCTGAGAAAGGTCCACGCCCAGACTCGACGCTAGTCTGCGCGCGCCGGGAGTCGATGGCACGACAGCGGGCGCGGCGGCCTGAGCCTCGGCGAATGCCCGGACGTCGGCCTCGACAACACGACCTCCCGGGCCGGTCGGCGTAACCTGCGATATATCGACGCCCAGACTCGACGCCAGCCTTCTCGCTCCCGGTGTCGAACGCACGGGCCCGCCACTCTGCCCACGCGCCGCTTGACGCCGCTGCGGAGCCTGTCGAGTGGCAACCCTTGCGGCGGGAGCCGCCGGGGCCTCTTGAGCTGGCGCCTCCTCACCCTCGGCAAGCACGTACCCGATCAGGCCATCCACGGCTACCGTCGCGCCCTCATCCACCAACGGGTGGAACCGGCCAGCTGCCACCGATTCGAGGTCGTAGTTGAGCTTCTCTGTTTCGATCTCTGCGATGACTTCGCCCTGGTTGACCTCGTCGCCCTCGCTCCTGGCGAGCCGAACCACGATGCCCTCGGTCATGAAGTCGCCCAGTCTGGGCATAACTATCGGAGTTGCCAACGTACTTCCCCCAGGATTACTCGTGCGTTCGCCGCCCTATTCGAGTACGCTGAGCGCTGCTTCGACAGTCATCTCAGCCGTAGGCACGAAGAGAGCCTCCAGCGGACGACTGTATGGCACCGGCGCGTGCGGCGCGTTCAGCCGCTTCGGCGGAGCGTCGAGGTAATCGAACGCCTCCTCAGCAACGAGCGCGGAGATGTCCGACGCGATCGAGCACCGCGGATAGTCCTCGTCGACAATCACGACCTTGCGGGTCTTCTTGACCGACTCGATTATCGTCTCGTCGTCCATCGGCGACAGCGACAGGAGGTCGAGGACCTCTACCGAGTAGCCCTGCTCCTCCAGCGCCGCCGCTGCCTGTAGGCAAACGTTGGTCATATAGCTGATGCCAATTAGCGTAATGTCCGTGCCTTCCTGCACGACGCGCGACTTGCCGATTTCTATCTCGTACGATTCCTCCGGCACGTCGACGTCGAACCGAATTCCCATAAGCTGGCGGTTGTTGAAGACGATCACAGGATCGTTGTCTCGGATAGCGGCGGTCATCAGGCCCTTGGCTGTATAGGGGTCTGACGGTGCGACGCACTTCAGGCCGGGGAAGTGCGTGAAGATCGAGTAGAGCGTCTCCGAGTGCTGGGCGGCAGAATTGGTGCCTGCCCCAGTGCCTGTCATGATCGTCAGCGGTATGGTCACCTTGCCGCCGAACATGTAGTGGATCTTGGCCGCGTTGTTGGTGATCTGGTCAGCGCATACGCCGTAGAATCCAACGTACATCAGATCGACGACGGGCCGCAGCCCCGAGGCCGCAGCGCCCACTCCCGCGCCGACGAAACCGGCCTCCGAGATGGGCGTGTCGCGCACCCTGCCGCGTCCGAACTGGCCGACCAGTCCCTTGGTCAGCCTCATCGGGCCGCCCCAAGCGTCCTGCTTGTCCTCCCTGTCGCCGCCTCCGGCGATATCCTCGCCCATGACGATGACGTTCTCGTCGCGCTCCATCTCTTGCCGAATGGCCTCGTTGATCGCCTGTATGTATGAGACCTGTCGTACGGCTTCAGCTACCATTTGTTCCTCCTGGGTGTTGACACTTAACGCTGGGCGATAGCTGACAGGCTACGCATAGCTCACATAGACGTCCGTCATCAGCTCTTCGGAGTCGGGGAAGGGGCTGTCGTCTGCGAAGGCTACCGCGTCCGAGACTGCCTGCACGCACTCCTCGTCAATCGTTCTGAGCTCGGACTCGGTGGCGAATCCGCCATCCAGAATGTGACTTTCGATCCTGACTAGGCAGTCCCGCGCCTCGTAGTAATCCTCTTCCTCCTGGGTCCTGTATCCGAGAGGATCGTCCGCTCCGAAGTGGCCCTGGTAGCGATAAGTCTGGGCTTCGATCAGCGTCGGACCATCGCCGTTGCGCGCGCGGCTCACGGCCTCAGCCGCGACCTCGTGCATCTCGACCACGTCCTGCCCATCAACGGAGACGCCCGGCATGTCGTACCCGGCGGCGCGGTTGGCGACCGACGCTCCCGCGACAGTGAACTCGTAAGGCGTGGACTCAGCGTATCGGTTGTTCTCACACACGAACAGCACCGGTAGCTTCCAGATGCTCGCGAGGTTCATAGACTCGTGCAGCACCCCCTGGCTGGAAGCGCCGTCTCCGAAGAAGACCACGCTTACCTGGTCGGTACCCCTCACCTTGGCGCTCAGGCCGACGCCCGTCGCCACAGGAATGTTCGAGCCTACGACGCCGTTCGCTCCCAGCATTCCCTTGTTTATGTCGGCGATGTGCATGGTGCCGCCCTTGCCCTTGTTGGTACCTGTCGACTTGCCGAGCAGTTCCGCCATCATCTCGCTCAGATCGACACCCTTGGCGATGCAGTGGTGGTGGCTCCTGTGCGTGCCAAGGACGTAGTCGTCGTCTCGCAGATGGGCGCAGATACCGGTCGGCACCGCCTCCTGGCCGATGGAAGAGTGCATCCCACGCAGCTTGCCCGCGTCGGCCTCTCGTCGTGACTGCTCCTCGAATCTGCGGATTGTCACCATCGTCCTGTACATCCACAGGAAGCTGTCTCGATTTAGCTCAGAATAAGTGTCTCTCATGCTCCCCTCCACGGAATTTCAGATACACGTGAGAAGTCGTTGCGTCATAGCGCGGACAAACGAACTCGTCGTCCCGCTTGCCACGGCGCGAGTGTAGCAATCGAAGTGTGAGCCGTCAAACGTGATCCGTGCTGCTGTACGGCCTTGGAATGGGACTCCAGACGAGCCTGCCCAGACGGAATTACTCGTCCAGGTAAATCATCCACTCGAGCAGGTTCTGGTCGGGGTCGCGCGCATAGAGGCTGACGGCGTTCCGATGTTGGAGCGCGCCCCGCCGGGGTCCGGGACCGGCGATGATCTCAACTCCCGCTTCCTCAACCATCCGCCTGCACTCTTCTGCCGTACCGTCCCACACGAAGCATATGTCGGCAGACCCCGGGACTGCCGTCGGACCCCGAAGGCTCGCGGTGTACCCCTCCGGATGGACGTTGATCTTTGAGTTTCCCACCTGGATGGAAAATGCGTTGGCCTCTCCTGTACGCCAAGCTTCCTCGTCGTTGATCGTAAAGCCGAGACGCTTATAGAACTCGATCAGCCTCTCGGCATTTGCCGTGGGCATCGCAATGTGGTCTATTCCGACCGTGCTCATTGATTACTCCTTCCGATTACGGTGATGAATCAAGACGGAAGTCGCGAAATGTCAGTAGGGAAGCTCGGTCTCAGGCCTCTGCCGAATGTAGTGCCCCTGTCGGACTCCGAAGTTCTCCTGGAGCTGTACAGTGAGTCCACCATCGACGACCAGCGCGTGCCCGGTAATGAAGCTCGCCTCATCTGAGCACAGGAAGACGACAGCGTTGGCGATGTCCACCGGGCGTCCAACGCGCCCCACCGGATACTGGTTCACGAAGTAGTCCAGGCCGGAGGGCATATCGTCCCACCGCTTCTGCGCTCGCTCGGTGACGATGTGACCCGGACAGATGGCGTTCACCCTGATCCCGTCCGGTCCCAGTTCAGTAGAAAGCTGCCTCGTAATTCCAATGACCGCGTGCTTGCCCGTCTCGTACACCAGCGCGCCGGGCGCCCCGAACAGGCCATGCACTGACGAGATATTCACGATGCTGCCGCGGCCGTTCTGCCGCATGTACGGCACGGCGTGCTTGGCCGCGAGGAAGTGCGTCTTCACCAGGATGCCCATGCCGGCGTCGAAGTCGGACTCCGATATGTCTGCCAAAACGTTGTCTCCACCCCACAAATCCGCGGAAAAGGCGTTGTTGACGAGGATGTCGATTCTGCCGAACTCGGCATGGGCCCTCTCGACCATCGCCTCGATCTCGTTCGCGCGGCTCACGTCCGCCCTCATGGCGACGGCACGCCCGCCTGCTTCGGCTATGGTCTCAGCGTTGGCTATGGCCGCGTCAATGTCAACGTCAGCTATCAGCACGCTGGCCCCCTCCTCAGCGAGCCGGCGTGAGGTGGCCCCGCCAATACCCAGCGCCCCACCGGTAACGATCGCTGCCTGCCCCGCGAGTCTGCTCATCCTGTCCCCCGTTACTTCAAGATCGTCGAGAAGTTCTCGCACTCGCCATTCTAAACCAGCTGCCATCTCTGAGGCCCGAGTCCAAGTTACGTCTGTTGTCTTAGCCACCTTAGCCCAGCAGCACCAGCCCCCACACGATGGGAACAGACAGAAGCGAGATGAAAACCGCCGCCGAGCCGAGGTCCTTGGCCCTGCCTGACAGGTCGTGAAACTCCGTGCCCACGCGGTCAACCACGGCCTCGATCGCTGAGTTGACCAGCTCCACGATCAGCACGACCAGCAACGCCGCGATCATCAGCGCTCGCTCGACTCCGTTGTCGCCCAGCCAAATCGCGACCGGAGTCAGCACCAGCGCAAGGATGAGCTCCTGCCTGAAGGCGGCCTCGCCCCTTATTGCACTCCGCAGACCCGCCAGCGAGTACCGCGTCGCCCGCAGGATTCTGCCAAAATCCAAGGTGCGCCCCGCCATTAGAAGCGCTGGCGCCGGTACTGCATCACCCCGAGCAGCACGAACTTAGACCCAAACGTCTTCTTTTGCCTCCCAACCAACCCTGATGTTTCTGAAGCGATCCATACGATCCTCGATCTTTAGTATCTCCTTTGGGTAGAATCCGAGCATGACATCGCACAGTGTCAACATCCAGTCCTTCCGAGAATAGCCCTGATTAACAGTTATTCGACTGGAGTCCCTTATCTGAATCTGGCCCCATCCAAGCGCTCCAACCGTGAGGCAGTCCCAGTCGAAGAATTCAATCGGCTGAAACATTACGTCTGTCACATTGATGCGATTGCCAACCAGCGTGTAGGCAACCATTAACACCGAGAATACATTTCTGTCATCCTCATAGAACCGAGACAGTCGCTCCACAGAAGTGAGGTTGGGCATGCTGAAGCGGGTATCCTCACGATGTGTCTTGACGTCAACGATGCAGTAGAAGTCCTCTCGATCTCTGAACGCTAGATCCGCCATCGCCCGTCGCGAAAAATCCGAAGAGTACTCGCTGCACCATTCCCCTAGGAACGTGTCGAATTGCTCTGAGATCAACTCTTCTATAGCGTCCCCAGTCGCCCGTGTACTCGACGCCGTCCTTGGCGACAAGAATTCTGGCGCGGAATTTAGGAACTCTTTGATCGAGCCGGCAATGCCTTCTTGATGACCCTCGTAGAAAAAGGTCGACTTCATGAGAGCAAACTGCCCTGTATAGAGCGTCGTTGGCGAGACCTGCGAACTGGCGAGTTTCGGTCCATGAACACGCCGTCTGCGTAACCTTGAATCGCCGCATCTTCGTCTGCGAGCCTCAGACGTTTGAGCGCCCAGCAGCAGTATGTGTGGTCTATCTCAATCCCCAAGAAGCGTCGGCCCAGTTTCTTGGCCGCGACAGCCGTCGTGCCGCTGCCAAGAAATGGGTCGAACACAAAGTCCCCCTTGTTCGAGCTAGCAAGGATCAATCTGGCGATGAGCTTCTCCGGCTTTTGAGTCGGGTGGTCGGTGTTCTCCGACATCGACCAAAAAGGCACCGTCAAGTCAGTCCAGATGTTGGATGGAAATGTAAGCCTGAACCTACCATCAGATTCGTCGCTCCACCCTTTAGGTTCGCCATTCTCCTCCCGATACGGCGCGATCACCCTACGCTTTACCTTAACCGCGTCGACGTTGAACGTATAACTGTCCGAAACGGTACAGAACCAGATATCCTCCGAGTTGTTCTTCCAGTTCTTGGATGCGCCTCTTCCCTTATCTCGAGCCCACGTTATCCGGCTTCTCACCTTAAATTCACGTTCGAGCACCAATGCTATGTGAATTGAAGTCTTCCAGTCTGAACAGACGTAGATCGTACCCGTGGGTTTGAGCATCGGCTTGAGGGCACGCACCGCGGTAGCAAACCAAGCGCCGTATTCCTCACCACTCATTTTCCTGAAGAGTCGTCCATCGTAGTTCTTTGACAGGTTGTATGGAAGATCTAGGATCATCAGATCCACAAATGCCTGTGGCATATGCGGGACTACGCAGAATGCGTCGTGGTTTATGATCCTATTCTCTATATCTGCCTCGTCAACGCGCGCATATACTGGGAGGAGATCCTTGCTCAGCTCAAGAATCTCGTCGTCGGAACAGACTAGCGTCCTGTTTCGTGGCGCTCTCTTCTTCATGGAAGGCTCCGTTTCCTACCGTACTCGGCGTCTTGGATTATATCGATTATCGCACTTAATCGAACGCCTGGTCTTTAAGAATAGCCAGCGGCGTATCTACCACCATTGCCATCGCGCAGTCCATCCCGACGATGGACGCCACGGCCTCGATGCCGACTCCGAGCTTAGGCGACCTAAGCCCCTCGGGTGAGTGCGTGTCCGACGCCATGACATGCGCCAGCCGCCTGTCCAGCAGCTCATGGGTGAACCTCTTCACCTCGTCGCCCCAGGTGCCCACGACGCTCCCGGAGGTGATCTGGCTGAGCATCCCACGCTCGACAAAGCTCGCGAGCAACTCGATGTCCTCCTGGAAGGCCTCGATGCGTTCCGGATGCGCCAGCACAGGCGTCAGACCCATTTCCTGTACCTCGACCAGCGTTCTCTCGATGTAGTCCGGCCTGCCGAAGAACGGCATCTCCACCAGGATGTATCGGGTGCCGTTCATCGGGAGCGCACGACCAGCGTCTATCTCGTCAGGCAGCGCCTCGTCGAGGTGGTTCTCCATTCCCAACACGAGAGAAACGTCTATGCCGTTCTCGGCGTTTCGCGCGTTCATGTCCGCGATCAGGCGGCGAAGGTGGCCGACCGACCAGTCCTCGGTCACGTCTTTCCGGTGCGGAGTGGCGAGAATGATCCTGGTGCCAGTCTCCGCCGCGACCCTCGACATCTCAAGCGTCTCTTCAGGCGTTCTTGACCCATCGTCCACACCCGGCAGGATGTGCGCGTGAAGGTCGTACATTACCTGCGCCCTATCTACGAATGTTGATTCTGCGGAAGGACTCAGCGTAGGGCATATCCGCTCGCTGTCCGATCCTTCGCGCGTTGGACCTCACGAAGTCGCCCACGTCTATGCCGTCGTCAGAGGAGACCTGGGACGCATGCTTCTTCAACGACTCTATCTTAAGTTCGATAGTGTCGGTAATGTCGATGTACGTGTCGGGCTCCTCGGTACCCCAGAACAGCACGTCGCCGACTTTGTGCGTGTCCAGGCCATCTTCTGTGATGTGTTCAGGGAAGTGCAGACGGTCTCGCGCGTAAGGGAACACAGCGTCCATCGTCACCATCCCGCACATCCTGTGGTCGCGGTGAAGGTAGAAGCTGCGCCGGTGGGGATCGGTGGCAAAGACGACGTCGGGGCGTAACCGGCGGATCGCGTGGACCAGACGCTCCCTGAACTCTGACGTGTCCTCCAGTCCGCCGTCCGGATATCTCAGATACACGACCTCCTTGATGCCCAGCACTTCGGCGGCCTCAGCCTGCTCACGCTCGCGGATCTCAGCAAGTCGCTCGGAGGTCAGATCAGGGTCGCTCGTACCCTTGTCCCCATTGGTGCAGAGGACATAGTACACCTCCGTTCCTTCCGCAATCCATCCGGCAACGGTTCCTCCGCAGCCGATCTCCGCATCGTCGGGATGGGGAGTTACTACCAGCGCTCGTTCGGGTCTGTCCATAGTCGTAAGTGGGCCTCCTGCTCGGGAATCGGAATTCGACATCTCAGTTTACAGGTATCGCTCCAAAGCTGTCAGCAACGGACGCTACTGACTCGCCTGTCCCTCTGATACAATCGGCTTGGCTCCCAGATAGGCATAAGCACAAGCGGGGAACATGAACGACATCACTCTACGAAAATTCGAGTGGGCAGACCTCGAGTACGTCACCCAACTATTCACCAGCATCAGCGGAGCGGGGGGCACAGAAAAAGAGGTCGACTCCGAGCTTGTGCGACAGATGCTTTCGCACCCATCAGTGCGTCCTGAGACCAATCTGACGCTCGCCCACTCCGGTGCCGATCTCGTTGGCTACTATCAGCTCTTCCCCGAAATCCAAATAAGTCGCGCGGTTATCGCCGGCGGTGTGCTCGAACAGCACAGGGGAAAGGGAATCGGCAGGCAACTGCTGAGCGCAGCAATGGAGCAGATCGAGGCCCTTAACGTATCAGTGCTGCACATCCAGACATCCGCAGATGCCACTGACGCCCGGCACATACTGGAATCCGAAGGTTTCGAGCAGGTGAAAGACTACTGGCAGATGCGCTGGACGGGCGGCGACCTCCCAGAGTTGAATCTGCGGTCCAACTTCAGCCTGAAGCCCTTCAGGCTGGGCGAGGACGAGGCGATGCTGACCGAGCTCCAGAACTCCGCGTTCGGTCAACACTGGGGCTTCTGCCCAAACACAGTAGAGGAGACCGCCGCAAGGGTCCGAATCGCTAACACCGATCCAGACGGCATCATCTTCGTGATGGACGGCGACAGGCCCGCAGGATACAACTGGACGCTCATGAACAAAAACCGGTTCGGCAAGGTCGGGTTCATCTCGATGACGGGCGTCCACCCCGAGTACAGGGGCAATGGTCTGGGCACAGCCGTCGTCGTGACCGGAATGGAGTATCTCAGGCAGCAGGGCGTGGACGCAATCGAACTGGAGGTGGATTCCGAAAACACTCCAGCCCGCGAGTTGTACCTGAAGCTCGGTTATCGACAGGTCCACCACTCCGTCTGGTTCGAGCGTAGGTTCTAGGAGCGGAGAGATACGTGGACTTCCACTTCGTCCAGATGGCAGACCCCCAGTTCGGAATGTTCGCATCCATCAGCGAGTACACCGACGATGATGTCGAGGAGCGCCGCGCCAGGGGCCTGCTCGTACGTAAGGCTCCCAGGCCGATCACCGGATACGCCGACGAGACCCGACTGTACACCGCCGCCATTGAGGCAACCAACCGCCTCAACCCCGCGTTCGCGGTTATCTGCGGCGACCTGGTCCACGACGCTGCCGACCAGTCGCAAATCGACGAGCTTATACGCATCACGTCAACGCTGGACGGCGGTATCCCGATGCGCCTCGTCTCCGGCAATCACGATGTAGGAAAGGCTCCTACACCCGATTCACTCGCGCTATATCGGCAGCGTTTCGGTCTGGACAACTACTCCTTCGACCACGGCGACTGCCACTTCGTTGTCATCAACAGCTCGGTGGCATTCGACCCCGTCAACGTTCCGGCGGAGTGGGACCGCATCGTCCAGTTCATGATCGACGACCTCAGCGCCGCCAGAAGGCGAGGCGTACAGCACCTCGTACTGTTCACCCATCACCCGCTGTTCCAGGAGCATGCCGCTGAAGCGGACAGCATGTGGACCGTCCCGATCGAGCGACGCGACGTTATCGTCAGGATACTCAGGGACTTCGACGCGTCAGCGGTATTTGCCGGACACCTGCACAAGAACGTCTATGCCGACGATGGTGGGCTGATGATGGTCACGACCGGCGCGGTGGGCTATCCACTCGGCCCCGATCCTTCAGGCATCAGAATCGTACACATGCAAGAGGACGCGATACGGCACCGGTACTACGGCATGAACTCGGTCCCCGACTCTCTGCCGGGGCTGGGAAGCTCGGGCTAAGGATAAGGACAGTCCGCGCCTAGCATCGGTCCTGCCCCGCGGTCACAGGGTTACGATCTCGGCCCTCCACGACCGTAATCGTCTCCTGCAATCCTTCGGGGATTACTATTCCGCCGGAGAAGATAATCTTCATCGCCTGCTCGACGCTGATGCCCGCGTCGACTACCTCCTCTTCAGGAATCACCGCCAGCATCCCGGATGTCGGATTCGGCACCGTCGCGATGTAGATGACGAGCATCGCCCGGTCGTCATGCGGCAGCATGCACTGCCCCGTAACCAACCCCAGTGCCCTCACTCCGGGCCTTGGCCACTCCAAGAACACGACCCGGCTGAAGGCGTTCTCCCTAGGAGTCGATAGTGCCTGGGTAGTCTGGCTCGCCACGTCGTAGATCGACTTGACTACCGGGATGCGGCCCAGAAAGGCGTTGATTCCCAACGCCACTCTGATCTTGCCCTTTTCGCCGGTGACCAGCATTCCCAGACCATAGAACAACACGAGAGCCGAAGCTGTAACCGCCGACCAGACAATCAGCGTCGCGCCGGGGATGTCGTCCAGGATTGGCCTGCTGATCACAAAGTCGACGAACGGGCTTATCACGCTTCCCGCGAAGCCGATGAGGTAGCGAACTATGAGAATTGTTATGAACAGGGGGATCAGAAGCAGGAACCCGCGAGCAATGCACTGCCACACATGTCGCTTGAATCGCAGTGGGAGAGCTGCACGTTCGCTTCTGTGGAGAGTGTCCCGTTCCGGGCTGCCTGTTTCGATACCGTTCATCGCATTGCATCCTTGATGAACTCAGAAGATGAACTCAAAGTCTTAACGCTCCCCCTACACTCATAATACCCGAGGATTGCTCCAAGAGGTGAACCAAAAATCTGGTCAACATTTAAGGAATATATGGGAATGAGCCGGACGAGTTTATGTGCAAGTCGCAGGTATCCGTGTACTTCCGGAAGGGGTACGGAGGTATCCGCCTGCACCTGCGTCGGGAACGAGTCTCGGAGTGACCACAGGCTTCGTAGCCTGCCTTGCGCTCATCAGAATAGTCTGGGGCTGACTATGCGAGTACGTAGGCTGGCGACCCCTCAGTCCCCGGCGAGCACCGCCCAGGAGTCTTCAATGTGGGTGGAGTAGTAGTCTAGCATACGCTCGGCGACACTGCCCCAACCCATGCTGAGAGCCTTTGCGCGAGCCGCCTGTCCCATCGCGTCCCTGAGCTCCGGGTTGGCGAGTAGCACGTCCAGACGTTGCGCGAACGACTCCGGACACCTCCACGGCACCAGATAGCCATTCTCACCGCTGTTCACGAACGTCTTCATACCCCCGACCCTGGACACCACCACAGGAGTGCCGCAGGCCATCGCCTCCAGCGGGGCCAGACCGAAGCTCTCCGAGTGGGACGGCAGGACGAACACATCCGCCGCGCTGTAGTACGTCGGGAGCACGTTCTGCGGCAACGATCCGGTGAACGTCACGGAGTCTGAGATGCCCAGTTCCGCCGTCAGCGACTTCAGCCTGTCCAGCTCAGCGTCGTTGCTCGGGTTTCCTCCGACAACCATGACCCTGAGGTCCTCACCGTACTCCAGCATCGGGACCGCTCGCAGCAGGATATCAATACCCTTGAGCGGCTCGATCCGACCTACATAGAGGATGACTCGCTTCTCTTTGATACCAAGCTCCGCGCGAGCGTCGGCCTGGTCCACAGGCTGGAACGTATCGAGGTTAACACCAGCCGGAATGACGTGGATGTTGCGGGCAGGCGCTTCGTAGTGTCTGATTAGGTCCTGTCGCTCCTCGTCGGTTGAGACGACGATGCCGTCAGCGACGGACATGACGTGCCCTTCGATGTCCTGCCGGAGCTGAGATTCCTGCTCTCCCGGCCTGGCCCGCAGCTTGGTCTTCGCCAGTGTGTGGAATGTCGCTATGTGAGGGGCGTCCCACTCCCTGCTCAGACTCGCGCCCACCATGCCGGACAGCCAGTAGTGGCTGTGGATCAGGTCGTAGCTGGTCTCCTCGTCCCTCTGAAAGCGGCACAGCCCGTCAAGGAAACTGGGGATGTAGGAGAACAGATCGTTCTTGGAGACGTCGAGAGGGCCGGCCTCCAGGTGTATGACCCTGGCGCCCTCTTCGATCTCTACGATTTTCGGGTCGGTGGGATCGTGGTACCGGGTGAAGACATCGACCCGGTTCCCTCTTCGCGCATACTCTCTGGCTAGCTGTAGGACATAGACGTTCATGCCGCCGGTGTCTTTCTCGCCCAGCCTTGCCACAGGACAGCCATGGTAGCTCAGCAGCGCCAGGCTTCTACACATACACACCTCTACCGTGAAATCGTCAAGTGGAACACAGGCTCATCCTGCCCACCCAAGTTGTACTTGTACCTTTCGTTGCCCTTCAGGAAGTTGAAGGTCTTCCGACCCTCTTCGATCGCCGCTTGCAGACTCAGCGCCTTGTTTATCAGGCCTACGCTGAGTCTCGAGTAGCTCGGATCGTAGCCGCTATTGTATAGCAGATACGAGCCTCCGTAGTCGAAGCAGATGCAGCCGGCGACATTCTCACCGTCCACCTCGAGGAAGCTCAGAATGAACTGGCCGCGACTAACCGACTCCCTGGCAATGTCCATGAAGAACGTCTCCCGCTCCGGAGTCAGGAACTCGTTCTTGTCTTCGCGGCTGGCACGCAGCAGCCTGAAGAAGTCCTGCATAGATCCGTTCAGCACTTCACCGTCGTCGGCTACGTACTGACGGTGGCTATTCTCTCTATCCAGCCGTCGTATCTTGCGCCTCAGCTCGTGGCGGTCCTTCTTCTTCAGGCTGAGCAGGAACTCGTCCCAGGTGGCCGGGAGCTCCGCCTTGGGCGTCGTCTCCTCTACCTCAATTGCGACGCTCATGTCCATGCTCTCTGCGAGACCGGGAAGGTGCTCCAGCGTCGGCGTCCCGGTGGGTAGCGACGGGAGATCAAGCGTGGCCCACTCAGCCGCCGACAGGTGTTCCCACAGCGCCGGGAAGAATCGATCTACTCGGTCCTGCGGCACGACGAAGTCGAAGTAGTCCGAGAGGTCCTTGTCACCGAGAAAGGTCAGCCTGTCTCCGTCGGACATCAGTGGGGCGATACCAAGCAGATCGTCGCCGTCGCTAACCGACAGGATGCGAAGCTCTCTGGAGCCTCCGAAGTTGTCCCACCACGTCTTGTGCCACCACGGAGTCACGAACACGGTATCGGTAACGCACTTAGGAAGTATCTGCTCCCAGCGACTCCAGATGGAATCAAAGCTCTCTGCTCGCACCTCGGTGGTCAATCTATGTAGGCTCCTCTACTCAACCGACAGCGCCTGCTCGACAGCCGCCAGGTCGGGAGGGTACTCCTCCATCCACGTCGGCTCGATCTCGTTCGCCAGGTCCGGGTCCTTCAGGCCGGAGCCTGTGATGATGCACACGACCTTCTTGCCTTCAAGGTCCAGCCCAGCCTCGGAGTGTTTGAGCAGACCCGCAACACCCGCAGCCGACGCTGGCTCGCAGAAGACCCCCTCACCGCTGGCCATCAGCCTGTAAGCATCCAGGATTTTCTCGTCTGACACCATGTCGATGGCGCCGCCAGACTCATCCCGCGCCCTGATCGCTCTGTTCCAGCTTGCAGGGTTGCCTATCCTGATGGCGGACGCGATGGTCTCCGGCTCAGGGACGATGTCTCCCCTCACGATCGGCGCCGCGCCCTGCGCCTGGAAACCCATCATCCTCGGCCGCACCGCGGACCACTCGTTAATGTACGCCTCCTGGAAGCCAAGCCAGTAGGCGGTGATATTGCCGGCGTTGCCAACCGGGATGAAGACGAAGTCGGGGGCAGTTCCAAGGTCTTCGACTATCTCGAACGATGCTGTCTTCTGACCCTGGATACGATTGGGATTGACTGAGTTGACTAGGGTGATGGGGTTTCTCTCTGTGAGCTCGCGGACGAGTTCGAGCGCGTGGTCGAAGCTGCCGCGAATCAGCATGATGCGGGCGCCGTAGGCTATAGCCTGCGCCATCTTCCCCCTCGATATGTTGCCCTTGGGCACTATTATGGTCGTCGGCAGATCCAGGTACGCCCCATATGCGGCGGCTGACGCGCTGGTGTTGCCCGTTGACGCACAGGCGATGCTCCGGCCGCCTGCCTCGATCGCCTTGGCGACCGCCACCACCATTCCACGGTCTTTGAACGAACCGGTCGGGTTGCACCCTTCGAGCTTGAAGTAGAGCTCGTCGCACCCGACCATCGGGCCGATAGTGTGCGACTTCACCAGGGGAGTATCCCCCTCTCCGAGGGAGATCATCGGCGTGTCGCCGGTTACCGGGAGGTAGTCTTTGTACTTTTCCAGTACGCCTTTGTTCATTATCTCCCTGATGACGGGCCTGACTCGGGGAAGTCGTTCCAGCTGGTCTGCGACAAAACCATCAACGTAGTGCGCCGTCGCAATACTGGGAATCGTGTCTTGAAAAAGTGGCGGACAGGGTGGGATTCGAACCCACGAGGGCCCTATAAAGACCCTACGCCCTTAGCAGGGGCGCGCCTTCAGCCGCTCGGCCACCTGTCCGCGAAGATCCTAAGTGCCCTCGCTCGAGTGTCACATACTGAGTCAAAGCTAAAGATACTCTAACGCACGCCGCCACCGAGTGACAAGTTTGGACGCCTCTGTAAGCGCTCAACCAGTGCGATCATCCGGTGCCAGAACACACCTGTTAGAAGCACCGCTGCCGCTATCCCGGCCAGCGCCAGGCTGTACTGTCTGATTCCGCCGGCGAATTCATCCGAGAATGCCTCTATGACCTCTACCCACATGCCGGATAGCAACCGAGAAGTGCCTTGGAATATCCCATCAGGCCGATCCGACACTTCTACACCCGACTGCTTGATCACAGTATCCGCGAGTACGTCCTGCATCGGCCACGAGAGCAGGAAGATCAGGATGGCCGAAATGAGCAGTGTGGATGACATCCACACAATCCTGCCGCGCCAGCCGGCGCCTCCGAGAAACCCGACAGCTGCCAGCAGGAACGGAGCCGCGACGTAGGCAATCCACTGGTAACGCCGGACAAACTCAGACTGCTCCCGCCCCCTGTCCAGGGCCCTTTCGAGGTGACTTATGGAGCCGCCTACGGAGCGGGCCCCGTAGGTGTGCGAGTAGCCGTCGCCCAGAAAAGAGCGGACCCCGTCCAGCGCCTGTAAAGCATCGCCCCTCTCCGACAGGTCGGCCCTCAAGTCGTCCTCACTATAGCTCCAACCTTTGTTCAGGATGGCTCTCAGTCGGTCGAGGTGCTCCAGCGTCTCCGGGCCACCCGACCGCTCCAATGTGGACCGCAGGTGCGACTCCGTAAACGTGATGGTGTCTGGCACAGGCGCAAACACTAACGTCTGGACAGAGTTGGCTATGACTGCCTCAGCCTGCTCAAGTATTTCACTGTCAGATACCCCCGGTGGAATACAATCTGGCAACATCCGTCCCAGCCTGCGTCGGGCGGCCGTCGCCTCTGCACTGGTTCCACATACTGGCAGACCCATCAATGTCCCTCTTACCCCCGCGAGTGCCACCCCCGTCAGCGATTTTGACGCTTCCTCCTTGTTACGGGTCAGTGTAACTTCCGTCGAGAACCCGTCCGACCTTCCCGCCACGTACGGTCCGACGTAGTCGATGAGTCGCTCTGCCTGCAACTGCACCCACGACGGCGGCGCGCCTTGCCCAAGCGCGTCTATAACCTCGTCCCTGGCAACACTCACGCCATAGGGAAGCTCGATCTCTGGCCCCAACACGTCCTCCAGGACAGGCTCCACTACACTCGGGAACACCAGGTCGTAGGCGTCGTCCTCTCGCAGGATGGCCTTGGTCTCCTCCACAGCAGTTGTGACCTGCGCATCCGTGAGCTGTACCCTGACCTCAAAGCTGTCAGACTCACCCACCAGGTAGGCCGTGAACTCGTCCAGGGCCTGCTCGATCTGGACGGCCAGCCATCCGGCGGTGAGCGCTCGCATTACCACCCGGACCATCCTGTCCTCCGCGTCTTCAGCGGTCCCGAACAGGTACAGCATCCAGCCGGACACGTTGTCGCTGGCACCCAGTGCCTCACCTGCGGTCTCCCGGACTCTTGGCTCCAGCTCGTACTCTATTAAAGGGGCGTATGCGTCCGAATCCTGCATGAGCTTATGGATCTCGTACGCAGTTCCTCCTACGGGTCCGGCTGCGTCGACTTTCAGCACGACTCTGTCGCGCTGCCCGGTGGCGTACTCGGCGATCTGCAGGACAGCGGGAGCAGCCAGCCTTTCCAGGTCCCGAGGGGACAGAGCGCGATGGACCGCTTCAACTATTTGACGGGTAGATAGCCCGGACGTCACCAGCGGGTTCTGGCGGAAGCCGGCGTCCAGAAATTCGGGCTCAACCTCGCGGGCCTCATCGAGAGCTGACGTGAGCACGTCCACCATCACGAACTGGTACAGGCCATGTCTCTCAAACTGGTCTGGATAGTAGCGCGGGTCCAACAGGGTATCGCTCAACCTTACGAGCACGAGTAACGTCAAGAGTAGCGCAACGAAAACGATACCCAGTGCAACAGCGACGGTCCATAAGACGTACGTCATGGATTGTGTACGGTGCTGGACTATAGGTTTTCCCCCAACAAGAGTCCTTGATATAGGATCTCAGTCGCATCGCATCAAGAGTGCGCGGGTATCGACCACATTCGGGGTTCAACTATTGACTGCTGCACACGTGAACGAAAACGTCCGCTACGAGCCGGATGACCGTCCTCCCAACCTGGTGACCGTTGGCGCCGGATTCCAGGCCGCCATGCTGATAGTTACGCCGGTGGTCCTGACCGTAGTCATAGTGGCTCGGATAGCGGACCAACCCGAATCTTACATTGCCTGGGGAGCTTTCGCTGCGCTGATAGTCAGCGGGATCACCACCATTATCCAGGCCGTCCGAGTCGGGCGGAGATGAAACCTTTCTGGCTCTCCTGCCGGCGTTCGTGGTGGTAACTCTGGTGGGCGCCATTCCCCCTCCTGTGGCCGCCGCCTATATCACTGTTTTCATAGGTATGCTCTTTGTCCAGGGCATGAAGATCATCATCCAGGACGGTGTGTCTGATTTCCTTCGCGGCTTCGCGTCCAACACCGGATGGAGCCCCGAATCAGCCGAGCGGCTTGTACTGGTTGGAGAGGAGACCCTTTTGAGCATGTCCGAGGAAGAAAACGGCCTTGAAGCGCACAGAACTCGTCGCCTCGTAGTAACCGCTCGCAACGGTGTCGGAGGAGCGGGGCTGGAGTTTATCTCGGCATACGAGGGTGACAATTTGGAGGACCAGCTGGCATACATGGGGGAAGCACCGGAATTAACGGACGGTCGGGAAATATCGTTCCGCCTTCTGCGTCACTACGCGTCGTCGGTCCATCACCAGAAGTACCACGGCGTCGACATCGTCACGGTGAACGTCGACGCTGAGCGAGACTGAATCCCCCGTTGCAGGGACTACCGAATCGCCTGCAGCCCGCCGTCATCGGTTACGACATACAGCACACCTCTCGCGATGACTGGACCTGTCATCGGCCGACCACCGATGTCTAGTTCCCACTTGCTATCCCCAGTCTCGGCGTCGACAGCGTAGAGCCTGCCGCCTGAGTCGGCGACCAGTACCGTCCGGCCCAACACCAACGGCGACTGTTCAAAACCGGACTCTGCATGAAACTCCCAGGCTGGCAGCCCGGTTGCAGCATCGAGCGCGTACAGCACTCCCGACGAACCCGAAACGTAAACCTTACCCAATGCCACCGTCGGTTCGCCGACCAGGCTGTCCCCGTTCGGCATAAAGCTCCACACGAACCCTCCCTGAGCCGGGTCATCCTCCAGTATCCCCCACGCGAAAAGCTGGAGGCCCACCCGCCTCACGGGTTTCTCAAACGGCAGGTCGTCCTGACGCGAGTCTATCGCTGTCAGCCACCCCAGTCCGTCGATTGCCAGGGCAATCGAGTCGGACAAAATCGGAGACCTGCTTCCTGTAGTCAACTGGAAGTCCATCCGAGGTCTGCCGGTGTCTCTGTCGAGCACGTACAGGTACTTGTCCTCAGACGTGACCGCGACCACGTCCTCGTTAACGGCGGCGCTCGACGCCACCCTTCCCCCGGTCCGGTACACCCAGCGCTCTTCTCCGGTCATCGCATCCAGCGCGTAAATACCGAAGTCGTCGGAGCCGATGTATAGCTCACCTCGGATCACCGCTGGCGACCCGTGTATCGGCCCGCTCGCTCGGAACTCCCATCTCACTTCGCCGGTGCCGCGATCAAGCGCAAGCACTCTGGCATCCCGGAGGCTGGCGAACACCAGGTCGCCCGCCACTGCGACCGACGAATCGACTGGCCCAGTTACTTCGTGCTCCCACAGCAGCTCCCCGGTCTCAGCGTCCAGCGCGACCACATTGCTGTCCCCCGTGCCTATGTACACTCGCCCATCGACTACCGCTGGCGAAGACCTGATAGGCGCAACGGCCTTGAACCGCCACACGACTTCGCCGACGGGCACATCACCTTCAGAGGCGTTGAAGCCAGTGTGGGAAGGGTCCTTCCTGAACATCGCCCACTCACCGGTCCCGGACTCTGCTCCAATCGTCGACGTGGGCGGGTCCAACGACGAAAAGGGATCTAAGTTCACATAGCCGGTCCAGATAACGACGACAGCTGCCACCAGTCCGACCAACCCGAACCGCAGCAGCCGGCGCTGTTTCAGCGCGGTCTGACGCCGCCTCGCACTCTCCTGCGCCTCATGCTGGGTGATCGGCTCGGTTCCCGCCAGTGACAACCGGCACTCGACACACCACGCCGACTCCACCGTGTTGAAGTGTCCGCATACCGGACACAGGAGTACACGGTCCACATCGGCGTTCAAATGGAGACATCCCAGCGATTGCGTGAAGTCAAGGTCAGTTCGAGTCCCCATCGATCTCCTGCATACGCTGTTGAGCGGTGTCCTTCAGAGGCGATCTGCCCGGGATTGCCATGAGCGTCTCGTAGAGTTGCCCGGCTTTTCGCATAGTCCCTTCTTCCATGAAGGAGTCCGCAGCATCAGACATTTTCGTGGGCGTCATGTGCCACTCGATACTCTCTACGGCTTGCCGTGCCGCAAATACCTCTCGCTCGGTCAGCAATGTACCCGTTGTTCCGTTTGCCATGAGGTACGCTTGGTCGTCGGCGTTACTCAGGGACAACGCGTACCCCAGTTGGTGGGAAAGCACACGCGGCAGCGGCTCGTCGATTCCCCCTTCCACCGGCATAAGCGACGCGGTGTCCTTGAAGAAGATAACGTCGTGACCCCCGATCGTGGCTCCGTTGGGCCGAAATTCGTGAATGCAGTACAGGTGAAACATATTGTGTGCCATGGACTGGGGAGGACGAATCAGCGGGTATAGCTGGATCGGCGCGCCCCGCGTAAATCCGCCGATCACGAACTGGTTGGCAGCGGACTCCTGCACAACAGATTCGAGATAGAAATAGATGCTCGCCTGCTCCCAAATCAGGTTGACCTTGCCGAGTATCCTATCCACGTCCGCGACAGAGAGTTGGCAGTGAAGCGGCTCCTGCTGTTCAGACTCCAGTAAGTGGAAGCGGACAGGCAGCATCCGGTACTCGTCGTATAGGAACGCCTCCAGCGCGAGTTGTTGAGCGCGTTCCTCGTTTTCATTCTGGACCCACGAGGCCACAGCCCCCGCGACAACAAGGGCGATCAGCACGACCAACGCGACGAGCGCGGTCCTCTTCCTGTGCTTCCTGTCCGTGTCCAAAGACTGCACTCGTCCCCATGTTGCCTGCGCCGGGCAGACTCTCCAGCGTAAGGCCATGATATCCCCTGCAAGCCGGGAGTGACAGCGTCGGCCCCCACTCGCGTCTTGGTTGAAGTCGAACTCGACGTGTAATACCATCCGCTTACCTGACGTACCCGCAATTGGGGTCCGGACTCCTGGACCGAAGGGAGACGGCGTCGAAAGTGCTTACACGACTGCTCTTTGCCGTAGCCTGTGTTCTCCTGTTGACTGCCGTAACAGCCTGCGCCTCAGCAGACCCCGCAAGTCAGCCAATCTCGACTCAGACCGAGCCCCGCAAATCAGAGACTCAGAACGTCGCTTCTCTGACCGCGCCCTCGCCAACGGCCGCGGCGGTTTATGGAACAGTCTCATCCGGTGTTACGAAGAGCGTCTCCGACACTGACCAGACAGACAGCGGGGCCGGCATGGCCACCGCTCAGGCCAGTCCCACGGCGGAGCCTGTCTCGCTTTCCGCAGCCTCTGATACGTCGGACACGGAGCTCGACTGCACCGATGATGCCAACAGGTGCAATCCAGCGTGCATGAACAACGCGCCGACTTCGCGACTGTTTCTGCCCGAAGTTGGCGATACCGCTTACGGGTTCACCCTGCCGAGCGCAGCGGGTGCTGAGCACACTCTGGCATCCTACCGCGGCAAGAGTAACGTCGTTCTCGTCTTCTACCGCGCCTTTTGGTGAGAGTTTTGTCGCGGTCAGCTCGTTGAGTTGAACGAGAGTTATGACGAATTGCAGTCGCTGGACGCAGAGGTCCTGGCTGTCAGCACCGATGACCTGTCCAACGCTCAGTGGGTCGTCGATAACGTCGGACTGACGTTCCCGATTCTCTACGATCCAGAGGTCACCACGGTGGCCGACTACGGCGTTTACAACCTCCTTGGCGACGCGCTGGCAACTACGTCAACGTTCATCATAGACAAGGAGGGCGTCATCAGGTGGTTTCACGCAGGCGAGGCCATTGACGACCAGGTCCCGGCATCCACGGTTCTGGAGCAGCTGAGACTCCTTGAGAGCTGACCTGATCACGCCGCACCGTGATCGCCTGACGTCAGCATGTTGAGTATTGACAACCGCACGTCATCACCTGATTTAGAATTCTTGACATCCCATTCTGGCTATGCCAGTATTGGCCTCAATTTCGGAGGGGCTCCAACAGGGAATTCCCTCAATAACGGAGGATGAAAACTTACGGCAAAGTCTGGGTCAGTTTCAGGTAGGAGGTCGGTAGATGGTAAGACTGTTAGCTAGTATTGTCCTTATTGGAGTTCTTGCCGCATTTGTAGCCGGGTGTAGTTCGGCACCTGAAGACTCCACAACCACCTCGGCGGCACCGGCTCCTGCCCAGCCTGCGCCCACTGCCGCTCCCGCGGCGCCTGCGCCCACTGCGGCGCCAGTTGTGAGGCAGCAGCCCGCGGCCCCTGCCCCCGCGGCCCCTGCCGCGACGGCCGCTCCGGTCATGGCGCCTAAAGAGGTGGAGAGCTCGACCATGATAGCGTCCGAGTTCATCGCCGAGACGGCTAAGGCGCTTGGAGTGCCTGTTAGCTACGTTCCAGTACCTGACCCCTACAAGCCGGTCTATGGCGGCTCCGCGGCGGTCGGTACGCTTGAGTGGGTTGTTCCCAGCTACTGGGACTGGCCAATCAAGATTGGGCACTGGAACGGGGCGCTGAGCCACTATGCCGAGGGCTTGGGAATGTTCCACTACGGCCCCGAGTACAGCCCTGTTGACTACTCCTCGCAGCCGGGGGTAGCCGAGAGCTGGGAGATCTCGAGCGATGGCATGGCCTACACCTTCGACATCCGCAAGGACGTCAAGTGGGGCATCGATCCCGGAGGCATCCACAAGTGGCTCGCTGACGACGTCGACCTCGACGCGGACGTCACTGCCCACGACTATGTCGCGGCAGCCGGTATGTCCTTCGGGATCGAGGCCAGCAGCTACATACCCAAGTTCAATATGATTGACGGCCCAGATTCCTTCAAGGCTCTGGACGACTACACGCTCCAGATCACCACAAACCAGCCGTCTGCTCCCCTGATCTTCCAGCTAACGCACAAGGGGCCGTGGATACTGGGACGCCAGGGCATTGACAAGCGTATAGCGGAAGAGAGCATAGACCTTCAGGAGGCCATGAACGATATCAAGGTCCAAATCGGCACCGGTCCGTGGATCATCGAGGAGTGGGAACCGGCCAACCACATCACCTTCACGAAGAACCCCAACTACTGGGGCACCGACGGACAGGGGAATCAGATCCCATTCCTGGACAAGATGACCATCCACGGCATACAGGATGAGCGTCTACAGGACGCCGCGTTCCGTACCGGCAAGCTTGGTGGCATCACCCTTGAGACCTGCGGCCTGAGCCCGCAGCGATACCAGGACATCAAGCAGTCCAACCCTGACACCAACTTCGAGGTCTTCGTTGACCCGATGAACGTCCGCGGTCTCGGAATGAACTGGGGCGAGAGCGGAGATGGCGCAGGCAAGCCTTGGGGCGACCTCCGTGTCAGACACGCTTTGCAGCTTGCCATCGACAAGGAAGGCTGGGTGGAGAGCATCCTGATCGGATGGGGTCTCCCATACCCGACTCCGCTGGCGCCAGGCAACCAGTGGTGGTTGCAGCCCGGTCAGTACGGTGACTCTGACGGAGACGGCGTAAGCGGCGAGGACTTGATGAAGTACGACCCAGTTAAGGCTAAGGCGTTGCTGGCCGAAGCCGGATACGCGGACGGCTTCGACGCGATCCTCGGATCCACTCACGGTGTCGGGGCAACCTGGTTCAGCGAGTCTGAGCTTATTGCCGAATCGCTGCGCAACATCGGCATTAACGTGACAATGGACGTCAAGGACGGCGCCGCACGTTCGGCGGCCCGTACCGCTGGCGAGTTCGACTTCATATACGAGTTCCCATGCTGGGGATTCGAGCCGGTCGACTGGTTCGGCCCCTGCTACTACTCTCCAGAGCAGAAGCAGTCTCAGCCGGTTTCAGGCCTTGTTGACCTCGAGCTCGACAGGATGATCGTCGAGATGAACCAGCAGCTCGACGCTGAGGAGCGCTTCGAAGCGGTGGCTGATCTTCAGCGATACCTTATGGAGAAGCAGTACTACATCTATGCGACAAACTGGATCCAGATAGTCGCCATAGCCCCGTGGTTCAAGAACTACAGCTTCCACTACACCCATCAGATCGGTCAGGGGACCGCTCGAGCGTGGGTCGAACAGTAGAAAGTCCGCGGCAACAGTCTGAATGAGTCAGTCATCCCGGCCGACAACAGTTGGCCGGGATGACTTGGTCACTACCTTTGGTGAGGGCAAAGGGTTTCGACCCGCGATGGGTCTCGCCCCACCAATCAGGTATCGATCCTCTACACCGCCAGACTTGTGCTATTGGCACGCAGTGTAGAGTCCCCGTTTCACTCGACTCACCATCGTTAAACAAGAGGGAAAGGTCGAATGCGGCAGTACATAGTTCGCCGTTTAGTTCTGATGATTCCCGGTGTACTGTTCTTGACAGTCTTCGTTTTCTCTATGGTCAGAATCGTCCCGGGCGACGTCATCGAAGTCATCGTCGGGATGCAGGGCGGCGGACGCGGCGGGTACATGTCAGACGAGATGAAGAACAAGGTTCGGGCCCAGCTCGGACTGGACAAACCCATTTACCTTCAGTATTTCGTCTGGCTGGGTCAGATAGCGCGCGGCGATCTGGGAGAGTCCCTGTTCAACAAGATCCCGGTCGTCGACACTCTCAAAAAGCGATACAGTGTCACCCTCGAACTCATCATTATCACCATGATTGTCATGGTAGTCTGGGGACTGGCAATTGGCATCATATCGGCGACCTACCAGGATTCGTGGATAGACTACGTCTTACGAAGCGTGGCTGTGCTGGGGCTGTCCATGCCTTACTTCTGGATCGCGATACTCGTGGTGGTCTTTGGGTCCATCATCTTCAACTGGTCCCCGCCTCTGGGAGTCAACCACTTCTTCGACGGACCGCTCCTCAACCTCGAGCAGTTCGTTCTCCCCGCCACGATCTTGGGCATCTCGCAGGGCTCTGCCGTCGCCCGGATGACCAGGGCGACCATTCTGGAGATAGTTCGGCAGGACTACGTAAGGACCGCCAGGGCCAAGGGCCTCGGAGATCGCATCATCTTGACTCGGCACACCCTGAGAAACGCTTTGATTCCCGTCATCAGCCTCGTCGGAATCACCTTTGCTTTCTCACTCGGTGGGACTGTCATTCTGGAGCAGATATGGTCGCTTCCAGGCATCGGCACTCTTATGCTCAAAGCCATACAGCAGCGAGATTACCCTGTAATCCAGGGCATAATCATAGTTCTCGGTCTGCTGGTGATGGTCACCAACCTGTTTGTCGACCTCAGCTACGGCTGGCTAAATCCCAGGATTCGGTACACCTAGAAACACACACTGGAACCATAAAGGCAGACAGGTGCAGCAAGAGCGACAGTCCCTGAGCTTCGGGCTAGAACAACAGCTCCGACGCAAGCGGCTCAATCCCTGGCTCGACTTCGTTGTCCGTATCTTCAGGGAGAAGCCCCTGAGCGCGGTAGGGTTGGTGATCGTATGTCTCCTACTGCTGATGGCCGCCACCGCCCAGTTGATCGCTCCACACGACTACAGAGAGCAGGTGCTGGACGAAGCATTGCTGGGCCACAGTCTGGATCACCCGCTTGGCACCGACCAGATAGGGCGCGATCAGCTAAGTCGCATCATTGTGGGCGCGCAGGTCTCCATGATTGTCGGATTCTCGTGCGTGGTCGGATTCCTGATAGTCTCCATCACCATCGGCATGGGCTCCGGCTATGTCGGCGGCGCGATCGACATAGTCGTGCAGAGAATCGTCGATGGCTGGATGACCATCCCCACCCTGATACTGCTGCTGGCAATGGTCGCCATTGTGGGCCAAGGCATGTGGCAGATCATCTTCATACTCTCTATCGACCGCGGCATCAGCACGTCACGCGTTCTGAGGGGCGAGGCGCTTTATCTGAAGGAGAGCACCTATGTCGAGGCAGCGCGCGCGCTGGGCGCGGGCAACCTGCGCATCTTCTTCATTCACATCGTCCCGAACGCATTCGCGTCCATCATCGTCATGGCCACAATCAGCCTCGGGGTGTTCATCCTGGCAGAGGCATCCCTCAGCTTCCTGGGCTACGGCATACCGCCCCCCTTCCCAACCTGGGGTTCCATGCTCAGTGGCTCCGCGCTGGGGTTCATGGCCCGCGCTCCCTGGATAGCTATCTGGCCGGGCGTCGCGCTGACACTCGCGGTCTGGGCTTTCAACATGCTTGGCGACGGAATGCGCGATCTCCTGGATCCCAGACTGCGGGGCAGCGGGTAGATATCCACGATCGACTCCCGGACTCATCTACTTGATCGGGGTGTGCATAACCCAGACAATTACCCTACCTCCCTCAGGGAGAGGGCTGGGGTGAGGGTGTAAAGTACGAATACATACCCCTGTCAGCCCCCAGTGGAGAAGGGACATATTGCGGGGCCGCTAATAGTTGTGCACATCCCTCATCTACATCAGACAACACTCCTCCTTGTCCTCGTTCTGGTGATCGTGCCGACGCTGGCCGCCTGCTCGCAACGCCAGGAGACATTTGACACCGCCGAGGAGTACGTCGCTGAGGGCCTCAGCTCTTACCAGCGCGGCGAACTGGACAGGGCGCTGCGCATGTACGACAAGGCGCTCGAGCTTGACCCGGATAACCCCCAGACCCTCGCCGACCGCTCCGTCATTCATCTGCAGAAACCGGAGACCTATGACGACGCAATCGTAGATGCCACCAGGGCTATCGAGCTTGACCCGAATCTGGCGCGCGCGTATGTCCACAGGGCATCGGCGCTGGTGGACATGGGCCACTCCGAGTATGCTCGCGTGGCCGTCATGAGCAGGATCACGTCCCGCCCCGACACCGCCTGGACTCTTCCTCCGGAGGAGAGGGTCGAGTCCGCGATAGCCGACGCCACGAAAGCGATCGAGCTGGACCCAAATATGCCGCACGCCTACTTCGTGCGCGCCCACGCCCAGATGGACATCGGCCGCTCAGAGCAGGCGGTCGAAGACTTCAGCCGCATTCTGGATTCCGACCCGCCTCTCTACGTCAAGGTCATGGCCTATGTGCACAGATCCCAGGCACAGCGCAACATCGGCAATCTCGCCTGGGCAATCGACGACGCGACAAGAGCCATGGAGCTCGCACCGCAACTCTCCGACAGCTTCGACGAAGACTCAAGGCTCGTCACGTGGCACGGTTTCGGCCCGGACGCTATCGAGGCCACCGCATTTACGAACCGAGGGTTAGCCTACGATCGCCAGGGTCGGCCCGACCTCTCAGTCGAGGAATATACCGAGGCCCTGGACCGAGACTCCGACTACATAGAGGCATACGTAAATCGCTCCAACGCACACAGAAGGATCGGTCTGTTCGAAAAAGCGTTGGAGGATGCCGACAAAGCCATTGGGGCAGGTCAACACCTCGCGATCGCATACAACGCACGCGCGCTGGCCAACCTCGGACTTGGCGACGAGAGGCAGGCGCTAGAAGACGCGACCAAGGCCATCGAGCAGGACGGCGAGTACGCCATGGCCTACTCCAACCGTGCGTACATCTACACCGGTCAGGGCCGATACGATCTCGCCATAGCCGACGCGACCAGGGCAATCGACCTGGAGCCAAAACTGGCCGAGGCCTACTCGAACAGGGCTGAGGCCCATCTGAAGAGGGGAGACTACCCCAGCGTCATTGCCGACTCTACAGCCGCCCTCTCCAGAGACCCGTCACTGACCGGAGCCTACATGGGCCGCGCCCTCGCGTACCTGAACGAGCAGGAGTATTCCAGGGCCATGCAGGACGCCGATCGAGTCCTTCAGCAGACTCCCGGCCAACCGTATGCCATCTACGTCAGGGGGGCCGCGCTACTGGAGCTGACAGGCGGCAAAGAGGGCCGGGACGACCTAGAGCGAGTCATCCGTGTTGCAAGGAGCTCGACGCTCGTCAACCTCGCCAAACGCGCCCTCTCCAGGTTCGATCAGTAGAGGCACTCGAGCCCCTGAGAAGAATTTCGGCCAGATGAATCTGGTGCGAGACAAACCCGACGGGTCAGCCTATACTGAAGCAGGATCGACCACCTTTCTGGACATATACTCAGGTGCGGCTGACTCGAACTGCCGCCCGGGAGGCCGCACATGACACCCGTTTCCGAGTACGTGACCGTCAACGGAGTCCGGCTCCGCTATCTGGACTGGGGCACCGAGGGTAAGCCGCCGATGGTCTGTCTCCATGGACACACCGGCCAGGCAGGCATCTGGGACGAGTTCGCCGAAGTGATGCGGGGCTCATACCACGTATACGCGGTCGACCAGCGCGGACACGGCGAGTCCGAGCACGCTACGGACGGGTACGCACGCGACAGGTTCGTCGAAGACCTCGCCGCCTTCGTGGACGCTCTGGAGCTTGACCGTTTCACCCTGTCCGGCCTGTCGATGGGTGGGTGGCACTCGATGCTCTATGCAGCCGACCACTCCGACCGCGTTGAGCGAATCGTGATGGTGGACATAGGTCCCGAGCCGTCCGAGGAGTCAATCGCCGCGTCCGGCAGCCGTCCCGAGAGCCCGATGCGCTTCGACAGCCTGGAAGACGCCGTCGCATGGATGCGCTCCGGCAACCCGTGGGCGTCCGACGATAGGCTTAAGAAGGACGCTGAGGACAAGATGAAGCAGACTGACGACGGCGCGTGGACGTGGAAGGCCGATCCCGCGCTGTTCAACGTGCCCCTGCCCGATATGTCCGACCCGGGACTCATCGGCAGGTACTGGAACGCTCTTGAGACCATCCCATGTCCCATCCTCGAGGTGCGCGGGTCCGAGAGTCCGCTGGTCTCCGACGCCGTGCTGGATCGAATGAAGGCTGCAGCAACAGACCTGTCATCTGTGGACGTGGCGAATGCCGGTCACGTGGTCACCGTAGACCAGCCCGAGGACTTCATCGCGGTCACCCGCGAGTTTCTCGGTGTCTCCGGCTGAGGGGCAGCCTTAACAGATTGGCGCATCTTCCCGCTTAACATACGCAGAGAGGAGACCTTTGCTCAACCGTCATGCCGGCGAAGGCCGGTATCCAGTGGGAAGGAGCATAGCCTGAAAGACGTTGTGTCCAACCCCTTATGTGGCCGTGTCGGGTAAGTTATCCAAGGGCCTCCGGAGAGCGGGAAGATGGCTGAATACGATTACGACATGGTGGTCATTGGGTCTGGGCCGGCGGGTCAGCGCGCGGCTGTCCAGGCTGCGAAACTCGGCAAGCGCACCGCCATCGTCGAGCGTCACGCCGAAATCGGCGGCGTCATGGTCAACACCGGCACCATTCCCAGTAAGACACTCCGCGAAGCGGTGATGTACCTGACCGGGTACCGGGAGCGCGGCATCTATGGCGAGTCATACTCGGTCAAAGATGACATCACCATGAGCGACCTGATGGTTCGCACTAACCACGTCATGCAGCAGAAGACGGACACGCTGCGCCACCAGCTGCTGCGCAACAAGGTCGAGCTGATCACCGCAGACGCGTCGTTAATCGACTCCCACACGATAGACCTGGCCTCCGTGGACGGACGCAGCCACCGTCCCGTCACGACCGACAAGGTTGTCGTGGCGGTTGGCACCTCAGCGGCCAGACCCGAGGAGACACACGTAGACGGGAAGCGTATCTTGCTGAGCGACGACCTTCTCAGCCTGCCCGAGCTTCCCCGCAGCCTGGCCATCATCGGTGCGGGCGTGATAGGGCTGGAGTACGGCAGCATTTTCGCTACCCTCGGTATACGCGTTACGCTCATAGATCGCTATCCCAAGCTGCTGGACTTCGTGGATGGAGAGCTGGTTGATACGCTCGTGTACCACCTGCGTCAGAAGAGGGTCACGCTGCGATTGAACGAAGAGGTCACCTGGGTGGAGCCTTTCGAGGACGACCGGGGGGAGCACGTCAGGATCAGGCTGGTCAGCGGAAAGCAGATCGTGAGCGATGCCGCGCTGTACAGTATCGGACGCACGGGCGCCACGGAATCGCTGGGGCTGGAAACTGTGGGCCTGGAGACCGATACCAAGGGTCGGCTGACGGTGAATGAAGCATACCAGACGGATGTACCCAACATATATGCGGTTGGCGACGTGATCGGCTTTCCGAACCTCGCATCCACCTCGGGAGAACAGGGGCGCCTCGCGTCGTGCCACGCCTTCAACCTACCTGCCAAGAGCGTTCCTGGACTGTTCCCATACGGGATTTACACCATCCCGGAAATCTCGATGGTGGGCAGAACGGAGGAGGAGATGACCGAGGACGTCGTGCCCTACGAGGTGGGCAGGGCACAGTATCGAGAGATAGCGCGGGGGCAGATAATTGGAGATGACTCCGGGCTGCTCAAGCTGCTGTTCCATACCGGAACGCGCGAGCTCCTGGGAGTCCACATCATCGGCGAAGGAGCCAGCGAGCTCGTACACATCGGGCAGGCGGTACTGGCATTTAACGGCACTGTCGACTACTTCGTGGACGCCGTTTTCAACTATCCGACACTCGCAGAATGCTATAAGACCGCGGCGTTGGACGGCATCAACCGCCTCGACGCCTAGCCAATCCTCGCGGCGACCGCCCGAGAGGGGGCCTCCACCGGAAGACTCAACGTGAACTCCGCATACTCTCCTTGCGCGGTATCCACCGAGAGGTCTCCCCCGGCCCGTCGTGCCACGTCGGCGGCAATGGGCAGCCCCAGTCCCGCTCCCAATGCACCGTCGCGCGTCGAGAAGAACGGGTTGAATATGTGCCCGATCACGTCGTCCGCAATTCCTGTCCCATTGTCCCGCACTCGTACTTCGACCATGTTCCCGACCAGGCGACTCGACACCACCAATTTCGGCTCAAAACCGTCGTCCAAACTGTTCTGTTTCAGTCGCATTGCATAGCAGGAGTTCGAAACCAGGTTCACCACTGCCTGGCCGAAGTCTTGCTCCACCAGAGGCACTGCACCAAGAGTTGAATCGAAGTCGAAGACCGGCTGGACCCTGAAGTCCTCCCACTGCGACTGGAAGACGTTGCACGCCGCTTCCGACGCCGTCTGAAGCACCGTATTGAGCTCGGTCGGCTCAGGCTCTCCACCAACAACGCCCAGACCACGCATACGTTCCACGATAGCCAGAACGCGTTCCCCGTTGGATTGCACTCGACTCAGACTATCGGTCAGGTCCTCAGTAATGTCATCCAGAAGAGCCGCGTCGCCTTGGCTCATATCGTCTCGGTAGTTGTCCAGTATCTCGGATAGTTCACTGTACAGTTCCAGCGAGCCCTCGGAGAAATTCTTGACGAAGTTCAGCGGGTTGCTGATCTCATGGGCCACACCGGATACCAGCTCACCAAGTGCCGCCAGCTTTTCCTGTGCTACCAAGCGGTCCTGCATCCGTTCCAACTCCGAGTTTGCCTCGCGCAGCTCTCCATAAAGTCGTTCGACCAGGTTCAGACGTTGGACCTCCAGCGCCTGCTGCCTGAACACTTCCAGCGCGTTGGCCAGCTCCCCTATCTCATCGCGGCTTACCTCGGGGATCGGCGTCTCCAGGTCCCCGGCGGCCATTCCTCGCATCCGCTCAGACAGCCGCGACAGACGCCTCACCACGCCGTTCCCAACCCATAGCCAAGCCGCCAGTGTAGCCACGACCACGCTGACCACGCTGACCGCCGCCAGCAGTATCCTACCTTCGTCGAAGGCACGGACGGATGACTCCAAGGCCGCCGCAGACTCGGAACGAGCTCCCGCAAGCAGTCCCGACGTGGCATCTTCCAGAGTCATGCTTGAGCCCTCGAAGTCGCCGACTAGCTCTCGGGCCCTCGCCCGCAGCGCCAATTGTTGACCACGTATTGCGAAAACGCCATCGCTGTCTCCCACCAGTGACTCCGCCGCCGGGTCGACATCAGAGGCGGCCACGGCGGCGAATTCGTCCCACAGCCCCTCCAGAGTGCCAGCGTCCTCGGCCAGCAACATCCGCTCAAGTACCGACAGGATTGCAATGGATGTACCAGAGCCGACACGAAGCCTATCCACTTGGTCGCGCAGGTCAGCGGCGACAGCGTTCGCGTCCAGCACCGCAGCCCTGTTCAAAGCAAGCTCATCGATGACCGCGACCAGCCCATACGCCACGTCCTGCACCCCTTGAGCATCAGCCGAAAGTGCGGACACACCGCTGACTACGGATAGAGCATTTTCAAGTCGTCCCAACGACTCAGTGGCAGAGTCCGTCTGAACTCTCCCAAGGCCTGATTCAGGATCGGACGCCAACTCCAGCCCCAACACCCGCAGACGCTCGGCCTCCCGGATGACTGTCCACGACGCCTCCAGCACCGGCATCGACTCATTCCGTACCTGGAAATTCAGGTCGCCGCTGCGCTCAAAGTAGTACACCCCAACGGCGCTGGACACCAGCGTCAGGAAAACCGCAATTCCCAGGGCCAGGTACAGTCGAGCACCGATGCGGCGCCACGTATCAACCAGAAATCCCATATCTTAGACTTCCTCTAGGATATTTCACTGAATAATGCCAACTCATCGCGGAAATAATGTAACACAGTGGCAGGTGATGAAAAGCTCAAGTGGCAGTTACAGTCCAGCATCAGGTTTAATCAATTGCATTCGTCTCAAATAAGCGTAAGGCTGTTCCGAACGCAAGGTCATATCTGTACTCTGTTCCCATATGATCGATTTCTCGACAACAAAGTCCGCAACACTTCCCCTGGTGTTCTTGGGAATGATTGTCGTGTTCGCGGCGACTCTGTTGCTGGCTCAGACTGTCTCAGGCCAAACAGAAGCCCCAGACCTGAGCTTGTTGCCCGTAGAGTTTGATGTTCTGGTAGACAATTACGCTCGCATCAGGAACAGAGATTTTCCAGAGGTGTATTTCAGACTGAGGTGGGAACCGCCAAGCGACCCTTCTCGCACGATAACCGGCTACACGCTTCAGCGTAGTCTCTACGACGACATCACCGACCAGAGACTGCCTTGGGTGCGATGGAGGGATTTTCCAGCAACGGCCACATCCTATAATGACGACAACATCCCAAGCTGTTTCGCTACCTATTACTATCGGCTCCAGAGCAAGACGCGCTCGCAGCCGAGTGATTGGGAGTACGCCTCATACTGGATCGGCCTTGCGACCAGTACAGAAAGCACTCATGCAACGTGTAACCAGTCAGAAAAACCCCTCATCCCAAAACAAGACCCGCCCGATACTCCAAGACCAAGACCAACCGCAACGCGTACTTTCACGCCTACACCCACGGTCAGTCCCACTCCGACTGTTTCTCCTACACCCACGGTCAGTCCCACTCCAACGCGTACAATTACGCCTACGCCTACGATCACTCTCACTCCCACAGTGAGTCCAACCCCGACGATCTCGCCTACGCCCACGGTGAGCCCTACTCCGACGGTCTCGCCCACTCCGACGGTGAGTCCAACCCCGACAGTCTCGCCCACCATCACTCCGACGCCGACTCAGACCGCGACACCCACGATTACTCCTACGCCCACAGTGAGTCCGACCCCGACGATCACTCCTACCCCGACCGAAGTGGTCATACCCGTGGCTTATCCGCGTACACCTACGGCGACCGCTGTGACCACTCCGACTCTCACACCGGTCGCTCCCACCGCGACACTAGTCCCGGTACCGGTCCCAACCGCGACTGAAGTTCCCATACCAGTATCCGCGAACACTCGGACTCCCATTCCTGCGCCAAGTCCCGACCCGACGGCGACGCACACTCCAACCACGACAGCCACGGCCACTCCGGTACCCACGCCGACAGTCACTCCCACCGCCGTACCAACGTCTACACCTACCGTCACACCAACTCATACACCCACAGCTACACCGACGGCTACACCCTCGATTACGCCAACAGCCACACCACTACCCACGCCAACTTTGACACCCACTGTCACGCCAACCTTGACACCCACTGTCACGGCAACGGCCACGCCCGACGTAGAGGATTCGGGTATAACCATCACCACGCCGCAGGCTGAGTCATTGACAGCCATCGCTTCAGCGCTGACTCAGCCCACGAGCACTCCCGAAGTCATCCAGGTCGACAGGGAGCGACCCACAGTTCCGATTATCGGAGACACAGTTCCACGCATCCGCAACGCCCTGACGTCCATTGCCACGAGCCCCCGCCAGCGCACCACGCTTATCATCATCCTGATAATCGCGGGCATTCTGGCCATCGGTGCATTCGCATATCTGATCTTCCGAAGGCGCTAAATCCGGTTGCCCGAACGTGCGGTTGCCCATAGAATTAACTTAAGGCTAGGCAGGCCACTCGGAACTCACGAAACAACTCAAGCCGGGGCGTTGGCACTTCGTTGCCATATCCCCTTAAGAGCCGATGAAAGGAGGTCGTCGCTGTGGACATCAGGATTCAGGCCAAAAACATCGACCTCAACCCTCATGCCGAGCAGTACATCCAGAAGAAGTTCGAAAGGCTCCGGCGTCACTTGCCGAATCTCGACGACGCCAAGATGGAGGTGTCAATGACCCAGGCGCGAGCTACGCGCGACCGCGTCCAGGCGCAGATGACGCTGAACATCGCAGGATACACCCTCCGCGGACAGGACAGGGGAGTCAATCTGTTCGCTGCTGTCGACGCAGTCACAGACGTAGTGGACCGCCAGATCCGAAGGTTCAAGGGCAAGGTATATCACTCCTCGCAGGCCCGGAAGTCGGGACGCGGAATCAGAGACATCCCTCCCGAGGCGATCATCGAGATTCCGGACGCAGCCGAAGAAGAGGTGCTCGAAGAAATCGGCCAGGTAGTCCGCACCAAACGCCATTCCATGCCGCCAATGTCCGTAGAAGACGCCATCCTACAGATGGAGATGCTGGGCCACAGCTTCTTCCTGTTCTTCAACATGGACAGCGACGAGTACAACGTCGCTTACCGACGCCGCGACGGCGACTACGGCGTGATCGAGCCAGAGCTGGCCTGACCCGTTGGCCGAGGCGAGATCAGGTCCGTACATCTGGGCCACGTGGCTGTCGAAGGTGCTGGTCGGGGACATGTCCTGCGAGTGGGCGTCCTGGTTCAAGGCCCACTACAAGGGATATGAACGTATGCCGAGCACGTTCGACATGGTCACCTGGCAGATGAACCACACATCCCTGCTGAACGAAGTCAGGGACAAGCTGGAGGCGGACGGTCTTACGGTGCTCACCGAGAACCAGAGCTACTTCAACCTTCGAGGCGGCTCAGGCACCGTCATAGGAGGCAAGCCCGACCTCGTTTCCCTCGACTCAGACGACACCGGCACCATCTACGACATCAAGACCGGGCAACCACGCGCGTCCGACACCGCCCAGGTCATGATCTACATGTACGCGCTTCCCCACATCAACCAGTTCCGTGGGAGGCGCTTCCAGGGGCGTCTGGTCTATCGAGACGATCGGGTGGTTGATATTCCGGGAGACAGCGTCAACGACGCTTTCAAGTCGGAGCTATTCACGCTGATCCGGCGCATCGCCGACTCTCAGCCAGCGCGCAGGGTACCGAGCGCCCTAGAGTGCGGAATGTGCGACCTCACTCCAATCGATTGCCCGGACCGCATCGACATTGCCCCCGCCGACCAGATCGCCGACGGTGGGGAGTTCTGAGACCTTCTCCCATTTGGATCAGCCCTGTCCGGCCCGCGCCTCGATCGCCACCGCGTGGTCCCAGGGGGCGATCCACTCTTCCTTGATCTCCATGCCCCAGCCCGGAGCGTCCGTCGGCGTAATGTACCCGTCCTTCGGCACCGCGAGCCCGGGAATCGGCCAGACCTCTTCGAGGGGAATGCCCGGATCGCTCCCCATCCAGAACTCGGCCATCGGCGACTCAGGCATTGCGATCGCGAAGTGCTGACCCCACGGCGACGCCACGGCCGCGTGCGGTATCGTGATGATGCCCGCGGCCTCGCCGATCGTGTATATCTTCAGGGCCTCCGAGAACCCGCCGCACCACTTCATGTCTGGCTGGAGCACGTCCACCGCTCGATGTTCCACTAGCTGCCTGAACGTCCAGCGCCCATGATGGTCCTCGCCAGTGGCGAGCGGCACCCAGTTGATCGCCTTACGCAGCTCTATGTGCCCTTCGAGGTCCGTCGGAATCAGTGGCTCTTCGAGCCAACGTAACCCGTACGGTCGCAGACGTTCCGCTAGCCTGATCGCGAACTCCACGTTGAAGCTCATTACCGGGTTGTACATGAGCTCAGCGTTCGGCCCGACCGCGTCCCGCGCCTTCGCGATGTGCTCCTCCACGAGGTTGATCCCATCGATGCCCTCGTCGTAGTGGGCCGGATTCGAGACCTTGAAGCACTTGAACCCCAGCTCCTGCGACCAGTCGAGGTCGTCCGATGTGCAGTACACCAGGGCCTTGTCCCTGCACGGCCCACCGATAAGCGAGTACACCGGCTGGCCAAGCAGCTTCCCCTTGAGGTCCCACAGTGCGAGGTCGATGCCGGACTGCGCGACAGTCGCCAGGCCTCCCGCCCCGAAGCGCTGTGTAGAACGCCACATCAGGTCGTTCAGGTACTCCAGCGCCATGCAGTCGCGTCCCTCCAGCAGCGGCCCAAAGTGGTAGTCGACCAGCGCCGCCGTCGGCTCCCCGAAGCTGCACTGACCCAGACCCCACGTGCCGTCCTCGGCCGTCACCTGCACCCAGACCTCGGCGCTCGTGTTCGCCCCCGGCATCTGTCCGTGCAGTCGGGAGAACTCCGGGTACTTGTTGATAGGCAGCGCCCGCCGAGCGTGCGTGTTCCAGTTCGGCCTCCGAGACTCCGACTTAGGCGGCGTCCTCGGTATGTTCAGCTCAACCGCCCTGATCTGTTTGATCTTCATAGTGTAGTCCTCACTATTGCGGATTATCGCCCTCATTCAGAAACGCCACCGCCGAGTCCGGGTCTATCAGCGGATAGATGTCGAATTCCGCGGGTATCATCTCAGCCCACTCCGTCAGCAGAGTGTGAAGCGTTTCGTTGGAATCGACGTCGAACAGCGCCACCGCGCCCCGGCCCGTGCGCGCGAAGAAGAAGCGCGCAAGTCCTCGGTCCAGCTTGTCCTGCGCCCACGGCCAGTACAGCTTTCTCTGCTCACGCACCTCGGACGGGCGCGTCGGCAACGGTGTGCTTATCGCAAGAAACAGCATCGTAACTCTCCCTTTCGTTTCCACGAAAGATAGTATCATGTTCCCCGTCGCAAGCCGCCGACAACCGAACGACAACACACTCTCAGGAGACCACGACAATGCCCGGAAAGCTGGCCGATCAGGTAGCGATAGTCACAGGTGGAAATAGTGGAATCGGCGAGGCCACCGTGCACGCATTCGCCCGCGAGGGCGCGAAGGTCGCCATCCTCGCGCGCAGGGAGAACGAGGGCCACGCCGTCGAGTCCGCAGTCAGGGACAGCGACGGCGAGGCGATGTTTATAAGCTGCGACGTATCCGACCGCCAGCAGGTGGACGCCGCCGTGCAGGCCGTGGTCGACGCCTACGGACGCATCGACGTCCTGTTCAATAACGCCGGCGGAGGCGGCCCCGGCAACTTCCCAAACGAGGAAGACGATGTCTGGAATCGCGTGCTGACGGTCAACCTGACCGGCACGTTCTACATGTGCCGCGCAGTCTGGCCCCACATGATCGCCGGCGGCGGCGGCAGGATCGTCAATATGTCATCCGTCGCAGCCCAGCGCGGCTTCAGCAAGAAGATGTACGACCTCGTCGGCAGGGGCCCGTCAGCCTCGTACTATGCGGCCAAGGCCGGAGTCGACGCCCTGACTCGCTACGTCGCAGGCATGGGCGGACAGCACAACATCAGGGTGAATGGCGTGAGGCCGGGTCAGATCATCACCCCAGCCGTCGACACCGGCGGGGGACACCACAGCCTCGAGGCGATGTTTGACTTCATCCAGATCCTCGACCGCAAGGGATACCCCGAGGATGTCGCCAACACTGTCCTGTTCCTCGTGAGCGAAGAGGCCCGGTTCATCACCGGCGAGATTGTAAACGTTGACGGCGGCATGCCCGGCAAGCTGTAGATAAGAGAAGCCACCGGAGGAGCCACAATGCCAGAGCTCGACGGCAAGGTAGCCATAGTCACCGGCGCCGGACGCCTCAGGGGGATCGGGAGGGCTGCCGCGGTCGCCCTCGCACGCCTCGGAGCCGATGTGGTCGTTACGGGCACCGGCAGAGACCCCGCGACGTTCCCTGACTACGAAAGGGAGATCGGCTGGCGGGATGTCGTGTCCGTCGCCGACCTCATCAGGGCCGAGGGTCGGCGCACGCTTCCACTCGTTGTAGACGTCACCGACGAAGCTCAGGTCGAGCGTATGGTCCAGCAGACCGTCGGCGAACTCGGCAGGCTCGACATCCTGGTTAACAACGCCGCCCACGGCGTCGGCGCTGACAGGACACCAATCGCCGACCTCGAACCTGTCGTATTCGACCGCGTCGTTGACGTAAAGGTGCGCGGCACGTACCTCTGCACCAGGGCGGCAGTCACACCGATGATAGAGCAGGGCGACGGCGGCAAGATCGTCAACGTCGCGTCAGTCGCTGGAAAGCGCGGCAGCGCCAACACCCTTGCCTACAACGCCGCCAACTTCGCAGTCGTTGGCATGACCCAATCGTCGGCCCGCGAGCTGGGCCCCCACGGCATCAACGTCAACTGTGTCTGTCCAGGACTCGTTCAGACCCACCGTGGCGACGTTTTCATGGACGTCTTCGGCCGCACCTGGGAGCAGACCGCCGAGTCAGTCCCAATCGGACGCAACGGCACGGATGAGGAGTTGGGAAACTTCGTCGCCTACCTGTGCACCGAGGCCGCGTCGTGGATCCACGGCCAGTCCATCAACATGGACGGCGGCGTGATGATGGAGCACTAACTACGGCCGCACCCCATACTTGAACCCTGTCCAGTATTGCGTACGAAATCTCAAGTCACCCCCGTTTCCGCAATACCTCTTAGACAGACCGCTAATGCGGGGTTAACTACGATACTTTAGATTACGACAGAGTTTAGCGAACAATAGGGAGCCGTGGCACAGTACAGATCCTGCTCCTCTAGGTAACTTCCTCGATTACTTAAAGCACACGCTGTAGATGCGCTTTTGAGCAGGTCAAGCCAATGACCAGAGTACAGCTTTACTTCTTGGTGCAGTGGGGGCCAGGGATCGGAGGTATTGGAAGCTCTGATCCGCAAGCTAAGTGATATGCTGCTTGTCGCCGAGAAACCCATTAGCCACCTTATGCGGCGCAAGGGAAGCAGGGCTAACTGTTTCTGGTCCGTGCCGAACCACGCATTGCCCTCACGTAATTGATTAGCGGAGGTGTAGAGGTGGGGAAGAGGTTCAGGTGGAGCGGGCGTGGACAGGCGCGCCGCTGAACACACCACACAGACCATCCACCAGCGGCTGATCGCCACCATTGCGGGCCAGCGTCCTGATTACACTGGTGAACGCACTGAACGCATCCGCACCATCTTTGTTCTTCGAGCAGTGCGACACCTTTCGCGCTATCACCGCCCCGCGCAGCGCTCGCTCAGCACGGTTGTTGGTCGGCTCTATGCCTGGATCATCCAGAAACCGCAGCAGGTTGCCACGGTCATCGTGCCAGCCAAGCTCGTTCTGAAGCCTCCCGTTGTCACGATCAGGCATCGGGCGGTCTCGCAGATGATAGCTCACCTCTCGTCTCAACCGCTCCGTCTCCGCAACATAGTCCGACGCCTCTCCCCGACGATATGACTGCCTCAGTTCCATCGCCTCTCTGAGCAGGCCGCTCAGACGCTTGCCAAAGCCATGCCCTCGACTCCGATCGGGGGTGCGTCCTCTACCCCTCTTGGTCTCGACCACCTCACTGATCGAGCGCAGCACGTGTGCCAGACATTTCTGCTGTTTCACACCCGACAGAGCCTGAGCATCGTAGCTCCGGCCCCTGTCCGTCACCATCACTCCTCCATAGTCCGACGGCACCACCTCTCTCACCTCTTCGTTGCGGTGACGAGCACGCACCTGGTACACCGTGGCATCTTCGGTCTCGAACGCCATCAGGAAGGCGCCCTCACCGCCCACTCGCCATCCCGTGTCGTCTGTGTGGACGACCCGACTCGCACACACCGAATCCCGCAGCCTCTGGTACGCATCTCCCACAGCGCCCTGGGCTCGGCGCAGTGCGTCCTGGGTGATCGCACCCTGGCTCAGCTCCACACCGGTCAGCGCCCTCAGCACGACGGGTACCCTACGAACCGGTATGCCCACTCCGTAGTGCAGTACATGCGCCGCAGCCATCACTCTTCTACCCATACGGTGCGCACTCGCCCCGTACTGGTCCGCACCAACTTCGGCGTGGCGTCCTCGTACCCGTCTGCCGCAGCCACGACACCGACACACCTGCACCCGGTATTCTGTCACCTGCGGTCTGGGCATCGCGGGGATGTCGGTCACGTAGACAACATCCACTCCCTCCTGCTCGAGCACTCCTCCACATCCGGGACAGTTGTCGTCGGCCACCGACACATCCACTGGCGGCTCGGTGACCTCATCTGGAGACGGCGGCTTGCGGTAGCTGAACGACCCTATGCCCGGCTTTCGGCCGGGGCGTTTGGGCTTGTTGGTTCGCCCACCCTTGGAGAACGGGGCTGCCTGGCGCTTTCCCGCTCGCTTGGCCTCGGCGAGTTCCTTACGCAACTCTTTGATCGTCGCCGTAAGACGCGCAACCTGATCTTGCTGTCGGCTGACCAAGGCGATCAGCTCCCCGTGCTCACAGGGTGGAGGGTCTCTGTCTGTACACATAGCCGGAGTATAAGAATATGCCCAGCCTACCGCAACGCCTCAGCCGAAGCCGCTAATCAATTACCAAATATGGTTGAGAGGATAGTTTCTTTCTCTAATTAGAAAGCGCAGGAAGTCGACTCTTCGTGCCTCCTCGGATGGCGTCAATCCATCCTTTGCCAAGGCACCTGCATTTAAAGGACCACGAATGGGACATAAGAGCACTGCCCTCTCGTTACTCTGGTGAGTCGGATCTATCATGTACATCCCCTACATCCTGGGATTTCCGACTATGAGGAAGTCTATGTATTTAAATGCAGCTTTCGTCATACGTCGTCTTCGTTTGGTGCTTGGGTGGTCCCTTCAGACTCTTGCTGATTGGAGCTTAGCTGGGTTCAGCCAATGTGATCCTCACTTGTGTATTGGCACACTCTCTGGCTCTTGCAATGGCCGTTTTGCCTACGTGCTTGGGCTAGGCCAAAAGACACTTGTTAGCTTGCATCTTCAGTTCATTGCCATAAGAATGCACTGTTCAGCCAAGTATGCAGTGGACACATTCAATGACCTTTAGTACTTGCCGAACACAAGCAGAAACTATTCACTGCAGCCCCATCTGCTGGGCAAACGCCTCCACATACCCTGACGACGCGCCGTACTTCAACTCTGCTACCTTGGCCCTGCGCGTCCACAGTTGGAGGTCGTACTCCTCCATGAACCCGATCCCGCCGTGGATCTGCTGCGCTGTTAGAGTCGTCCACTTGTAGGCGTGGTTCGTCAGCGTCTTGGCGAGCGCGACCTCCTTGTCCGCGGGCTGGCCGTCCTCGATCCTGGTGATCGCCTCGTACGTTGCCAACCGTGCCGAGTCTATTGCGATCACCATGTCCGCGCAGTCGTGCTGCACCGACTGGAACGTGGCGATGGCGCGATCGAACTGCACACGCTGCTTGGTGTAGGCGACGGTCATGTCCACAACGTGCTGTGCTCCGCCGACGCTGTGAGCGCAGTGAAGCAGGGTGGCCCTGTCGAGCGCGCGTTTGAGAGCCGTATCGCCCTGTTCTGGATCACCGACGACCCCGTCTGGCACGAACACGTTCTTGAACTCCACCGCAAACTGCGGGTCGCGAGCGATGCTGTCCAACCGAGTCAATTTGATGCCTTCTGCCGACGTCGGTACAAGCAACAGAACGACGCCGTTCTCGCCCCTTGCCGGAACAAGCATCAGGTCAGCGGAGTTGGCGTACTCAACGAACATCTTGGTCCCGTTGAGAACGTATCCGCCAACACGTTGCGTCGCTTGCATGGCGACAGAACCGGGACCGTAGCGGGCGCTCTCGTCCAGCAGCGCCGCGGCCGCGATGAGGGATCCGTCGGCGATTCTCGGCAGTATCTCGGAACGCTGCGCGTCCGTACCCGCGTCCAGGAGGGTCAGGCCGACGACACCCACGGAGTTGAAGAACGGCCCCGGCACGAGCGCGCGCCCGAACTCCTCCAGAAGCACCGCCAGATCGATGAGTGTCCCACCGGAGCCGCCCAAGTTCTCTGGGAACGGCAGCCCGGACCATCCGAGACCCGACATGCGCTCCCACAGATCGGCGGGATAGCCTCTGCCGTCCTGCTCCATCGCCCGGACCAGGCTCGTCGGGCACTCGACCTCGAACAGCTCTCTGGCGGAGTCTTTCAGTCTCTGCTGCGAATCAGTAAGTGACAGGTCCATCGACAGGCCCCCGGTCTATGTTCTACCGGCAGCGGCCTGCGGCGACCGGACGTCCTGTCGCGCCTGCGAGCCTTCCCTCGGCATACCGAGGCCGCGTTGCGCGATGATGTTGCGCTGTACCTCGTTGGCGCCGCCGCCGAATCTTAGGAAGATCCCACTCCTGTACGCTTGCTCCATCTCGCCGTCCAGCAACGAAAATGGCGAGTTCTTCGTGAGTTGGCCGTACAGGCCCAGCAGCTCGAATCCGAAGTCGGCGACCTCCTGGATCAGGTCGGTAGCGACGATCTTCAGCGCCGAGCTCTCGTAGTTGGGGACGATGCCCTGGTCGATCATCCACGCCGTCCGGTACGACAGCAGCCTGACCGTCTCAAGTTTCATGCCGATCTCGGCGAAGCGAGTTCTGAAGTGTGGATCACGGGACAGCGGCTGGCCATCGATCTCCGTCTTGTTTGCGTATTCGACGAGCCTGTTCAGCCTGCGCAGCAGACCAGTGTACCGCGAGCCGATGCTGACCCGCTCGAAGTCTAGCGCCATGGCGACGTGGTACCAGCCCCGGTTGGGTTCTCCGATCAGGTTCTGGCGCGGGATGCGGACGTTGTCGAAGAAAACCTCGTTGGTGCGCCCGCTGTCCATGCGCCACAGGGGACGCACGGAGATACCGTCGGAGTCCATCGGCACCAGGAACACTGATAGCCCACGATGCTTCCTGACCTCGGTATCCGTACGTGCCAGCAGCCAGACGTGAGACGAGAAGTGTCCTGCGCTGGTGAACAGCTTCTGCCCGTTGATGACGTAGTCGTCCCCGTCAACTACCGCGCGCGTCTGAAGACCGGCGAGGTCCGTACCGGCGCCTGGCTCGGTGTATCCTAGCGCGCACTCGACCTCGCCGCTGAGCATCTTGGGCAGCCACTCGTCGCGCTGCTCGTCCGTGCCGACGTTCATGATGGTCGGCCCCACCATGTTCACCGCCGTGCCGTTGGTGTACAGACCGCCGTAGCTGCCGATCTCCTCGGAAAAGATGTACTGGTCCATGAGTGACCGGCCCAGTCCGCCGTACTCCTCAGGCCAGGAGATGCCCAAGAGTCCGCGGCTGCCTAGCTCGCGCATGAAGCGCTTGCCGGCGGGGCCTGGGCCGACGTCGTCATCGCTCTCCGTCTCTTCCCGAATATCGGAAGTGATCAGAGAGTCGATGGTCGAGCGTACTTCCCGTCGCCATTCGTCCTGCTCGGGTGTGAATCTAAAGTCCATTGGGCGATTCCCCTAAGCGGGCTTGAACACAGGCAACGCTATTTCGCCCTCGCCCTGGTCGATCCAGGTGAGCTCTACCCTCATTCCGCAGGTGACGTTCTCGATCGGGCTATCGACCTCTACGATGTTGGTCATGATTCGGAAACCCTCATCGAGATCCACGTAGGCCAATGCGTATGGGCCGAGGTCCTTGAACGCGGGGTGGTAGTTCTGCATGACCACGCTGAACGTGTATACCTCTCCCTTTCCGGCGGACACGTTCCAGGAGATATTGCTGGAAAGACAACCGGTGCAGTGGGCCCGAGGATAGAAGATCACCTCGTCGCAGTCGTCACAGGTCTGGTAGACCAGCTCACGTCGCTTGGTGGCCTCCCAGAACGGCTCCGTATCCTGCTCGGGGAAGCGCGGCTGTGGCCTCAGTGCTTGTTCGGTCATTGGAAGCTCCTAATGTGTTCCCCAGCCATATATGCCGGGGAGTGGATGGTACGTAGCAGCTAGTCCGCCGCGAGGATCGTCACGCCCGTAGCGTGCCTCGATCCCAGTTGGCCGCCGTTGCCCACGGCGACCGCCAACTGTGCGCCGTCGACCTGCGAGTTGGACTCGCCTCGCAGCTGCCGCGCTGCCTCGATCAGCAGGTATATTCCGCGCTCACCCGGGTGGTTGGACGACAGTCCGCCACCGTCAGTGTTCAGCGCGGGCTTGCGCGGGTCGTCGAATACCAGGTGTCCCTGTGCGACGTACTCTCCGCCCTCACCCTTGGTGCAGAAGCCCAGGTCCTCGATCATGCACATGACGGTTATCGAGAAAGAGTCGTACGCCATAAGCACGTCGATCTCGTCCGGGGTCACGCCAGCGTCGGCGAACGCCCTTGGGCCGGACTGCGCCCCGGCGCTGACGGTGATGTCGCCGCCGTTCTCGCGGTACTTGGTCGCCTCTCCGCCGCCTATGATCCACACAGGCGACTTCGCACAGTTGGCGGCGACCTCCTTGGAAGCGATCACAACCGCGCCGCCGCCGTCTGAGATCATGCAGCACTCCAGCAGCCTCAGCGGCCATGCGATCGTCCGCGAGTCGACTACGTCCTCGACGGTTAGCTCGCGTATGCCTACGAACTCCAGGTCGGTCATAGCCTTGACCGCCTCTGGGTTTCGCATCGCGTGCTTGCGGGTGGCGATCGAAATGTGAGCGAACTGCTCGTTGGTCGTGCCGTACTGGTACATGTGGCGGCTCTTGACCATCCCGTAGTTTGCGATCAGCGTCTGCCCCCAGGACGACTCCATGTTCGTCGAAGGGTTGGGAATTCCCCCACCCGGCGCTCCGCCGGTGCCGATCCGGCGCCTGTCCGAGTGGGCAGTGGAGCCGTAGGTAATCAGCGCGACGTCGCACTTGCCCGCCGCGATCATCGTGGCGGCGTGGTTGGCATGGAACTCGTACGACGTCCCACCGACCGCGGTGTTGTCGATCAGTCTCGGCTTGATGCCGAAATACTCCGAGATACCGAGCCCGCCAATGTTCTGGTGGCTGCCGTTGTCGTACACCGCGTCAACGTCGCTCCAGCTCAGCCCGGCGTCTTCCAACGCGCGGGCAGCGGACGCGGCTTTGATCTGTAGTGCACTGACATCGGGCCCAACGACCCTCAGCGGATACTCGTGTATGCCGACGATTGCGGCCTCTCTGGTTTGCGGCATATCCAGAAGCTCCTTTCGCGAGGCGAGGCCTCGCTTTTCATAGTCAAACGTGGGCCAAAGTTAGCATACGCCCTATACACCGTCAACGAGATTCAGATGCCCTAGGAGAAGTGCAAATCGCAATCGCCAGTAGTCTCGTCACTCCCGCGAAAGCGGGAGTCCAGTATGGCGAACCGCGGTAGCCGACCTGTGGATTCCCGTGTGCACGGGAATGACGGGTAGGAACTCGAAGCGTTGCCCATGCATTGACGGCATTTAGCGCGCTTTGTATATTGCGGCCCATACTCAATCGACTCACGCCGGGCCACATCCACGCCATCCAGCCACTCAGGGGGACACGCCATGCAGAGATGGGAACCAAGCACCTCTCCCGTCATATACCGACGCTTTCAGGCCAACGAGAATCTCGTCGCCGAATTGGAAAAGTTCGCCCTCTCAGAGGGTATCCGTGAGGCCGCCATAACTTCCTGCATTGGCAGTCTCAGGCAGCTGAGGCTCCGCAACCTGTGCGGGTTCGACGAAGGCAACTCGCCTGAGTTCGAAAGAACGGTGATTGACGAGAACCTGGAGCTGGTCACGGCAGACGGGTATATCCAGCCGCTGCCGGAGGGCGGCATCCGTGTCCACATCCACCTGGCAGCCGCGCGTCCCTCCGGCGAAATGGTGGGTGGACACTGTGAGGAGGCGATCACCTTCACCGGCGCCTTCATGTACCTCCACGTACTTGAGCAGGAATAGACGGCCCGGCATCGCAGGAGACTTGTCTCATGAGCACCGACAACGCACCGTCCAACAGGCTGAACGGCAAAGTCGCGATAGTTAGCGGCGCGGGGACCTACGGCGGAAGAGGCGTCGGCAACGGCGCGGCTGCCGCCATCCTGTTCGCCCGTGCAGGAGCGCGTGTGGTCCTGGTAGATGCCGTTCAGGAGTGGGCTGATGCGACCAGGGAGATCATAGAAGAAGAGGGCGGAGAGGCGATGTCCGCCTCTGCGGACGTCACCAATCCCGACGACTGCGTGCGCGTCGTGGGCGAAGCCGTAGAGCGGTACGGCGGACTCCACATCCTGCACAACAACGTCGGCGGCGGAGGCGGATCGGGCAGCGTGGTGGACGCAACCGACGAGGACTGGTCGCGCAGCATGTCGGTCAACCTGATGAGCATGATTAACATGGGCCGCTGGGCCGTTCCCCAGATGAAGACCAGCGGCGGCGGCTCGATAATCAACGTATCGTCCGTGACGGCCCTCAGACCCAAGGCCATGAGGTCGTCCGCGCCGTACACAGTTAACAAGTCGGCTGTCGTTGGCCTGACCAGGGCTATGGCGGTCGATCACGCCGCTGACAACATCAGGGTCAACTGCATCATGCCCGGACTGATGTGGACTCCCCGCCTTGAGAGCAGCTCGCCAGACGCCCGCGAGATGCGACAGACTTCCACACCGCTCCCAGTCGAGGGACAGGGCTGGGACATCGGCTATGCCGCCCTCTACCTCGCCAGCGACGAGGCCCGCTTCGTCACCGGAATTACCCTCCCCGTGGACGGAGGCTTCCTCCTAACCAGCGCCCCGAACTAGACGACTGGCCCCCTCTCCCTCAGGGAAAGGGCTGGGGTGAGGGTGTCCTTAGTCGCTTCCTCTATGAGATGGTGGATAATGGAAAGACCCTGAGGTAAGTACCAGTTCAGGTGCTCTCCACTTACCATGTAACATACTTCCGCGCGGTACTTGCGAGGGTCACTAACGCAGGAGGCAAGAACGTGCGCTCGGAGCAGAAGACAACCCCCGGAATGCTAACCGTCGACGAACTGCGTTCAGCAGTCGACGAAGGCTCTATCGACACTGTGATCCTCGCATTCCCCGACCTGTACGGGAGAATGCTGGGGAAGCGCCTCGATGCCTCGTTCTTCTTAACTGATGTAGCGGGCGGGACCCACGCCTGCGACTACCTGTTCACCGTGGACATGGAGATGCAGCCCGTCCCAGGGTACGAATTTTCCAACTGGGATCTCGGCTACGGGGACGCGCACCTCGCGGCGGACCTGGGGACGCTTCGAAAGCTGTCGTGGCTGGATCGGACCGCGCTGGTGATCTGCGACGCTGAACTGGAACCGTCGCATGAGCCGGTGCCAGTGGCTCCGAGGTCGATTCTGCGCAGACAGATCGAACGAGTGCGCGCCAAGGGGTTCGAGGCGATGGCTGGGTCGGAGCTGGAGTACTACCTGTATCGGACGTCATATTCGGATGCGGCGCGGAGCGGGTATCGGGACCTGAGCGACGCTGGTTGGTACATAGAGGACTACGTCCTGTTGCAAGGTACGCGGACCGAGGACCTCAACGGAGCGTTTCGACGACATCTCGCAGCGTCCGGGGTGCCTGTAGAGTCAACTAAGGGAGAGTTCGGACGTGGACAGCACGAGTTGAACATTCGCTATGCGCCGATTCTGGAGATGGCGGACCGCCACATTGTGCTGAAGCAGGCGGCCAAAGAGATTTCGGAGCAGCTCGGCGCGAGTGTCACGTTCATGGCAAAACCGGATGCGGCGCAGGCCGGGTCGAGCTCGCATCTCCACGTGAGCCTTTGGACGGACAGGAGCGGGAAGCTCACAAACGTGTTTCCGGGCGATGGAGACCTCGCTGGCATCGCGTGCTCGGACGAGTTTCGCTGGTTCCTCGGCGGTTGGATGCGGTACGTGCCTGAGATGATGGTGTGCTACGCGCCAACAGTTAACTCGTACAAGCGGTTCCAGGCGGGGAGCTGGGCCCCTACGGCGCTGGCCTGGTCGCCTGACAACCGCACGGCAGGCTTTCGTATTGTCGGGACGGGGCCAAGTCTGCGGATCGAGTGTCGCATCCCGGGGGCCGACGTGAACCCATACCTCGCCTACTCGGCGGTTATCGCGTCCGGTCTGGCGGGCATCGAGAATCAGATCGAGCCGCCTCCGGCATTCATCGGAGACGTCTATGGGGCCTCAGACGATCTGATGCTGCCAGGCAGCCTGCAAGAAGCGGTCACTGGCTTCGAGACCAGCGAACTGGCGCGCACGGCGTTCGGAGAAGACATGGTGGCCCACTACGCTCACTTCTTCAACACCGAGGCCGAGGCCTACCGCCAGGCCGTAACCGACTGGGAACGCATCCGCTACTTCGAGCGCATATAGCGGTGGTGACCTGTGTCCCCGAGCAAGTAGGGGCGGTTCGCGAACCGCCCCTACGCCAGATGTAATGGCCCTGTCCTACCATCCCCCCAACATTGACCGCCCTGCCTCGTAGTTAGTATATTTCGGCGCATGATTATAGGACTCCTCACCGACACCCACCTGCCCAATGTAATCCGACAGCTTGAAGAGCTCGGCCCGCAACCTGCGGAATTCTTCAACAGTGTCGACCTGATCCTTCACGGGGGCGATCTGACTGCGCCATACGTGCTCGATTGGCTGGAGCAGTTCGCGCCAGTACTCTGCTCCACCGGCAACAACGACCCCATCCCGGACTCGCGCTGCGAGGAGGTGCAGGTCATCGACGTCGAGGGCTGGCGAGTCGGCATGACACACAGCCTGGGAGGCCAGTTCCGCCCGATGTCCGTCCTCAGCCAGTACTTCCCACATCCGATCGATGTGATGATCGCTGGACATACCCACGAGGAGCGTCTGGAACATCGCGACGGTGTTACACTCATCAACAGCGGTTCGATCACCTTCCCACATCACAAAGAGCTGCGACTGGGCACTGTCGGTCTGCTGGAGCTGACAGAACACCGACTGAGCGCAAGGGTCTTCCCGTTGGGACACACCGAGGGGAGGCCGAACCCGGGAAGAGAGATTGCCCTGGAGCTTAATCGCAACGGCGATGGACACGTCAGCGTCAACGCGCAGGACTCATCCTGAAGGGTGCTGGATGGGCCGGAAGACCGAAGTAACGTCACCCCGTACTCTGGATACGGGGGAGGGTGGACGAGGCCTCATGACACAAGTATTTGATGGCATCACCGTACTGGACTTCAGCCAGGGCATGGCGGGCTCCGTCGCGACGATGGTGATGTCTGACTTCGGAGCTGATGTCATCAAGGTCGAGCCGCCCGGTGGAGACCCCTACCGGACACACCCCGCCTCGCTCCTGTGGAATCGAGGCAAGAAGAGCGTCGTGCTGGACCTTGAGACCGTCGAGGGTCGCAAGCATGCCAGGGCGCTCGCGCGTTCCGCCGATGCAGTGGTCGAGAGCTTCGTTCCAGGAGACGCCGCTGCGCTTGGAGTAGACTATGACACCCTCAAGGCCGAGAACCCCGGCCTTGTCTACACGTCGATAACAGCATTCGGAGATTCCGGCCCCTACGCTCGGTACAGACCATACGAGGCCCTTGTCAGCGCGAAGTGCGGCCGGTACATGGCGTTCGCCGGACAGAACGGACGCGAAGGACCCAACTACGGCGCGGTGCAGGTCGCAAGCCATGGCGCGGCAATGGCCGCGGTTCGTGGCGCAGTGGCCGCGTTGATGATCCGCGACCGGACGGGCGTCGGGCAGCGCGTTCAGACCAGCCTGCTCCGCGCAATGACATACTACGATCTCAGCCAGTTCCTAGTCTGGCAGATGATGATCAAGTTCCCTGAGAACTTCCCCGACGACTTCGCTGTGGTCGCATCGAGGCCTGCGCCGATCCAGTATCTGGCGGTGCGTGCCGGCGATGGACGCTGGATGCAGCTTGCCAACCTTATGGAGAGACTCTTTATCTCGGAGATTCACGCGATTGGTCTCGGCCACCTGCTCGAAAACCCACGCTACGCCTCTGCGCCATTCCTCGACGACGATCCTCGGGAGGAGATGCGCGGGTTCATACTGGACAAGATGCAGGAGAAGTCCCTGGACGAGTGGATGGACCTGTTCGTCAACGTTGAGGGCGACGTAGCCGCCGAGCCTTTCATGACCTCAATCGAGGCTCTCGATCATCCGCAGCTTGTCTACAACGGATCGGTCCAAACGGTCCATGACCCGACTGTCGGACCTATGCGCCAACTTGGCCCGCTGTTCCGCATGGATGCGGCCCAACCCAGCGTGCAAGGCCCTGCGCCACAGATCGGCCAGCACACCAATGAGGTGCTGTCACGTATCGGCAACCCGCCTGCCCAATCCGCGAATGGCAATGGCGCGACTCCCGCCCACCCACTTGACGGCGTAACCGTCCTGGACATGTCTACAGTCATTGCCGGTCCTCTCGCAGGGTCGCTGCTCGCCGAGCTGGGCGCGCGCGTCATCCGCATAGAGACCTTAGCCGGAGACTGGATGCGCGGGCACTACAACGGGCTGGCATCGAACCGGACTATGGCTGGTACAGAGGGCTTATCCATAGACCTCAAGACAGACGAAGGCCAGGACATACTCAGCCGCCTACTGCCGAAAGTCGACGTCGTGCTCCACAACATGCGCCCCGGCGCGCCTGAGCGTGTTGGCATCGGCATCGAGCAGGTTAGAGCGCTCAGCCCCGATGCCGTCTACGCTTATCTCGGCGGGTACGGCTCGACAGGCCCGCACAGCCACAGGCCCGCGATGCACCCGATCGGCGGCGCGGTCGGAGGTGGAGTCATGGCGCAGATCAGCCGCGGCGCGCTCCCTCCGGACAACGCCAGTATGACGATGGACGGGCTTCGTTCCGTCTCCCGCCAGTTGGGTCGCGCCAACGAGGTCAACCCTGACCCAAACACCGCAATGCTCACTGCGACCGCGATCACCATGGCCCTGTACGCTCGCCAGAGACACGGCGACAAGCAGTACGTTGAGACCACGATGATCGGCTCCAACGCCTATGTCAACGCGGACGACTTCTTCGACTACGAGGGCAGACCGGAAAGGCCTGTGATAGACGAAGAGGGGTACGGCACGGGCGCGCTGTTCAGGCTGTACCAGACGCCCGACGGCTGGGTGTTCCTTGCGTGCCCGTTCGAAGAAGAGTGGTCGCGACTGTGCAGCGCCCTCGGCCGGCCGGACCTTCTTGAAGACCCCCGGTTTATCACCGCAGACGCTCGGAAGGACAACGACAATGCTCTGGCGTCGGAGCTGGGTTACATCTTCGCCGATCGTCCAGCGCTAGAGTGGGAGCGACTGCTGACCGCGGCCGACGTAGGCTGCGTGCAGACCGAGGACCGCGGTATGTACCACTTCTTCGTCGAAGACGAGCACGTGGCCCAGAATCAACTGACCGTCGAGGTGAGCCATCTGACCTACGGCAAGTTCTGGCGTTACGCACCCATACTCGAGTTCTCCAAGACTCCCAGTGTCGCCGGAGGCGGCATAGTGCGCGGTCAGCACACGTTCCCGATACTCAGAGAGCTTGGCTACACCGACGCCCAGATTCTCGAAATGAGAGACAATCGGGTCCTCGACTGGGAGGAGCCTGTACAGGCGGGGTAGGCTCTTCGGCAGAGACGCATCCCGACAGACGACCAACCACTAGTAATAGACAGGGATACATGCCACCAGACCAGTCAGCCAGAATACCAATAGAAGAGATTGCCAAATTCCCCCCACCGGGGATGTCCACGCCTGTCTCGTTTTCTTTCAGTCCCGACGATAGATTGTTGACGTACCTGTACGGGCCTGATCGGAGTCCGGTTCGACAGCTCTACGCGCTCGACACCGGGACCTGTGAATCTCGTGTTATCCAGGCAACCGTCGAGCCTGAGTCCGAGGACCTGTCGATCGAAGAGCAGCTCCTTCGGCAACGCCAGAGGCAGTTGGGGCAGGGGATCGTCCGGTACTCGTGGGCCGACGGAGACGACGTCATCCTGATTCCGGCCCAGTCCGGCATATACGTCAAGCATGTCCCGTACCCTGATACAGGAGATGGCCCCGATGCTCAGGCGCGACTCGTGGTGTCAGGTGAAGGGGGCCCGATTCAGGACCCGCAGCTGTCTCCTGACGGCTCTCAGGTGGCATATGTCAGAGATGCCGAGGTGTACGTCTGCTCCACGTCCGGCGGCGGACCGCGCCAGTTGACGTACGGTGCGAGGGGTACAGGCAGGACTCACGGTTTGGCCGAGTACATCGCCCAGGAGGAGATGCACCGGCTGCATGGCTTCTGGTGGTCCAGGGACGGCTCTCAGATCGCTTTCGAGGAAGTCGACGAGACGCACATTCCCGTCTATCGAATCGTCCACCAGGGCCGGAATGACACCGGTCCGTCTGCCCAGGAAGACCACAGATACCCGTTCGCGGGTGAACCCAACGCGCGCATCAGGCTTGGAGTGGTCTCAGTTTCCGGGGGCGATCCTGTCTGGATGGACCTTGGTGATGACGAAGACATCTATCTGGCCCGCGTAGATTGGATGCCTGATGGCTCGCTATGCGTGCAGCTCCAGAATCGCGAGCAGACGCGGCTCGACCTGATCAGGTTCGACACGTCGACAAGGCAGGGCGCAACCCTGCTGACCGAATCGTCGGACGTGTGGGTCAACCTGCACACGATGTTCCGCCCGCTAGCCGATGGCAGGTTCATATGGGCGTCCGAACGCTCCGGGTTCCGCCATCTCTACCTGTACGAAGGCGACGGGAACCTGGTCCGGCAGCTTACGGCCGGTGATTGGGCCGTCGACTCCCTTTCTGGAGTGGACCAGCAAGCCGGGGTGGCGTATTTCACGGGTACGGAGGACGGCGCAACCGAGTGTCACCTGTACAGCATCTCCCTGGAAGGCGGCGCCATAAGCCTCCTGACACAGGAGGCCGGTACCCATTCCGTGACCCTGGACCACGGTTTCAGCCGGTTCGTCGACGTGTTCAGCGACACCAGTACTCCCCCGACGATAACGCTTCGTTCGCTGCGGGATGGATCAGCAATCCACACCATTCACTCCACAGACGATCCCCGGGTGGATGAACTCGCGCTCGCTCCTCCCGAGCTTGTCACCATTCAGTCCCGCGACGGCGAGACCCTACACGGTGCGCTGTACCGTCCCGCGCCCGAGTTCGGCGACGGTCCTCACCCAACTGTGATCTACGTGTACGGCGGTCCCCACGTCCAGATCGTTGACAACCACTGGTCCATGACCTGCTCGATGCGGCAGCAGTATCTGCGCTCGCAGGGCTACCTGGTCTTCTGCCTCGACAATCGCGGCAGCGCGCGCAGAGGACTCGCGTTCGAAGGCGTCATCAAACACAGAATGGGCGACGTAGAAGTCAGGGACCAGGTTGACGGAGTCCGATGGCTCGTCGATAGTGGACTCGCTGATCCTGAGCGTGTCGGTGTGTACGGCTGGAGCTACGGCGGATTCATGACTCTGATGTGTATGATGCAGGCGTCTGACGTGTTCAAGATGGGAGTCGCGGGCGCTCCAGTGGTCCACTGGGACGGTTACGACACCCACTACACCGAGCGCTACATGGGCACTCCCCTGTCGAATCCAGATGGCTACGAGACGAGCAGCCCACTAACCCACGTCGATGGACTCAAGGGTGACCTGCTGATCGTGCATGGCCTGATCGATGAGAACGTCCACTTCAGACACACCGCCAGGCTCATCAACGCGCTCATAAAGGCCCGCAAGCCTTACGAGTTCCTGATGTTCCCAGACGAACGCCACATGCCCAGGAGCCAGGCTGACCGCGTCTACATGGAGGAACGAATAACCGACTTCTTCGAACGAAACCTGTAGAATCCCGGTCACATAAGCACGGCCCCCCATTCGTCATTCCCGCGAAAGAACGTCACCCCGTACCCCGATACGGGGCGGGAATCCACAGGATCGAAAATGGCAACATTGCAGACTGACGTAGAAAGCTACATAGAGGGCGCTCACGAACTGGCCGCAATGGTCAGCACCGTCACCGACCAGATCGACAAGCAGCGCCGTATTCCGGTCGAAGTCTCGAACGAGATCGCCGACCGCGGCTACTTCAGGCTGCTCATGCCCAGGTCGCTGGGCGGAGCCGAGCTGGAGCACCCGGACTTCCGCAGGATCGTCCGTATCTTCGCCGAGGCCGACGCGAGCGTCGGCTGGTGCATCAACCAGAACAACGTATTTTCGACCAACTCCGTCCGCGTGGCTCCAGAAACGGCTGACGAGATATGGACCGTTTGGCGCAACGTCGTCACCAATGGCCCTCCAATGCCGCAGACCAGGGCGGAGATCGTAGATGGTGGCTACCGTCTGTCCGGCCGCTGGAACTTCAGCAGCGGCTACCCGCACGCTACTTGGCTCGCCGCTCTTACCCCGGTGTACGAGGCGGGGGCAACTGAGCCGTCCGAAATGCGCACGATGCTGCTGCCCAAGGATCAGGCCGATCTGGTGGATATCTGGCAGGTCGGAGGTCTCCGGGGCACAGGCAGCCAGGGATTTGCTATCGAGGATCTGTTCGTGCCGGCAGCGCGCTCGTACCCGACAACCGCTGCATCCCGCGAGCCGGGACCGCTGTACGTGGTCCCAACAACGCTGCTCTTCTGCTCCGGCTTCGCGACCGTCGCCCTCGGCGCGGCCCGCGCCGGTCTCGACGCCGCCATAGACTTGGCGATTGGCAAGACGCAGCAGGGACGCGAATCGCCGATGCGCTACGAATCGACCACGCACAGAATGGTCGGCCAGGCCGAGGCGATCTGGAACTCAGCGCGCGCATTCCTTGAAGAGGCGGCAGGCGCGATGTGGCAGGGCGCCAGGACCAACCTGGACCTGACCGTCGAGGAGCGCGTGGCGGTGCGCCTCGCCAGCACGCACGTCATACGGGAGTCGGCACGCGTCGTTGACATCGCCTACACGCTCTGCGGCTCTAGCGCCATATTCGCCGTCAACCCGGTCCAGCGTCGCTTCCAGGACGTCCACGCCATCACCCAGCAGATCCAGGGCCGTCCAACCCACTACGACACCGCCGGACAGTACTTTCTCGGCCTCGATCCGGAGGGGATCTTCTGATACGACGGGCACTGCTTATTGCTTGCCCCGCACTGCGGCCTCAGATAACATGTACATAAACATGTACATTAGCTGGGCTCGGAGGTTCAAGCGTGGTCAGGCAGTATTCTATTTCGGACGCAAGGAACAATCTGCCCAGCATCGTAAAGCAGGTGGAGCATGGACCGGCAGTCGAGTTGACTCGCAGGGGCAGACCGGTGGCCGTCCTGATTTCTCACAGGGAGTATGAGCGGCTGAACCCGCCAAAGTCCGACCTGTGGACGGCGATTCAGGAGTGGCGTGAGAAGCACAACGTCGCAGATCTGGACTTGGATCCTGATGAAATATGGGGAGACGTTCGCGACCGCTCGCCCGGTAGGGATTTCAGGTTCGATGAATAGATTCCTTCTGGACGCGAATATACTGTCCGAACCCGTCAAACCCAGACCTAACCACTTTGTAATTGACCGTATTGACGTCCACCGGGGTGAAGTCGCTATGGCTGCGCCTGTTTGGAGCGAGCTTCTGTTTGGGTGCTTTCGGCTACCTGAATCTGCCCGGCGACGCATCATAGAGGACTATTTGTTGAACACCGTCCAGGCCACAGTCACCATACTCCCCTTCGACCAGCGCGCAGCAGAGTGGCACGCAGCCGAACGCGCGAGGCTTGGCGGCATTGGACTCACTCCACCCTTCGTTGACAGTCAGATCGCGGCAGTGGCCTTCGTAAATGATCTCATTCTGGTCACCGCCAACACCGCGGACTTCTCGAACTTCGATGGCCTGAGAATGGAGGACTGGACTCAGCCTAACCACTGAACGGATTGTCTGCGATATGTGTTGGTATCATCGGCCAGTTGGGATCACGAATTTAGGAGTAGCCAAATGCCACGTGTACCCATAAACGGTATCGAAATCGACTTTCAGGAGTATGGAGAAGGCGAGGCCATTGTCTTCTGCCACGGCGCGGGCGGCAACCTGCTCTCCTGGTGGCAGCAGATCCCGTACTTTTCCCGGAACTACCGCTGCGTCACGTTCTCCCACCGGGGCTACGGACACAGTTGCGACGTGCCTGACGGACCCGGCATGAAGTCTTTCGTCGACGACCTCGCCGCTCTACTCGATCACCTGGAGATAGACTCCACCCACCTGGTGGCCCAGTCGATGGGAGGCCGCACCGCGCTCGGCTTTGCTGTCGAGTACACGACGAGAACACGCAGCCTCGTACTTGCCGACACCACCGGCGGAATGGGCGAGCCTGATGTCGAGCAGGCGCTAAACGACTGGCGCGAGAGCCAAACGGCGACGCGTGAGATCGGGTTCCGTGCGCTCGCCGAGAGCTTCGGCCTGCGGGAGCCTGCCCTCGCCAACCTGTACCTACAGGTCTCACGCACCAACCCGCCCAGACCTCAGATCGCGGGCGTTCTGAGCGGCGGACCGAAGGGCGCGGAGCTTGCCAACCTGAAGGTCCCAACCCTGTTCGTCGTGGGCGAGGAAGACGATCTCACTCCGCCACACGTCATCGAGGCAGCTTCGAGCTACATACCGGGTTCGGAGCTTATCAGGGTGCCGGGCTGTGGCCACTCAGGCTATTTCGAAAATCCGGACGTCTTCAACTTCGAGGTCGGAAGGTTCATCGCGCAGGCGAGCGCTCCGGGAGCGTGAGGTCGACAGGCGATTAGACGCCTATCCGCCCCATACCTGCGAGAACAGTCTCAGCCAGTTCCCTCCGAGCACCTTTACAATGTCCTCGGAGCGGTATCCGCGGCCTTGGAGCTCACTCGCGACGTTCGAGAGGCTGTCCGGTGTCTCCATGCCGGATGGGTGCAGAAGGTTCTCCGGGTAGGCGTCCGACACGTCCATCAGCTTCGTGCCCTGCTGCGAAAATATCCAGTCGAAGAACGCCTTGGGCTGGTTCTGAGTGTAGTCGGTGCCGATTCCGACGTGGTCGATCCCGACGCGCTCAACGAGGTCGTCGATAGCGTCCACGTAGTCGTGGATTGTGGACTCGAACCCATTGCGCAGGAATGGCGGAAAGGCGTTGGCCCCGATTACGCCGCCGCGCTCCGTGATCAGTCTGAGCGCGTCTACAGTCTTGTTCCTGGGGTGGTCGAAGAAGGCTCGCGCGTTGGCGTGTGTGCAGGCAACCGGCTGCTCCGACATCTCAGCCGCGTCGAGCGTCGTCTGGTCGCCCACATGGGACAGGTCTATCAGGATGCCGAGACGGTTCATCTCCCTGACGAGGTCCTGTCCGAACCTGCTGAGACCCTCGTCGGTGCGCTCGTAGCAACCGTTGCCGACCAGGTTACGCTCGTTGTAGGTGATCTGGATTATTCTCACGCCCAGGGCGTGGAACAGCGCGAGGCGGTCGAGATCGTTCTCAATGGGCGATGAGTTCTGCCACCCCAGCACCACGCCCACCTTGCCCTGCTCCTTGGCCTGCAGGATGTCGTTTGAGGTGCGCGCCTGTATCAGCGTGTCCTGGTGTGTCTCGAACCTGTGGACCCACCCAGCCATGTTGTCCATGGCCTCGCGGAAGTTCTCCCAGATCGCCATCGTGGCATTGATGCCCGTCACTCTGCCGGTGTCCAGGCTGCGGAACACGTCCGGGCTGTCCCAGTTGCTGACGTTCAGCCCATCGAAGACGACGGACTGTCCATAGACATCGGAACTTTCTTGCTGTGAGGACATGGGACCCTTCAGGAAGTGTGAGGCGCGTTCATGGATGCTCAGTGGGATTATAGACGATGCGGTCACGCCCCATCAGTTCGACCTTATCTGGTAGGGGCGGTTCGCGAACCGCTCCTACGCCAATTGCGATTGGCCTACGAAACATCGCGGTTACACATACCATGTCCAGATACCCTAAAATACGGTGCCTGTTGTAGAGACCGCAGAGAATGCACGATTTGACCTCGAAAGCCCAGACACAGTCTAGCTCTATGGTGATGTGGACCATCAGGGCCGTGGCGCTGGTCGCGTTCATGGACCTCTTCATGCAGCTTCCGGTGATAGCCACCTACGCTCGCTCGCTCGGAGCGCCCGCTGCCATGATCGGCGCGACAGTCGGGATGTACTCGGCGGCGAACCTTCTGGGCAACCTGGGCGCCGGAGCGCTGCTGGATAGGATGGACCGCAAGCGCCTTGTTATTGTCGGAATGCTGCTGACGGCAGCGTCGCTGTACGCCTACTCCCTCGTGGACACTCCGGCACAGCTTCTTGTCCTGCGAGCGGCCCACGGGCTTTTCGCGGGTGTTCTGGCGCCGGGCGCGTTCGCAATGCTGGGGGACCGCGAGAGAAGTCAGCGCGTCCGATCGATGGGAATGAGCGGATCGCTGATCGCGGTCTCTGCAGTCATCGGCCCACCGCTCGCTGGAGGCATTCGTGAGATGTTGGGTTTCGAGGCGGTGTTCGTTACCAGCGGGACGCTCATGGTTCTGGCGGCCGTGGCTTTCCTGATTCTGGTGCCGGGCTCGGCTCACTCCACGAGCGAGCCTCAACAGGCCAGGCAGACAGTGTCTTCACTTGCACGCAACAGCGTCCTGCTCAGGGTGTTCTGGTCCGTGCTTGTGATGACGTTCGGCATCGGGGTCCTCATAAATCATCTCCCAATCGTCGTGGAGGAAATGGGAGGATCGGCTGGCATGTCCGGTATCGCGTTCGCGACGTTCTCACTGGTCGCGACGGCGGTGATGGCAAGTCCGGTCCACCGAATCGTGGACGGCAGGTCGCGCGCGCTCACCGTTGCCTGCGGGTTCGGCTTTCTTGGAGTGAGCAGCCTGACTCTCGCCGTCCTGGGCGGGGGCACAGCCGCCATTTATGCGGCCATGTTGGTATTCGGACTCGGATTCGGGCTGCTGTTCCCGTCTCTCAGCGTCTCGGTCGCCGAGCAGGCCGGCAGTGGTCAGCGAGGAACGGCGTTCGGCATCTTCTACGCCATCTACTCCCTGGGCGTTTTTCTGGGAGCGGTCGTATCCGGCGGAGTCTCCGAAATCACTGCCGACCTGGGAGCGGCGTTCTACGTAGCCGCAGCCGTTCCACTCGTAGCGATACCAGTCGCCCGCGGCATTCGCGCCCGACAATGACTCCCTCTCCCTCAGGGAGAGGGTTGGGGTGAGGGTGATTGAGACCGCTTCACCTGTATGATGTCCATCAGTGAAAAGATCCTGTCGGGAAAGTTGCAGTCCTTGCCCGATCTCACCCCTGCGGCTACCATTCTCCCAGCCATTCAGCAGGAATACTCAACATGACCGCCACACACAGGCCCAGGCGCAGCTTCTGGACTTGGGGACTCCAAACCGAGGAGCCAACGGACGCCGAACGCGCCAGTCACGCCGCACAGCTATCGGAGCGATTCGGCACCCAGATCGTCGCTCCACCCATCCCGAAAGTGGACGACCTGGATCTCAGGCCGCCGCGCATTACGATACCGGATGGGGTCGCCGCGTACTGCTTCACCGACAACTACGAGCGCGCCCTGCACTCGTACAGCGCAGATGATCGAGAGCCATCGGCGATCAACGGACACTTCCCGAACCCGCCGGATGCTGTTGCCCATCCGCGCAACGAGACCGAGCTGGAGCGGGTACTTGAGTGGTGCGACTCGGAGGGATACGTCGTCGTCCCGTTCGGGGGCGGCTCATCCGTGGTCGGCGGAGTGACGCCGCCGGAAACAGACGGTGTCGTCACGATAGATATGGACGAGTTCGACCGCGTGCTGGAAATCGACGAGTCATCCCGCGCCGCACGCATACAGGCGGGTGTCTTCGGTCCCCACCTCGAAGACCAGCTCAGGCCCCACGGCTACACTCTCAGGCACTACCCGCAGAGCTTCACCGGCTCGACCCTCGGCGGCTGGATCGCCACACGCTCTGGCGGTCACTACGCTACCAACCAAACCCACATCGACGAGTTCGTCGAGTCAGTCAGGATGCTGACACCCGTGGGCTGGTGGGAGAGCAGACGACTGCCCGGCGGAGGCGCCGGTCCAGACCCCAACCGTCTTGCCATCGGCAGCGAGGGCATCCTGGGAATCATCACCGAGGCGTGGATGCGCATCCAGGTACGGCCCAGGTACAGGGCCACGGCCGGAGTGGTCTTCGACACCTGGGAGCAGACCTGGGACGCTGCCCGGCAGATCGTCCAGACCAAGCTGTGGCCGGCCAACCTGCGCGTTCTCGATCCTGAACTGGCCCAGGAGGCCGCTGGAATGGACGGCGTCCGCGCGCTGCTGATTGTCGGGTTCGAGTCGGCGGAGCTTCCGCAGGACTGGAATATCAGGACCGCCGTCGAGATCGCCAGAGCCGCGGGTGGCTCAATCGAAGACGATGAGATCATGATCGACGATGGCTCAGGCAGGCCGACAGGAAGGAGCGGAGCGGTCGGAGCATGGCGCAACGCGTTCATCAACGTCGGAGGTGGGCTGACAGCCGGGCTCGGACTCGTGACCGGCACAGTCGAGACCGCCGTGACATGGGACAAGTGGCCCAAGCTCGACGCGCACGTGCGCGACATGATGGGAAGGGCGCTGGATGAAGCGTGCGGAGGCGGAACGCTCAACTGCCGGTTCACCCACGTCTATCCAGACGGGCCCGCGCCGTACTACACCTACGCGGGCGCATACAGGAGCGGCGACTACTCGGGACAGCAGGCGGCGATCAAGAAGGCCGCATCAGACGCGATAATCGAAGCGGGCGGCACCATCACTCACCACCACGCCGTCGGCAGGCTCCACCGTCCCTGGTACGACCAGGAGCGCCCGGATGTCTTCGCCACCGCCCTCCGAGCCGCCAAGAAGTCGCTAGACCCAAACGGGATACTCAACCCAGGCGTCCTTGTAGACGTGTGACGTCGTTAGCCGACTGGCGACATATCAACTCGCCCGCGTACGGACGAGCTCACACAACACTGGGGGTCATTTACAGATTACTCAATGTATTGAGTAATTTTACTCAGTACTGCTCCTAAACGGTAAGATGAGCAATCCGAAGTGGTGAAATGCCTAAGTGCGACTATGGGCTTCGAAGGAGAGGAGATGGTAGTGAGGGCCGACAGCGGACTCTACTGCGGAGTCTGTTCCGTAGCAGTGGGTATAGGCATCACCATAGGCAGGGGACTAGGGATTGATCAAATCTCATCTTACGGTCGCTGGATACGACGGTGACTTCTCCGTACTTGGCTTTCAATTCCAACGCCGTTGCCAGCATGATCATATCGCGAGAGTCTTCCCACTCGTCGGGAAGTCTCTCGACAACTGCCATCGTGAGATCCTCCACGATAATGTTTCTGGATTGAATTAAGTCTCTTACGTGGCTGAAAGGAAAGAAGTCTCGCCGCTGCTTGCGTGCCACGTCCCAGACCTCGACGAGTGCAATTGTCGGAATTGCCAGCTGGTTGCCTGCTCCTGGAGCGTCGATAATGCCCTTTGCCTCGGCAGATAACGACGGACTTCTAGCCAGATACCTGATCAGCGCGCTGGCATCCAGCAGGTAAATCAAATCTGTACTGACCCAAGCTTGAGCTTGGACGCTTCTATAACTTCTTCAGTGATGTCCATATCTGACCATACGCCGTACAGATCTGACAGGCCAGAGACCGATGCCCGAGTTGACTGCTTACCGGGCACGAACTTGAAGCAGGCGTCCTCGATGGGCTGATGACCCGCCTTCATGTTGGATACCAAGTCTTCCAGGTCGGGTGAAGCTCCGATCAACTTCTCGTGTTGGATAGCAACCCATTCTTCCGGGTGCTTCGCCGCCAGTTCGTTATAGTGTTTGTCGAGCCACGTTACGTTGGCGTGGAATCTGTCGAGGTCCGTCTGGGAGTCTTGCTGCATGATCGTCGCCTCTGTTCATGACGCGCCGATTTGGTCGGCATATTGGTATACGGGGTTACTCCACACCCTACAACCCCTCCGCCAGCATCTCCACCAGGTGCTTCGCTCTCTTGTCCGTGCCCTGCGCAATCTGCTGACAGCGGGTCGTATCTTTGACTTGAGACAGGTCGGTGAATGGGAACGGGGCCAGGACTACGTCTCCGACCATGCGGCCTCCCACTCAGGATCTTCGGTCTCGCCGAACCACTGTGACAGACCTAACGCACCCCACTCATTCTTGTCCCTGTCACCGAACACTACCAGTTTGTCGCCTTCCCAGTAGGCCATGCCGTCGACGATCTCCATCGTCTTTACGCTGACTGTGCAGACGCGCTTGAGGAGGTCAATCACTCGCTCTTTGTGATCGGCGAACCGGTAGGTGTTGAACTTCTCCCTGATGGTGGGGTCTCTGGGCTTCTTCTCCTTGTACTGGTCGAGCACCCATTCGAGGGCGGAGCGGCTGCCGAGAACGTAGCGCCATGCGTCGGGAGGCACGCCGGAGAGAGTAGTCTGTTCGTCGAGAGTTATGATTCCGCGCTCCTTGTCGGCGCGGAGGCGAGGCTTAGGAGTCCATTCGGCATCGGAACCGGACGCGGAGAAAGCCTTGTCATGATGCTCAAGCGGGTAGGGTTCAGCCGACTCGAAGTTGACGTGCAGGTCGAGTAGCTCTCGGCCCATCTTCGCCCATAGGTCGAAGTCGTGGTACAGCGGAAGGCGCGGAAACTCGCGTCGCAGATCGACTCGGTAGTCGTAGCAGTACACCGGATCGTGGAGGACGGCATAGGTGTAGTCAAAGATTTCTTCAGCGGAGATGCCGTCAGGATATATCTTCTGGAAGTCCTTGCCCCAGTCTTTGCGGTAATGCTCGTTGATGTGCCTGATTGCCCAATCGGTGATGTTGCAGACACGATTGCCTTCGGCAGTGTACCGGTAGAGGGGGAGACATTGGGTATCACCGGCAAAGTGCAGGTCTACCAACTGTTCTGAAGCTAATACGTAGAAGTCTTTGTGATTAACGCAGAAGCAGATCATTCGATTCCCGTCTTCAGCGGAATCTGGGAATATCTGAGGCATCTGATATCTGCGATGCGTGATGATAGGGGCGTAATAGAAGCTCTTTGCGACGTACGGCCGGAAAAGGTTGGACACAATGTTCTTCCGGTCAAAGTCAATGGCATCCCTGCGCGAAAGGTGCGCCTCAAGTTCAGATGTCCACTTGATTGACCTGTCCACCCAGTCGCCAATAGAACTTGAGCCAAGGCCTTCAGATTCAAGCCGTTGTATCTCGTTTTCGTAGGCCGTGCAGAAGAACCCCACCTTCTCTCGCAGGCGGCGCTCGTCAAAGTCGTATACCCAGTCATCGCGATTCGAGACAACGCCTAAGGAGTACAACCCAAATACAGCCCGCTCATCGTCAGCAGTCTTGGCCAGCTTCGTCGACCGATCAGCAAGTGGAATCAGCTTCTCGAAATCTGGATTAACTTGATTAAGCCAATTGGCCTTTCTATCAGGCTTAATGTTCTCAAAGGGGAGCTGGCCTATCTCAGCCGTACGCAGGTACGCCAGCTTATCTACTGCGGTCTCGGAGTCCTGGCGGCTTGCATAATGAATTCCGCACTTACCCAATCTGGACTTGTCTCGCACAAAGAAGCCAATGGCGACTCCGGTCTGAATTCCGAAGACGTTGTGAGAAGTGCCGGAAATCTTGGGATTCCTACGGACATCGGAGCCTAGATCCATGACATATATGTCACTGAATTCGTCAGATGCGAGTTGACGGAAACCATCGTCCTGACGCGTATCGATATACGCCCTGTTGGTAACGAATGCAATAATCCCGTCGTCGGCCAGCCGATCTGACGCCCAGCGGATGAACCGCTTGTACATGTCGTACTGCTTGGTCTTCTGGGCTGTGCTGGCAGCAATGTAGGTCTCGCGGATGCGCTGGTCGATCTCGGGATACTCTCGATTCCTGTTGTTGTCGTTCTCGTTCTGCTGGTTGGCGTTGTACGGCGGGTTGCCGATGATTACGCTAATCGTCTTTTCGTTCTGGAGCTGCACGCGCATCCAGTTCTCAGTGGAAAGTCCTCCGAGGTTGAAGGCACCCTGCCGTGTGACCGCTCCTCCGGTTGCTCCGGTCTGCTGCCAGTCCATGTTGTCCAAGGTATCGACGAAGCACAGGTTGGGGAACTCCAGGTACTGCCCGGTCTTCTCCTTGTAGGTGTACTCGATGTTGAGGTTGGCGATGTAGTAGGGAAGGATTGCGACCTCGTTGGCATGCATTTCGTTGAGGTACTTGTACTCCAGCCTGTCCGAAGGCAGGTAGTCGATCAGGCTGGTGATGAAAGTGCCCGTACCGGTCGCGGGGTCAAGTATCTGCACGTTCTCGTCAGCGAGTCTGCGTCCAAAGTGCTTCCGAAGCAGGTGGTCGGTGCTGCGGATCATGAAGTCGACGATCTCGTTGGGCGTGTATACCACTCCGAGCCTGTCTGCCGCCGCGGGGTTGTACGCCTTGTAGAAGTCCTCGTACATCGCCTTGAGGAAGCCCTGCTTCTCGGAGTAGTCGGCGATCTCGTCGGCCGCCCGGCCGATCGCGCCGTAGTACGATCGCAGCCTGTCGATGGCCTCACGCCTCACGTCCCCAGTGAAGAAGGTCTGCTCCAGCGCGTCGAGCTGCTGCGCAATGTCGTTCTCCCTGTGGAACTGGTCCTCGCCGAACACGCGCAGGAAGATGTCGCGGGTCAGGATGTGCTGCAGCAGCATCTCGCGCACGTCGGCCTCTGACACCTCCGGGCTGATGGACTGGCGGCAGAGCTCAAGAAAGTCAGCGGCGGCGGCGCGATACTCGGAGTTGTCGGCCTCCGCCGTCTCGATTGCTCCGCGCAGGTTATCGAGTACCGTCGGCAGGTCTTCCTTGAACTGCCGCTGCGCTGCCCTGAACTCCTCTATCTGCGGGAGCTCGTAGTCAAGGAACCGCCGGATGAGACGGTGAAGCTCGTGCGGGCTGCTCATTTCCGCCCGCATCGTCTCTTCGCGGTTCTGGATCAAGACGGCCGTTTGCGAGTCCTCGAAAATGATGTTGTCGCGCGGGTAGCCGCTGTTGAACTTGCTTTCGATCTCAGCGTCGAGGTCGTCGTGGGTGTCCTTGGCCTCCCAGTAACCGTGCGCCATTCGCAGAGAGTCCTTCACGGTGCCATCAGGGACCACGCCGGACGGAATGCGAAGCTCCATCACAAGGGCAAATTTTTCGCGATGGTTGTCGCAGTACGCTTTCAGACAGTTCTGAAACGCGGGCCGGATGCTCAGCTCGTTGTCCGAGCCGCCAAACTCGATAATCCGAGTTAGCTCGGCATGGTATTCCTCTATGTGTGGATAGGAAGGCATAGCGCTCCCTCTTACGCTGGACCTATGGGATTGGGACTACAACCCCTCCGCCAGCACCTCCACCAGGTGCTTTGCTCTCTGGTCCGTGCCCTGGGCGATCTGCTGACGACAGGAGATGCCCTCGGCGACGACAGTGAAGTCGCCCGGCTGCTCCCGGATCGCTGGGAATAGTTCCATCTCACCGATCTGCATCGAGATGTCGTAGTGTTCGGCCTCGTACCCGAAGCTGCCCGCCATGCCGCAGCATCCAGACTTGATCTCGGTTGCTTCCACCCCGTCCAGAGAGTTGAGCAGCCCCATCGCCGCGCCGGTGCCGACCAGCGCCTTCTGATGGCAGTGACCCTGGAGCAGTATCCTGTCGGGCAGCTTGGAGGCATCCAGGTCGAGAGTCGCGCCCTGCTCCAGTGCGTGGGCGACAAACTCCTCAACCAGCATCGTGTTGTCAGCTATTGTCCTGGCCTTGAGAGGATTAACTCCGTTCAGGTCTGTGTAGTCGTCCGCGAAGCTGAGGATGCAGCTCGGCTCGATTCCCACCAGCTTCGCGCCGGCTTCAATGTAGCCGTGTACCTGCTCCACGTTGTACCGGGCGTTCTCGCGCGCCTTGTCCATCATCCCCTTGGACAGCATCGGGCGACCGCAGCACCTGACTTTGGGCAGGATTACCTGGTAGCCAAGCGCCTCCATGACCCTGACCGCCGCGCGTCCAAGCTCCGGGTGGTTGTAGTTGGTGAACGTATCCGGGAACAGCACGACCTGTCCGAGCTTGCCAGCAGAATCGGGCGGTCCCCCGCGCGCTTTGAACCACTGCTCGAACGTCTGGCTGGCGAACGGGGGAAGCTCACGTCGGCTGTCAATGCCGAAGTTGGCCTCTATCATCCGGCGCGTCAGGCCCAGACTGTTTACCCAATTCGACATCGGCGCGAAGAACGCTCCGATCTTGCTGAATGTGGCGATATTGCCGAAGAACTGGTTGCGCGCCGGATAGCCGTTTGCCTTGTGGTACTGGTTGAGGAACTCGTACTTGAGCTTCGCCATATCCACGTTGGACGGACACTCTGCGGCGCAGCCCTTGCACTCGAGACACAGGTCCAGCACATCGTAAAGTCGCTTGTCAGTCATTGCCGAAGCTGGAAGCGCACCGGACATCGCCGACCTTAGCGCGTTGGCCCGGCCGCGTGTCGAGTGCTCCTCATCACGCGTGACCATGTAGGAGGGACACATAGTTCCCCCCAACACCTTGCGACACGCGCCCTGTCCGTTGCACATTTCGATGCCGTGGGCGAAGCTCCCTTCTTCGCGAAACGCGAAACCCGTGATTGGCTCCAACGGCTTGTACTCGGGGCCGATGCGCAGGTTTTCGGTCATCTCCTGGGCATCTACGATCTTGCCCGGATTCATAATCCCTTTCGGGTCAAACGCCTGTTTCACGTCGCGGAAGGCATCGTAGAGCTGATCACCGAACATCTTGCGATTGAACCAGCTCCGTACCAGCCCGTCGCCGTGCTCTCCGCTCATCGACCCGCCATACTCCATCACCAGGTCGCCGACCTCCTCGGCAATCGAGACCATCCGATCGACGCCCTCCTGGTCCTTGAGGTTGATAAGCGGACGGATGTGGAGACACCCGACGCTGGCATGGCCGTAGTAGCCTGCTTCAGTGCCGTTGGAGGTGACGATGTCGTCGAACTTCCGCACGAAGTCCGGCAGATGCTCCGGCGCCACAGCGCAGTCCTCGACGAAGGGTATGGGCTTCGCGTCTCCAGGTACGTTCATCATGAGTCCGAGGCCCGCCTTGCGAACGTCCCATACCTTCTCCTGGTCGGCGGGTCTCATCAGCTTCAGGAAGGCGTAGCCTAGGTTGCGGTTGGCGAGCGTGTCGCCGAGGTGGTCCATCCTGGACCTGACCTCGTCCTCGGTGTCTCCGGCGACCTCGATTGCAAGCAGCGCCTCCGGGTCGCCCTCGATGAAGTCGGTGATCCGAGCGTATGAGAGGTTGGACTTGGCCTGTCGGATAATCATGGAACCGATCAGCTCGACCGCCGCGGGCTCAAGCTCAAGAGCCACTACGGTGGCGTCCATCGACTCGATCAGGTCATGGCAGTGGAGGACGCCCAGACCCGTGACTTTCGGCCTGTCCACCAGCTTGAGCTTCGCCTCTGTGATGGTCACAAGAGTGCCCTCGGAGCCGACGACGAACCGCGCCATGTTGAAGCCCATTCCGCCCACGAACTCATCCAGATTGTAGCCGGAGACCCTCCTCTGAATCTTGGGGTAGCGGGCGATGATCTCGTCCCTATTGGCCTCCCCTATCTCGAACAGCCTGCGGTGGATTTCCCCCTCGAGACCGTCAGACCTCATCATAGACTCGATCTGAGAGCCGTCGAGCGCTCCGAGCCTCCCGGGCCTGCCATTGGACAGCACCACGTCCAGCTCGTGGACGTTATCGACAGTCTTGCCCCACATGATCGAGTGAGCGCCGCAGGAGTTGTTGCCCAATGCGCCGCCGACGTTCCCCCGGTTGGAGGTGGAAGGGTCGGGCGCGAACAGTAGCCCGCTATCTCGAATCTGGTGGTTCAGCACGTCCAGCACGATGCCCGGCTGGGTGCGCACCCACTTCTCGTCCTTATTCAGCTCGACCACGCTGTTCATGTACTTCGAGAAGTCCATGACAATCGAGTGTCCCACCGTCTGACCGCCCAGACTGGTCCCTCCACCCCTGGGCAGAACCGATACGCCGTATCTGTTGGCCGTCTCCACGACGGCGATCACGTCCTCGGCATTTCTGGGCAGTACGACTCCTACAGGTTCGATCTCGTAGATGCTGGCGTCCGTGGAGTACAGGAGACGTGTCATCTTGTCGAACCGCACTTCGCCCGACACCAGTCTGCTGAGGTCGTGGACCATCTCCCTGGTATCTGACTCTGTCACCCCGTATCGGGTACGGGGCAGGCTCTGCGTTGCCATTTGCACTTCCTCTGGTTTGGAGTCCTGAGACTGAGGCGGCGCTACCGTCGGACTCGTAGCTAATCCGTTCAGAACTGCGGTCAAAGTATGATACACGAATGCGCAGTCAGACCGTCATTTCAGGGCCGGGTTCTCAGACAGGCAGTTGGCTGACCCAATTTTGCGGGAATGCCCGAAAGTGAAAAGGGCTGCCAACGGCAGCCCTCACGTCGTTCTCGAATGTGGCGTAGGTTAGGAGATGCCGAGTATCTTGTACTTCATCATCCCACGTGGCGTCTGAACGTCTACCTCGTGACCTACAGACCTGCCCAGCAGCGCCCCGCCCAACGGAGATACGTCTGAGATCTTCTCGGGAGGCTTCACTTCAGAAGCACTCACCACGGTGTAGTCGGCCGGCTGTGAAGACCTGCGTTCAGGAGACAAGTCCAGTACTGAAACAACAGCGCCGAGCTTGACTACCCGCGATCTTGCAATGGCAGCGGCATCCATGACAACGGAGTTGTTGAGCGTCTGTTCGATCTGGCTTATCCGCCCCTCGACACGTCCCGCGTCCTCTCTCGCCGCTTCAAGTGGCGCGTTCTCACGGACGTCCTTGTCGGCGGCAGCCAATCGGATTGCTTCGGATAGTTCGGGACGCCGAACCTTGAGACTCTCAAGCTCAGCGACGAGCTGTTCATGTCCTTCTTCAGTCAACTGGATTCGGGAATCTTCCTGGAGTGATCCCGTTCCAAACCGAGGCCTTACCCTGCGAACTCGGACATGCTGGGCCAGTTTTCGTTCAATGATCTGTTCTTTGTGCGCGAAAGACAGGAACTGTCTTACAGCTTGGAGCCTCTCGGGAGCCTGTGGCGTCGTCCCTGACCCTATAACTCTCTCCACGTAGTCCCCGATCATCGAGGGGGTAACGTCACCCATTACCTTGTGGGGCCCGCACCATTGAACGAATCGTTGTAGTTCTTTGCTCGTTTCGGCCTTATCACCCTTCATCGACATGACGTGCTTCGAGACATACTGTCCGAACGCCTGGATGAGTGTGGTGTGTCCATTCGGCGCCAATGGCCCGTCACCCCCGACACAAGATCACAAGCAAATACTACGTAAAAAGAAAAGGCGCTGTCAAACAGCGCCTTTTCTTTCAGGTTTCCCCGCTCAGGTGTAGATCAAACGATAACCGACTCCATGTTCAGGCCGTGCTCCTGCTTCCTGAATCCCAGGTTTATGAACGTCTCCATCTTTCTCACGCCAGGTATCTTTCCGACTCCGTGCCTGAGGAATTCGCTGAGCTCCGTCGAGGACTTCAGCGTCGCCCAGACAAATATGTCGAATGATCCCGTCGTAACCGATACCCACGAAACTGACGGCATCTCTGCGAGCGCGTCGGCCACGGCATCAACCTTATCGGCATCAACCTGAAGCCCCACGAGTACTTGAGACTCGTAGCCGATCTTACGGGCATCGGGAATGGCGACTACCTTAATGTAGTTGTCTTGCATAAGCCTTTTGAGCCTACGTCTCACTGTTTCCTCGCTCACCCCCACTTTTCGGGCAATCCCCGCATTGGTAGATGTCCCGTCCTTCTGGAGATGAGCGACAATCCGTACGTCGAGTCTATCCATCGTAAAAGTCTCCTCCATAGACCGTTTCGCACATATTGTTGCCACCTGTGATGGTGCATACAATTCGAATATCATTTGACGACGATTGACACCATGATGTCAATACGCCACTAAAGGGCCGTGAAGCTCCACTTCTTCCCATTCTAGCATGGTTTAAGACGCAATGAATGACCTTCTGTCTGTGGAAATGCACTTAGTCCTTACGATTCCACGACTCATATGCTGTGGATTAACGTTCCGATTGACCACCCATTTCGCCACTGCTAAACTCGCCTCCACACTGGAACAAAAGCCTGAACGGAGTATCGTATGATTGGCGTATTGACTCACCACTGGGCGAAACCTGATCTCGTTGCGTCCGCACGTATCCTGCTTGACGGAAACGGCGAAGCCCAGAGCAGGCATCCCGGATTTGTGAGCAGGACGACCATGATCTCCCGATCCGACCCCACTAAGATCACGACGCTAGTCATGTGGGAAAGCAACGAGATCTACGACTCGTGGCGCGCAAGTCCGGCAAGAGTGCAGACAATGGCGGGAGCGGACGAGTTGTGGTCTGGGCCCGCTGAGTCGGAGCGATTCGACGCAGTCGATTAGGTGTCCGACGCTGATTGTTAGAGGCGGAGAAAGCGATGTGCTGTCTGCGGAAGTCGCTGAGTCAATGACGGCATCCATACCTGACTGCGCACTGGTCACGATAGAAGAGTCCGGACACTCGGTGCCTCTGGATAAGCCAGTCGAGTTCGAGGCAGCCGTATGGGAGTTCTTGGCGTTATGAAGTACGACTACATAATCGTTGGCGCCGGCTCCGCAGGGGCGGTACTGGCCGCCCGGCTAACTGAGGACCCGGACAGGTCGGTCCTACTGATAGAAGCTGGCCCGGACTATCCTACACTCGATGACTTGCCGCCAGACGTCAGGTATGGATACGGTCACGGGGTCACAGCCAAGGAGAATCTGGCCAGTGATCATCGCTGGCACTTCGTGGCCCGGGCATCCGACCGCGGTATGCCGATGATCGTGCCTCGCGGGAAGACGACCGGAGGGTCGTCAGCCGTCAACGCCCAGATCTTCCTGCGTGGTGTGCCGGAGGACTACGATGACTGGGCCTCCTGGGGCAACGACCAGTGGGGGTTCGAGAATCTGCTGCCGTACTTTCGCAGGATAGAGACGGACACCGACTTTTCTGACGACTTCCACGGTGTCGATGGCCCGATCATCGTCCGAAGGTACGCATCTGAGGACATGCTGCCCGAGCAGACCGCCTGGTACCAGGCTTGCAGGGAGTATGGGTTCGCCGACTGCCCCGATCACAACGACCCAGATTCAACCGGAGTCGGTCCCTGCCCATTCAACAACCCAAACCGGATACGCTGGAGCACGGCCCTGGGGTACCTGAATCCGGCGCGTGAAAGACCCAATTTAACGATGTTGCCGGACGCGCTCGCGCACCGCGTCGTGTTTGATGGGAACAGAGCGGTCGGCGTGGAGGTCGATGTCGATGGGGAAGTGCGAACTTTCCTGGGAGGCGAAACTGTTCTATCCGCCGGCGCGATCGGCTCGCCCCACCTGCTGATGCTGTCTGGCGTTGGGCCGGCCGGGCACCTCTCCGAGTACGGTATCCCGATAGTCAGCGACTCGCCGGGGGTGGGTCAGAATCTGCGCGACCATCCGCAGGTGCAGCTCGTGTGGCGCACCGTGCCCGGCTACGAGCACGATAAGGTCGGGCCCGGCATCCAGTTCGTTCTGAGATACACCGCCACCGGCTCGTCGCTCAGGAACGACATGCTCATACACCCCATCTCTCGCGCTTCCGAGAATAAGATCTACACCGACTGGGATAGGGATCCGATAGGAGTTGGCATGATCGCCGCCATCTACCTGGCCGAAGCCGCCGGTGAGATGAAGCTGAGGGACACCAATCCCCGAATTCAGCCATACCTGGACTACAACCTGCTCTCCACCAGGTTCGACTTGGATCGCATGAGGGAGTCGGTGCATATCTGCCGGGATGTCGCGAAGCAGGGCCCGCTGGCGGAACTGATTGAAGAACTGGTGGACCCCACCGAAGCCGACCTCGCATCCGACGACGCGCTCGACGACTGGATGCTCAGAAACGTTCGCACGAGCCACCATATCTCCGGGACGTGCAAGATGGGCCCCGCTTCTGATCGCATGGCTGTAGTGGATCAGCACGGACGAGTTTACGGTCTCGAAGGACTGCGCGTTGCAGACGCCTCAATCATGCCCGACTGCATTCGTGCCAACACCAACGCCACCTCGATCATGATCGGCGAACGAGTCGCCGACTTCATCACCGAGGGCGTCTGAGATACCACAGTCTATGACCTCCGAGACCTGCCTGCCCACGACCGCCTGGTTCCTGTATGACGAGACCGGCGCGCCGCTCGGACAGGTGCACCGTCCTCAGATTCCAGAGGCCGGCGTCCGAATCGAAGCCGGCGAAGTGATTGCATTCGAAGAGCTCCGCCCCACCTGCTCCATGCGCCGGTTCAGGGTCACTCTAAGGGTCCTCTGACCGGAGTCACATCGGAGGGTTCGCGTCGAATGCTACAATACGCCCATGTCTCCGCTCTACCACTCAGGGCAGGCGCTTGACCTGGTTCCAGGCTGGTCGATCTTCGACTACGCTGACAATCTCCGCGTTCGCGTCCCCACGTCGTGCGGACGGACAGGCGAGTGCCATGAGTGCATCGTAGAGGTCAAGCGAGGTGCCGAGGCACTCAGCCCCCTGACCCCATCTGAGGGATTTCTGAGAGGCAATTACCGGCTAGCCTGCCAGGCACACGTCGTCGATGAGAACGCTGACATGGAGTTCGCCGTTCTGAGGCGACAGCCGCGCATTCTCACACACTCCGTTCGCAGACAGGTTGACCTCGACCCGCTCACCTCGCGCGACGGCGACTCCATCGTATTCCGAGGCGAGCGAATCGACACCTACCGGGGACGAATCTATGGCCTCGCAGTCGACATCGGTACGACGACGGTAGCCATGAACCTCGTTGACCTCGAATCAGGCGATATCGTCCACACTGCGTCGTTCGAAAACCCGCAGCGCTTCGGCGGAAGCGACATCATGCACCGCATTTCCTACGATGGAGGCGAGTTCCACGGAGAGCTGCGGCAGGTGATGCTCTCGACGATTAACTTCGAGATCGGCGATATGGCCCGTGCGCTCAGCTTCCACCGTCGACAGATCTACGAGGTCGTGATCGTCGGCAACTCCACTATGCGGGACATGTTCTTCGATATAGACGTCCAGCCGATTGGCGAGAAGCCGTACAGGTCGATCGTCGAAGTAGAGTATCGCAGCGGCATTCGAGACACCACCGCCCTGAACACGACAGCTCGTGAAATTGGACTGCGTGTCTTCCCCGGAGCGCACGTCTATGGTGGTCCGATCATTGGCAGTCATGTCGGGCCGGATGTAGCAGCCGATCTGCTCGCCGTTGGAATAGACGAGGAAGACGACGATGTAATGCTCGTTGACGTCGGCACCAACACCGAGGTCGTGATCGGTAACCGCCACCGCCTGATGGCCGCCTCGTGTCCTGCTGGGCCCGCATTCGAAGGTGGCCAGATCACCCACGGAATGCCCGGCTACGACGGCGCAGTCGAGTCGGTCCGTATTCAGGGAGAATCGGTCGAGGTTGCGACCATCGGCGACACCGACGTGCAGGGAATCTGCGGCTCTGGGCTTGTCGATCTCCTCGCCGAGCTCCGTCGATGCGATCTGATGAACGAGCTTGGCGCCTTCAGAAACGGCGGATCGGAGTTCGAGTTCGCCCCTGAGCAACGCATGACTCTCTCCCGTGCCGACATATCGGCTCTCGCCCAGGCAAAGTCCGCCAACTACTCGGGACAGTTCATCGTGCTGCGGAGCTACGGCCTACCCATCGGCTCGATCTCGAAGCTGTATCTCGCCGGGGGATTCGCCAACTACGTCAACGTTGACAACGCCCTGGCGGTCGGGTTCATAGCCAATTTCGACGCCGACCGTATTCACAAGGTCGGCAACGCCGCGCTCGAAGGTGCGACGATCATGCTCGTGTCTGCACGGCTTCGCCGACACATGGAGGAACTCTCCTCGACTGTCGAACACATCGAACTGGAGACCACCCCCGACTTCTTCGACATCTTCGTGGAAGGGTGTATGTTCAAACCAATGGCTCTGTGACTCTCATGGAGAGAAGAGCGAGATTGTGGATCCTACCTGTCATTCCCGCTAGAGGAGACCTTTGCATAACCTCCCTCAGGGAGAGGGTTGGGGTGAGGGTGAAAATGGCTTGATTGCAAGCTACCGGCCCCCCCTCTGGATTCCGGCCTTCGCCGGAATGACGAAGTTATGCAAAGGTCTCCTTTCGCGGGAGTGACGAAATTACTGACCAGTGAATTAAAACCGAGAATGGTGAACTAGGAGTATGGCGTGTCGAGATTCAAGGTCCTGATAACCGACTACGTGTGGCCTACAACCGGTCCGGAGGAGGCCGTGCTCAGGGAGGAAGCTGATGCCGAGGCCGTGGTCGCCCCCGACGGCAGCGAGGATACGCTCGTGTCACTCGCCGGGGACGTCGACGCCATCATGACCTGTTTCGCACAGGTCACGCCTGCTGTACTGCGCGCTGCCCCTAAATGTGTGGCCGTGGGCAGGTTCGGGGTCGGCGTCGACAACATCGCCGTCGACACCGCCACCGAACTCGGCATGGCCGTTACGTACGTGCCTGACTACTGCGTCGACGAGGTCTCCGACCATGTTATGGCGCTTCTGCTCGGCTGGAACCGGCGCGTCGCGCTCTTTGATAACTCCGTTAAGAGAGACGGATGGGGAAGCATAGGACTCACCATGCGCATGATGCGTCTGAGGGGCAAGACTCTTGGAGTGATCGGATTCGGACGCATCGGCCAGGCCGTTGCGCAGAAGGCACTGGCGTTCGGATTTCGAGTGCTTGCCTATGACCCGTACATGACATCCGAGCAGTGCGCGCTCCGTGGTGCGCGCAAGTCTGACATGGACACTCTCCTGAGCGAGTCTGATTTCGTGAGTCTCCACTCGCCCCTCAACGCCGAGACCGAGAACATGATCGGCGGGAGCGAGTTGGAGATGATGAAATCTGAGGCGTTCCTGATCAACTGCGCGCGCGGTCCGCTGATTGACGAAGCCGCGCTCTGCGACGCTCTAACAACCGGCTCGATAGCTGGCGCGGGACTTGACGTCATGGTCGACAACCACCCGGCGAACGATCACCCGCTGCTCGGACTCGACAACATCATCATCACGCCCCACGTGGCCTTCTTCAGCCAGGAGTCGACCCTCGAACTGGAGCAGCGCGCCGCCCGCGAGGTCGCCTACGTCCTCACCGGCCGAATGCCCGACAACCTCGTAAATCCCGCAGTGCTCAACCACCCAAGCCCGCGGCATAGATTAAGTTGAGCTGGCGAACACTCAGTGATTGGAACATTTTGCTCTATTCGAGAATCAACCGGCCTGTCTAATCGAAGAACTGCTACTGTTCTAGTTGATGGAGAGGAGTCGAAAGGTGCGAAACGAATTCACAGCCGTCATAGAGAAGGACGGCGACTGGTTCATCGCGTACTGCCCGGAAATTCCCGGAGCCAATGGACAGGGAAAAACCAAGGACTCAGCCCGCGACAATCTTGCTGAGGCAACCAGCCTCATCCTGCAGGATCGCAGGGAAGACGGTCTTCGGGGCGTTCCAGAGGACGCAATACAGGAGACGGTCACGATCGGGTGAGACGTAGATCGCTAGTCCGACACCTTCGCCGCAACGGTTGCTACCTGAAACGAGAGGAGCGGTCTCATTCGTTATGGTGCAACCCAAATACAGGCGTGGTTGAAGCCGTGCCACGTCACACTGAGGTCCCCAACCAGTTAGCCAGGAAGATCTGCCAGCGTCCGTAAGTGCCAGTGATCGGAGGGTAGAAGTCTACCCCTCCGCCAGGAACCCCCTCACAACCTCCACGAACTCGGCGGGTCGCTCTAGCTCCGGCCTGTGACCGCAGTCGTCCAGGACGGCCAAACGTGAGCCCGGAATAGACTCGTTGTAACGCTGTCCCGCGCTCAGCGGGATGACCGCGTCGTCGCGACCCCACACCAGCAGCGTCGGCACTCGCTTCAGTCTGTGCAGCAACTGAGGCAACGTCGGATTGTGCATATACGGCCGCCAGCCGAGCATACAAGCCACTTCCCGGATGTCCTCCCAGTCGAACAATTGGTCAGGAGTTGGCTCCGCCGGGTTGACTGTCGAGAACTCCGCTACCTGGTCCTTGTCGTGAACGCTAGCCTCCAGAAACACCGGCATCGTCACAAGGAACATGTCCAGGATCTCGCCGACAGGCGGCCTCACGCCTGCTGCGGATACGAGAACGAGCTTCTTGAATCGACTGGGGTCCATCGTCGCGAGCTCAGCCGCCAGCCAGCCGCCGAGCGAGAACCCGATCACGCTGACCTGCCCGATGTCGAGGTCGTCGAGCGCTTCCAGGTACCATCCCGTCATGTCGCGCATGGACATTGCCCAATCGAGCCTTGCCGACTCTCCGTATCCCGGCATCATTGGGATGTTGAGGTTGAAATTCTGCGCCAGCGATTCCTGCCACTGTAGCCATCCGGGGTATCCGGTCTCATCGTGAAGCACCACCACCGGCTCGCCGCTGCCTCCGGTCACGAGGGTGGTCTGGACTCCGGCCAGCTCCCTGCTGTGTCGCGTCCATGTCTGTTGAGCTGTGGTCATTTTTTCTTTCCCTCTCTTAGATGCTCCGCTGTAGAACTGGTTCAAGGGCTGTGCCCTTGTCAGTTGTCAGCCCCGTGTATGAAGGGCGCGCCGTTCCTTGTGGGTCAAGGGCTGCGCCCTTGCTAGTCCTCGAACAGGCCCTCCACGAAGTCGCGCGGTTCGAACACCGCCATGTCCTCCGGCCCCTCTCCGGTGCCGACGAACAGCACTGGCAGGTTTAGCTCCTGTGTGATTGACAGTACCACGCCGCCCTTGGCGGAACCGTCGAGCTTCGCCAGGAAAACGCCTGCGCAGCGCATGTCTTCCAGAAAAGATCGCGCCTGGATCAGACCGTTCTGACCGGTCGTGGCGTCCATGGCTAGTAAGACCCGCTGCGAGCGGGAGACTCCCTGGCGCGCGATCACATTGCGCATCTTGCGCAGCTCTGTCATCAGGTTGGACCGTGTGTGAAGTCGGCCCGCTGTGTCTATGATGACGACGTCTACCCCGCGCGATCTTGCCGCCTGGATTGTGTCGAATGCAACCGCGGCGGAGTCCGCGCCCTGTCGGTGTGCGATAACATCTACTCCGAGCCGGTCACCCCATGTCTGTAACTGCTCGATAGCGGCGGCCCTGAACGTGTCGCCCGCACCGAGCAAAACTGAGTTTCCCGCTTCGAGGTGGAGCTGTGTCAGCCGCGCTATCGCGGTGGTCTTGCCGACGCCGTTCACGCCCACCACCAGGATTACCAGGGGCGGCTCTTCGACTTCCATGACATTGTCGGCGCCGTCCACCGTCAGCGCGTCGACCATTGCGTTCTTGAGGAGATCGAAGGCGTCCTCTGGGCTCGTAATGCCGCTGTCGCGGACCTCATCGCGCAGATCGTCCAGCAGCTTCATCGTCGTGGGCACTCCCACGTCGGCGGAGATCAGGATCTCTTCCAGCTCGTCCCACATGTCATCGTCGATCTGGCTCCGCTGGAACACACTGGTCATGCGTCGGAACCATCGCTGTCCCGTCCTGCGAACGGCGCTGCGGGTCCTCTCGCGGTCTTCGCGCTCGCTCCTTCTTAGGAACCTGAGCATGTGCGGACGGTCCTCCGTTCTGGTGCGTGAGATGCCGACGTGAGCGTAGCACCTGGGGAGAGCCGTCACAAGTACGCGACTCGGATTAGTGCCAGCCAACCTGCGTCCGTATAATGTCCACTGGCTATGTTGAACGTTCTACTCTGGCTGATAACTGTCGAGATCATTGGTCTGACGGTCTTCCCACTGGCCTATTTCCTGCTGCCCAAGCTGTCGGACAGGGGATATGGGCTGAGCAAGCCGCTCGGAATACTTCTGATCGGCTATGTCGCGTGGATCCTGAGCGTGCTGCACCTCGTCCCCAGCGTCCGCCTCACACTGATCGGTCTGGTGATTCTGATACTGGCTTCGTCAGGTGTGCTGGCATACCTGCACCGGGATGAGATGATCGCGTTCCTGAGGCGCCGCTGGCAGCTGATCGCGGTCACAGAGGCTGTGTTCATAGTCTTTTTCCTGGCGTGGGCGCTGTTCCGATCATACGACCCGGCAATAAACCACACAGAGCAGCCGATGGACTTCGCGTTCCTGAACGCATCGGTGGGGTCGACCTTCGGGCAACCTGAAGACCCGTGGCTCCGGGGCGAGTCCATTAGCTACTACTACTTCGGCTACTGGATGATGGGCGTCGTCAGCGAGCTGTCTGGCGTCGCGTCCAACTTCTCGTACAATCTCTCGCTCGCGCTGGTTCCAGCGATGGCAGCGGCGGCCGTGTTGTGCCTGGTCGCGAGCATGGTGCGCTTCGACGGAGGCCCCGTGCGTGTGGCGATGGCTTCCGGCATCGGCGCCGGACTGCTGCTGACCGTCGTCGCCAACCTGGAAGGCATCCTCGAGTTCATGCACGCCAACGCGATGGGATCGCAGGGTTTCTACGATTGGGTGGGTGTAAACGGACTCTCAGGCCCTACTGAGACTCCAACTGAGAGTTGGACCCCTAACGAGTTCTGGTGGTGGTTCAGGGCTACCAGGGTGATAAACACCTTCGTGGACGGCAACGAAATCGACTATACCATCCACGAGTTCCCATTCTTCAGTTTCATGCTCGGCGACCTGCACCCGCACGTCACCGCGATCCCGTTTGCCCTGCTATTCGCGGGGTTTGCACTCAACTTCTTCAGGAACGTCACCCCGTACTCCGATACGGAGTCGGACGTTACCGACATTCGCAGGATGGGCCCCTGGGGCTACGGCACCCTGGCGGCGATGGCGGTCTCGCTCGGCGGGCTGGCATTCACGAACATGTGGGACCTGCCGACCTACGCTGCACTGCTGATCGGAATCGCCGCGCTGAAGGCATATCCACAGCCGTCGTCCTGGAGAGTCGGTGACAAAGGCATGGGATATGTCGTGACGCGGGTGGGACTCTCCGTTATTCAGACTCCGCTGATTGTGGTCGTGCTGGCCGTTGCTCTGTATTTACCCTATTACCTGGGATTTACAAGTTCCGTACAGGGAATCGGGGCTGTTGCCACTCCGTCACGCTACTTCCACCTGTTCATTGTGTGGGGCACCCTGCTGATTTTTGTCGCGCCTTTTGTAGTTGTGTGCTTCTGGCAGACGGTAGTTGGCCCCGACTGGCAGCGCGTGACCGTAATCTCGTTGGCAGTCGCATTTCTGCCCTACGTGGTCTGGATACTGGTCATGTCTCAGTCGCCAACTCCCACCGAAGGAACGTTGGTGCGGTTCATCCACATTTTGCCACTGGCTCTGCTCATCGGCATGGGCGTATGGTCCGCGATCTACGAGACCAAGGTCAGAGGGACCACGGGCAGGGGCTTCGCGCTTGCGCTCGCGGTACTTGGGCTGCTGTTGATTATGGGACCTGAGCTGATGTACGTCGACGATTTCTTCGACGACCCGAGACAGCGCATGAACACGGTGTTCAAGCTCTACTACCAGGCCTGGGTACTGCTTGCTGCGGTTTCCGGCTACTCCATATACTACTGGCTTTCCATGCGGCCTCATTTGACTGGTCGGCGTCGGACGCTGTCCACTGCTTGGGCGACTGCAGCTGTCGTGCTCGTGGTGTGTGGACTGTACTATCCGGCTGCCGCCTCCGCGACCAAGGTTGAGGAGGGGGGCTTCGCCTCCAGTCCTACCCTCAACGGGCTATCGTACGTTCGCAGTAGCCGACCGGCCGAGTATGCTGCCATAGAGTTCATAAAGAACAATCTGCCGGAAGGCGCAGCCATATTGGAGTCGATTGGAGAGTGGAATGAAGCGGGACTGATCTCTCGCAGCACCGGCGTCCCGACCGTGTACAACTGGCCCGGACACGAGATTCAGTGGCGAGGTTCGACGGCAGCTATTGGCGACCGGCAGAGCGACGTGGAAGCCATCTATACTACGCCCAATTCTGCCGAGGCTAAAATCCTGCTGTCCAAGTATGACGTAGATTATGTGTACGTCGGGCCGCGTGAGCGTTTGGCGCACGACGGACCCGGCCTCGACAAGTTCCCCGAATTCATGGACACGGTCTTCCAGCAAGACGACGTGACCATATACAAGCTACGCGAGTAGGGGCGGGCTTCAAACCTGCCCTTAACACCGAGAGAATGGCAGACATCGCAACCGCAACACCTGAAGAGTCGCCCGCCTCTGTCGTGAGGGGTTTCCATCGGCCCTTTTACATGTCCAGCTTTAAGCTGGTCGACCTGCGATGGTGGGAGGCGGTGGGCTACGGCGTACTGGTCATAGTCGGCTTGGGGATGCGGCTGTGGGAGCTAGGTGCCCGCGCCATGCACCACGATGAGAGCCTCCACGCTCTCTACTCTTGGAATCTGTTCAACGGGTCTGAGTACGTCCACAATCCGATGATGCACGGGCCGTTCCAGTTCGAGGCGAACGCGGCCCTTTTCCTGGTGTTCGGCGATAGCGACGCGACCGCTCGACTCCTGTACGCGATCATGGGGACGGTCCTGATAGCGATGCCGCTCCTGTTCAGGAGCAGGCTGGGCCGCGTCGGGGCGCTTGCGGTCTCAATACTGCTGTTCGCGTCGCCCGCGATACTCTACTTCAGCCGGTTTGCGCGCAACGACATCCTGATGGCGGTGTGGGCTTTCGGCCTGGTGACGTGTATGTGGAGATACCTGGACGAGGGCCGGGATCGCTACCTGTACATCGCCGCCGGACTGCTCGCGCTGGCTTTCGCAACCAAAGAGTCAGCCTATCTGCTGGTTGGCACTCTCGGTCTGTGGTGCTTACTACTGGCTGGGCGACCCTATTTGGGAGGAGTGCTGCGGCCGGTTGAGATCCAGGGCGTCTCGCCACCCGCGGCGATCGGGCGCATCGTGCGGACCCTATGGAACTCCGATAGAGAACACCGGATAGACCTGGCGAACCTGACACGGCCGGCGTCCTTTGTGGTGTTCCTGATAGCTGTCACCCTGCCGCAGTGGTCCGCGTTCAGCGCAATCCTCCAGGATACGGTGCTGCTGAGCTGGACCGAACTGGTGCTCGCCGCACCGGACGGCAGTGCACGAATAGGCGAACCCCTGGGCGGCGGCAACGTTATCGCCTTTCTGGTCGTGATAGGCATGGCTGGATTCTCCGCATATCTCGGGCACCGGTGGAACTGGTCGGTGTGGTGGAGATGCGCCCTGATCTTCTACTCGATCTGGACGCTGCTGTACACGACGTTCCTGACGAACTTCTACGGGGGCATCAAGAGCGGCATCTGGCAGGCCCTCGGGTACTGGATTGTCCAGCAGGGCGAGGGACGCGGCGGGCAGCCGTGGTACTACTACTTCGTCACGGCCTCCGTGTACGAGTTTCTGCCCTTCTTCATCGGCATCGTCGGTATCATCTACTTCCTGCGAAGACGCGACCGGTTCAGCCTGTTTCTGGTCTATTGGCCGGTCATCACATTCCTGCTGTACACGATCGCAAGCGAGAAGATGCCGTGGCTGCTGGTCAACATCACGCTGCCCTTCATAGTCCTCACGGGCATGTTCCTCACGGACGTGGCGCGAAGGATCAATGTGCGCAGGGTGGTCGAGCACAGCGGCTACCTTTTGATCCCAGGTGTCCCGCTGTTCGTCGTTCTGCTGTGGAACTTGGCCTTCTACGATCCCACGGGCAATACTGTTATGGACGTGGCGATTCAGGCCGTCCTCGCTGCGATGGCCGTGGGCATGGTCGCGATGGCGGTGTACATGTCCCGCTCGCTTGGCGCCGAGAACCTTGCCGGCATCTCTCTGCTGGTCTTCGCGGGAATGCTGCTCGTGCTGTCCGTCAGGGCCGGGGCGATGGCCTCCTACCGCAACGGCGACGTTCCTGTCGAGATGATCGTCTACACGCAGACGTCCCCCGACGTGACCCGTCTGCGGGAGTCTATCGAACGCACTAGCCGCGACGGCCCTGTCCAGGTGGCAATCGACGGCACTTCAGGGTTCTCGTGGCCCTGGGCCTGGTACTTCCGGGACACCCCCAGCGTACAATTCCCGACATTCGGCTCGGACTCATTCGATAATCCCCCCAGCGAACCGGTGGTCGTGGTCCACTCCAACAACCGCGAATCGGCCGACGACGGGTTAGCTGACTTGTACGGCAAGGCCGAGCGCATCAGGCATCGCTGGTGGTTCCCGGAGTACATCTATCGCGAGGTGACCCTTTCCAGGTTCTTGGGAGCCACCATTGACAGGTCGGCCTGGCGCAGGGCGATGGACTACTGGCTGAACCGCGAGGGAATCCGCGATCGCCTGGGCAGCGAGGACTCCTATCTCTACTTCAAGGCGGATGTCCCGCTGGACTACAGGGCGGCGCCGTAGGGGTGGTTCGCGAACCGCCTCTACCCTGCGAACCGACCCCGTGGACGGCATGATCTCCAACTCTAAATGCGATTGCCCTGACATCCCCCCGCCGACAACGGTAAACTGAGACCCGGATGAAGTACCGTATCGGCATAGGCATCAGCATCGCCCTGCTGGCGCTGTTCGTATTCACTGTAGATGTCGGGCGCATGTTCGAGGCGTTGAGCGGGGCCAACTACTGGTTCACGATCCCGGCCGTCGGCATGTACCTGGTGTCGGTATATTTCCGCTCGCTGCGCTGGACCGTCATGCTGCGGCACCTCAAGCCTGTCAGCACGATGAGGCTGTACCCGGTGGTCACCATTGGGTACATGGCAAACAACCTGCTTCCGATGCGGCTCGGAGAGCTCGTCCGCAGCTACTACGTGGGAGAGCGCGAGGGCATCAACAAGGCTGCCGCGCTCGTAACGGTGCTGGTCGAGCGCGTGTTCGACGCCCTGACACTCCTGTTCTTCGTGGCCGTCGTTGCCCTGTTCGTGCCTGTGTCCGGAATCGTGGAGTCGTTCGGGGAACGTTTTGGAGTCCCTGAAACGGTGATTGTATTGGGATTCAGCCTCCCGTTCGTGGCGGCCTTCGGTACGCTGGTGTTGCTGGCGCTGTTCCCGGAGCGAGCCCGAGTGCTTGCTCTGTTTGCAGCGCGTCCCCTGCCTGAGCGGCTGAGGTTGATGGCAGACTCGCTCACAGGTATGTTGTTGCAGGGACTGGCGCCTCTACGTGATCCTCGCAAGCTGGCTGTGCTCTTCGTGCTGTCTATCCCAATCTGGCTGACCGAGGCCGCCGTATTCTGGATAATGGGCTTCCCGTTCGGCGTCTACGACAGCCATGATGGCCCTGGCGAGATGGCCGCGACGATGGTACTGGTGACTTCGATCACGAACATCGGCAGCTCAGTGCCTGCTGCGCCGGGCGGACTCGGCCTCTTCGAGATCATTGCTCGCGAGACGCTGGTACTCAGTCCGCTGTCGTCGGTGGATAGACCCGTCGCGGCTGGATTCGCAGTGGTCGTCCATGCGGTGATACTGCTGCCGATGATAGTGCTTGGCCAGGTGTTCCTGTGGACTGCGCATGTGTCCCTACGACGACTCTCACGCGAGGGCCAGCGACAGGACGATCGCCCAACGAAACGGGCTGACAGGAGTAAGTGACTGTGCAGTCAGCTGTGGATGTTAAGCAACAGACTCCCTCTCCCTTGAGGGAGAGGGCTGGGGTGAGGGTGAATGCCTACCCCTGTCAGGGTGGAGAGCGAGAGCGAGGGGCGATGATGGTACCAAGATGCGTATAGCCGTAATCGGCGCCGGGGCCGCTGGGCTGCCGGCCGCATACGACCTCCTGAAAGCAGGCCACCAGGCGGTGGTCTACGAGCGCGCGCCGTTCATTGGCGGCCACGCGTCCACGTTCGATGTCGGCGGCGAACGTCTGGAACGCGGCTACCATCACTGGTTCACGTCTGACACGGACATCACTGATCTGGTCGACGAGATCGGACTCGGCCACACGGTCCGCTGGATAGACTCCACCGTCGGCACCCTGCACGACGGCCGCATCTACGACTTCGTCACCCCCCTCGACCTGCTCAAGTTCAAACCCCTGAGCCTGCCCGACCGCGTTCGCTTGGGCCTGACCACACTGTACCTCCAGCGACAGAAGGACTGGCGCAAGTACGAGACCGTCACCGCCGACGAGTGGCTCCGACGCCACGGCGGGCAGAGCGTCTACGACGCCTTCTGGGGACCCATGCTCAGGGGCAAGTTCGGCGACAACTACTACCGACAGGTAACGATGGCGTGGGTGTGGGGAAAGATCCACACGAGAGTCGCGTCCAGGGGCAAGAGCATGGTGAAGGAGAAGCTCGGATACCCCATGGGCAGCTTCGGGCTGGTCTTCGACACGCTCGCCGACAAAATCCGCGACCTCGGAGGCGAGGTCCACATCTCGGCCTCCGTGAACAGGATCCTGGTTGAAGATGGCAAATTCAGTGGCCTTGAGGTGCAGATGGGTAACGAAGCCTCAAGTGGTAGGGGCGGGTTTGAAACCCGCCCTTACGACGCCGTCCTCGCGACCACCCCTTCCCCCATCTTCACCAGGCTGGTCCCACCGGTGCCTGAGGACTACCAGGCGAGGCTCGACCGTGCACGCTATATGTCCGCGGTCCTGATAGTCCTGGTACTGGACAGGCCGTTGTCGCACGTCTATTGGCTGAACGTCGCGGACAGGTCAATCCCGTTCGTAGGGGTTATCGAGCACACCAACCTGATTGGCCCAGAGCACTACGGCGGAAAGCACATCGTCTATCTGTCCAACTACTTGACACCCGATCACCCGCTGTACCGAATGGAGCGCCAGGAGCTGCTCGACGAGTACCTTCCCCACCTGAAGAAAGTGAATCCCGAGTTTGAGCTGGACTGGATCGAGCGAAGCTATCATCACAGGGTAGATGGCGCTCAGCCCGTGATCGGAGTCGACTACTCCCAGCATATACCGGGCCACCGGACGCCGTTCGAGGGCGTCTATCTGGCCAACACAACCCAGATCTACCCGGAAGACAGGGGCACGAACTACAGCGTGAGAATGGGCAGGCAGGTCGCCCGGATGATTATGGACGACTTGCAATGAAAACGGTTTGAATCAGCGCCGTCCAACCGTCATTCCCGCGGAGGCCAGAATCCAGAAAACCCAGCCGTCATTCCCGCGAAAGCGGGAATCCAGGGGTGGGGCGGCACGAGTATGGCACAACGATCCTTAAACTGGTGCTGGTCACCGTGACAGGAACTCCAGCAACAGCCGGTTGAACTCCTCCGTGTGCTCCATCTGAGGCCAGTGACCGCAGTCCTCGAAGACGTGCAGCTCCGCGTTGGGAATCGTCTGGGCGGCGCGATGCGCATGTTTGACCGGGATGATCTCGTCGTTCGCACCCCAGAACAGCATGGTGGGAATGTCCAGGCTCCTCAGCCGATCTGTCACCACGTACCGTGGTCTCACGCCCCACACGCTGATGTACTTGCGGATAATCGTCATGGTCGCCTCGTATGCTCCCGGCAGGCTGTTGGTGCGCCGGAGCTCTTCGACCAGTTCGTCGCTCGCAAGGCGTTTGTCGAAGAAACACTTGCGGGCCATGGCGCGGGTGTTATCCAACGGCCCGCCGATCAGGAACTCTCCGACCACGGGCAGAGCGGCAAGCCTTATTATCATCGCAATCTCGCGCCCGAGCGCGCCGCTTCCGCACAGCACCAGCTTCGAGACCATCTCCGGGTGTTCGAGCGCAGTGAGCAGGCTGACTCCTCCACCGAGAGAGATACCCGCCAGCGCCACCTGCTGGTGACCCAGGCCCAGTATGAACTCTCTCATCAGCTCCACTATGGACGTGGAGTCGTAGTTGACGCCTGACTTGTCGGAGTCGCCATGTCCGGGCAGATCGACCGCGTACACGTGATGGCGCTCGGCAAGCGGCAGGATGTTCTCTCGCCAAGCCACCTTGGACGAGGTCAGACCGTGGACCATCACCAGGGGCGGACCCTGTCCGGCCTCGATGTACCGGACCCGCACGCCCCCGACGACAGCGTCTCTCAACTCACCCGGCAGCTTCAACACAGGCTGTCAATAAAGTGAGCGTCATACATATATGGTAGGGTAATTTCGTTCACTGCAATGAAATCCGAAATTGTAGGAGTGTTCTTGAATGGTATTAGCTGATCGTACCCCAAATCAGGAACTGCTTGAGCAAGCTATCCTGTATGTATCCCAAGAGTATAACGCAGACATATTTCTTCTGGTCGGGCGTATGTCTGACGAGTTGGGGCACGGATTCATCGACTTGTGTCCATCTGCACCTGAGGTGCAAAACTGCATACTTATGGTGACAACGTCTGGAGGCGACTTGGAGGCAGCGTACCGTATTACCAGGTGTATTCAGGACAGGTATGCTGGAGGTAATGTCTTTCTGTTCACAAACAGTCTTTGTAAAAGCGCGGGGACGCTTGTTGCGTTGGGAGCAAACGTATTGATTATGTCCGACCATGCAGAGTTGGGACCATTAGATACACAAGTGATGGTTAGGGATGAATTTGGAGAGTACCAGTCCGGGCTGATCGATACTGATGCTTTGAGAATCCTACGGGAGGAAGTGTTCACGAATTTCAGAGGGCAATTAGATGCGTTACTTTCGCTGGGAAGTGGGAATTTTACAACACAGACCGCGTCACGTATTGCGTCAGAATTGACACTCGGGTTATTTGGTGGGATATATAGCCAGATCAATCCGATTCGATTCGGAGAAAGGGGTCGCGCTGTCCAAGTAGCGTAATTGATTAGCGGGGTCGGAGGTGGGATTGCGATAGGCAGGTCAGGTTTTTATACTCTGGCTATGTGCATCGATAAAGACCTCCCTTCCTGTCAACACGGGGAGCTGATCGCCTTGGTCAGCCGACAGCAAGATCAGGTTGCGCGTCTGACGGCGACGATCAAAGAGTTGCGTAAGGAACTCGCCGAGGCCAAGCGAGCGGGAAAGCGCCAGGCAGCCCCGTTCTCCAAGGGTGGGCGAACCGACAGACCCAAACGCCCCGGCCGAAAGCCGGGCATGGGGAACTTCAGCTACCGCAAGCCGCCGTCTCCAGATGAGGTCACCGAGCCGCCAGTGGATGTGTCGGTGGCCGACGACAACTGTCCCGGATGTGGAGGAGTGCTCGAGCAGGAGGGAGTGGATGTTGTCTACGTGACCGACATCCCCGCGATGCCCAGACCGCAGGTGACAGAATACCGGGTGCAGGTGTGTCGGTGTCGTGGCTGCGGCAGACGGGTACGAGGACGCCACGCCGAGGTTGGTGCGGACCAGTACGGGGCGAGTGCGCACCGAGTGGGTAGAAGAGTGATGGCTGCGGCGCACGTACTGCACTACGGAGTGGGCATACCGGTTCGTAGGGTGCCGTCTGTGCTGAGGGCGCTGACCGGAGTGGAGTTGAGCCAGAGCGCGATCACCCAGGACTCACTGCGACGCGCCCAGGGCGCTGTGGGAGATGCGTACCAGAGGCTTCGGGAGTCGGTGCGTGAGAGTCGGGTGGTCCACACAGACGACACGGGATGGCGAGTGGGCGGTGAGGGCGCCTTCCTGATGGCGTTCGAGACCGAAGATGCCACGGTGTACCAGGTGCGTGCTCGTCACCGCAACGAAGAGGTGAGAGAGGTGGTGCCGTCGGACTATGGAGGAGTGATGGTGACGGACAGGGGCCGGAGCTACGATGCTCAGGCTCTGTCGGGTGTGAAACAGCAGAAATGTCTGGCACACGTGCTGCGCTCGATCAGTGAGGTGGTCGAGACCAAGAGGGGTAGAGGACGCACCCCCGATCGGAGTCGAGGGCATGGCTTTGGCAAGCATCTGAGCGGCCTGCTCAGAGAGGCGATGGAACTGAGGCAGTCATATCGTCGGGGAGAGGCGTCGGACTATGTTGCGGAGACGGAGCGGTTGAGACGAGAGGTGAGCTATCATCTGCGAGACCGCCCGATGCCTGATCGTGACAACGGGAGGCTTCAGAACGAGCTTGGCTGGCACGATGACCGTGGCAACCTGCTGCGGTTTCTGGATGATCCAGGCATAGAGCCGACCAACAACCGTGCTGAGCGAGCGCTGCGCGGGGCGGTGATAGCGCGAAAGGTGTCGCACTGCTCGAAGAACAAAGATGGTGCGGATGCGTTCAGTGCGTTCACCAGTGTAATCAGGACCCTGGCCCGCAATGGTGGTGGTCAGCCGCTGGTGGATGGTCTGTGCGGTGTGTTCAGCGGCGCGCCTGTCCACGCCCGCTCCACCTGAACCTCTTCCCCACCTCTACGCCTCCGCTAATCAATTACGACTTATCCTCCAATCTGGCGAGACAGATTGGTCGGCTCAACCAATGGGAAGCCGCAGTAGCGTATCCTTTCCTGATGCGATCATTCGATAATGTCGCAAGTGGAAATATTACCGAAGACGACTTGCTTGATGTCATGAAGATGATTGAATCATTCCTGATACGAAGGCAGGTGTGTGGAATTCCCACTAACGGTTTGCGTAGCATTTTTGCTCGTATGTCAGGACAAGTGGACTACAGTGATTTCCTTCAAAGCTCGAAGGAGCATTTATTGTCAAACAGATGGCCCGCTGACCCCTTGTTCCGCGATCGATTCGTTCAGTTCCCTCTTTACTCGAGAGGGAGAATAGCTCGTGCTCGGCTGGTGTTGTGGAGTCTTGAAGATTCATTTAAACACAAGGAAAGTCCGGAGGAAACCAGCAGTATTACGATTGAGCATATTATGCCCCAGACGTTGTCGGATGGCTGGAAGGAACACCTTGGTTCAGATTGGGCGGAGGTTCACTCGAGTCAGCTGGATACAATAGGTAACTTGACGCTATCGGGATACAATCCAGAACTGGGCAATAGGCCGTTTAAGGAAAAGAGGCAGCTTCTGAGCGCCTCCAATTTCGCACTTAGCAAGGGCTTGGAGGAATTCGAAGATTGGAATGCCGAGGCGATTCAGGAGAGGGCGGAAGATTTGGCTGAGCGGGCGGTGCTGATTTGGGAGCGTTGACTCAATTTCGATCAAGGTGGTTTCTAACGACCCTCAGCGGGGGTTGCACCTAAACACTCTTGTCTCCTCCTCCATTCTTAATACCAATTTCGTGTCATGTCGCCGTATTCTCGCTGATCGGACTCTCTGGATTCCGGCCTTCGCCGGAATGACGGACGGGGGGCTGGTCATGTGATTTGCGGCGTAGTCAGAACGAATTGGTATAAGTTTGTAGAGAATTGGGATACTCAGCGACCAAGAGGGTTGCTTTATGGTGTTGCGCATCTCTTCTTGTGCGGACATCTGATAACTGGCGAGAGCTATAGTATGACTCTCCACGGTGATCGCCTATGTAAAATCAGAAGCAGATATACGTGGGTTCAATGGGGAGTTAAGTATTGCGTAGTCTAATCGGCCAGGCCGTCCGGTTGGAGGCCTACCGACCCACGTACCTCGGCTGGCGCTTTTCTACGAAGGCGCGGACGCCTTCTTTGTGGTCCTGGGTGCGGCGGGCCAGGCTCTGGGCTGGCCCGGCAAGGCGCAGGCTTTCGGCGAAGTCCACGTAGAGAGAACGCTGCACAAGCTTCTTGATCAGCGCCATAGAGTAGGTCGGGCCGCTGGCGATCTGGCGGGCGATGTCGAGCGTCTGCTCCATCAGCTCGCCATGCTCCACGACCCGGTTGACGATGCCCAGTCTCTGGCACTCGTCTGCGTCGAGCACGACGCCGGTGTACTGGAGAAGCATCGTGTTGCCCAGTCCGATCATTCTCGGAAGCTGCCAGCACGAGCCATCCGCCGGAATCAGGCCGCGCCGGATGAACGTCTCCGACATACGCGCGTTGTCCGACGCGATGCGTATGTCGCACGACAGCGCGATGCCCATGCCGAGACCCATCGCGTACCCGTTCACCGCCGCTATGGACGGCTTCTGAAGCTCGTGCAGACGCAGCGGCACGAACCGAACGCCGTCGATCTCCTCGTCCGGGTCCGGCTCACCCAGCTCGTCCCAGGCATCGTTGAGCACGTCCCACGCCTTGCGGTCCGCAGGCAGCGCCGCCTCGGCGGTCCTGGCACGGTTGGCGTCGTCCATCCGCTTGACGTTCGCTCCCGAGCAGAATGACGGGTCGCGGCCCGTAAGCACCACGGTACGAAGATGGTCTGAGGCTTCCAGCCTGTCCAACTCCTGGTTTATCTCTCCGGCCATCTCATCGCCGATAGCGTTGCGCGTCGGCGGGTCGTCCATCGTGATTACCAGGACGCCGTCGATCTCCTGCGTATCAATGAATTCGTATGACATGCGGTCAGCCCTCTATCTTTGATCTTAAACAGTCGAAGAACTGGTTCATCATCATTCGCGACGCTCCGCCGAGCAGCCGCTGTCCGACCCGCGCGATCACTCCGGTGACCTGCGTGTCGCCAGTCACGTCCACGACGGTCTTGCCATCGACCTCCGAGAAGCTCAGGTGGCCCGAGCCCTGTACCGATCCGCCTCGGCCGGTGCCGCTCACCATCATGCGGTACGACTTGAGGTCTTCGATGTCCTCCAGCCGAACCTCCCCCTTGTACTCTCCACGCACCGAGGCAACCCTGATCGTCAGGTCGATCTCGTAGCTGTTTTCGCCGATGGACCGTATCTCGTCGCATCCAGGGATGCACGCGGCAAGCACTTCCGAGGACAGCATCGATTTCCATACGGTCCCGATGTCCGCGTCAAACGTGTATGAACCCTGTACTCTCAATTGGTTTCTTTCCCTTTTGCTTGTCCTTCGTGGAAGACTGGGTACTCTCCGATGCTCAGTGCATGACCAGCCCGCCGTCGACGTTGAACGCCTGGCCGGTGATGTTGCGTGCCCCGGGACCGGCGAGGAACACCGCCATCGCGGCGATGTCTTCCGGCTCGTTAGACCTCCCGATGGGGATGCGCTCGTCGCGGGTTCGCTCAAGCTCTTCTATGCTGACGCCCGCGCTCTCGGCCCTGCCGACCATCGTAGCCCTGGACATCTCAGTAATAGTCGATCCCGGACAGATCGCGTTGACGTTAATGTCGTGTTGACCGAGCTGGTGGGCCGCGATCATCGTCATGGAGATCACCGCGCCTTTGCTGGCGGCGTAGGCCGCGTTGGACGTGCCCGAGTACCCTTTGCCGGCGATGGATGCGATGTTGATTATCCGTCCCCCGTCGCCCTGCTCGATCATCTCCCTGGCGGCGTGCTGCATACAGAAGAACACGCCCTTCGCGTTCACCCTGTGGATGCGGTCCCAGTCGGCCTCCTCCACGTCCATGACGTACAGGTACCTTGTGACCCCGGCGTTGTTGACGATGATGTCGATCCTGCCGAACCTGTCCTTGGCGTCTGAGATCATGCGGTCGATCTGGGAGACGTCTCCGACGTCAGTGTGGACCGCGAGACAATCGCGACCGAGGTTTCTGACCTCGATGCTGGTGTCCTCTGCGGCAGCGGCGTCTATGTCCGCCGCGACGATGTTCGCGCCTTCCCCCGCAAGTCCCAGCGAGATAGCGCGACCCATGCCTCTACCGGCGCCGGTGACCACCGCAACCTTTTCATCGAGCTGCACCATTCGTACCTCTTGGGCGTCCGGCAAACGCAAAATCAGCCGGGGTCGAGATTGGAGCGAGTGTAGTCCAGCGCATGAGGGCTGTCAACGGAGCGGGGGCGCAGGGGTAGGGTTTTGTCATTCCCGCAGAAGGGACCTTTGCATAGCTTCGTTATTCCGGCGAAAGCCAGAATCCAGAGGGGTGTGGGTGGTGACCTGTAGCTTGCGATCAAGCACTTTTCACCCTCACCCCCGTATCGAGTACGGGGCAGGCTCCAACCCTTTCCCTGAGGGAGAGGGGGACTTGGTTATGAGTGGCTGGCTGGATCAGTACTGGTAGTCGTTGGGGTCGAAGTCGATCTCGGGGGGGTCGCCGTGGACCTCGCACTCGGGGTCACTACAACCGGTGAATGACTTGAAGTACTCCTCGTCGATGGTGGCGAGATAGGGATCGAAGTCCGGGGCCTCGGTCGAGCTTTGAGTCTTGGGCAGGGGTCTGCTGGGGCTCTGCCCGAATGCTCGGCTCAGGAGCTCTTTGGCTGCGAGACGCGGTGGCCGGGACTGATGTCCTCGCCCCGCCCCTGCATGACATCTATGAGGAACCGGCAGATGTCTCTGCCGTCGTCGGTCTTGATCCTGATGAGCCTGGCGAGCGCGGGGTCTATCGTCAGCCACTGTTTGTCTCGGGTCTCCATGCGGGGAGTGGCGTTGTCGGTAATGAAGCCGGGAGCGTCGTCGTGTCCGTAGATGACGAGAAGCCGTGCTGCCGTTAGCCAGTGACCCAGCTTGTAGCCGTCGATGCTTCCGTTCATCGCTTCGATGAGGAAGGTGACGATGTCACGGCCGTCGTCGGTGTTGTCTCTGATGAACTGTGGTATGTCCATTGTTTGGGTGTCCCTGAAATAGAATAGCTGTTCTGGTTATAATGATAGGGATTGTGAGTGGCGGCGTCAAGGGGGACTGTGTGAAAAGATGGCCTAAGCGAAGATGCGATTGGCTCAGAGCCCGCAGTGTCCTTCACATTCGTTGATGAACCCGTTGGTGTCTCGCTGTTCGATATCCAGCGTAATCGCCTCGGCCAGTGGGACGCGACGCTGATGCAGGTACGCCTGTTTTCGGAACATCTGACCCGCGTTGTGCTGATCGCTCCGCAGGCTTTCGTCGATCTCCACAGCCTCCTGGAACAACTCTGGTTCTGCGGCCCGGATGTCCAGCCAGCTTGATGAGTCTCGGAATGGGCAGCCAACACACGCGCTGCGCCCGAGGTGACGATCAGGGTATCTCTTGGAGAACCAGCCTATGCAGTCCTGGCGTGTCATCGGAATGTCGTCGATGAGTGGGAACCTGTGAGTGATCCACCAGTTGCGGCTCGGTTTCATACGCATGAACTCGTCCGTGGTGATTCCCAGCCACATCTCCACGTTCGTGTCGTGTGGAAGCACCTGCCTGGGCTTCACGCCAAGTTGTCGCTGCACCTCTTTTCGGATCGGGTCGATCTTGTAGTTCTTGGTGCACTGCCGCCAGTTGATACCGGCCTCTTTGCCGCTCTTATCGAGAAGGAACACGGGCAGCGTCATCCAGGGTTTTCCCTGGGCGTTCACGCCGTTCATTACGTCTTCCCTCAGACTCCGTCCGTTGCTGGTACGCAAGATAGGGAACTCGACCTCTTCGGCGAGCCAATCGAGAGTGTCGTAGACGGACTGCGGCTCCCAACCGGTGTCGGCAAAGACCGCGTAGTCTGGTTTGGGATTGATCTCCCCTGTGTCTGCCATCAGGCACATGACTGTGCTTTGCACGCCGCCGCCTAGACTGATGACTCTCTGTGCCGGAGTGAATGGTTTGATCCGGTGGCGACGGCCTACGGCTCTTTTGGGGGCTTGGCCTCCTCGACGGCCTGACGCAGCTCTGACATGTCCATGAAGTCGAGTGAGACCTGTGCGGCTTCAAAGTTCAGGGATGCTAGCATCTCATTCGCATACTTCGTGGAGCCAAGGTAATCGTTGTCGCCATCAAGGAAGACCTCATACACGGCAGCGATTAGCTTGGAGCGGGAAAGGAGGATCGGCCTGGAAAGCAGTTGGTGATATAGGTTGACATTGTTTGCCATCGCATCGAGAAGCTCGTCCGCGCTGTACAAGTCAGTGTGTTCTGCCGCACGTGCGGATAACTCGGCCAGCCACCAGAGCCGGGCGATTGAATTGTCCTGTCTGGCACCAACTTGCCCTCCATCGAGCCAGTGTCTCTTCACGAAGCTCGGAAGCCTGCTGGGATCTTCGGGCTGAACACGAGACCAGCGCACGGACGCAAATCGTGGCAGAACGAAGCAATTGATCGAAGCCCATCGATGTTCATTGAGCCCCTCAGAAGGTGGAAGATGTCCCAGTCCGTTTCGGACCACACGAGCATTTCGAGCATCGGTATCCGGGCCTCCCTGTTCAATCTCGTTAAGTGATGTGATGTCGGCCTTGAGATCTAGCGGCGCGTCCCACAGATCTGATGTCCCTGCTCTCATCTCCATTGCCACCACTAACTCATCAGGGTTGGCATCAAGAAACAGACCAGGCTTTTCCTGAGACAGTGACATCAGAGTTGCCAATCCATTCTCGTTGACAAACTGGTACTGGCTCATAGACCACCACCTTTCTGCACGAGGTCCGACAGGTCCGGCAGAGCAGCCAGAGGTTTTCTCATAAGCTTTTGCGCAGTCAGGCTATCTGAGCAAGTAATCCGCCACTGAATTCCTTGCTCTTGGATGAGCGCCCTAACTGTCGCCGCCCATCCCTCTGCAAGTTCACTGTCTCCGGGTTCATCATCAAGGTCGCTAAGGGCTGCAATAAGCGCACTCAAGTACACAGACACCGATGTCAGGGACTTCTGTCCGCGTTCCCTCGACTTTTGGAAGTCCTGATATGTACTTGGGTTTGCCCTGATGACGATGTAACGCGCACCTAGATCGATTTGGAAATCGAACTCACCGTCTTCCAGTGGGTCGTCTGGCTCGGTCTGCTGTATCTGAAACACGCTCTCTATTGGCCCCACCAGACCCACCGCAAAGTGCCAAGGCTCATCCATTGCCAGTTGTTTGCGGATCTGCACAGGCATGGACTCTTGCTTGTATTCCGAGTGGGCAGTGTCTGTCCTTAACTCAAGGTCGTCAACGGCAATGACAGAGGGGTTCAATTCGACGCGACCCTTTAGCCGAGATAGGGGGGTCTGGGACGATATTACTGTTGAACCCTGATCCGCTCTCAGCATTTCCGAGTAACAGGTATTGGAGCAGTACAGAAATGCGCAGCATGTGGCATCGCCTTTCTCAATTTGCTTCAAAATAGTGGGTTCATCAATTTCAAACTCGAGTCTGATATGCAGATTGCTATCCTCTCTCATCCGAGCGAGCTTCGTGGAGATGTGTCCTTTGGGGTAGTCAGATGAGTGTGGTCTTAGGATCGGATAATCTACATACGCGTTTGGGTTATATCTCATTTCTTGCTCGATCCCTCTCGGTTAGCCAGCCTAATCTCGAGGCGTTTATTGGCTATGGGAGATATGGCTTTCAATTCGAGATCAATCCGGTCACCATAAATGCGATCAGGTGGTATCTCATCAATTTCCCCTTGTTTGACGGGCAGTCGGCGATCAGCAATGTAGGCACGTTCTAGTGGAATCTGTACATCTCTACCATCTTCGCCGACAGCGTACAGACGAACATGCTTTACCACGCCCTGCGGTGGACTGAAGGAAAATCGGGCTGTATGCTCGGGCCACCGGTTCAGTTCACTAGGTAGTCTCCGCAAGTCGCTAAAGGCAACTTGGACAGACTCAACTCTCCTTCCCCTTCGCCTCCGTTTACCCTTTCCCTTTCCTTTGCCATTTGGAGTTCCCTGCTCGGGCCCGCCGGGAAGATCACGGGTTGTAGTTCGCCGTCTCCTACCAGGGGCTCTTAGACCGCGTGGTGCCCTTGACGCTTGACTAGGTTCAGTTATCTCCCAATTCCCTCTCCCGGTGCCAATAGGCATCTGCGTGCCGCTGCCCGATAGGGGAAGTATGTCAGCCAGTTCGTCTGCATTATCAGTCGTGGCTGGCTCTGGCAGTTTCGCATATTTCTCAATGGTGTCCCTGATCCAAATGCCCAGACTCCGCAACGCACTGCTTACCTCCCTTCGTTCGGAGAAGTCAGCATGGTCAGCTGAGATCTTGTCGTGGCGCGGCCCCTCGGCCTCTCTAAGCAACGACCGCTCCCCTTGTGAAAGGCACTCGATAATGGCGGTGAAACCCAGCCAATGACGTGGAAAACTGACCATCCGTTGCGCGGGCGTGATCAGCATATTGCCCAACTGGCTGGTAATCATCATACCTGCGTCGCGCACCAAGGCCACGGTCTTCCTACTGCTCTCGCCGTATTCGTCGGCTTGGATTCGCAGATTAACCCGTCCGATTCCCTTGATGTCTATATGATCCTTAATCTCAGACCTAGACACCTCAATCAGATTTCGTACACTCTCATCCATGTCGGCCGCCACGTTGTCGAGGTTGTCACTGTCAATGTCAGAGCCGCCAATACGCACTCGTAGATTGTCGTGGGCGAGTGCATGGAAGAAGTGTGTGATCAGCGATTCCTTGGCCTCAGCTTGCCACTCGTCCATTTTGGAGTCATCAAAGCCAAGGATGGCTATCGTCGTGCCTGGCGACTTGAGTCGAAAGTCCCCCGGAATTTCGTTGTCGCGCAGTGGCCCATCATCGGCTTCAAGCCATCCGGATGCCCTATATGCCTTGCTGCCCACCTCGTGCGATACCAGAATCGACTTCCCGGTGAAGCGGCGCCGTAGGGGACTGCCAATTCCATTCTGGTGGTAGGCTGTAGAGTAGAGGACAGTTCTCAGATCTGTTGCCGCGAACGCCGCGTGTTTGCCCAGTCCGAACGAACCACCCGCGTCCAGCATGTCCTTGTTGCCCAGCCCAACGGTCTTGGTCAGGCTGTGCCACTTGTCGCGTTGACCATTGTTGTCAGATGCGCCTGTAGTGTTACTATCTACGATACTCAGCGCAACAATCCGGCCATTCTTGGATGCGCTATTGAGCGTACGTAACCCGCGGTGGAACTGCTTACTGTGCCGGTCATCAATGGCGTGGGATTTTCGGGACGCGCTTATAGCCTGTTTTAGGCTGCCCAAATCGAGGTCTTGGACAGGAAGCTCTTCGACTCGAAATGAGACCTTGACAGGTTCGTCTTGGGAAGCTCTGGCATCTATGGAATTCTGGTAATTGATTAGCGGAGTCCGGAGAGGTGGGGAAGAGGTTCAGATGGAGCGGGCGTGGACAGGCGCGCCGCTGAACACACCGCACAGACCATCCACCAGCGGCTGACCACCACCCTGCCGAGCCAGCGTCCTGATCACACTGGTGAACGCACTGAACGCATCGGCGCCACCCTCGGTCTTGGAGCAGTGAGACACCTTACGCGCTATCACCGCCCCTCGCAGCGCTCGCTCTGCCCGGTTGTTCGTAGGCTCTATCCCAACACCGTCCAGAAAGCGCAGCAGGTTCCCACGGTCATCCTGCCAGCCAAGCTCGTTCTGCAGCCTCCGGTTGTCACGGTCAGCCATCGGACGGTCTCTGAGATGATGGCTCACCTCTCGTCTCAACCGCTCAGTCTCCCCACCATAGTTCGCCACCTCTCCACGTCGTTGTGACTCCCGCAGCTGCATCGCCTCTCTGAGCAACTCACTCAGTCGCTTCCCGAAGCTGCGGCCTCTGCCCACCTTGGTCTCGACCACCTCACTGATCGAGCGCAGCACATGCGCCAGACACTTCTGCTGTCTCACTCCCGACAGTGCCTGAGCATTGTAGCTTCGAGCTCGGTCGGTCACCATCACTCCCGCATAGTCGGCAGGTACAACCTCCCTGACCTCCTCGTTACGATGACGAGAGCGCACCTGGTACACCGTGGCGTCATCGGTCTCGAACGCCATCAGGAACGCAGACTCTCCGCCCACTCGCCAGCCCGTGTCGTCAGTATGCACCACCGCGCTCTCACGCACAGACTCCCGAAGCCTACGGTACGCTTCTCCCACAGCGCCCTGGACTCGGCGCAGTGCGTCCTGGGTGATTGCGCTCTGGCTCAACTCCACACCGGTCAGCGCTCTGAGTACCGTCGGTACCCTCCGAACCGGTATGCCCACTCCGTAGTGCAGCATGTGCGCCGCAGCCATCACTCTTCTACCCATACGGTGTGCGCTTGCACCGTACTGGTCCGGTCCAACATCGGGATGCCGTCCTCGTACACGTCTGCCACAGCCACGACACCGGCACATCTGCACACGATAGCCTCTCACCTCGGGTCTGGGCATCTCGGGAATGTCGGTCACGTACGCAAGACTCTCTCCGTCGTGTTCGAGTATGCCTCCACATCCGGGACAGCTGTTCGCCTCCACCGTAACGTCAGTGATCGGCGCTGTCAGTTCATCGACAGAGGGCGGCTTACGGTAGCTGAAGTTCCCCATGCCGGGCTTTCGCCCCGGACGTCTGGGCTTCGAGGTCCGCTTGCCCTTGGAGAATGGAGCCGCCTGGCGCTTGCCCGCTCGCTGCGCTGCGGCGAGCTGCTTGCGAAGCTCCTTGATCGTCGTCGTCAGACGCGCGTTCCGGTCTTGCAACCGGTCCACCCGAGCGATCAGGCCGTCGTGTTCACAGGCTGGAGGGTCTTTGTCCGTGCACATAGCCGGAGTATAAGAACATGTCCATCACACCGCAACGCCTCAGCCGAAGCCGCTAATCAATTACGAATTCTGAATGACCTCTCGTACCAAACCGCCGGTGCGGTCGTCGGTGAAGTTGGCAATGCCAGCGTTGTTTGGCCCCTCCACCTCCCGGGTATCGTTGTTGCCGAATTTCCATAATGGTTTCATAGCATCCTTACCGTGATATATGACAATAATGTGACTTGTGTATGACCCGAAGATGTTAAAGTGACCTGGAGTTATAGTCAATCACCTACGTCACGGCGTATGGTGAATATCAACGTCACAAGGAGTCTTCAGCATACTGTGAAGGGTATATGGAGGAAATATCGGGCCTACTGACACTCTTGGACAGATATGTTCAGGGAAATTCCCACCACAGTGGAATTGGTCATGACGTGCGATACAGTTGTCTCGTGAGGTTTGGCCACATGACAATATTCAAGCGTCGCTGCCATTGGCTGCGAAACTCAGGCTGGCACATCGATGTTGGCTCCCGTCGTCCCACCCCCCAGTAGCCCATACCCCACTTTGCTGATATAATCGGCCTGCCTTGCTAGAGGCCACTCCTGATTTTCATTCCATACGGAGGATTTGCGATGGGCCGCGAGATTTCTGTAACCGTCAATGGCACTCAGCACACGTCTGACGTCGAGCCTCGACAGCTGCTCGTCGAATACCTGCGAGACACGCTTAACCTGACCGGCACGCACGTCGGCTGCGACACCTCCGGTTGCGGTGCATGTACCGTCATCCTGAACGGCGCCGCGGTCAAGTCGTGCACCATCTTTTCCGTCCAGGCCGACGGCGGAGAGGTCACCACCGTCGAGGGCCTCGCCTCCAACGGCGAGCTTCACCCGATCCAGGAAGGCTTCTGGGAGATGCACGGCCTCCAGTGCGGCTTCTGCACACCAGGCATGATTATGTCGTCGGTGGACCTGCTTGCGAAGAATCCGAACCCGTCGGAAGCAGAGATCAGGCACGGGCTGGCCGGCAACTTCTGCCGGTGCACCGGCTATCACAACATCGTCAAAGCGGTGCAGTACGCTGCCGAGAAGATGTCCTAGCCGCTCTCCGGTAACCTGCCGATAGCACAATTGCCAAGTTCCCGCTTTCGCGGGAATGACGAGATAGGGTACAAGGAGGCCAAGCCTGAGATGGTAGCATCAACTTTCGATTATCACGCACCCGCGACGCTCAGAGATGCGGTTTCACTTCTGAATGACAACGCGGACGCTAAGGTGCTGGCCGGTGGGCACAGCCTGATTCCGATGATGAAGCTCCGGCTATCCGAGCCAAGCGTTGTGATCGATCTCGGCAGGGTCGATGGGCTCAGCTACGTGAGCGAGTCCGACGGCGGCCTCGCCATCGGAGCAATGACGAGCTACTACGACATCATCAACTCCGACGCGGTCCAGCAGCACGCGCCCGTAGTTGCCGAGGCGGCCGCGATGGTGGCCGATCCGCAGGTGCGCAACATGGGCACTATTGGTGGCAGCCTGGCTCACTCCGACCCTGCGGCGGACCTGCCGGCTGTGATGCTGGCACTGGACGCCGAGGTGGTCGCAAGCTCGCGCGGCGCCCTGGGAAGGGTCAGCACACGGATGATCTCGGCAGACGACTTCTTCGTGGACCTGTTCACCACCGCTCTCGAGCCCAACGAGATACTGACAGAGATCAGGATTCCGGCCCAGGCGGCCAACTCCGGTGCTGCCTACGCGAAGATGGCCAACAAGGCATCACACTTCGCGATAGTAGGCGTCGCAGCGTCTGTGACCGTCGAGGACGGCAGCGTAACCGCAGCGCGGGTAGGCGTGACCGGCGCCGGTTCGAGCGCATCGCACGCCTCCGACTCCGAAGCCCGGCTAGTGGGAAGCTCAGGCGACGCCGACGCGATTCGCAGCGCAGCCGGCAGAGCGGCCAACGGCATCGAGCTCAACGAGGACATCCACGCATCCGCCGAGTACCGCGAGCATCTGACCAAGGTCTTCGCCCTGCGCGCCATCACAGCCGCCGTGGAGCGAGCCTCCGGCTAGACTAGACAACAGACCACTAAAACAGCACCAACCACAGGGGGCGGCCACGGTCGCCCCCTGTTTTATTGAGGTAGGTAGACCAATGAATCGTTGGTCTCCGGACTCTGGGTTCCGGCCTTCGCCGGAACGACGGCTGGGTAGGATGATGGGACCGACCAAGGCTGACCGCTGATAGTCACTACCCGCCGAAGAACTCTGCCAGTCTCCTCAGAGCTTCCTCGTAGCGGTCTCGGGGCGAGCAGCCATACGACACACGGATGAAGTCGCTCCACTGCGTGCCGAAAGCTCTGCCCGGAACGGTCAGCACGTGCGCCCGCTCCAGCAGGTTAGACTCCAGCTCGCGGCGGTCCCCGCCGACAGTGTCCGCTCTTATCATCGCGAACAGCGCGCCGTCGGTCCTGTGCCAGTGCAGTGCAGGGGACTTGTCAACGACGCTCTGAAGCAGGTCGCGACGCTCGTTGAGCTCTCCGATCATGCTCTGCGGATATGCGGGCATCTGCTCCAGCGCGGCGACCGCGGCAACCTGGGCGACTATCGGTGCGCAGATCGCCGTGGCGTCCTGGACCTTCAGCGCCTGCGTGATAAGCTCCGGGTCGGCCGCTATGTAGCCGATTCGCCATCCGGTCATTCCGAGCGTCTTGGACAGGCTTCCAAGCGTGATCAGTAATTCGGAGGATTCGACGACCGCTCTCGGGCTGACGTGTCGCGTACCGTCATAGCAGAAGACCTCGTACGCATCGTCGGTGATGACATAGATGCCCCGCTCGGTCAGGCTCCTGGCAATCGCCACGACCTCTTCGGGATCATACACGGTGCCGGTCGGATTGTTCGGGGAGATGATTACGACCGCCTTGGTGTGCGGCGTCAGGACGCTCTCGACGTCCTCGAGGGTCATCTGGAAGCCGTTCTCCTCGCTGAGAGGAATCTCCCGCACGACTCCACGGCATAGCTCGATGGCCATGTGGTGGTTGAAGTAGTACGGCGACGCGATCGCGACCTCGTCTCCAGGGTCCAGTATGGTCATCATCGCGACCATGAACGCCTGGTTGGAGCCCGGCGTCACGAGCAGCTGACGGTCGGGATCGACTTCGACACCGTTGAAGTCGGTGAGCTTGCGGGCCAGAGCCTCGCGCAGCTCAGGGATGCCCGCATCCGGGCCGTATGTGTGGAGTCTCGGGCCGAAGCTGTCGAGCGCGTCTCTGACGGCCTCGATCATCTCAGGCGGCGGGCCGAAGAACGGCACGCTCTGTCCGAGACTGATGACGTCCCCGCCCGCCGCGTTGATCTCCGCCATGCGCGTGTTCAGCGCATCTATCGGCGGCATCGCGACGGAGCGGACGTGGTGCGGAATTGGGGAGGAGGCGGGTGCGGGAGTGGTCATAGGCGTCGATCAACCTCTGTTTCAGGGATGACAGTCAGAAGACGACCTACGCGAACTCGAAGACGTCCATATCGACGGTTCTCTTGGGCTGACCGTCTCCGTTAACCAGCAGACGAATTCTCTCAGCCGTCTCGCTGCTGAATGACTCCTCGCCGCACCGTGAGCATACGGTGGCCGGAATGTCGTGAACCAATACGTATCGTCCTTCTACCTGAAAGACATCCTTAACTAGTTCTTTACGGCTGTCCAAGCAACCGCACACCGGGCACTTAAACATCATCACCTCCGGACTACAATGGTCTTCATCCACCGCCATCGGTACCGTTCCGATACTCTGGCAGCGGCTTGATGCTGTACTCGGCGCCTGATCCCACCATGCTCTCTACAGCAGCGCGTGCGGTGTCGAGCGACGTGAAGCAGGGTATGCGGGATTCGGTCGCCGCCCGCCGAATGGCGAATCCGTCCTGGAGCACCTCGCGGTCGCCTGTGACCGTGTTGATAACCGCCTGCACCGTGCCGTCCTCGATGATGTCGACGACGTTGGGGTGTCCGGCGGACAGCCGTTTCGGTATGGGGATCACAGGCAGCCCGAGACCGGAGATCATGGCGGCTGTGCCTTCTGTGGCATACATGGTGCACCCTGCCGCGTTCAGGTCCCGCATCATCTGGACGGACTCCGCCTTGTCCCGGTCGGAGATGCTCAGCAGCACAGAGTCGCCGGGCCGGACCGCCAGTCCCGCCGCCATGAGCGCCTTGGCGACGGCGGGCGTGAACTCGGTGTCGATTCCCATGACCTCCCCCGTGGACTTCATCTCAGGCCCCAGGTAGGTGTCTACGCCGGTCAGCTTTGACATCGAGAACACGGGCGCCTTCACGGCGACCAGCTTCTGGCGCTTCCAGAGGCCGCCCTCGTATCCCTGCTCCTTGAGAGTGCTGCCGAGCATGGCCTTGACCGCCAGCTTGACCATCGGAACGCCGGTCACCTTCGAGATGAACGGGATGGTGCGGCTGGAGCGCGGGTTCACCTCGATTACGTATACTTCGGTGTTGCCGCCGGCGCCGTTGCCGGACTTCGGGCTTCTATACGGCGAGCCATCTCCCACGACGACGTACTGTATGTTCATCAGCCCGCGCACTTCGAGCGCCCGGCCAATCCTGGTCGTGTAGTCAACGATCGTGTTGACCTCGTCCTCGCTCAGCGTGAGCCCTGGGTAGATCGCCATCGAGTCGCCGCTGTGGACTCCCGCGCGCTCGACGTGCTCCATGATGCCCGGAATCAGCACGGTCTCGCCGTCGCATACGGCGTCGACCTCAACCTCCCGGCCCTCGTAGTACTTGTCGATGAGCACACGCCTGCCCGAGCCTGCTTCGAGTGCGCTTGTCATGTAGCGCACCAGCTCGGAGGCGTTTTGCACTATCTCCATCGCGCGTCCGCCGAGTACGTAGCTCGGTCGGACCAGCACCGGGTAGCCGATCTCCTGCGCGACAGTCAGCGCCTGCTCCAGGTTGATCACCGCTGCTCCGGGCGGGTTCGGTATGCCGACCATCGCCAGGAACTCCTCGAACAGGTGACGGTCGGAGGCGGTGTCTATCGACTGCGCCGTCGAGCCGAGAATGGGTAGCCGGGCCCTGTCCAGCGCCTGCGACAGGTTTATCGCAGTCTGCCCCCCGAACTGCACCATTGACGGCGGAATGACCACGTCTCCGTCGTCCGTCGCGACAGCCTCGTTTTCCAGGATGTCCCGCACCGACTCCTCGTCTAGCGGCTCGAAGTAGAGCCTGTCGCTGGTGTCGAAGTCGGTCGATACGGTCTCCGGGTTGGAGTTGGCCATCACACTCTGGATGCCCTCTTCCTGGAGCGCCCACGCCGCATGGACCGAGCAGTAGTCGAACTCGATACCCTGGCCGATTCGGATCGGCCCGCTGCCCAGCACCAGCGCCTTGGAAACGGGTGACGGCAGCGCCTCGTTCTCCTGCTCGTAGGTGCTGTAGAAGTACGGTGTCTGAGCCTCGAACTCGGCGGCGCAGGTATCGACCATCTTGTATACCGGACGTATATCCCACCCGTGACGCTGCGTGCGCACCTGCTCCGCTGTGCGGTCGGTCAGCACAGCGATCTTCTCGTCGCCGAAGCCCAGCCGCTTGGCCATCCACAGCAGCTCAGGTGTCACCGTCTCGTCCAGCAGTCTCAGCTCCATCTGCGCGATGCGCTTGAACGCCCTGGTGAACCACGGGTCAATGCCGGTCGCGCGGGACAGCTCCTCCGGGGTCTTGCCCCTGCGGAGCGCGGCCATGAGCGCCCAGAGCCTTTCGTCGTTCGGACCGATGGGAAGATGGGTGAGCGGATCGTCGCCCCCCGTTTTCACGGGGGCAGGCTCTAAGTCCCATCCGGCGTCCTCCCACAGAAGCGACCGGTTAGTGATCTCCAGCGACCTGACGGCCTTCTGGAACGCCGCCTCGAAAGAGCGGTCGATGGCCATGACCTCGCCGGTCGCCTTCATCTGCGTGCCGATTACGCGGTCGCCGCGCGGGAACTTGTCGAAAGGCCAGCGGGGTATCTTCACCACGCAGTAGTCGAGCGCGGGCTCGAACGCCGCGAGCGTTTGCTGTGTCACAGCGTTCGGGATCTCGTCCAGTCGCTTTCCGACGGCTATCTTCGCGGCGACCCGCGCGATAGGGTACCCGGTCGCCTTCGACGCGAGCGCGGAGCTGCGGCTGACGCGCGGGTTCACTTCGATGATGTAGTAGCTGTCTTCAGCCCGGCCGCCACCAGGCAGCGTCTCTGCGACCACGTCTCCCGGTTCGAGAGCCATCTGTATGTTGCATCCGCCCTCGATTCCCAGCGCGCGGATGATCTTGAGGCTTGCCGATCTCAGAAGCTGGTACTCCTTGTCGGTAAGCGTCTGGCTCGGCGCGACCACAATGCTGTCGCCGGTGTGGACGCCCATCGGGTCGATGTTCTCCATGTTGCAGATGGTGATGCAGTTGTCAGCGCCGTCGCGCATCACCTCGTACTCGATCTCCTTCCAGCCGACGAGCGACTTCTCGACCAGCACCTGGCTGATGGGACTCGCGGCCAACCCGTTTCTGACGATCTGGTCGAACTCCTCGACCGTGTCTGCGATGCCGCCTCCGGTACCTCCCAGCGTGTATGCGGGCCGGATGACCAGCGGCAGTCCGATGTCGTCCATGACCCGGTAGGCGTCTTCGATCGACTCCGCTATCTCGGAGGGCGGCACAGGCTCCCCGATGCTAACGAGAAGGTTCCTGAACAGCTCGCGGTCCTCGGCGTTGCGTATCGTCTCCAGTGGGGTGCCGAGCAGCCTCACGTCGTACTTGTCCAGGATGCCCGCGTCGGCAAGCTCGACCGCTAGGTTGAGTCCGGTCTGTCCTCCGAGCGTCGGCAGCACGCCGTCGGGACGTTCCTGGGCGATGATCCTCTCCAGCACCTCGACGGTCAGCGGCTCTATGTAAACGATGTCCGCGATGTCCTCGTCCGTCATGATCGTCGCCGGGTTCGAGTTCACGAGGACGGTCGTGACGCCCTCCTCTCGCAGCGCCTTGCAGGCCTGCGTTCCGGCGTAGTCGAACTCCGCCGCCTGGCCGATGATGATCGGCCCTGAGCCTATGACGAGTACTTTCGACCAAAGCGCGCTTTGGAATCGCGAGTCCGTCAACCGGTGGCTCTCACTCCAAGGTTGGTCTGCCTGCATAAATCCCTCTGGTCTTTTCTGTAAACGCCGCCTGCCAGCTTGGTCAAATGCCAAGGTTGGTCTGCGAGCATCAATCACTCTGGTCCAGGTATGCTGTGAGCTTGTCCGGGAAGTTGATGGTCATGCCGTCCGCGCCGCAGTCGACCGAGTGTCGCATAAGCTCCTCGCTGTAAACGCCATGACACCTGACGACGAAGCCGCGCTCGTGTAGCGTGCGCACCAGCTCAGGTGTCGTGATGTCCGCTCTGGGGCACACCTGGTCCAGTCCCAGCGCGGCAGCCTGTTCGATTATCGAGTCGTCCCACGCCACCGGGCCGAGCGGCACCAGCCAGCCGGTGGCCAATTCCGACGCGTACTCGCGTACCTCGTCGAGCCAGGGTCTCCAGAACGACGTGATCGTCACGTCATTGGTCAGCCCGTACGCCCTGACCAGGTCGGCGACTCGACTCGCCAGTCCCTCGGCCCGCGCCTTGATCTCGATGTGAAAGTGCAGTTGGCCCTTGTACTGCTCGAATAGCTCGGCGAGAGACCTGATCCTCTCCCCAGCGTACGCGGCCCCGAACCACGAGCCCGCGTCCAACTCCCGCAGCTCCGCGAGCGTCAGGTCCGCCACCGGGCCGGAGCCGTCCGTGGTCCTGTCGAGCGTGTCGTCATGTATGACGACGATGTGGCCATCACGGCTGAAGTGTACGTCAAGCTCAACGTGGTTCACGCTCATGTCGAGCGCCAAGTCGAAGGCCGCAAACGTGTTCTCAGGAGCATACTCAGAAGCCCCCCGGTGAGCGATGTTAAGGAATTCAGAAAGCGCACTCACGGCTCGGTCGCTTCCTCGATCTCGATAGTGATCCTAATCCCCTTAAGGTCGTAACCAGCAGACCAAACATCGTCAGCGCCTATCAACTCGTAGACCAATCCTTCAGGGGACCGCATCGGGTTGTCCGGGCTTACATTGTCGCGGTCACCGTTCCAGAAGGTTACCCCTCTGTTGATGAGGCTAGCGTAGCCGTGCTCAAATTCGTACCTTGCTGTGATCACTGCGTCATCTCTTCAAGCGGAATGTCCGTGGATCATCTCGATAAACCTGTCGAACAGGTACTCGTTGTCGCGTGGGCCGGGCGACGCCTCTGAGTGGTACTGGATGCTCATAATCGGTAGCGACCTGTGCCTGAGTCCCTCGACGGTGCCGTCGTTCAGGTTGATGTGGCTGACCTCGATCTCCGACGGAAGGCTGTCCGCATCGACAGCGTAGCCGTGATTCTGTGCGGTGATGTGGACACGGCCTGTTGCTATCTCCCTGACCGGATGGTTGCCACCCCTGTGCCCGAACTTCAACTTGTAGTTTCGCCCACCGAACGCCCGCGCAATGATCTGGTTGCCGAGACAGATGCCCATCATTGGCACCCGGCCGGAAAGTCCCTTGGCAGTCTCTACCGCGTAGTCCAGCAGATCAGGGTCGCCTGGGCCTGGAGACATAAGCACGCCGTCCGGCTTCATCGCGAGCAGCTCATCTGCCGACGCGGTCGCCGGGTACGCCATGACCTCGCAGCCGCGCGCCCGCAGGTTGCGCAGGATGTTGTACTTCAGCCCGCAGTCGGAGATCAGCACACGAAACCTGGTCTCCACCGGGTTCGCCCCTGGCATGAACGTATCCCACGAGTAGGGCACCGACGTCGAGACCTCGCGCACGAAGTCCACGCCGTCGTAGGTGGGCGACTTCCTGAGCCGGGCAAGCGCCTGCCCGGGAGGCTCGTCGACCGCGATGGTGCCCATCATCACGCCGCTCGTCCTGAGCCGGCGTGTGATCGCGCGCGTATCGACGCCGCTGATTCCCACGATGCCCTGCGATTTCAGGAAATCGTCCAGCGTCATCTCGCTGGTCGGATGGCTCGGAGCGTCACAGTGATCGCGTACTACAAAGCCCGACACCTGTATCTTTCGCGACTCGAAGTCCTCTCGATTGATCCCGTAGTTGCCGATGAGCGGATACGTCGGCACGACGATCTGCCCCGCGTACGATGGGTCGGTGAGGATCTCCTGGTACCCAGTCATCGACGTATTGAAGACGACCTCACCATGAGTCCGCTGCGACGTGTCGCCAAACGCAAGACCCCGGTAGATCGAACCGTCTTCAAGTACCAAATGGGCAAACTGAGTCATGGGCGTCTGACGGACCTCCGGGGCGGGCTGGGCACCCATACAGGATAAAGCCGATTCGCCTCCGCGTGCAAAGCCGATTCAGGGTCGTGCAATGGAAATGAGCAGACCGGTCAGCGGTGGGTTGTGCAGATCACGAAGATCCGTCTGACCTATATCGCCACTATAACGAGTCTGCCAGTTCCCGCGCCATTGCTGGCATGGCTATATGCTACCGCAATTCCTCGTACTCCTTACCCCTGGTCGCGTTCGCGTTTGAACGCGGCCCAGCCTTGCTCCTCGCGAATGCGCTGACGTCTGGTGCCGACCGTGTCATTCGCCTCTAGCAGCTCCCGAGGCGCGTCGTTGTCGCGGTAGCGTACGGCGTCGACTAGGCCCATCTGCTCGTACACGAGGTTGACGAGACGCTTGTTGAGCCGGACCACCGCCGGTGGGAGTGCCGCGAGCTTGTGTGCCATCTCGTTTGCTGCCTCATCGAGCTCTTCGTCTGGGACGACGCGGTTGATCATGCCCATGCGCAGCGCGTCCTCCGCCGTGAACATCTCGCCCAGGAGGAGGATCTCTTTAGCCTGCTTCTGTCCGGTGATGTATGGCGTGATGAGCATTGGAATGCCGAAGCCGTGGCGGATCTGGATTTCACCGAGACGCGCGCTCTCGGCCGCGATAGTCAGGTCGCACACTCCAGCCAGTTCGCATCCCTGCCCCCACGGCGTGGCGTGTGCCCCGGACTCGGACCGGTGAATGGCCTACTCAGGCCTCTAGTGCTACACTCTACGGCGTTCGGCACACTACTTCGATATTTACGACTGCCGCCTGTGATGCCGGAGAGGTGAGGGCCGCAAGGAGTTCATAAACGGGGTTGTGGTCACTGTGCCTGATGCAGACCTCACCGTCCGAGGCCCCGGGAGCATTCGGCGCTCTCACTGAAATTGTGAGCAAGACGCGGCCCAACGTACGTACTGGGTCGCGACCAGAGAGGACACGATGGAAAGAAGTCTTGAGGGCAAAGTGTCAATCATCACCGGCGCCGCGACGGGCATAGGGAGGGCGACAGCCGAGCTGTTTTCGAGCGAAGGCGCTTCTGTGGTCGTTGTTGACCGGAACGATGTCGAGGGCGAGCGGACGGTAGCCAGCATCAATGACCGGGGTGGCGACGCCGTATACTTGGAGACTGACGTTTCGAAGGCCGACGACGTGCAGCAAATGGTGGAGAGCGCTGTTGAACGATTTGGGCCCCCGGACATTCTGGTGAACAATGCCGGGATCTTCATACGGATGGTACATCGAGTCCATGAAATCACTGATATGGAATGGGACCTGACGATGCAGACCAATCTGAAGGGAGCATTCTACTGCTGTAAGTACGTGCTGCCTCACATGATGGAGAAGGGTGGAGCGGTCGTGTCGACATCCTCCGTATCCGCTCTCGGCGGCGGGGGCATGGCCAGTCCATACGGCATCAGCAAAGCTGGTCTGATCAGCCTGGGACGAGCGGTTGCGGCCGAGTATGCAGAGTACGGGATACGTTCGAATGTAGTCCTCCCCGGACTCACCGACACACCGCAGGCCAGAGGGTCGACGGGCAGCACGGAACGATTTGAGGAGAGGACCGATGAGATCCTCCTGGGCAGGGCAGGGAGACCCGCAGACATCGCTCGACTCATTCTCTTCCTGGCGTCAGATCAGTCTTCATTCATCACAGGGGCCAGCTACATAATCGATGGCGGCGGGAATCTTTCCAGTCAGTAGACGCTGCGGCGCTATCCCATGTTGAGGAGGTCCGAAGACCGTGGAGACATTGAGAGAACTGATAGAGATAGCCGTCGCGGACTACGGGTTCAGGCTAGCCGTAATGTGGGGCCCGGACGATGTCATCGCCATGTCGTCGCTAACTGACGAGGAAGCTTCGGTGCTGAAACGAGACCTGCTCCCCGAGCTGAAAGCCCTGCCGGACCCAGTGGAGCCAGCCGACCGGCCAGGCGTCAACAGAAGACTGGTTGAACTCGCAGAAGGGAAACTGGGTTCTTCTTGAGCGCCGCTCCCGGCGATTGCAGAGGATCTAATCTGATCTCGTGTTCGTTCAATACCCTCTACTCACCTGAACCGCTGTTTTGCCAGGCTTCGTACACCGACCGAATGAGTGTGGTCAGATCATGTTTGTGGGTTTGCCAATCGTCCCAGGTTAGCGGGAAGTGAACCATGACCGGCTTTTGTCCTCGGGGGAACGATAGGGAAAGTGGAACCTGTTTGATGGCCTGTCTGAATTCATCCTCACACAGTTCAATCGCCCGCTGGTAGAAGATTATCCGAATTCTCCCGTTCGCGATTTGTACGTAGGAGTATCGGCCACTTTTGGAGTTCGGGCCGCTCGGCAACTGGAAGACAAGACCAGTGGGCTTCACACTCTGTACAGATTGCGTCCAATTCTGTTGGAACAGATCTGTCACAGCGGAGAACAGTTCCTCTATCTGGTATCTCTTGATGCCATCTTTTAGTGTGGCCAAGAGTTCACCGAGACTAAGCCCTCCTGTTGTTCCCCCTTCGTCACCACTGTCCCCTCTTACATCCACCTGTTTTGCAAGAAGAGTTCTGTCGCTGTCTTGGAAGCCGTGGAAGGTCAGCAACGAAATGTCCATGCTGCTACTATTGGCCAAGAATTCCACCATCCGCTCTGTTCTGTCATCTACACCCAGACCTACTAGAAACATGCGAAGTGGTTTCAGTGACTCTAATTCATCAAATCCTCGATCACCGTACCACGCTTGGAAATCCTCGATCTTTTCAATGTCGAGTTCGCCAGATCTTTCAGAAATGTGATTGGCTAATTCGTCCAGCTGCATGGCGTCGAGATCAGATGCGTAGTCTGTAACCTGGGCAACGGCATCTCGCGAGAGCGTGCCTCTCTTCAGTTCGAAGACAACCAGCCTGCCATCTCCATCTACGCCAAGAAGATCAAGTGGGCCACCCTCGGTGGGGGTCTGCCTACCAACTAACATCAGATCTTCCATAAGGAGACTCGGGTTGCTTGCGAGGACATCTTCGAGTAAGTTCTCTGATTCCATCTGGCTGGCCTGATTGAGTTCAACAGCCTGTTTGCCGTTAATCGACCATATCTGAATGTCTTCCAAGTGAGCTCTCCTACCCAGTGACGGCGTATTCCAGCGTCCTCGGATCAGTCATCCGAGAGGAAGCATCAAGTATCTCCAAGCCTACAACATTGCCGTGATCGTCGTAGTCTATGATGACGCCCGGCTTATCCTCGTCGCTTTCCTCGATGTCCGCATCGCTCAGTATGATCCTCAGAATGTCGACTTCCTGATCGTATGTCACTTTCATGAGGCTCTCCAGTACTTCCGAACTCTGCTCGTCCGATAGACGGTAACTACTGTAGGTGGAGTCGTCTGAGGGTCTATGACGGCACGCAACAAGTATAGCTTGTCGGTTCCGAAGTCAAACTGCGATTGATAGACTATCCGGTCGTCGTGTGCAGGCACTATCTGCTGAGGTGCGTTCAGTAGCTCTCCAATCATACGCCGAGGTATATGTCGTCGGATCATCTCCGACTCTGTGTGGTCGGTCAGTCTGAAATTCAAGTCGAACTCTTGATTTCAAACACCACCTCGCCCCCCACGACGGTCATCACCACCTTGCCCTTGAGCATCTGACCGTGCAGAGGCGAGTTCTTGCCCTTTGACACGAACTCATCGGTATCCACTGTCCACTCCGTGTTGGGGTCGAAGATCGTGACGTCGGCGTTCGCCCCGGGTCTGAGGCTGCCGATGTCGGTGCGACCCAGGAACGCCGCTGGCGCCGACGTTAGCTTCTCGACCATGAGCGGGAGCCCGACATGCCCCTCGTGCACCAGTGACATGACCGACCCCAGCGCCGTCTCCAGCACGCTGATGCCCATCGCCGCCGCGTCGAACGTGCACAGCTTTTCGATCGCGTTGTGTGGAGCGTGGTCGGTCGCTATCACGTCGATTGTGCCGTCGCGTAGACCTTCGGCCATCGTCTCCATGTCGGACCGCGCTCGCAGGGGCGGGTTCACCTTCGCGTGCGTGTCGTAGGCGGATATTCCCAGCGCATCGAACGGACGTCCGCCAGCGTCGCCCATGACCGCCTCCTCTGTCAGCGTGAGGTGATGCGGTGTGACCTCACAGGTCACGCGGACCCCGCGGGCCTTCGCGCCACGGACGAGGTCCAGCGTTCCAAGCGTGGATACGTGTGCCAGGTGGACATGTCCGCCCGTCAGCTCGGCGAGCATGATGTCGCGCGCGACCATCGTCTCCTCGGCCGAGTTCGGCGCTCCCTGGATTCCGAGACGGTTGGATATCCAGCCCTCGTTCATGTGACCGTCTCTGAAAAGGTCGGGAGTCTCGCAGTGGTTGATGATCGGGAGTCCGAGACCGGAGGCGTAGCTCAGCGCCTGTCTCATAATGTTAGAGTCAGCCACCGGATGACCGTCGTCGCTGAAACCTATGCAGCCCGCCTCGGCCAGCTCCGCCATCTCGGCTAGCTCGACACCCGCCGACCGCTTGGTGACACACCCGATGGGCAGAACGCGGACGACACCCTCTGAGCGCGCCTTCTGCAGCACGTACTCAACCGTGGCGCGCGTATGCATGGTCGGCTCAGTATTCGGCATCGCGCATATCATCGTGAAGCCACCTTTCGCGGCGGCGCGTGTGCCGGAGGCGATGGTCTCCTTGTACTCCAGTCCGGGATCGCGCAGGTGACAGTGGATATCGATGAATCCCGGGCAGACGATCATGCCGTCCGCATCGACTATCTGGGCATTGTCGGGAGGCTCGATAGATCTCTCGACACCCTTGATCAGTCCGTCACTGATCAGCAAGTCTCCAACCCAATCCAGACCCTGCGCTGGATCGATGATTCGTCCGCCTGTGATCAGAATGTTTGTCATCTGTCGCTCTCCATGACCGAACCGAGCCTTGCGATGATTCCTCTTACGTGTGGGTACACGGGTGTATCGTCCCTGGTGTCCCACCATGTGAAGCCGTCCACCTCGCCCTGGACGACGACCTCGCCATCAGTCTCGACTTCGTACAGGTGGTGGTCGTTGTACTTCCCCTCGTGCGTGAACAGGTACCTGATGGACGTGGCCTCCAGCCCTGTCTCCTCGTGGAGCTCCCTGGCCGCCGCGACGATGGGAAGCTCGCCATCCTCGATTCCGCCGCCCGGCAGCGCGTACGTGGAGCGTCCACGGTCCCTCACCACCAGCAATCTGCCGTCACGCCACAGGATCAGGGTCGCGCGATGACGTGGCAGTGTTCCCTCCCATCCTGGATACGAAGTCGGCCTGTCGGTGTGTTTCTCTGAAGATTCCTCTTGCATGTGGTGGACTTTCTGACCCTCTAGGGCCGCCTTAGATAGCCTTCCCTGATCGGCGTGGCGACGCTGTACAGCAGCGCCATACGGATCGCGACGCCGTTGGTGACCTGCTCCTCGATCATCGAGCGCGAGCCGTGTGCGACGGCCGGGTCTATCTCCACGCCCTCGTTCATCGGGCCGGGGTGCATTACCAGGGCGTCGGGACTGGCGAGCTTTAGCCGCTCTTCGTTGATACCGAACGACCGAGAGTACTCCCTGAGCGACGGCAGATGCCCGGCCTGCTGTCGTTCGAGTTGGAGCCGGAGCGCATACACGACGTCCGCGCCCTCCAGGGCACTCTCGACGTCCGTGACGATCCTGACGTCCGCAAACGGGTGACCCTCGACATCGGCTCTCCGGTCCAGTAGGTCCTGCGGAAGCAGCGTCGGAGGCGCGCACAGCGTGACCTCCGCGCCCATCGCGGTCAGCCCCCACAGGTTGGAGCGGGCGACCCGGCTGTACAGGATGTCGCCGACGATAGTCACCTTGAGCCCCTCGACTCGACCGAAGTAGTTGCGCATGGTGTACATGTCCAGCAGCGCCTGAGTCGGATGCGCGTGCGCCCCGTCGCCGGCGTTGATGACGCACGCGTCGAGATGCCGCGCCAGGAAGTGAGGCGCACCGGAGTGCGCGTGCCTGATGACGATGATGTCGGCGTTCATGGCCTGGAGCGTGAGCGCGGTGTTGTAGAGCGACTCGCCCTTCTCGACGCTGCTGCCCGAACCGGACACGTTGATTACGTCTGCGCTCAGTATCTTGCCCGCCTGCTCGAACGAGACCCGCGTGCGCGTGCTCGCCTCCGTGAACAGTGTGATGATCGTCTTACCCCTCAGTGTGGGAACCTTCTTGATCTCGCGGTTCATCACCTCGCGCATCGCGTCGGCGTTCTGGAAGGTGTCCTCGATCTCCTGCCTCGAGAAGTCGTCCATGTCGAGCACGTGCCTACGTCCGGGGACGTACCTCGGCCTCGGGCGCTCGAACGGCGCGACCCGCGGTGAGCCATTGGCTCCTGACGCTCGATTGGCCATCTGGATCGTCTGGGTCATGCGTCCTCCTTTCTGGAGAGCAGCACCTCGTCCACGTCGTCGATCTCGATCAGCCTCACGTCCACCTCCTCGTCGTTGGAAGTCGGGACGTTCTTGCCCACGTAGTCGGCCCTCAGGGGAAGCTCGCGGTGGCCGCGATCGACGAGCACGGCAAGCTGGATCTGGCTGGGTCTTCCAAAGTCGGTGAGCGCGTCCATCGCGGCACGGATGCTGCGCCCGGTGTACAGTACGTCGTCGACGAGTACCACCCGAAGTCCCTGGATGGCAGGGATGTCGGTGCGGCGCATCAGCGGCCTCGCGCCGCCGGCCAGGTCGTCCCGGTAGAGACCGATGTCGAGAGATCCCACCGGAACGTCTTCGCCCTCGAAGCTCTTGACGAACTCCGCGATCCGGTGCGCTATCGGCACGCCCCTAGTATGGAGGCCCATCAGCACGAGGTCGTCCGCGCCGCCGTTGCGCTCCAGTATCTCGTGAGAGATACGCACCAGCGCCCGGCGCATCTCGTCTGAGGTGAGTATCCGTCGCCCGATCGGAGGTGCGTCAATCTGGGCCAAAAAAAGACCTCTTGCCTTTGCTGGCAAGAGGGTCGCGGCTTTGCAGGATATGGTCGCGCCTCGCGGCGACCGTCGCTCCGCATGTCCCTTGCCAGCCTCACTGGACCGACTTAAAGGGTTCCGGCAGCCCCACGCCTATCGAGGCCGCCAAGGAAAGTCTATGCAAACCCTCTCCGGGATTTCAAGGTGAGGTGGGGGCAAGAACCTACATCTGTTTAGTCGGCGGGCCTCGTAGCAGCCGCTCCGTCTTTCCGGCGAAGGCCGGAATCCAGAGGTTGAGACCAACGCTCTTACTGAAATCACCAACTAAACTGGTGCAACGCTCACCATCGATTGCAGGGTGGCCGGTGTTCTCCGTCGAGATCGGTCACCTCACGTAGTCGTGCTTCTTCGTTGACGTGAGTGAAGATGTGCGTAGCTCCCAGTTTTCTGGAACATTCCCAGCCGAATGTCGCCCTGAAGCCGCCGCCCGTAAGACTATCTCGAAGACTCGCCAGCGTAGAGCAACAATCACTCAGACTCCGGCTTCCCCTGTGTGCTGGGTCCTGCTCCCTTTCCTGATACTTGGCGAAGACGTAGGTCCCCTGTCCATCGGCATAGTCTCCGTCAAGGCGGTAGGTGTAGTCCTTCCCGGACTTGCCAGCCCACGAAACTAAGTGCACTTCGACCAGTCCTGTTCCCATTCTTTACTCGGGCTTGAGCCCTTCGTTACAGGGAGGTGCAAAGGTGCGAACAAAGTAGGCATGTCTGTCTTCTCTTCTGGACACGTTCCCATGGCTGAGCGCAGCGTGGACGTGCGTCGCACCCTCTTTTCGGATACAGTCGGCCCTCTCATGGAGGTTGGGATTGCTAAGACTCTCCTTGAGATTGTCTGAACTGCCGGCATAGACGGGGACCAGTCGACTATCAGTATGCCTGACGAAAATGTAGTTCCCAGGTTCTTTGGGCCACCTGTCAGACGGGCTGTTCTTGCGGACCTCGTAGGTGGGAGCACCACTGTAGGCCTTCCAGTTCTGATGTGGCCAGCCGTAGCTGCAGTACCCTAGCTCAGTGTACTTGTGATAGTGCCGAATGAATGTCCAGTCGCGGGCGGTACCTCCCGACCAACTCGGTCTAGGGATCAACTCCCCGTAGTCGTCATAGCCTGGACCGGCACTCCTGGTATGTTCCTCGAAGTGCGCGTGATAGCATAGATTGAGATCATCCACGTAGGTTGTCCGAGCCTGCCATGTGTAGCCCAATGTCACTAAGGCCACGAAACCCACAGAAATGATTAGGGACCTATACCTCCTGAAATTGCGATAGCGCGCCAAGTGGTACTCTAGTTTCGGTGCTAGCAACAGAGTGGCGCTAGTTCCTGCCAGTATGACGAGGAAACACATACCGTCGAGTACCAAGCCGTTAATCTCGTAATCGGGTCCGTTCTATCACCGAGTCCTTTCGGCTGACACGTCACCTCTGTAGTGTATCGGCTGGACGTGCCGGAGCGGGATGTCACACAAGCCCCCCTGGTGGCACATCTCTGGGGATTTCCTGATAAAACTCCTGAGGCCGGATGACCTTACGTTTGGCCTTCGCATCTGATGTTGCCCACGCAACACCGACTCCTCCCAGCCCTAGCGCAATCCCGACCACACCCGCCGCGACCACGATCATCCACTCAGGGAATATTGGGTCCTCAGCAGGAGGCTGGATGACCGCGAACGCGATTGCGGCAACCGGAATAGCGAACGACGCCAGCGAAAAGCCGATGGCGGTCCTGTGGACAACCTGTCTATCGGAATGTGCCAGTGATGCCCAGTACGTAAGTGCCGCCCACGTCACGGCCAGAACCGCAATCCCTATCTGTTGATGGTACTGAAAGGTCTTTGCGCCACCAAGTTCGGCTCCAATTGCAATGGCGATGTCTAAACGCGACAGGGCAGCAGCAGGAATGCTGAGCACCGCGGCGGCTACCACTTTCAATCTCGTGTCCATTAGCGTTGTCCTTGGATTGGAGAGTTTCCTTCGTTCCGGATCGGCCCCAGTCATGCCCAGTGGCCGCCAACTCCATGCCCGGTCTCGTCCAGTGTTTCAGCCTATGGTGCTGGCAGCGATACCAGCTCCATCGCTGTCACGCACAGCCGGTGGGCGCTGGCATCGCTGACTATTGATAGTCGGCCCTACCGGCTGGGAGTCACAGCCCAGTCATCTGTGTAGCTACCGCCGCCGTATTCCCTGTTCCGGGGCTTTAGTTTTGCCGTCACCCTGGCAGCCGTTGCCACTGTGCCCGGTGGGAAGTTTGCTATCGCGAACCTGAGTGACGTAGCGTCCCCAGAAGCTTCTTCGCACCGAAGGAAGTATACCAACTCACCCGCTTGGATGGTGGCGCACATTGAAACACTTTCGATCTCGATTCCAGGTACGCATCCATCGGCGTGCGTCCACGTCCATTCAAAACTCCCAGCCCCCAGATCTCGAAGCGCAACGTCAGACAGAGTGGGTACGGGCTTGTCGCACGCCACAAATGCGTGATTGCTGGATCTGTTGCTTATCTGAGAATCACTGGCAGGAGGTATACGATCCAGCTTGGCTCGGGCGTGGTCTAGGTCCTGGGCAGTTACTGGCCACCCCTTGTCGTTGATCCTGCTCACGGCGAGGTAATAGATTTCCGCTATGGCCGAGTTGGGTAGGTTGCGGCACATGCGAGTCGCTATGAAACCGCTCTGTTCTTGGCATCCGTGCGCCAGGATATCCACGTAAAACTTGGAGTCCGCAAGGGCCTTGTTCCTCGGGTGCCACGTCTCGTCCAGTATGTCGGGATCCCCATCGTCCCGTTCATCTTGACCCTCATCGATTACGAACTTCTGGAGGCTGTCGTATGCGACATCGTGCTTCTTGCACGACACCACTGGGCCTTGTAGCGCCATCGTGCATCTCCAGTCCCCATAGCCTAGCCAATCCACCGGGCCCACGAGCGCGCCATCCGCGCGTAGGTACCGATTGTCTATCCGGTCCTTCAGTTGGTTCGCGTTGTTCGTCCAGAACGAGTGGGGAGTGTCGAAGACTAGGCAATTGACCACGCCGACTTGGAGTTCGTGAGTTAATGGTCTCGTCCCACTATACGGCAGACAATCAAGTCCAACTCTCTCCACCACTGGGTCGGGGCCGACCTCAGAACGGGTAGCAGTGGACGTGGCAGCACTGGAGGTGGTGACGCTATTGCTCCCGCTTGCCCGCACGGACGCGATCAGCTTGATCTGATGTGAAGAACCAACATTGGCAGCGAAGTCCTGGCCACGTGGCGTCCTCACCAAAGTTGCATACGTCGTGCTGGCCGCCGTCAGGTTGTTCAACTCCGTCACAGACTGCCGCTCGATGGTCTGGAACATAGTCGTGGGGTTGGACCCCCGACCTTCACAGCCCTCTACCACGGCTTCGATGTTGCTATCGTAGCTGGCCAGAACGTCGTCGAACGAGGAGAACCTATCGCCCCCCGTCCAGCCTGTGTTGACGCAGGCAAGAAAGGTTGTCTCGGCAGTCGTGTACGCCGTCGACGAGGCCACCGCTTGCGCTACATCAGCGGACAGGTCCGCGAACAATTCTGGCTCATCCCATACCCCGAATCTCGGGGGCGACTCCGCAGAGTCTGAGGCGCCATAAGCGACCAGCAACCTGTACTCGCGTACTCGCTGGTTGGATGACGGGACTGTCGTGGCGGGCGACGTGACTGATAGGTTGGTCCACACCCCACCTGTCTTCTCCTGCCACGTATACGTCAAGGAGACTCCAGCCGGAGCGTCCGTGGACGCCGTCAGGGTGACGGTGTCACCGGCGTCTGGGTGTTCCGGGGACGCATCGATGGCAACCGAGAGAGAGCGCCAGTTGACCAATGCAGGATGCGGCTCGGCCCGATTCGATATACCGTAAGTGGCTACCACCCTATATATCTCCGAGTTGGGAGAGGTCGATGTGACCTGCTTAGAGGTACTGGTGGAGTTGTCATCTGTCCACCGGGAGTTAACCAACTGCTGCCACTGGTAAGAGACCGTCTCCCCAGCCGGGGCATCGGACGTAGCGGTCATGGTCACTGTTTGGCCGGCGACGGGACTTGGAATGTCGAGAGAGACCGTGCTTTCAAAGACATCGGTTACCGTGACAGTGACGGTGGCCTCGTCCCACATACCAGTGCCGTCGCCCACTCTCACGGTCAGGGTATGCGTGGGACGGGTCTCATGGTCGAGAGGGATTGCTATCGTGATTGCGCCCCTGGTCGTAGTTGCGAACTGGCCAGATTCGTTGCCCTCTGCGATCGAGTATGTAACTCTGCCTACAGTGCCGGTCGCGCCAACCGTGCCGACGATAGTTCCTGCTGATGCGTCCTCAGCTATCGAAAATGAGTAGGAAGCCTGGGCGACCTCGGGCGGGAACAGATAGCAGTTTATGACATCAATTACGTCGTCCCTGGTCAAGGCGCCCTCAGCCATGGAGTCGCCAAACAGGTACTTGTTTATGGCAGCAATGACCTCATTCCGCTCGATCATGCCGTTTTCGTTTGTGTCACTCAGGCTACAGATGTGCATCGGGGCTTCTGTAGATCGCGTCGTACGAGATTGGGCAGAGCTCAAATACAGTCGCGCGACTCTCACGAGCAGATCCCTCTCGATACGCCCGGCGAAGTAGTCCGACGCTGCCGTGATGAGCTCATCTGCGTCGATCACGCCGTTGTCGTTCGCGTCGTACAGAGTCAGAGGGTCGCCTGTTCCTTGACTCTGAGCAAACGCCGGTTCAGGAGTGGCCAGCGTCAACGCCATCAGCCCTAGAATGACTGCCAGAAGCAGAACTGGGGCTGTCGATATGCCAAATACATTTCTCCATGACTGTTTGCGAGTTCGAGGCGATCCAGATGTGACTGGACCCTGGTGGTGTGACGGCATTCGGTTCGACGATTCCATTCGGTTTTCCCCTCCGTGTTTGCCTGGTCTCAGGTTTCTCGTTCCGTGGCTGAAGCCAGCAGAAGGGGAGGATAGGGCCAACCTATGTCCCGGAAACAGGTCCAAATGTCCCGACTTTGTGGTCAGAATGTCCTGACTTTGAGGGACTTATGTCCCGGACAAGTGTTCGGGAGTCGTTAACTCCACTGTCGATGTGCGAAAGTGTTGAGGCAGAGGTGTCATAGGAGAGAGTGCAGCGAGACCGACAGCAAGGGGCCGACCGCTGGCCGTCCCCTGAGTTCTTACGTGCTATGCAGTCAGCGTCGCGACACAGCGATTCAGGTCAGTTCGCCGCATCGGGTACGGAGGCGCCGTCTGCCACATCGTCCATCAGCCCGTGCCTGTAGGCGTATGCTATGAGCTTGGCCCTGGAGTCCAGTCCCAGCTTGTACCTGATACGGGTGATGGTGTTACGCACCGTCGACGAGGCGATGTTCAGCCGCTGGCTGATCTCCTGGTTCCTGTAGCCCTTGCCCACCATCCTCAGAATAACGATCTCCCTCTCGGACAGCACGTCGGGGATGGGCACGGTCAGGCTGTCGTCTGCCGATCTCTGAAGCCTGCCGATCACCCGCTGCACGACTTCCAAGTCAAAGTATCCGCCTCCGTTGACCGCTGTCCTGATGGCATGGACCAGTTCCGGGCCCTGGGCATTATTGGAGACGTACCCGGATGCCCCGGACAACAGGGAGATCAGTATCTCCCCCTCCCAGTCCTCGTACGACAGGGCTACCACCTTCGTAGATGGAGCTCGTTCCCTGATCTCCTTACAGGCGGCGACTGCGTACCCATCCGGCCCCTTGGGCTCATAAGCACCACGTCAGGGTGGAGACGTTCGACCATCTTCATCGCTTTCTCGTTAGGTGCGGCGTTTCCTATTACCTCGACACCGCCTTCAGCCTCAACCGCCGCCTGGATTCCGGTCCTTAGATGTGAGTTCGCGTCGATGATTAGTAGGCTTATCAAGTGTTGCACTTCCTGCTTGAATCGTGATGATCCGCCTGACCTATGATTAATTCAGCCAATATATACACTCTCATGTTACGCGGTATTACTATATAAACAGAGTCTCTTATAAGCGGCAATTAATCTAACAGACTTACGGAGTACGCCGCAAATTGATCTTACATACTAGGGATTCACCCGTGTGAGGATGAAATCATATACGCCACAATATCGTGGCTATAACATAATAGTGTCTGTATATGTGTGTCTCACAGGGCTCGACTGAAGACAGAAAATTGCGCCCACCCCTTTAGTGCTAAAATCCATTTCGTCAATACACGTCGACAAGGAGCCCCCGATGCTAGAGCGATTCAAGGTCCCGCACGAGGACGAGACGCGCGTCCCGCACGACGCGTTGCATGAGACGGTCGCGTCGATCTTCGAGAAGATGGGCGTCACACAGGACGATGCCGAGCTTGGAGCCGACGTGCTCGTAGCCACCGACCTCCGGGGTGTCGAGACACACGGCGTCTCGAACATGTTGCGCTCTTACGTCCAGGGATACTCCCAGGGCACGCTCAACCCGAGGCCCGATTGGCGCATAGTCCGAGAGTCCCCGTCGACCGCGACCGTGGACGCCGACCGCGGCCTCGCCGTCATCCTCGGCCCCAAGGCCATGAACATCGCCATCGACAAGGCCCGCGAGGTCGGCGTGGGCGTCGTCACCATGTACAACGCCGGGCACTCAGGCGCTATCGGACACCACGCGATGCTCGCCGCGCAGGCCGATATGGTCGGCATGACCGCCACGGCGGGCGGACTTCTGGTGCTGCCGACGTTCGGGGCCGCGCCGCGCATGGGCACAAACCCGATCGCCATCGCCGCGCCTGCCAGGTCAGAGCCGTTCCTGCTGTTCGACGCCGCGACATCGGCCATCGCAGGAAACAAGCTCCAACTCGCCAACCGCGTCGGCGCGAACATGCTGGGCGGCTGGATCGCCGGTATGGACGGTGCCCCCATTGTGGACGAGGTCCCGCTTCCCGAGCGCGGCCAATACTACCAGCTCCCCCTCGGTGGCACTCGCGAGCAGGGTTCCCACAAGGGCTACGGCTTCAGCCTGATGTCGGAGGTGCTCACCTCGCTGCTGTCAGGAGGCAAGCCAACCATGCTCAGCCCGGACGGCGGCGGAAATCATCACTACTTCGCAGCTTACAACATCGAGTCCTTCTGCGACCTCGACGAGTTCAAGGACAACATGGACGACATGCTCAGGACGCTCAGAGAGACGCCGCCCGCTCCCGGCCACGACCGCGTGATGTATCCAGGACTGTCCGAGCACGAGGAGGAGCAGGAGCGCCGCGCCAACGGCATCCCGCTGCACAACGAGGTCATCGAGTGGTTCAGCGACATCTGCGCTGAGCTCCAGCTCCCCGCGCTCCGTACGCTGTAGTTTGCTGAGATGGTCCCAGTCCGCCTTCTGCTTGTCGTATTCACGGTCTTGGTGATGATCGGTCTGGCCTGCTCAGTCGATGAGCCCGATGCGCCAGTCGCCGTCGCGACCCCGCTCAAGCCGAACCCGGGCACTCTGTCCGAGACGCCGCTTCCCAACTCCTGGGTCGTGGAGTTCACGGACGACGGGTTCGTTCCAAAGCGCCTGGAGATCGAAGTGGGCCAACAGGTCCGTTTCCAGAACAGCTCCGAGTCCAGCCTGTGGCCCGCGTCGAACATCCACCCCACGCACCAGATCATGCCCGAATTCGACGCCGGCAACCCGGTCGGGGCCGCCGGCGTCTGGGCGTTCACGTTCGATAAGCCCGGATTCTGGCGCTATCACAACCACATGGTCCCCGAGCACAGCGGGCTGGTCGTCGCGATCGGTGGCGACGCCGTTGAGGCCGTTGAGCGCCTGCGTCCCGAAGTTGGAGACCTGAAGTTCAAGGACCCTCCCGATCTGACTCCAAAGGCGCTCACGGACCTGTTCACCAACGACGTTCTGCTGCGCCAGTACATCAGGGACTACGGTCCTGCCAACACGGTGAAGCTGGTCGCCGAAGCGGGCGACGTTGTCGGCCAGCTCTGTCATGAGCGCGCTCATGTGACAGGGCGCACCGCGTACGAGTTGTTCGGTGCCGCCGCGTTCGCGCTCGCCAGTCACGAGTGCGAGGCCGGCGCGTACCACGGCGCGACCGAGGCCATGTTCAAGGAGCGCGGTACGGTCAACCTGGAGTCAGACGTGCAGGTGATCTGCGGAGGCTCCGATGTGTTCTTCTTCAGGCTCAATTGCATCCACGGCGTCGGCCACGGCCTCATGGCCTGGACCAGCTACGAGCTGTACGATTCCCTCGACCTGTGCGACAGGCTGGAGACCGACCGGGACCAGCGCGCCTGCTACTCCGGCGTGTTTATGGAGAACGTGGTCGGCGGCCTGTCCGGCACTATGGGACATTTCACCGACTACCTCTCCGACGAAGACCCTCACTACCCCTGCAACGCCCTGACCGACCGCTACGTCGCGCCGTGCTACCTGTACCACTCCACGCGGATGCTGCTGCTGTTCGAGTACAACTACGACCGTGTCGCAGAGGAGTGCGTCAACGCCCCCGACATCGGTAGATACGACTGCTTCGAGAGCTTCGGACGCGACCTCGCAGCGTCATCCCTGGGGGAGCCCGCCAAGGGGCTTGAACAGTGTCACAACACCGTTGCCGATGCGACGCACCGCGTATGGTGTATTCAGGGATCGGTACAGGCGCGCTTCTGGGAGACCGACCGCGCCGATGAAGCCATCGAGATGTGCAGCCTGGCGACCTCGCCACAGGAGAGGGAGGGCTGCTTCTGGATGATTGTTACCCGAGCGCGAGAGCTCTATCCTGACCGTCCGAGCCTCGATGCATTCTGTGCCCGGCTCGAAACGGCCTACCAGGCATGGTGTATCAGATGACGCAGTTGCCCGACGACCAACTTCTGGAGCGCATAGAGTCGCGTGCCGTCGAGCTGGCGCGCGGCGCTGGAGGCATACTGTCGCGCTACTTCGGCGGCAATCTCAGCGTGGAGTTCAAGGACGACCGCGGACGCGACCCCGTGACGAACGCCGACACCGAGGCGCAGGAATTCCTTGAGAAAGGCATCAGGGAGAGTTTCTCGGACCACGGCATACTGGGCGAGGAGGACGACGAAAGCAAGGCGGCCGAAGACGAGGCTGTGCCCGACTTCCTGTGGGTGCTGGACCCTCTCGACGGCACCAAGAACTTCCTTCACGGCCTTCCGTTGTACGCTTCGTCGGTTGGCATCATGTACAGGGGAGAGCCGGTGGTGGGAGCGGTGTTCACGCCCTGGGCGGGGAGTGCAGACGGAGTTGTCCATCACGCCCGCCGGGGCGGCGGAGCTTTCACCGACGGCGAGCCGATCAACGTACTTGCGCTCGACTCTCCTGGCGCAGACCAGCTCGTTACCGTTCCCGGAGCGTTCGACAGGCTGTACAGGTTCGGTAAGCCCATGCGGGGCAACTCCGGAGACCCCCGCGTCACCGGCTCGATAGCCTACGAGCTCGTCCTGGTGTCCCGTGGCGTCACGCAGTACATGTATACGTCCAACCCCCACCTGTGGGACATCGTTGGCGGCGTCGCGGTGGCCATGGAGGCCGGAGCAGCCCTGATGGTCGGCCAGCGCAATTCAGGCCCGATGGGGCTGTTCCCATCGATCGCGTGGCGCAGGTCGAACGCCCTGGTGAACGAGTGGCGCGAGGGTCAGGCCACCCTCCGAGACCTCAGACGTTGGGCCAGACCCCTAATTCTCGGCACCCCACCGGTGGCCGATATCGTATCCCGCAACATGACCTGGCGCCGCGATCCCGCCCTGCGGCTACGCTTCTGGTGGGCCCGCCGAAAGCGCCGCCGCCAGCGCTGAGACAACTAAAGGCCGCTGCCTATCCGAATATCTCTCCCACTGGCATCTGCCACCCAGGTACGACGTCATCGATCTCAAGCGTATCTCCTTCGGTCAGGACGACGATGTCCGTCATCGAACGGTGTACCTTGACGACCCGTCTGCGTGGGTCCACGAGAACGACCGCGAGTGTTCCAGCGTCCAGCCAATCGGCAACCTTTTCATCCACATCCGTATAGCGGTCGCTTGGCGAGATCACCTCGACTGCAATATCTGGCGCACCTGGAAAAAATCCTAGCGCGTCTCCCGCCTCCTCCACACGTTCACGATTAACGAATGCCGCATCGGGAGCTCGAACAAGGTCAGGGTTCGAACCCAGCTTGAACCCCGTTTCCGCAGCATAGACTTTGCCCAGCCGGTTAGCCTTCACATGGATTGCGAGTGGAGCGCCCACGGACATTGCATACTCTCCATGAACATATCCAGCAGGCGGCATCTTTCGCAGCTCTCCCCTCACAAGCTCATACCTAAAGCTATCGTCAGGCATGTTCAGCAGCTCTTCCGCTGTCATCAGTCGTCTCGTGGTAACCATGCGTCACATCCTATCAGGTGAGAACTTAGCCCATTCCCTACCTGTACTCCTCCGCGTTGTCCTGTGGAGTAAACCCCAGTACCTCCCACGCGCGTGGCGTATCGTAGATCTTCCATGTGTTGCCTGACGCGCCGAACAGGATGTCATAGTCGACTCCCTCGACCTCGATGCACCGGTCGACCATCGTGACAAGGTCGCGGCTGCTCAGCCAGCTCACGAACGACCGCGCGTCCTCTCCGGGCTTGTCCTCGACACTCATCGTGCCGAGCCTGATGCAGATCACTGTAATGCCGTACTCTTCCGAGTAGTACTTGCCGAGTGATTCGCCGAATATCTTGCTCGCGGCGTACGGGCCGTCCGGGCGTACCGGCATCTCGTGGGTCACGAGCGGCACACTGTTCGGGTCCAGCCCGTCGTACTTGCCTTCGACGATGGACTTCCACGGATCGTCGAGTTCGTAGAAGCCGTTGACGTGCATAGAGCTGAAGAAGACCACGCGCGATGCGCCGGTCTGTCGCGCCGCCTCGAACACGTTAGCCGTGGCCGTGATGTTGTCCGGCAGCAGCAGATCCCACCAGATGTCCGGCGTGTGCCTCGGCTCAGCCGCCAAATGGACGACCGTGTCCACGCTCTGGAACGCGGGCAGGATAGCATCGAAGTCGGCCAGGTTGGCCGTCACCGACTCAAAGCCGTCGACATTGACAGGCACCCGGTCCGTCCCCGAGAGCTCGTACTTGTCGCCAAGCCCGTTACGTATGAACGTGGCGATACGACCGGCCGCGCCGGTCAGAAGGACCTTTTGCATTGTCAGAACACCTCTATAATCACTCGGCAAGGATACTGTAAAAGCTCGTCTCGGAAGAGTTCACCTACCAAATAGTCTCCACCTGTGACGAAGACCGAAGAGTCTCATCGCGCGTCACCACCGGTACATTAAGGGCCGCCGCCTCAGCAGCGATAAGACGATCGTGCATTTCTGGAATCTCCGGGAATAGGTCGAGCCTCTCAAGTTGCTGCCTGCCCAGATCGGACAGCTCAAGGCCGTTGACGGAACTGAGCGTGTTCAGCAAGTCCGAGGGCGCGACGGGCTGCCTGAGCTTGACCGAGAGGAAATAGAACTCAGCCACGGTTATCGCGGGAACAACGATGGTTGCGTTGCCTGTCTCGGCAAGTCGGAAAACCGCTGAGGCTGCGGGTGTGAGGCGCTCAGGCGAACTGAGATACCACCACAGCGCATGAGTGTCCACGACAAACTGGGCAGGGCCATTAAGCATGATTGCTCTTCGCCTCGTAAGAAGACGGGTCCTGAGGCTCCCACACCGCCTTGATGTCCAGGAAGTCTTCGTAGGCAGCGTCGGGCAGACTCGTCAACGCCCCTCTCAGGGTTTCAAGTGATGGCTTTATCTCGGTGGATGGCTGTACTGAGGTGAGCCTTCCGCACGGCTTCCCGCGACGGGTGATAATGACCTCTTGGCCGTCACCGAGATCCCTGAGTATCTCACTGACCCGGGCCTTGAAATCTCTGATACTGTATGTAGTCATATGTTGCACCGTAAGTAGTTACCAACATTCAATAACGTGACTACAGATTAGCGTTCAACTGGTAGGTTAAGCAACAGCATGAGAGCACTTGGAGGATCCTATATTAACTCAGCACCCGCTCGAACACGTACCGCCCAATGTCACGGTTCTCGGCGAACTCGAATCCATCGAAGTTGCCGTTGTAGCCGATTATCGGGACGTCCTGCTCGTGCGCTGACGCGTGCGAACGCAGGCTGTGACCCGCGCCGGTGTCGTCCCACGAGTCTTCGAGCTCCTTCGGGCCGAAGACAGTGTCGATGTCGCCAGTGACGACCAGGTCGCCGATACGGTCGTAGTTCAGCCTGAGCTCGTCCGCGGCCTCTTGTCGTCCGTACACCCGCTCCACACCGGCAGTCTCGCGCAGAATCGTGGCCGCCTCATCAGTCCGTGATTCGACACCGGAGTGAAGGTAGATGAACATGCAGCCGCCAAGATTATTGTGGTGCACCACGTACCTGTCCTTGATAATGGGCACCGCATCGGCCCCGATCCCACACTTAGCCAGCGCATCGGCCAAGTCCACCATACGCGACTTCGGGTTCATGCCGTGGTCTGCCGTCAGCAGCAGTGTGACGTCAGGATGCGCGTTCACGAGCTCCCCGATTGCGTCGTCCAGCACGCTGATGTGCTGCTGCGACTCCGGCTCGTTCGGTGCGTACGTGTGCATGGCGAAGTCCGTCGTCGAGATATAAACGATGTCCGCCGCTTCGAGGCTCATCGCATGGCTCGCCGCGCGTATGGTCCAGCCGTTGACGTCGAGCGAGTAGATCGGAGGCGGCTCTCCCACGCCCTCTACCGCCCACGCGGGAGCTCGCTCGGACGAGATCGCCACGTCTGCGCCGTCGGACAGCAGCGTCCGCAGCTTGTCCTTTGACGTTGACAGGATCGTCCTGGCGCCCATCCTGCTCGCGCGCTGAAACAGCGTCTCCGACAGGATGTACTCGCCGGACTCCATGTAGATGTCCTGCCCCGTTTCGCGCACCATCCTGTAGTTGGAGCTTATACCGTGCGCCGACGGGTACTCGCCGGTCACAATCGATACGTTGTTCACGTTTGTAACAGACGGCATCATCGACTTCCCGACGCGATAGAACCCCCGGCGCGCCAGCTCCATCAGGTTGGGCGCGTCGCAGGCGTCAATGTATTCCGGGTCGTATCCGTCAACGGTGATGATTACGGTCGTTTGAGGCATGGCATGTCACCAGAGGAGTGAAGTAAGCGTCAACCACTAGGGGTCGCAACTCGTATCTTAACATGAGTCAGTTCGCGGCCCGCCCAACCGTCGTTCCGGCGAAGGCCGGAACCCAGAGGTATCGCGTCTCCAGAGAGTCCTATTACATCCCCGGCACAAGTTCAGTCCCCCAGTGTGACACAATACCCGCGCATGACAGAGACCGAATCACAGACACTCCAACCCAGACGTCGTTTCAGGTGGTGGCAGGCGATCATCCTCTCGCTGCTTGCGCTGACGCTGTTCATCCCCCGAACGGCGGGCCTGCGCATCACGCCAGTAGAGCTAATAGCGTTCGAGCACGTCTTTTCGCTCGTGGAGTGGGAGATAGTCAACTTCCCCCGGAAGTGGCTCCACTCGCTTACCAATCTGGTCCCCGGCTCCAAGCCCTCGCGTGAGGAGCGACTCGCGCTGGTCGACGAGTACCTCCAGACGGTGAGGGCTGCGAACAAAGAGGAGCGCCGAATCGAGGGCGCGACCCAGCTCCGCAGCTTCAGGGCAGGCGGCGCGGGATCCAAGTCCGGGCCGGTGTCGGGCGAACTATTCAAGGAATTGGAAGCCCACGAGCGCAAGCTGAGACCGGAGGTCGAGGAGGCGGTCGAGGCCGAAATCGCAGCGGTTATAGCCGAGCTGGACGTCGACTCCCGCTTCGGCATCGTCTGGCCGCCGGTGGACATCAGGTTCAGCGACCTCCCCACGCTCCTGGTTATCTCGCCCAGGAACGAGATCAGCATGGTCGGCGCGGTGTTTCTCGATCCAGATATCGAACCGTTCGACCGAAACGAGGTAGAACGACGTGTCTTCGATGAGTTGGACTACGTCGCCTACGTCGACGACATAGCCGGACTTGCAACGTTTCCCAACATGGTCTCCGACTCCCACACCACCCGCACCGTGATCCGCACCGCGGCGCACGAGTGGCTCCACTCGTTCTGGTTCTTCCACCCGTTCGGTAGGAACTACTTCGCCTCGACTGAGATGACGACGCTCAACGAGACCGCCGCGACGCTCGCCGGCAACGAGATCGGCGACATAGCGTTCGAGAGAATGGGCGGAGACCTCTCCGAGAACGCCCGCCGGTACGAGTCGGAGAGCCAGATCGACTCCAACTTCACCAAGTTCATGCGGGAGACGCGGCTGGAGACTGAGCGCCTGCTTGCCGAGGGCAAGATCGAAGAGGCCGAGGAGTACATGCGCAGGCGACAGTGGGACCTGCGACTGCGCGGCTACTACGTTCGCAAGCTCAATCAGGCCTACTTCGCGTTCCGAGGACGCTACGCCGACAGCCCCGCGTCGATCAGCCCTGTCGGCGAGCAGATGCGCGAGCTTCGCTCCTACATGAGCGATATCGGCGAGTTCGTCCGGGTCATCTCAAAGGTCAACAATCCGACCGAGTTCGAGGCGCTACTGGAGCGAATGCGTACCGAGAGGGGAGGGCCGAACGATGCCTCAGTCCAGCTGTCTGAGGCGTGGGTCCAGGGAGTCGCGTATCCAGTCGCCCATGAAGTTGAAGCCGACCACTGTGAGGAAGATGGCCATACCCGGGAAGAATGCGATGCCCCATGAGCTGGCCAGGTAGTTTCTGCCGTCGGCCACCATCGCGCCCCACGCCGGCGTGGGCGGCGGAATACCAACCCCCAGGAAGCTGAGAATGGACTCGGTCAGGATAAGGCTGCCGACCTGGAGGGTAGCGACCACGATGACGGTGTTCAGTACGCCCGGCAGAATGTGGCGAATCAGAATCCTGTGGGTCGGCGCCCCGGCGACACGGGCCAGCGCAACGTAATCAAGCACCTTGAGCGCGAGCGTCTCGGCTCGCACCTGACGGGCGAAAGGCACCCAACTGAACAGCACCAATACCCCTATCACGCTCAACTTGCTGGCCCCGGCCACAACCAGAATGACAAGCGCGGCCATAATCAACGGGATAGCGAGAAATATCTCGACGACCCGCATGAGTATCTCGTCTATCCAACCTCCAAAGTAGCCGCTGACAAGGCCGTACATAGTGCCGAACACCATGCCGATGAAGATTGATGAACCGGCGATCAGCAGCGATACCCTCGCGCCGTGGATGATCCGGCTGAGCACGTCCCTGCCCTGCAGATCCCCGCCCAGTATGAACTTGCTGCTGCCGCCTTCTTCCCACATTGGAGGGGTCCGCCTATCGCTCAGTGTCGCCTTCACCGGATCATGGGGCGCTATCAGGTCGGCTGCTGCCGCCGCGAAAACGAGCGTAGCGAGGATGACTACGGACAAGAGCGGCCACCGCCGGATGCGGCGCAGATTGCTCCTCCAGGTATCTCCGTCAGACATGAAAAGAGCAGAAGACTCTGTCGCATTGGCATCTCCGCCCTGCATTATGAGTACCTTACCCTTGGGTCTATAAGAGCCAGGACAATATCAACCACCAAGTTTCCGATGATGAATAGCAGTGTGAAAAGCAGGACGAGACCGGCCAGCATCGGGAAGTCGTTCTGAAGCACCGCATCTATGGAGAGCCGTCCAATGCCGGGCCATCCGAAGACCGACTCCGTTACCACCGTGCCTGTACATAGACCGGCGAGCAGCAGTCCACTGTATGTAAGGGGAGCTGCCGCAGCGTTCTTGAAAGCGTGTTTCCAGATGACCGACGTATTACGGACTCCCTTCGCCCTGGCCAACTTTATGAACTCTTCGTCAAGCACGCTCAGCATACTCGATCGGACGAGTCGCAATATGCTGGCGGCAAACAGCCATCCCAGCGTGATGGTTGGCAGTACGAACGAGTTCAGCCCGCCCTTTTTGGCGGCCGGAAGCAAGTCCAGCCAAACGGAGAATATCAGGATCAGCATCAGGCCGATCCAGAACGGCGGTAGGGCCTGGCCCGTAACCGCTACGAAGCGCCCTATGAGGTCGACTACTGTACCGCGATGAACGGCTGACAGGACCCCCAGGGGAATACCGATAACTACGGAGAACAGGAATGTCGTGAACCCGAGCTGTACGGTGGCCGGGAGTTTCTCGAATATGGCGGTGGTGACAGCCCTTCTCTCCCACAGACTGTCGCCCAGGTCGCCGCGAGCGGCTTTCGAAGCCCATACCAGGTACTGGATGGGGAGCGGTTTGTCGAGGCCCATCTCTTTGCCCCAGGCGTCCCACATCTCCTGCGTTACTCCCCGGTTCATGAACATTGTCCGGGGGTCGCCCTGGATTCGCGACATGGTAAATACCAGTACGGACACCGCACACAGCGTGACGAGCATCAACAGCACTCGTCTAAACAGGAACTGTACCAAGCTACGAATAACTCCTCAGACGGCCCGGCTCGAACGCAGGCCCTGTTACTCTGTTGCTATGTAGGTTTTTGCAGCTTGAAATAGCCACAACGCGCGTTTTGGGCGGCTATTGAGTTATGCCCTAGCGTATCCGACGAAGGCGTGCTCGCCAATGCAGTAATTGAGCTTGCTGACGACCAACCAGAACTGGCGCAGTCGCCAACAAGCTCAAATCCGGTACGCGCGTTTATTCACACTTCGACCGACTACTGATCGGCGATGTGGATTCCCTCGATCTCCGGCATGGCGAGGTTGTGTTCCACCATGTCCACCTCACCTATGCGAGGCCCGACGATGAGGGGATCCAGCCAGTCCAGCGACGTGACCACAGGAAGGTCGCCCAAGTGCGAGTGATACTCGAAATAGGGTATGAGGGCGTTCCATGCCTCTTCAGAATCGCGATAGGATTGGGAGAAGTTCTTGTGGACGTCGTACCCAATCGAGTCGTCATACCCACTGTTCCAGCGTGTGCAGCCGTCAATCAGGTCGCACAGGTAGTCGGTATATTGGACCAGTTCAATGTCCCCGCCCCATGGGAAGGCGAAGACGTCCTTGAGCGCACCCCGTTCAAAGAACTCCGGCCTTCGGGAGGAGTAGGCGCTCTTGTCTATAGTCACGCTGACTCCCAGCTCTTCCCACATCGGCACTATCGCTTCTGCGACTTCAATAAACGTGTCCGGCGGGGTAGCGGTCGGTATCCACATTGGCATCTCGAAGCCATCAGGGAATCCGCCGGCGGCCATGAGTTCCCTGGCCTTTTCCACATCATACTCATGGACCCACTTGTCCTGGTGGCGTGGGTTGCACACGTCAATTACGTACACATACTGATGGCAGCCCTGCCCGAACAGGATGAACTCGTTGATGGAGTCACGGTCAATCGCGTAGGAGAGCGCTCGCCGGAGGTTCCTGGCTCTCTCGAGGTCCTCTTCGTTACCCGGCTCTCCGACCCACGGATTTTCAAGCACTGCGGGAGTGTTGGGTGATCCGTCACTCAGAGTCGGCTGTATCTGGAAGTTACCTCCCATGAAGAACACCGCGGACGTCTTGCCCGCTATCGCGCCCTGCACGAGCCTTATTCCCGGCTCGTGCACTATCTGGTCCAGCAGCGGGATCGATACATCGGTAATATCGCCCTGGCCGCCCCTCATCAGCGCAATGCGCGTCGCCTGCTCAGGCACTTCTATGGCCCGTACAAGCTCGAAGTCGGGTGTGTTCCGCCAGTGGTTCTTGACCGCTTCCAGCGTAATGATGTCGTCGTTGACATGGGACTGCACTTTGTACGGGCCGGTCCCCATGAAATTCGCGCTATGGAACTCCTCGCCCACGGTATCGTAATAGTCCTTATTCTCGATGGCCGTTCCCGAACCCAGTCCGCGCGTTGTTAGAATGTAGCGAATGGTGGGCCCGTTCTCACCCCAGTCCCACTGAATCGTGTTGTCGTCAACGATCCTCGGATTCTGGAAGTCGTCGCGGTACCAGCCTGTGAAGTGGCTGACGGTTCCCTCCCGAGATCCGTTCTGGTAGGACCAGTGTATGTCCTCCACGTCAACAGTCCCGTATGCGGGATCGTGCCAGGGTATGCCTGGCTGGATGGTCCACGTTATTCCCACTTCGTCAACAACCCACTCTCTGGCGATCATCGGCAGCAGAGTTCCGTCCGGTTCCACGTCCAGCAGGTGCTCCGAGACCGCCAGCAGTGTTGCCAGTTCGCAGGGCCAACGTCGCTGGCTACGACATCGAGTTGTACGGGTAGTTCGCAATCGGTCTGTGCCAGTTCGCAGGGCCAACGTCGCTGGCTACGATATTGAGAACCGAGCTAGGGACTGGACGCACCATGGGACGCGCGGCTTCGACCACGACCTCCTTGACCACTTCCACCTCTTTCAGCACTTCCCTGATGACCTCGATGGGCTTCTCAACCTCGACCGTCTTTATCACCTCTTTCTCCACCACCACTGTCTCGCCCGGCACCTCGACGGTCTTGACCACTTCCTTGATGACGGTTTGGCCCGGCACCTCGACGGTCTTGACTACTTCCTTGATGACGGTTTGGCCCGGCACCTCGACGGTCTTGACTACTTCCTTGATGACGGTTTGGCCCGGCACCTCGACGGTCTTGACGACCTCCTGGGTGACCACCTTTTCAACAGGGACTTCCTTGATGACCTCCACCTCGACCACACGCTCAGTTGCGCAGGCCACGGCTACAATCACGACCAACATTGACATAGCCAGAGTCGTGAGAAGCACCCTAATACTTATAATTCGTGTACCCACTGTTCCCCTCCCTGCTGAGACCGTCCAATTGGGTCGCATATACATCCATTGTCTGGAACGGACTCAATTCTATTCTGCCCTCCCACATACGTCAACAGATGGTTACTTGAGTGTCAACGTCGAGTTGCCATTGATCCGTTATCGTCAACTTAGCATTGCCCCACTCTGATTCGCTGCAATCGTATGAGGCGACACTGCAAGAACGGTCTTTAAGGGGTTAGTAGGGAACTGTGCTGCTAGGGGAGCCTACCTCACCCCCAGCACCCGGTTGAGGTTGGCGTACCGCGCCGGGTCCAGGTCCCGCCCGGTGAACCCTGAGAACTCCGGGCCGTAGCGGTGCACTCTGAACGTCGAATTGCTCAGGTTTCGTCCGCTTCTGTCGGGCGCGAAGAAGGGATTGACGAACTCCCAGACGATTTCGCCTCTGTGCGTCACCTCGAACAGGCGACCGTGCGCGCCCTCGCAGATGAGCGTGTTGCCGTTCGGCAGCCGGTCAGCGCCGCTGATGTACGAGCTGAAGAACGACACCGGAGGGCTACCCTCGTACGTCCACTCGATCTCGTTTGACTCCGGGTTGACCTCGATCACACGAGATGCCGCCCTGTTCCTTGAGTGCGAGCCGTTGTCGAAGATCAGGATGTTGCCTGACTCCAACTCGGTGGCGTGGTGCTGGTGGCCGAGATCGCCCGCGCCCCACTCCCAGGTGACCTCGCTAGTCTCCCGCGACACCAGTGCGACGTTGCTGGTGCTCCTGAAGCTCAGCAGGAAGTCACCTGACCTGGTCACGTGAATCGAGTTGGCGTGCGTCCACTCGCGCCTTCCCTCAAGGGGACAGATGACCTCGCTCTCGACCGACAGGTTCTCCCATACGCGCCACTCGTTGGCGGTCTCTCCGTCCATGTCGATCTCGCGTATCGTGTCGCCAAGTATGAACACCGGGTCTTCAAGCGTCCTGTATCCGCCGCGAACGCGCGCCGACAGATCGGCGGGCATCTCCTCCCACAGCAGGTAGTACGTGCTTCCGGTCAGCGACCGCTCGTAGTCGTGGTGCATATAGGGATCGCGGTGCTCCCAGACCTTAACGCCGTCCCAGTCGAGCTCGACGATCGAGCCGCCTGACCCGCCCAGCCCGCGAGTCTGCTCGAAGTCCGGCGGTAGGGGAGTCCGCCCCAGCAGGTTGCCGTTCGGCAGCAACACCGCGTAGGTCAGGCCCTCGTGGTACTCCCACCTGTGGCACACGCGCCCCTCCATGTCGAGCAGCGCAGCGAACTTGCCCGAGTTCGAGAACACGAGCGTGTACCCCTTGTACGAGAACATGGGTGAGTGGTGGATCAGGCCCACCGGATGATGTATCGACCAGCCCATTTTTTAGGAGTGAGGACTTAGGAGTGAGGAGTGAGACCTCACAGATGTCGCTTCAAGCTCTTGGTTATCACCGTCTATCTTGCTGTCAGAGAATTGCACTAATGCCTCGGCGTTGGGGTGGTTCGGGGCGGCTCTCACTCCTCACTCCTCTCCACTCACTTCTCGAGCGGAGTATCCGCTCGATTCGCCCACTCGCCCATAGAGCCGTCGTAGTTGCGCGTCCTGTCATAGCCGAGGAGCCGCAGCGTAAACACTCCGTGCGCCGCACGGATGCCGCCCTGTCAATACGTGATGACGTTCTTGTCGGGCGTGACGCCTACCGCCTCCAGCATGGGTCTTAGCTCGGACGCCGGCTTGAACATCCGGTGGCGGTCCTCGGTTATCAGGTTAAGCCATTCGAGATGGACCGCTCCCGGCACCCGGCCGGCGCGCGCGTTGCCCCGGTCGTTGGAGCCGTCCCATTCCCCGTCGGAGCGGACGTCCAGGAACACCGTGTCCGGATTGCCGACCTGTCCGACGCCGTAGTCGAGTGTGCAGACCAGCGAGTCGTCTGCCTTGGGAGTGAACGTGACCTCTCCCACGTCGAGAGGCCGATCTATCGAAGTCGGACGACCCTCGTCGAACCACTTCTTCCAGCCGCCGTTGAGCACCTTGACGTTGGTGTGTCCGTAGTAGTTGAGCACCCACCAGAAACGCGCCGAGTTCAGGCTGCCTGAGTTGTCATACGCGACGACGAGTGTGTCGTCCCCGATGCCCATCTCCTCCATCAGCCCCTTCATCACATCCGGCCCGGCAACCAGTGGATACTCCTTCTGCGCCGTCGGATAGTTCGGGTGCTTGATGTAATGGTGTACACGGATTCCGACCGCGTTCTTTATATGCGCCCGGAGGTACAGACTGAACTCGTCGCAGTCCACCACGCGGACGTTCGGGTCGTCTATATGCTCCGCAAGCCACTCCGTCGATGCCAGCATCTCCGGCCTGGCATAGCCCTGATCGCTCATCTGTCGCTCCCCTCGGAAGTGTTCGTTCGTGACCGCATTGTACCAGCTACGTCTTCAGAAACTGAGGAATGGTAACTTCCAAGCCTCGAGCGTCGGTCATGCCCAAGCGTCAAGGCTGCTCCCAAACCAGCTTCCCCTGCTACGAGTCTGCTATCAAAGTCGTGCAAGAGTACCGCACAGTGCGTCAGGGTGTTATAGCGACACTGAGGCTCACTATTGGCGATTTACGGAAAGGCGGAAACAGTCTGGGGTCAGACCATCGCGCGGCTACGACCCCGCCGCCCCCTCCTGCCACTGTTGGAAGTTCTCCCGCATGTACTCGACGTGCTCAGGCACGTGCCTCTCGTATGTGTCCAGCCAGTCGTCGAGGCTTGTCTCGCCGTTTTCGGGATGGAAGGAGGAGTGTGCCCAGACGGGCTCGGGCAGCGACTTGATTAGCGTGTAGCTCTTGTGCCGCAGCCACCTGAACAGCATGAGCGCATCTTCGATGCTCTGGTCGTGATAGTTCAGCGACGAAGCCCACACGTTTTCGTCGTAGGCTATTAACGGCTCGCCCTGCTCCGCGATCAGTCTGCGGCAGCGGATGTAGCTGTTCGCCTCGCTGTCCGTGATGTGGACGATGTGTTCGTGGATGCTCCAGCATCCGTGGACGTCTCGGAACTGCCACATCTCCTTGGGGAACTCGCTCAGCGCCTCTACGAGAAGAGCATGTGCGTTACCGTAGGACTCGATCTTATGAAGGCGCTCTTGGGGCGTCATAGGTTATGGCTCTCCCAAGTGTCTGCTATATGGTCTGAACATGAGGATATCCGACAATTTTGTCGTCGGAAGTCACCAGCGGACATTCGTGCACTCTTGCTGTAGCGACGATGATCTGATCGGAAGGGTCGCGGTGGAAGCTGCCGGGCAAGGTGGTCGACTCGATGGCGACTTCGGGTGTCAGCGGCAGTAGCGAGACACCAGGATAATCTAGTGCCAACCGGAACCACTCGGGCAGTCCAACAGGAAGTTCCAGCCGTCCATACTCGCAGAGCTTGGCTATCTCCCAACATGAGATAGCGCTGACACCGATCAGATCCTCTTCACTCTCTATGATCTCCCGCCGCTGCGTTTCGCTTAACTGGTACGGATCGATCGTCCACCACACCCACGCATGGGTGTCCAGCAGGATCATTCTAGGGTCTCCCAATCGTCCTGTGCTACCGGATCGTATGGCAGATCGTACCGGTAATGTCTTCCTCTCAGGGGGTAGCGATCGTTTTCCAACATGGTTGGCCTGACAGCCCATCTGGCTTCAGGCTCCAGGGTGAAGTCACGCCCGTATGTCAGCACATAGATGCGCGGCTGTGTACCATCGACATCTACCACCCGATACATCGGCGCACCGCCCTTCAAGGCGTCGTGCGACTTCTGGCTGGATACCTTCAGCTGGGACCACGCGATGTCCTTCGACTTAGTGCCCTTCACCTCGATTCTCTCTACAGTCTGTCCATCTACCGAGACTCTTAAGTCTACGCCACCCCGGTCCTCTTTAACCTCTGCCCGGTCCCCGTACTGATCCCTGATGTGCTTCTCAACGATGTGCAGGGCCTTCCGCTCCGTACTGAGCTTAGCCATATTCCGACGGTCCAAGTCATCGAGGGCAATGGAGACCGACTTATAGCTGCCGGGAGCTCGTACATGACGTACCCCGGTGGGTGCGGTGCTGGTTTGAGTCGCGGTCTGCGAGCCGCGTTGGACTCGTTGGCCTGTCTGATGTCTACCGGCCAGACGAATCTGCGCTACGAGTTCCCCGGCGCGCTTCTTGGCCAACTCTCGCTGCGTGTTCTGTCGACAGGTATCGTCTTCGGGGTCCACGATAAGCTGAAACTCGCCACGTGCAACCCTCCACGCCCTGGGCTCTTCTCCTCTCTTGACGAAGTAGCCTATTGCATTGCCTTCGCGTGAAATGCTGTAGTTGTACGGGTCGACACTGACGGTGCTGGGGGAGAACCGCCCAACTGGTGCAGTGAGCAGTACGATGAGCTCACCTGTCCTCCAGACACGAGGAATCAGCCCCTCGCGTCGTGCATCATAGACGCACTCCCAAAATGTGCGATCTTCGTTCATAGTGATAATGGCGCCCTTTTCTTACTGTTCTTTATTGCTGACATTAGTGATTATATTAGATGTGATAAGGCTACGTAAGTCCCCCTCGCAGCCCCTTTGGCACGACCAGCATATCTGGCAAATCGAAACACCCTCGTAACATCACCACGCATGACTACGCAGCACCGTCCAGATATAATGCGCCCCAACTCATCGCTCTTTCCGAGGTGCAACTATGACCACAGCCCAAGATTCCCCCAACGCCATAGCCCCCAAAATGCTCAACGCCCTCGAGTGGCGCTGCATCGGACCCCCTCGCGGCGGCCGCGTGGTCGCCGTTGCGGGCGACCCCGTTGACCAGGGCACCTTCTACTTCGGGGCCTGCGCGGGTGGCGTGTGGAAGACATACGACGGCGGCACATACTGGGAAAACGTCTCGGACGGCTACTTCAACACCGCCTCCGTCGGCGCGATCTCCGTGTCGGACTCAGACCCGTCAGTCGTGTACGCTGGCATGGGCGAGGCATGCATCCGCCTCGACGTCTGCCACGGCGACGGTGTGTACAGGTCGAACGACGCCGGACGTTCCTGGCAGCACCTCGGACTTGAGGACACCCGCCACATCGCCCGCGTCAGGATTCACCCGACCAACCCCGACATCGTCTACGTCGGCGCGCTCGGTCACGCCTTCGGCTCGAACTTTCAGCGCGGCGTGTTCAGGTCCACCGACGGCGGCAAGAACTGGGAGCACGTCCTGTACAAGAGCGAGAACGCCGGAGCGGCAGACCTCACGATAGATCCCAACAACCCACGCGTGCTGTTCGCATCCATCTGGCAGGTGCGACGAAACTTCTGGAACCTCACCAGCGGCGGACCGGACAGCGGACTCTGGCGCTCGATGGACGGCGGCGACACTTGGGAGGACGTCTCCGCCAACAAGGGACTCCCCAAAGGTCCGTTCGGACGCATAGGCGTTTCGATCAGCCCGTCACAGCCTGGTCGCGTATACGCCACCGTCGAGGCCGGAGAGCCGGGTGTGTTCAGGTCCGACGACTACGGAGACACCTGGGAACTGGTCTCCGACAACCGCGATCTCCAGGGCAGGCCCTGGTACTACCAGCACATCTTCGCCGACCCGCAGGACGCTGACACTGCCTGGGTGCTCAACTACTCGGTATGGAAGTCGATAGACGCGGGGAAGACCTGGGAAGAGGTCAACACTCCCCACGGAGACAACCACGACCTCTGGATAGACCCCAGTAATCCTCACCGCATGATCGAGGGCAACGACGGCGGAGCGTGCGTCAGCTACAACGGTGGTGAAACGTTCTCCACCATCTACAACCAGCTCACCGCGCAGTTCTACCACGTCACCACCGACACCCGGTTCCCGTACCGCGTGTACGGCACCCAGCAGGACAACAGCGCGATCAGCGTGCCTTCTAGCAGCCACAAGGGAGGCATTCCCTGGAACGACTGCTACACCGTCGGGAGCTCGGAGAGCGGCCACATCGTCGTCGATCCGACAGACCCCAACATCGTGATCTCCGGCGCCATAGGCTCATCTCCCGGCGGCGGCGGAAACATGCTGCGATACGACCACTCCACCGGGCAGGTGCGCATAATCACCGTCTGGCCGGAGATGAACACCGGCTACGGCCCCGTTGACGCGAAGTACCGCTTCCAGTGGACTTATCCGATCCAGTTCTCCCCACACGACCCCGGCGTCTTGTACGCCGCGGGCAACATAGTCTTCAGGTCAACAGACCAGGGCAGCAGCTGGGAGCCGATCAGCCCCGACCTTACGCGCAACGACCCTGAAAAGCTCCAGCCCTCTGGCGGAGACATCACCGGGGACGCCTCCGGAGCCGAGACCTACTGCACGGTCTTTTCATTCGTGGAGTCTCCCCACGAGAAGGGGGTCTTCTGGGCCGGGTCCGACGACGGACTAGTCCACATTTCCAGGGACGGCGGCCAGACCTGGGACAACGTAACGCCGTCCGATCTCGAAGAGTGGACGCGCATCGACATGATCGAAGTCTCGCCTCACGACCCCGCGACCGCGTACATGTCCGGCACACGCTATAAGTTCGACGACAACCGCCCGTTCCTGTTCAAGACCTCCGACTACGGACAGACGTGGTCGTCCATCACCGGCAACCTGCCTGACAACGACTTCACGCGCTGCATTCGAGAGGACACCGAGCGGCCCGGAATGCTCTACGTCGGTACCGAGACCGGCGCATACATCTCTTACGACGATGGCGATTCCTGGAACTCGATGCGGGGCAACCTGCCCGTTGTGCCCGTGTACGACCTCAACGTCAAGAACGGCGACCTTGTTGCCGCGACGCACGGACGCAGCTTCTGGATACTGGACGACCTCGCACATCTCAGGCAGGTTTCCGAGGATGTCGCTGGTGAGGGAGCCCATCTGCTCACGCCTCCGACCAAGATACGCATGGCCGCGCCGTTCCGCGGTCGCGGCGGAAGCCGCGCCAAGAACTACCAGCTCGCGCTCGGCGCTGCGGTCGCCTTCATCGACAACAAGGACGATCACGGTCAAATCGACAGGCAGTTCCTGGACGCTGGCAACAACCCACCCGCCGGTGTGCGCGTCTGGTACTGGCTCAGCGACGCCCCTGAAGATGAGGTCACGCTGACCTTCCTCGACGCCAGTGGTGAAGAGATCAGGAGCTACTCAAGCGCCGAGAAGAAGTCCGATGACGAGGACGACTCCAATGGACCGCGCGTCCCGGCCAACGCCGGAATGAACCGCTTCGACTGGAGCATGCGCTACCCAGGCGCGAGCACTGTGCCCGGAGACAAGACCGTCGAGGGCGTCGGTCGCGGTCCGCTGGCTCCCCCCGGCTCATACCAGGTCCGCATCACCGTCGGCGACCAGTCGCAGACCGTGAGCTTCGACCTGGTGAAAGACCCACGCGTCGACGCCACCCAGGAAGACTTCGACGCCCAGTTCGAGCTGGCGATACAGGTGCGCGACAAGATCACCGAGACACACGACAACATTAACCGCCTGCGCAGCGCCCGCTCCCAGGTCGAGGAGTGGGCCAAGCGCGCCAAGGGCACCGCTGCCGAGCAGCCGGTCTCCGAGGGAGCCGGGGCTGTGACTGGGAAACTGAACGACATAGAGACCGCGCTGATCCAGACCGGGTACAAGGGAGCACGCGACCGCCTCCACATGCCCGTCCGCTGGAACGCCAAGCTCGCCGGACTCATGCCGGTAGTCACATCCGGCGACTACCGTCCACCACGTCAGGTATACGACGTCTTCGCCGAGTACTCAGAGACGCTTGACGAGTACGCCGTATCCCTCCAGCGCATCCTCGACGAGGACCTCGACGAGTTCCAAAACCTACTGGCAGAGCTGGAGGTGCCTCTGATTGCTCCGACATCTGAGACGTAGGCCAATTGCTTAGGCAAGCTCTCGAGTCAACTAAACAGATCGGAATGAGTGCCAGTCCGCACTAGGATCAGTGTATCTTCGTTGCTTGAGTCCCAGATCAGTAGCCAGTCCTGCTCAATGTGGCATTCCCAGCAATGAGACCATACGCCTGACAGGCGGTGAGGCCTGTTCCGTGCATCGAGAGGCAGTCCGGACAAGAGTCGCTCTACCACAGACCAGAGCTTCGTGAGGTCCTTTCTGCGCCTTTGGGCGCGCCTGAGGTCTCTCTCGAACCGTGTAGTTGTGGACAGCTTCATAAGCTAGTCCAGGCTGGCCTTGAGGTCTCCCAGACTGCTGTACTCGGTGAGTCCCTCTCCATCCCGGGCCTGCTTCAGCGCTTCGAGAGTTTCTGCGTTGGGCATCCTGACTGAGAACGGTAGTCCCCGATGCAGGGTCACATGCTTGTAGAACAGCGTGATCGCCTCGGTTGTCGACAGCCCAAGCGACGAGAATAGTTCCTCGGCTTGTCGTTTCAACTCCGGCTCAACACGGGCACGAATCATTTCGGTCTTGGCCATGAGTCACCTCCAACGAATACATGAATATTGTATCACGATTGGGATACGCTGTTTGGCAGACCTGAATCCTGAGCTTGGATGTAGTGAAGATCAGCTAGAGCCGATCGCCGAGCGTGTGCTACTAGTAGTATCTGACGCAGACTTATCTCTTTTGGTCCGAGATCACTATGACCCCAACCTACCCACTTGCCGCCGTCCGCGCCCTGGCCCTACATACACAGGGCCTGGCTGACCCGATGCGCCGGGGGGCGCGACCTGATATCGATGACGTGTACTCCGCCGTCGAGCGCGTCGGCTGGGTGCAGATCGACACGCTCCAGGTTGTCAGACGCGCCCAGTACCTGACCCTGTGGAGCAGGCTCGGCGCGTACGACCCCGACCATCTGGACCGCCTGCTGTTCGACGGCGGCAGCACGTCGCCCGACAACAACCGCCGGCTGTTCGAGTACTGGACTCACGCCGCCTGCATCATTCCTCTCACCCAGTACCCCAATGTCATGCCGATGATGCGCCGACACAAGAGTGGCGGCGCCGGCTGGCGGCGCACCTGGGCGCAAGACCCAGAGAACTCCAAGCTACTTGAATCCATCTTTGCCGAGATCCAGGTCAACGGCCCCTCGCGTCCTTCGGACTTTCGCACGGAGAGGAAGCAGTCCGGCACATGGTGGAACTGGGATGCCGCGAAGGTCGCGTTGGAGCACCTGTACAACGTCGGCGACCTGACGATATCCAACCGCGTCAACTTCCAGCGCATCTACGACGTCCGCGACCGCGTGCTGCCGGACTGGGTCGACCGCACCGAGCCGACCGAGCACGAAGCGCTGAGTCACCTGCTGGAGATCTCGATGAAGGCGTTTGGCGTCTGCGCACCGGTCCAGGTGGGAGACTACTTCCACATGAAGCGCACCGAGTCGAAGCCCATCATCGAATCGCTGATCTCTGACGGCGTGTTCGTCCCGGTCCGTGCCACGCTGTCCGATCGCGCCGAACACGACCTGCTCGTCCACCGCGACAACCTGCCGCTGCTCGACCGCGCTGCGGACGGCGATCTGAAGCCCCGGCGCACCACGTTCCTCAGCCCGTTCGACAGCCTGTTCTGGGCCAAAGACCGCGATGCGAGCTTTTGGAATTTCAACCAGGTGCTGGAGTGCTACAAGCGCGAGCCGGACAGAATATGGGGCTACTTCTGCCTGCCAATCCTCGACCGTGACAGGCTGGTGGGCCGCTTCGACCCCAAGCTGGAACGTCTCACGGGCGTGCTGCGTCTGAAGAAGCTCTATCTGGAACCTGGCGTCCGGCCTAGCAACCGGCTCGCATCGTCAGTGGGCAGGGCCATGCGCGACTTCATGCGCTTCCACGAAGCCACCGACCTCGTGATCGAGCACAGCGATCCGCCAGAGTTCGGGGACCGGCTCATGGCCGCTATGTGAGTGGCAGAGCGCCTAGTACGTCAGACTGCTCCAGAAGCGCTCTTCCTTCCACGGATCGCCCGCCATGTGGTAGCCGCGCATCTCCCAGAAGCCGGGCTCGTCCTCTGCCATGAACTCGATGCCGTTGACCCACTTCGCGCTCTTCCATCCGTACCGCTTGGGTACGACCAATCGCATGGGGCCGCCGTGTTGCGGAGTCAGAGGAGCGCCGTCATGCGAGTGGGCGAACATCACGTCATCGTCAATCATCACGTCCAGAGAAACGTTCGTGGTGTACCCGCCGTAGCAGTGCGCCATCACGAACTTCGCCTCAAGCTTAGGCGTGACGAGCTTCATGACGTCCGTGAACAGGATGCCCTGCCATGTGTTCTGGAGCTTACTCCACTGGGTGACACAGTGGAACTCAGCGTCGAGCGTCACCTGCGGGAGATCGTTGAACTGCTGCCAGTCCAGTGTGATCTCCTCATCGACCAGCCCGAACACCTTGAACTGCCAGGCGTCGAGGTCGATTCTGGGAGTGGGGCCGAATGTGAGCACCGGGAACTTGTCGGTGACGAACTGGCCCGGCGGCGCGTCAGGCCGCACCCGGTCCGGGTTGAGTCTTGTGATACGTCCGAGCTTGTTGAGCATTGCTTACTCCAGGGTGGGTCCAGATGGGCCAGATTTGGAACAGGATAATTCTACATCAACTGCACCGTGCAGTTGTCGGTGGCCGCTACCACTCTCACAGTAGTTCAGATGCGTTTCAATGTACTCGCGATTCACCAAGGCCCAAAAGCGCAACAGCGCCCATGTCCTTGACACCGTACGATCACCTCAACAAAATAGCTACCCAGTACACGCCTCCGTTCATCTTGTAGGGGCGGACCTTGTGCCCGTCCATCTCATCCCGGTGATCTCAACCATCCCATGAATCCTGCTTCGGACAGCCACCCATCTGCACTCGACGGCATCACGGTCATAGATCTATCGACCGGCCTGGCGGGAGCGCTCGCCTCGATGTTCCTCGCCGACAACGGCGCCCGCGTAGTGCGAGTCGCATTCCGAGACGAGGACGTGCTCCGTCGTCCCGACATCTTCGCCGTCTACGACCGCGGCAAAGATGTCGTCTGTCTTGATCCCGACACGTCTTTCGAGACCCTCAGAGACATGTGCGCCGATGCGGACGTGGTTATCGACGACCTCGCCCCAAGCTCCCTCCTCAGAACGCAGCTAGGCATAGACGATCTGAGCTCAGAACACCGGACTCTCGTCCACTGCTCGATCACGGCCTACGGCGCAGACGGCCCCCTGAAGGACGAGCCTGCCGACCATGACCTCGTCGCGGCTCGCACAGGCATCCTTGCCAGCCAGCCATCCTATCGAGGCGGCCCGGTCCACGTCGTACATCCCGTCGCCTACGTGGGAGCCGCCCTGATTGCGGCCCTGGGCATATGCGCCGCGCTCTACCGCCGGGAGAAGACCGGCATCGGAGCCCGCGTCGAGACATCTCTCATGGCCGGCGCGCTGCTGTACACCCCCAAGGCCATGAGTGAGGCGATACCCGAACGCAACGTGCTCCCGTCCCCCCAGGGCGGCGGCCCGTTTTACAGCGTGTTCGAGTGCGCTGACGGTGAGTGGCTCCAGATCGGCTGCATACACTCCGGTTTTGTTGACCTCGCCTCAGCCGTGATCGGCGTAGCTGGCGCCATCGCGTCGAACCCCGAGTTCGGCGACGGTCGCTGGCCCGCGACCGAAGAGGCCCGTAAGCGGCTGTTCGACATGGTCGCTGACGAGATACGCTCCCGGCCCTCCGACGAGTGGATCAGGGAGCTGTGGGCCGCTGATGTCCCCTGCGACCTCACCAGGAGCGCGCAGCACGCGCTGTCCGATCCCCAGATCATCCACGATGGCCTCGTCCATAGCGTGGACGACCCGGCCCTCGGCAGCACCGAAATGATGGGCCTCCCCATCAAGCTGACCCAGACCCCAGGACGGGTCCGCGCTCCGCGCCCCACTCAGTCGATCTCAGCCAAAGACGCTCAGCCCCGTAGTTCCGGCGAAGGCCCGGATACTCAACCCACTCGTTCCGGCGAAGGCTCGGATCCTCAACCCACTCGTCATTCCCGCGAAAGCGGGAATCCAGGGGCAGGGGAGGGTGATCGGCCCCACCTCCCGCTCTCCGGCGTCCGCATCATGGAAATTACCAACGTAATTGCCGGACCAGTCGCCGGACGCCTGCTCGCCGATCTCGGAGCGGAGATGGTCAAGTTCGAATCGCTCGACGGCGACATCTCCAGACCCGCCGGAGGAGCCGGCTTCATCTCGTACAACACCAACAAGCTGTCGGTCTCGGTCAACACGCGCACCGATGAGGGCAAGGAAGTCGCCCGACGCCTCGCAGCCACCTCCGACGCCATCCTCGCGAACATGAGACCCGGCGCGACCGACCGCATGGGACTCGACAGCGCGACGCTCAAGGATCTCAACCCCGACCTGATCGAGTCGCATGTCACCGCCTACGGCTGGGACGGACCATACTCGCACCGCCCGGGAGTCGACCCTATCGCACAGGCGATCACCGGACTCCAGCACGCGCAGGGCGGCTACGACGGTCCGCCGGTGTACTTGGGTGCTCTGGCCCCGTGCGACTACACGGGCGGAGCCTTGGGCGCGCTTGCGACTGTGCTGGCACTCGTTGCGCGCGAACGGCTCGGAATCGCCCAGCGAGTCAACACCAGCCTATTGGCCGCCGGTACCATCATGTGTGCGGACGGGTTCATTCGGTACGAGGGCAGACCCCCCAGGCCGCTGCCCGACCGCGACCAGTACGGACTTGGCCCGCTTCGTCGCGTTTACAGGACCTCGGACGGATGGATAGCCATCGCCGCCGACCCGCCTGAGAGCGGCCCCATAGCGACAGGAGCGCTGGCCTGGCTGACGAGCTCAGACCAGGCGGAGCGCATCTTTGCCGATATGACCGCCAGCGAAGCCCTGGAGACACTTACTTCTCGCTCCATCCCCTGCGCCCCCATAGTCCATGACTACGTAACCGGATTCTTCACGGATCCCCAGGCCGAGGCAAACCGGATGATGACTGAGTTCGAACACCCCACGGTTGGCACAGTAAAGCTGAGCGGAAACCTGGTGTCGTTCGATGGCTTCACGACTCTGCCTGGTCGCCCGACACCGCTTCTCGGCCAGCACACGAGCGAGATCCTGGGCGACCTCGGCTACACCTCAGGCGAGGTCCGTGAGCTGTACGAAAGCGGCGTGGTGAAGACCGAAGCCCCCACATGAGCGACCCCGACGAACACGCAGGTCGAGCCGCTGCCATCAGGTTCACGCTCGTAGCGTCCGCCGTCGTCCTCGCCCTCCTCGCCGATCACTTCATACGCACCGACGACATCAGGTGGGCCGCCGCTCCGCTCGTGATCGCGGTCGCGTGCTTGGCCTTCGCTGACACACGACGCGCATCCAAAGCGACAGACGACCAGCCAGAGCCCCAAGAATCCGCTACGCTCACTTTCGGCAGGTTCTCGGCAGACCCCAACTTCCGCTTCAGCGTCGATCTGAACGAGAGAACGTTCGGCACGTTAGCCGCAGTCTGCGCCATGGTCCTGATGGGCGTCTCGCTCCGAAACTTCGGCCACGATGAGCGGGAGAGCTTGACCCTGGCCTGGCACTCCTTCGGAGCCGCGGTCGCCCTCGCCCTTGTCGCCATCCCCGCCATCGACTATCGGTGGACCGCGCTGATCCTCAGACTCAAGGCCTCGGACGGACTGACGATCAGGCTCCGCTCTGTGGCTCCGATACTAGCTCTGATTGCGATTCTCATACTCGCTGCGGGCCTACGACTCTACAACCTCGACGACCTGCCTGCCGGACTCTGGTTCGACGAGGCCGACAACCTCTTCCAGGCTCGCAACTACGCCCGCGACCCAGGCCAGGTTCCGGTCTACGCCCCTTCCACAAACCTTCCCACGATATTCTTGATGCCCATTGCGGCTGTCGTCAAGCTCGCAGGCGTTGCGATAACCACACCAAGGCTCGTGGCCGCCGCTTTCGGACTGCTGGGAATCGTCGCAACGTACCTGTTCGTCCGTCACGCGTTCGGAACGTCTGCCGCGCTGATCGCGGCGTTCCTCGTGGCGGTCATGCGATGGGACCTCAACTGGAGCCGCATAGGGATGCACGGCATCACCGGAGTACTCTTTGCGGCCCTTACCGGATGGCTCACGCTTCGCGCGATACGCACCGGACGCGCGTCCGACTACGCCTTCGCCGGTGTGTCCCTCGGTCTGGGCATGTGGTTCTACGCGCCCCTGAGAATGTTTCCGCTCGTGGTCGGGTTCATCCTCCTGATACACCTGCTGATCGCCCGTCCCAACATCCGCATCTACGCCGCGAACGTGGCGACGATGGCGATTCTCGCCCTGTTCGTTGCCGCGCCAGTAGTGCAGTTCGCGATGGACAGCACCGAGCAGTTCTTCGAGCGCACTGAGGCGACCTCGCTGTTCAACCTCACTCCCAGGGAAGAGTGGGCGAGCCAACTGCGCTCCAGCCTCGTAAGGCATGTGTTCATGTTCAATGTCGAGGGCGACCCCAATCCGCGCCACAACCTGCCCAACGCGCCGATGCTGGACCGCGTTACCGGCGCGCTGTTCCTCCTCGGCTTCTTCTTCGCCCTGATTCGGTGGCGTCGCGTCGCTCTGTTCACGCTCCCGTTCTGGGTGTTCTTCATGGTGCTGCCCGGTGTCCTCACTGTGCCGTGGGAGACTCCCCAGTCGCTGAGGTCGATCCTGGTCATTCCGGCGGTGGCCGCTCTGGCGGCTTTGGTCATAGACCTGCTCTGGCGAACGTGGAAAGACGTCCCGTGGCGACTCGTGAGACGGCTCGCATTGCCCGCCGTCCTGTCCCTGTTGGCAGTCGCAGCGTACCTCAACGTGGACCTCTACTTTGGCGACCAGGCAAACGACCCCAGGGTGTACGCCGGGTTCTCGACCGATGAGACCCTGATGGCCCGCAGCCAGATCGAGCGCCAACGACTCGGCTACTCGCTGTGGGTGTCGCGCCAGTTCCTGTTCGGTCTGACCAGCACATTGATTGCCAACCATCCCAGGGTCGAGGTGTTAAAGGCCCCTGAGACTCTGCCTCTCGACTCGTTGCTGGTCTGGAGGGGCGCCGCCGCCTACTTCGAGCCGCGCGAAAGAGGTTTCTGGGAGGCGATGAAGACTTACTATCCTGACGCCCAGTTCAGTGTCGTAACCGCGCCAGCCGGTGGCGACCCGATGTACTACACTGGGTTCGTCAGCAGGGACCAGCTCGCCGACCGACAGGGACTCGACGTCATATACATCGTCGACGGAAACGAGGTCCCCGGACGACGCGACGCTGTGACAAACTCAACGTGGCACCCCGACGCTGGCCCCAATGAGTACCCTTATCAGGTCACGCTAGTAGGCTCCCTCCACGTACCTCAATACGGAGAGTACGAATTCATGCTCGACAGCCCACACGTCGTCGTGCACCTGAACGGCACACGGGTCCTGGACTCCACCAGCACGACTGCCCGTCTGATTCTCGCAACAGGTCTGCACACGCTGTCCATAGCTGCCGACGTCGAAGGCCCCGACCAGTCCGTCCGCGTTCTGTGGACCAACGAGGATGGCGACCCTGAGCCAATCCCGTTCAGCAGGCTGTACAGGGGCTCGGTCAGACCCGTGGGCTTGGCCGGACGCTTCTTCGAGGGCGACCGCACGTCAGGAGTCCCGGACTCGATGCAGATTACCCCGTCTATGGCTCTCTTCCACTACAGTCCAGTCATTCCACATCCATACACTGCGGTCTGGGAGGGAACCGTCCAGACCGACATGCCCGGCCCGCACAGGTTCAAGGTCAGCCGCACCCACAGCGGGGAGATAGCCCTCTACGTCAACAATCGCCTCGTTGCTCAGGATCCCCCCAACGATGATGCAGCTACTTCCGGCGAACTCAACCTCGCTCCTGGTCGGAACGCCCTCCGGGTCGAATACACCTCCCCCTCCGGCCCGACCCAGTTCGAGATCCTCATGGCCCTTGGATCAGGCACCTACAAGCCAATTCCGATCGAACTGATGACCCCCGCACCCGAGCACATAATGCTGGTGGTGGAGTAGCGGTCACTTTGCCAACAATTTTGTTGCCAACGAGATTGTTGGTATGTTAGTCTTCACATATGAAGACACAACTCAGGAAAGCAGGGTCCAACTGGGTCGATGGAGATCGCTTCTTCGACCGTGAGGCCGAGATAGAAGCGCTTATGGAGCGTGTTCATGACGGCACACACACGCTTCTTACCGCCCAACGACGTATGGGCAAGACCAGTCTCGTACGCGAACTGCTGCGACGCTTGGATGCTGAAGGTGAATACGCGACCCTATTTGTCGACCTCGAAGCCGCAAACGATGCGGCTGACGCCATCGCAGAGATTGCTGTTCAGGCCTGATCACTCAGCAGCGCTTGGAACCGCATCACATCCAGCTTTGCTAACCGTCTGCGAGACGTACGCGAGCACATAGACGAAGTTGCCGTTTCCGAACTGACCTTTAAGCTGCGTGCAGGGATGGACGCCGGAAACTGGCAGCGAAGCGGCGACCAGGTATTCGAGGCCCTCGCACAGAACGACAAGCCGGTCGTGCTTGCCATAGACGAGCTTCCCATACTCGTCAACAGAATGGTGAAGGGCCATGACTACCAGATCACCCCGGAACGACGGCAGGCTGCGGATGAGTTCCTTAGCTGGTTGCGCCGCAACGGACAGGCCCACCGCAGAAGAGTCTGCCTGATTGTCTCGGGAAGCATCGGTCTCGAACCCATTCTCAAGCAGGCTGGTCTCAGCGCCCAGGCGAATATCTTCTCACCATTCGAACTGCACCCCTGGAGCCAGGAGGTCTCGATCAATTGCCTCGGCGCTCTGGCTAGCAACTACAATCTGGACCTCCCAGCAGACGTCCGACATGAGATGTGTCGCCGCCTGCGCTGTTGCGTACCCCATCACGTCCAGCAGTTCTTCGACAGCCTTCACGAGCACCTGCGAAGGGAAGGCAGGAGCGAGGCGGCAATCGACGATGTCGAAATGGTGTACGAGCGCGATCTGCTGAGCGTCAGGGGACACATGTATCTGGATCACTACCAAGAGAGACTCAAGACGGTTCTTGGAACCCAGGGTTATGGCACCGCGCTCGATCTTCTCACCGAGGCGGCGGTCAACGGTGGCATCCTTACGTATGAAGCCGTCAATCTCCATCTCGCAGTGGTATCGCCCTCGCCGCCCGACGAGGCAGTCCCAATCGGCGACGTGCTGTACTCGTTGGAGCATGACGGTTATCTGGAGCGACGACCTGAAGGCTATCGCTTCGTCTCCGGCCTTCTCCAGGACTGGTGGCTCGCGCACGAAGGCCAATACTTCACTCCAATCGCCGAGAGATAGCCCGGGAAGTTGAGCGCAGCTATGGTAGTAGCAGTCAAAAAATACAACCCAGGCTTCCTGACCGACGACGAGATAATCGAGTCGTTCTGCGTACGCACCGCTGAGTTCGAGTCGATCGTCGAGTCCCTGCGGGAGATTAGCGCTAGCTCCAGCCCCCATTCTCTGGTCATTGGCCCCCGTGGCAGCGGCAAGACACACCTGCTTCTGCGAGTTGCCGCCGAGGTGCGACGTGACCCCGCCCTGCCCGGTATCTTTCCGATCGTCTTCGCTGAGGAGAGCTACGAGGTCACCACCTGTGGTGAGTTTTGGCTGGAATGTCTCGGCCGCTTGGCGGACCAGGCTCCCTCCGACGAGCGTGACAGCATCCGCCTGACCTACGATGACCTCAGGAACGTCTCAGACGATCGTGCACTGGCCGATCGATGCCTCGGATCGCTGCTTGACTTCGCCGACCGCCACGACACACGCTTACTGTTGATCGTCGAGAACCTCAACATGCTTTTCTCTGACATGAGCGACCCCGATGCAGGTTGGCAGCTCCGCAAGACGCTACAGACCGAGCCACGGGTCATCCTGCTCGGCAGCGCGACAAGTCGGTTCGAGGAGATCGATAGCCCCGACCACGCGCTCTATGACCTCTTCCGCGTTCTCACCCTGCGTCCACTCGACACCGCTGAGTGCGAGGCATTATGGGAAACTGTCTCAGGGAAGCCATCCGTTGGGGACACAGTCAGGCCCTTGGAGATTCTCACTGGCGGCAGTCCGCGCCTGATCGCGATCATAGCCCGATTCGGTGCGGACCGCTCGTTCGCCGACCTGATGGAAAACCTGCTCGACTTGGTCGATGAGCACACCGAGTACTTCAAGAGCCACCTAGAGGCGTTGCCCCCACAGGAGCGTCGTGTCTACCTTGCGCTCGCTCGCCTCTGGAAGCCATCGACAGCCAGAGAAATCGCCGGCCAGTCCCGTCTCGACACCAACGCCTGCAGCGCACAGCTCAGACGTCTCGTTCAACGTGGGGTCGTCGCCATCGAAGGCGGAACGCCTCGCCGCAGGGAGTACTACTTAACCGAGCGTCTCTACAATATCTACTACCTACTCCGTAGAGGCGATGGCACTGACCGACTGCTAACAATTGTGATCGACTTCATGTTGTGCTTCTACTCGCCGTCAGAGATCCGTGAAATTGATGCTTACATGGCAGAGACGATCTCGCTCTATCAAGCTGAACAGTCCTCTGGCGAATCAGAGCTATCACGACTGCTCAGACGACTGGCAGAGCAGAAGCAATTGCTGAATGGGATCGTTGATGCTGTTGCGTACTATGTAGGTCGAATCGGATTGGGTCGAACTCTCGAGTTGATTCAGGAATCTCCCGCTGCCGAGACGCTTCTACCATTGGTAACTGCTCTGCAACTGGAACTCGGCCAGAACCCACGAGTCGCGAAGGAAGTCCTCGAAGTCGCCCAGGATGTTCGAGGCAAAATTGTGGCGCTTAAGGCACAGCTCACGGGCGGAGCCGCGACGGGTGGCTTTGCACTAAGGGTCACAAAGCCACCGAACGACTGATCCCCGCCCCCTACCGATGCACCTCCGGCGGCCCGCCTTCCAGGAACCGAGTCCGCAGGAACGGGTCTTTGGCAGGGAACATCCCGATGATCGTGGCTGGGCCGTCACCAATCGCGGTGAACCCGTGCGGGACGTTGGGGGGCACGACGATCGTGTGGTCAGCCCCGACCTCGTGAGTTTCGTCACCGTAGCGCACGCTCAGCGTACCGCTCAGCACCACGATGAGCTCATCGTCCTCGTGCGTATGCAGAGGAGCACCGGTACCGACCCCGACCTCGCTGATCGACGCGTCCGTCGAGGTAGTGCCGTCACCCTCCTGCGTGATCAGCCACTTGCGGTAGTTGGGCCTCCACGGCACCTCTGGAGCGTTGTTGTGGTCTACGATCGGCATGGATACACCTCCTACGCCCGCGCGACCGCTCGCACAGGCTGCGTAAGTCTTGGTCGTCTCGCCAGCAGGAACAGCACCCCGCCAAGCATGTTGAGGCTTGCGAGCACTCCGAACGCGATCGTGTACTCGCCGGTTGCGTCGTACACGACTCCCGCGAACACCGGCGCGGCGAGCAGGAGTATGTTCATCGGCACCTGGGACAGCCCCATTATCATCCCGAACGACTTTCTGCCGAAGTATTCCCCTCGAATCGACACCGTCAGCGGGTTGCGTCCCCCGAACCCGGCCCCGAACAGCAGCGCGAATCCATATGCGACGGGCAGAGTCGCCGGTCCGAAGGTCAGCAGGAACACTCCCGACGCCTGGATCCAGGTAAAGACAAAGAGCGCGAGGCGCTTCGGCACGCGGTCTCCGATGAAGCCACCGATGATCTGGAACACCATCGAGACGGCTGTGTAACCTGTGATGACAAACGCCGCAGTCTGTAGGCTATAGCCTTGGTCTGTCATCATCGGAGCCAGGTGCGCCATCATCGCGATCAGCACCATCGACGTGCATCCGTGCCCCACGCTGATCAGCCAAAACGCCGGCGTTTTCACCGCCTGCTGCCAGGTGAAGTCGATCTGCACCGGTGCACGCCTCGACACCGTATCCTCTGACATTCCGTCGGAGGACTCACCGTCCTCTTCCTCCGGCTTGTCTCCGTCCGGCAGCAGGCCGTAGTCCTCCGGCCTGTTGCGAATGAGCGTAGACAGCGGCAGGTTGATAACTAGGATCGCGACACCGATGATTACGACGGTCAAACGCCACCCGATCCGCTCGAATTCGGGAGCTATCGCCCACGCGATCGCCGGGATCATGATCAGCGTGCCGACCCTGCTCGTTGAGTTCGAAAGACCCATAGCCATCGCTCTTCGACGGTTGAACCAGTTGTTCAGCATAGTCATGAGCGGGAGCCAGCTTCCTAGCCCCTGGCCCAGCGCGATGATCATGTAAACGGCATAGAAAGTGAGCGGTGGGATCAACGCCTGCATGAAGTCGGGAAGAACGTGGAACGGCATGTCTCTGAGGACGGGGACGTCCTTCGTGTCCCGTACCTGGCTGAACAGCAGCCATCCGATGCCCATGATCGTCATGCCGATCATCACGAGCCGCTTGGTGCCCAGCCTGTCTGTCAGGTAGCCCTCGACCGGACCGAGGATTCCGCCTTCGACCCGCGTGAACGCGAACGCCAGGGACAGCTGCGTCCGTGACCATCCGAATGTGCTCTCCAGCGCGACGAACCACAGTCCCATCGCGTGGAACATCGGGGTCGTGGAGATGACCATGACCGACCCCGTGATGACGACAAGCCACCATCCGTAGAAGACCCTCTTGGGGTTTAGCCTGTCTCGGAGTGAGCCGGGCGTCTGGTCATCTGTAGGAGCGAGATCAACACTCATGCGAATGTCTCACTCCTTACTCCACTCCACTCGCTCCTCTTCCTCACCCCCCCAGGTCCATACCCATGTCCACCGGGATGTTGCGCCGTTCCAGCGCCTTGTCCAGCTTCTCCCTGAACTCCATCCATACCACCTCTTTGGCGTTGGCGTCGCCGTTTACCTCTTGGATGCGTTCCCGGTACTCGTCCATCACCAGGTCTTCGGACCTGCCCATCGGCATGTCGAAGAAGCCCGGCTCGAACTTCGGAAGTTGCCCCGTCTTGAAGTACCCCTTGTCCTCGAGGGTGTAGCCTTCCAGGTTCTCCGTCCCCTTGCCAAGGACCTCTGCGGTCTCGATGTAGTGGGACATCACCTGCGGCATCCCGTATCTCTGGATGGGGCATACCTTCATGCACACGCCGCAGCCGGAGTAGCTGGTCATCACCGGGCGGCACCGGCGGAAGTCGAGCTTGCTCTTCTCGACGCCCCTGTACCAGATCTTGTTCTGGTTGATGGCGCGTCCCGGACAGCGCATGAAGCACACCTGGCACAGCTCGCAGAACTTGGTGACGCCGTAGTCGACCGGCCTGTCGTGGGTGATGTTCGCGTTGGTGGTGATGACCTGCAGCCTCGCCCGCGACCCGAAGTGCGGCGACAGCAGCTGGCCGTTGATGCCCAACTGTCCCAGTCCGGCCTTCACGAACAGCGGGATCATCGCGCCGAAGTGCCACGTCGGCCCCCACACCTGCGCGCGGAAGCCGAGCGAGTGAATGTAGTCCACAAGCTCCTCTGCCATCTCAGCCTGACGCAGATGCGTATCCCCGTGTGCGCTCTCGGCCTCTAAGCTCGGAAGAGACTGCGTGGCGATGTAGTCCTGCTCGACGGCCAGGCAGATGGCGTTTCTGAGGTCTCCCTTGATGTACTGGCGCTTGCTCTTATAGGCGAACCTGCGGTCGAAGTTGGTGAAGCCGACCTCACCGTAACCGAGTTCCCGCGCCTTCGCGCGAATCTCCTCGGTCACGTCTCCGCCGGTCGGCTCGCTAGTCGGCTCCATGTCGCCCGTGGACTTCAGCCACTCGACGATAGGCCCGATCTCCTCCTGGTGCTGTCGGTACAGCTCAGCCGTCTCGGGAGCGGCCTCCTCGCGGACGTCCAGCGCCCACAGCGACGACGCGCTGTGCTCGACTGCGACGCTCTCCAGCGGATACTCACGCGCGTAGTAGGTGATCTCATTGTCCCGGATCGGAGTCCCTGGGACTGACTCCAGGTCCCTGGCAACCGGTATCTCCACCGCCGGGTCCTCGACGCGTCGACCCGGCCGACTCACGGTGTATCCGACTCTTCTCCTTGCCATCATGCCCCCTTCATCCCAGAAATGCCTAACTTGGAGTGTATTTTCTACCCGAACCTATGTCAACGAGAGTGGCGCCCTTCCGCCGTTCCGGCGAAGGCCGGAATCTAGTGGTAGAGAACGTAGTTCACCGCAGAGTCCTCGTAATGATCTGGGAAAACTCTCTTAGGAATAATGGAAGTGCAGATTACAAGAACAGCCTTCCTTGGGGCTTTCTGCCGAATGTGATATAGCAGCCCTCTAGGTACGAGTTCTTTCTGCGCGGCCTGCCATCTCCATTACGTACTTCCAGAATTCTCGGAATATCGTCGTGTTCCAAGTAATTGAGACCTTTCCTTAGGTCTTGCAGCAACCATTGGCGATGCCAGTCGACCTCGACCTCAATCAGGCGGTCTATGCAAACTTCCTGACCATCATACTTTGAGAAGAGGTACTCACCAATTTCCCTCGGATACTCGTTCTCCCTCTCGAGTCCGATTAGAGTCGGCTGTGAGGGGTCTATCCTATCCGTGTACCGAAATTCCCCAGTCTGGGAAGCATCGCGCATCGCCCGATTCATGGCTTCCAAGCCCTTGTAGTACTGCGTTCCGAAAACGAGGTAATACGCAGTTTGATTCTGCACATTCACCATTTCGAAGCTGGTTCCTCGCCATCCGATCTCACTGAGGGCAGCTTCGTACTCAGAGACAAGGAAGTCAGCACGCTCCCGATCGATTAAATCCAATGCAGGTCTCCACCTCGGACCGCCATACAGCCTGTCCGCTGCCACATGCTTGGTCGGATCTGGGAGGATCCACTGTACGAACTCGTTGTAATTCAGATTGATTAGAACTTCCATCCGTCTGAAGGTTGAGAGTCGCGCCAGCAGATCCATCGAGAATCCGGCAGGTCCGAACGGGTCAATGAAAATCAATGTTGGAGGCATCTGCTCATCATGGTTTTCGATGTCATCTAGGAGACGAGTCACGACATCCTCAAACTCGCCATGCTCGACTTCGATTCCGAAAACGTGCGGCTTATATGTCTCCTCGATCTTAATCTTGAGGTGCCGACAGAAATCCGATTCCTTGTCCACAAAGAGGAAGTCGATCGTCTTACCTTCTTTGGCAAATGCGTCGAAATAACTATGTCCTCGGATTGTGTTTAGCGCAACGAGAGGCGACCCCTGATCTCCACCCTCGTACTCCCCGGGCCCTGAGAAGCCGTCAATATACCTTAAGGCTCCATGTGTACGGCCAAGTATTGGAAACCATTCGTTCAGGTAATATCGAAGAATATGGTGCTTCGCCTGCGTATGCGGCTGGATGGGAGGAAGAGTGAAACTCATACTGTAGGTGCAGGTGCGCCCAGAGTTGGCCTTTTAGGGAATCAGCTTAGGCTTGAGACAGGCAGATGGACGTTAGGCATTTCATCCCAAGTACGACCTTCTAATTCACGGCCGCCAGCCTTGCTGTACCGTCCTCCCCACTGCTTGAAGAAGAAAGGCACTTCCTCCGCAAGGCACTCATCACGGATGCTTGTAGCCCATTCAGGCTTCATCGGTCGAGCGCGGTGTCCACTCTCTCCCCCGACAATTACCCACTGGAGGTACTTTAGGTAGTTACACAGCTCAACCGCTTTAAGTAACGGTTCGACGGACAAGAACCGCACCTTAGCTGGAACTTGTGCCAAGAGGGGTATGCGTCGTTTAGCCCAGTACTGGTTCTCTACTGAAACTCCAGCCCAGACATGATCAGGCCAGTCAGGACCCTTACCCCACTCCAAATACTCCAGCATTCGCTCCGGCCGCTTGGTGAGCACCTGATAGATGTGTTGATCGTAATCCATCATGCTTAGGAAGACTTCCCGCACGAACTCGAAGGGTACCTCTTCGTGGAAAAGATCGCTCATACTGTTCACAAATATTCGGCGCGGCACCTTCCACTTACCAGGAGCACTTAATCTGTCGTAATGAAGATTAATGGTCGTCTTGCCAGGAAGGTAAGGACCTCCTCGCTTGAATCTCAAGGTTATGCCTTCTGCATAACAGTAGGCGCATCCAGGGCTGATCTTCGTGCAACCTGTCACTGGATTCCATGTGGCGTCCGTCCACTCTATTGCACTGTTATCTGACATTGCGCCACCTTGTGAACTTCGTGGGACAGAATATAGAACTAGTGTACGATTTTGTCAAGTATGGACCCGTTTTCAGCAGTAACCGATGTTACAATGCCAAACTGAGTACCCACCAAGTCGAAGAGTGCGAACCTATGGGCAGACCACTTCGTGTCCCCGTATAGTACAATTCCAGAACTTCGCCAATGGAGGTCGAGCCTATGACACTAAGAGGAAAGGCGGCGGTCGTCGGGATCGGCGAGGTCCCCACGCGAAGGCTGCTTGAGGGACGCACCCTCTACGGCCTGTGCGCCGAGGCCGCCAAGATGGCTGTCACCGACGCCGGACTGCGCAAGCAGGACATTGACGGCCTCGTGACCGACGGCGGCGCGGCGCTCGCCACGATGGCCGAGTACATCGACATCAAGCCCAACTTCGCCACCGGAGTCTCCATGCAGGGCGCAAGCGGCGCGTCGGCCACAACGGTCGCCGCGAGCGCGATCAACGCTGGCATGTGCGAGACCGTCCTGGTGGTGATGGGCAACTCCAGGTCATCGGGACCCGCCGGAGGCGGCGCGTCGGTCAGGTCCGAGTGGGAGGAGCCATACGGAATGGCCCCCGGCGCGGGTACTGGCTACGCGCTCATCTACAACCGGCACATGTACGAGTACGGCACCACTCAGGAGCAGATGGCCAAGGTCGCCTCCGATCAGCGCTTCAACGCCGAGCAGAACCCCAACGCCGTATTCAACGGACAATCCGCGAGCGTCCAGGACGTTCTCAACTCCAGGTACGTCAACTATCCGCTGCGGCTGCTCGAATGCGTCATGCCATGCGACGGCGCGGCCGCGCTGGTGATAACGACTCCCGAGCGCGCCAGGTCGCTCCCGAACCGCCCCGCGTACCTGCTCGGATCGGGTATGGAACAGTCCAACGCCAACATCTGGCAGACCGACAGGATCACCACCACGCCCGTCGCCACCAGCGCGAAGCGGGCATTCACGATGGCGGGGTACGCTCCGGCGGACATGCAGTTCGCCGAATTCTACGATTGATACACTATCCTCGTGGCCGTGAGCCTCGAAGATGCCGGATTCGTTCCAAAGGGCGAGATTGGCCCGTTCTACGAGTCCACCGATACGACCTACAAGGGCACTTTCCCCGTAAACACCGACGGCGGTCAGCTATCGGGCGGTCAGCCCGGACTTGCCGGCGGCTTCAGACACGTCATTGAGGGCGCCCGCCAGGTAATGGGCAAAGCCGGGATAAGGCAGGTGCCCAGAAACGACTTATGTATGGTGAACGGTTGAGGGGGCACGGCGAGCGAAATGTGCTCGCTGGTCCTCGGGTCCGAGGACACACTCTAGCAAAGACTGATCAGGCCAATAGCCTCAACAAACCCCTCTCCCTCAGGGTGAGGGTGATTATCTCGAATTCCTACCCTTTCGGTATTCAGGAGTGGGAACGGGATGAACTAGGGGAAATCGAAATATGACCACACAGTACACCAAACCCATGCCGGTCCCAATGAACCCGGAGCTGTCCAAGCCGTTCTGGGAGGCGACCAAGAGACATGAGCTCGTCATGCCTCGTTGCAAAACGTGCTCCAACACCTTCTTCTACCCCAGGGAGCAGTGCCCGGTCTGTATGTCAGACGATCTCGGCTGGACGCGCGTCAGCGGCAGGGGCAGGCTGTACTCATTTACCATAGTCCACCAGACCGCGCACCCCGCGTTCCAGCCGGAGTCTCCACACATCTACGCAGTCATCCAGCTCAATGAGGGGCCGCGAATGCCCTCCAACCTCGTCGAGTGCGAACTCGAAGACGCCCGGATCGACATGCCCGTCGAGGCCGTCTTCGAAGACGTGTCCGATGAATACACCCTCGTGAAGTTCAGACCCTCCTCCGACATGCCCATCGAACCCTGATCCGGGTGCAGGGCGGGCCCTGCGGGAACAAAACCCGCGTCTCGTTCGTCTGTACCTGTGAGGCGGCCAAAACCGACCACGTGGCCGCAATCCAGGACAGGAGGACAATGAGATGACTCGGACTAAAAACACCCTGCGGGACACGGCGATGCTGAAGCTCCTGCTGCTGACCCTTGGATTTCTGCTGATGGCTGTCGCGATCGGATGCGGCTCGTCATCCGAGGATGGACCTGCCGCCTCACAGGCTCCCGCGCCACCGGCGGCTGCCCCCACTGTCGCTCCCGCCGCCCGGATGCAGTCAACCTCTCCACAGTCCTTGCAACAGCTGGCACAACCTCGACCTGCAGCAGATGCTCCGACAGCTGCCCCTGCGATGCCAATGCAGGCTCCGGCCCCAGCTCCCGCGCCTACTATGGCACCAGCGGCCATGATGGATTCCATGGCAGTGCAGGCTGCTCCAGCCTCGGCCCCAGCGTCCCAGATGGCTGCTCCTGCAGCCACCGCTGCACCAATGCCGGCTGCCCCGGTACCCGGTGGAGGAAACCCGTCTCCCCAGATGCATCCAGGAGGGCCACCTCCTGATCGCCGATGGGCTCGTCAGCACAAACCCCAATCACCGGGAGCGACCACCTTCGAAGACTACCGACGCTCAAGATTCGTCTGGGCGGAGGACGACGCCATCTCCACGTTCAGCCTGGATACCGACCGCACCTCGTACCACCTCGCGCTGAACTGGGCTCACTCAGGCTACGAGGTCGACCCCGACTCCGTCAGGGCGGAGGAGTGGATCAACTCCTTCAACTACGGCTACGACATGCCCTCGAACCACGACAGCTTCGCGATGTCCACAGACGTCATGAAGCACCCCTTGTACGAGCGCACCTATCTCGTACGGCTTGGATTCCAGGCCCCTGAGCTGCGCGACGAGAAGCCCGTCAACGTGACGTTGGTCCTGGACGCGTCCGGCTCTATGGCTGACGGCAACCGTGTGGACATCGCACGCGAGGCCGCTGAGTCCATCCGCAGAAGCCTTGGAAGAGACGACCGCATCGGCGTCGTTCACTTCACCACGGACGTGATACACGAGTACACCGTTAAGCACCGGCGGCCGGATCACGACGACGTCCGGTGGTCGATCAGCCAGCTTGCGCCCCACGGCAGCACCAACGTCCAGGCCGGACTCGACCTCGGTGTGCGAATGGCCGACCGGATGCGGCGCGAACGACCGGATGCGTACAACTACATCATCCTGATGTCAGACGGCGTCGCTAACGTGGACGCCACCGACCCGTTTGCCATTCTCGAATCCGCCAGCGACCGTGACAGCGGCAACCCACTTCGCCTGATCACTATCGGAGTCGGGATCAATAACTACAACGACTACCTGCTCGAACAGCTCGCCCAGCACGGCAATGGCTGGTACCGGTATCTGAGCACGACCGACCAGGCCCGGGCGACGTTCAGCCGCGAAAACTGGCTCGCCCTGTCCGTACCGTTCGCCGACCAGACACGGGCGCAGGTGACCTGGGACCCTGCCATGGTGGCCACCTGGCGGATGATTGGTTATGAGAACCGTATAACGTCCGACGAGTCTTTCACCGAAAACCGCAAGGAGTTCGCTGAGATACCCGTGGGTGCCGCCACGACCGTCTTCTACGAAGTCGAGCTCACCCACGAGGGAGAGTTGGCCGCCGACTCGAAGCTCGTGCAGATCGGCGACGTGGAGCTCCGCTGGGTCACCCCCACGGACGGCACATCCAACCGGCAGGAGGGCGTGATCATGGCCGATCTGGGGTCTGGCGCAGACCCGTTCATGCGCTTCGGAGCCGTGGTCGCGCTGTCATCAGACCGCTACAGCAGCCTTCCGCACATCGACGACAGAGATTCCGGATACGTGCGACACGAGCTTTCGATGCTGATGGAGGAGTTGTGGCCGCTGGAGTCCAATCTCGGTAGTCTCGACTCGTACAGGGACTTCAAGTTCCTGCTCAGGCACATCACCGACTCACTGTCCGAGTCTATCGGTTCGACCCAACCCAGCGGATACAGTCCCTAGATAAGCCGAGGGGGTGGTCCTTGGGATCACCCCCTTCGATTTCAGTGGCCCCTGTGACCGAACTCAGCATCCACAGGCCAGCGGACGGGATCATCGCAATCGGTGCACGAGATGAAAACATCGAGACGGTGCCCGACGATCTCACCCGATACCTCCTGGCTAACCGCCCGCAGCAGCCGCTCGATCGTCGCGTGCTTGAACTCCCCGATAGTGCCGCACTTCACGCACACCGTATGGTGGTGGTGGTCTACGCGGGCCAGGCTGTACCTCGGCGCGCCGTCCGGCATCGCCAGCTTGCATATCACACCAGACTTCTGCAACAGCTTGATTGTGCGATAGACGGTGGCCCGCCCGACTCCTGGAAGCTCGCTGCATAACTCTTCGGCGGTAAAGCCCTCGTCCTTCTGGTCGAGCGCGGCGATTACGTTGCGCCTCGGCTCCGTGATCCGGTAGCCCCCGTCCTCAAGTACTGCAAGCAGGTCCGGACGGACAATGGGACGCTCAGTGGTTGTGGTTGTCATGGTGTCAAGAGAGTCCTATCTTCCGTCTGGCAGTGAAGCAACGGACGCTGGACAAAGCTGGAGATATGTCTATTGATACTACAGTATCAGTAAAGCGTCCCTCAGTCAATCGCAAATGCCATGCAGGGCCGTTTCACTTTCGGGAAACAGGTTGGTCAACAAGACAACTGCCCCCTCGCCCTCAGGGAGAGGGCTGGGGTGAGGGTGATACCTCCACCCACAGATTTGAGACAGGCCCGTCCGACCATTCTCACCCGGCTCGCGGCCCCCGTACTCTCTCCACCCATAGATTGGTCAGCCCGGGCACGTCCACGTCAACGGCAACGGACGCGTTCGTCGGGTTCCCCGTCTGGCCTTCGAAGTCGGCGACGGTCTGCCCCTTGGTCATCTCGCCAAGATGCTCGACCCTGACGAAAGCTTCCCGCATCGTGTACAGCGATGGGTCGATTGCGTACCCCACCGCAGGAACGTCGTTGAACTGCGCGCCGGCCGGATTGCTCAGTCGCCCTCTCCGGTTGTACGCCTGCTGGATGAACGCGACCGCTCCCTGCAGAAGCCGTGTTCCCCGGGTGTCCGCGCTCCACGTCTCCGCGAGCTGCTCGGGTGTGAACTCGACCTTTCTGCACACGTCCAGACCCACCTGCACGACCTTCACGCCCGACTTGTACACCACGTCCGCCGCCTGCGGGTCGCCCCAGAGATTGGCTGTTGCGACCGGAGTGACGTTGCCGGGCACGGTAACTGCCCCGCCCATCACGATCACCTCAGCCATCGCGTCGACGATTGACGGCTCCACGTTGATGGCCAGCGCTACGTTCGTGAGCCTTCCAATCGCGAGGACAGTGATCTCACCCGGCGACTCCAGGACGCGATCGATGATCTCCATCACAGCATTCCGACTCTGCGCCGAGATGGTCGGCTCCGGCGTGTCGGAGTCTCCCAGCCCGTCGCTGCCGTGGATGTACTGCGCGAACGCGGGCTCTCCCATCCCGAACGGCCTGCCCGACCCTGGATACACCGGGATATCTTCCCGACCAGCCGCCTCCAATATGCGCAGCGCGTTCGTCGTGCACTGCTCGACAGACACGTTCCCGAAAACCGTTGTCAGCGCATCCACCTGAAGCTCAGGACTGCCCAGCGCAAACAGAATCGCCGCGGTGTCGTCAATCCCGGGGTCTGTATCTATGATTACTCTCTTTGCCACGGTCATCTCCCTGTGTAACTGAAAAACTTCCTCTCCTTCAGAGAGAGGGTCGGGGTGAGGGGTGATGTTCCTCACCTACAAACTTGCCTCAGCCTCCCATCTCAACCCCCAGCTTATCAACTCAACGGCAAGCTGATAAACTCAGACCGCGTTCGCGGCCACCGCGAACCCAGTTTCCAATCTCGACACCAATCGCAGGAGGACAACCTATGAACGGATACGAGCTTAAGCAGAAAGTCCAATCAGGCGGCGTCGTTTACGGAACGATGATCAGCATGAGCCGCAACCCGCGCTGGACAACACCCATGTCCGCCTTCGGCCTGGACTACGCAATTATAGACAGCGAGCACTCCCCGCGTGGACGCTCCGAGATGGCCGACTTCATCGCCGCGTTCTCGTTCAGCGGGGTCGCCCCTATAGTGCGCATCCCGATCCCCGACTCCCACTACGTCACGATGGCTCTGGACGCCGGAGCGCACGGCATACTCGCCCCCTACTGCGAGACCGTCGATGAGGTCAAGGAAGTGGTCGCGGCGGCCAAGTGGCGACCACTGAAGGGTGCTACGGTCCGCAAGGTCATGGACAGTGGCGAGTTCCCGTCCCAGGCGACCAGAGAGTACCTCGAAGCTCGCAACCGCAACAGCGTCTGCATCATCGGCATCGAGAGCGTGCCCGCCATCGAGAACCTCGACAACATCCTCTCGGTCGGCGGCATTGACGCCGTGTTCGTAGGCCCCAACGACCTGAGCATCACCCTCGGCATCCCCGACGAGTACGACCACCCCGACTACGAGGCCGCCCTGCGCGAGGTCATTCGCGTCTGCCAGAAGCACAACGTCCCGAACCTGTTCCACCATCAGACCATCGAGCTGACCACCAAGTGGCTGAAAGAGGGCGTGCGCTTCGTGCTGTACAGCTCCGACGCCCGCACCATGCACAACGGCTTCCGCGAAGAGTTCGGCCAGATCAAGGTCGTCGGCGCAGAGATCGAAGGCGTATCCGCCGAAGAAGTGGGAGAGTCCAAAGAGGTGATCTAGCCTGGCTTCACATTCAATACCGGTGTCCTTCGTGCCGCCAGTCCATAAACTCCTCAACGGATATGCCGGCGGGCTTCCACTTAGATCGCATTTCCATGAAACGGTCCATAGCTTGTCTGCGCCGTTTCCTCTCATCGTCTTCAATAGGAACGAATGCCGCGACCTTCCTGCCGTTGCGCGTGATTGTTATCGACTCACCACGTTCGACATCGCGAAGCAGCTCCGCAAGCCGGGCCTTCACCACCGTCGCTTGAACCTCACGCACGGACTCCTCCTACCGGTCATTATGACCAGTCAATAGTAGCACTACTTTGTAGGTACTACCCTATGTCCGGCGGAATGACGATTTGCGAATACATACCCCTGTCAGCCGTGAGGGAGAGGGGACTGTTGCCCCGATGGCTGGTGAGCTACCGAGATGGTCAATAATGGTAGTCGTTGGGGTCGAAGACGATTTCCGGGGGGTCGCCGTGGACTTCGCACTCAGGGTCCTTGCAGCCGGTGTATGACTTGAAGTACTCCTCGTCGCGAGCAGCAATTGATGGATCGAAGTCGGGGTCTTCACACTCGTTCATGAACTCGTAGAGCTTGGTGTCATAGACGGCCAGCCATGGGTCTGGGTCAACATCGCCGTCGATGTAGCCGCCGTAGGCCAGAGGCCGCGACTCCCGGTCAGGTTCAGACAGGACCACTGGCTGGGGAGCGGAAACCGTAGCGGCTGACGGGGTCTGAGTAGATGCAACCCGCTGGTGAGTCTTGTGGGTCGAGCGTCGCGGCGTGGGCGAACCGGGAGGCTTGGGCAATGGTCTGCTCTGATACCTGCCGAATGCGCGGTTGAGAAGTTCTCTCGCCGCCGACACCCGGTGTCCGACATTGATGCCTTCCACCTTACCCTGCATGACCTCTATGAGGAACAGGCACATGGCTCGTCCATCGTCGGTCTTGAACCTGATGAGCCTGGTAAGGTCGGGGTCAATGATGACCCACACTCTATCGTCCGGGTCCGTCTCGGAAGTGATGGGAGTGTTGTCGGCGATGAAGTCGTCGGCGTCATCGTATCCGTAGATGATGAGCAGCCTGGCGGCAGTGAGCCTGTGGCTCACCTTGGTGCCGTCGATACGGCCATTCATCACGTCGATGAGGACGCTGGCCATGTCTCGGCCATCGTTTGTGTTGTCTCTGATGAATTGGGATAGGGACATTGTCTGTTAGTTGGGAGTCGTATACTCTGGTGGAGATAATAGTACATAAGTTCTGTTGGGGTCAAGGCGGTGAAGTTGAGGAGTGAGTGGAGAGGAGTGAGGAGTGAGAGCCGCCCTTTATCACCTGGCCAACCAGTCCAGGACGGGCTACTGACAAAGGCCGCTCCAAACGCCCGTGTTATCATCTGAGCATCGCCACCGCGTGAACCGCCTCACTGGAGGTATCACATGACCACAGGACACATACCCAAGACGGGCCGCCATCGGCAACTCACGCGATTGCCCGACTCGCCCAAGCCATCGGACGCCATGCAGCAACTTCCCCATGTATCTAATGCCTACGTGCTACTCAATGACTACTTCCGTGAACGCTCCGATATTCTTGTGGGCGGTGACGGCTACCTCTGCTACGATGCCAGTGACCTCAGACGCGCTCCCAAGCCTGACTGCCTGGTCGCGTTCGACGTCACCATACCCCCGGCGTCGATCATCGAGTCCAACGGCTACACGATCAGCGAAGTGGGAAAGCCCCCGGACTTCGTGCTTGAGGTGGCCTCTGAGAGCACGGGCCGGCGGGACTACACGGTCAAACGAGAAATCTACGCCTCCTATCGCGTTCGCGAACAGTGGCGTTTCGACCACACTGGCGGACGCTACCACGACGCTCCGCTGGCTGGTGATCGCCTCGCCAACGGCGAATACGTCCCGATCCCAGTCCTATCAGGGCCGGATGGCGTACTTCGAGGATACAGCGAAGCACTGGGGCTCGAGCTGCACTGGGACCGCGGCACCCTCCGCTTCTGGGACCCTGCCACAGAAGAGTACTTGCCCGACCTAACCGAAGCCAAAGCTCAGCGCGACGCCGAGGCTGCGGCCCGCCAGGCTGCCGAGGAGCGCGTGAGGCAATTGGAGTCCGAGCTCCACCGCCTGCGGTCGGGCAGGTAGAGCCCACCAAACTTAATAGGTAGATTTTGCTGATCACGGGGTTTGAGTTAGTGAAGGCAAAGTGTCAGGTCTGCTTTACACGTAACGCGACTGAGGGATCTCTGATTTGTTCGAGATGTTCAGAGAAACCGTCTATACCCAGTCGTCGCCGACGCATTTCAGAAGGGCGGCGAAAGGCTGTCCTTGTTAGAGACGACTACAAGTGCGTTTACTGCGGGACTTCGAACTGGGATGTCTTACAAATCGACCACAAGCTGCCCCTCGCATTGGGTGGCACAGATGAGATTAGCAACCTGCAAGTGGCTTGTCAGGACTGCAATAGTCGAAAGGGACAGCGTAGCCCCAGCGAGTACGAGGAAATCCAACGCCGTAGAGGCAGGGCACAGTTACTAGATGTGGAGTCGACCGCCGATACTATGGCTAAGCTCCCGGGAGTCTCGTAGATGAGAAACTCCACAATCTAACGTATCCAACAGTTAAGAGTGTTTGATATCGCATCCAGATCAGCGACAGTCCTTGATGCAGGAAGAAAGCTGAGGGAGTGATAGCTGAGAATATATTTTAGGAACTTCAAACTCGATTGGGGTCATAATGTTGTTTACTCGTGAAGATAACACTGGAGACTGTCACTATTGTGGTCGCCCACTAGACGACCAGAGTTGCCATGTGTGTGGCCTCGATCTGGATTCCAGACATTGCTACTCCTGCTTAATCTGTAGCCGAGGAGTGTGCGATTACGATTCTCAGACATGCGAGGAAGAAAACTGTGACACTATTTGTTGTTCAGCTTGTGTTGACCGTCATATGAAAATCGGCCACGCGGCCGCCTAATGCATGGAGGGAATGTGCGATGAGTAGTGATCAACTGCTCAGCGAAAAGCGTTGTCGGGGCTGCGTCTCATCGAGGACGCTATCCTTGAACTGCTCTCAGAGAACCCACAGGGATTGCGGAACTCAGAGATCGCAAGAATGCTCAATCTTCGGTCCGACTTCCGTGGTCGTCAGAAAGACTACCTGACGTACTCCGTACTTGGAGGACTTCTTGTAAACAACCGGGTCTCTCGAGATGACGAAACCAAGTTGTTCAACAGCATTCCGTAGGCTGCTGACGAGTGAATACACAGACGACCTGAAAGGGGGTCTGCCCCAAGCTTCCGTGCCGACCCCCGACCCTCGTTGACTCGCACCAAACCTGTCATAATGTCATGCGACGGAACTACAAGTCGGCAGCCATCGGTCGGCAGCTGCCAGTCAACAGAGAGGAAGCAGAACATTGACCTGGAACTTTACCAACATGAACGGACCGTATGGCGGCACGACTGAAGGCCCGGCTTGGGACGGCAGCGGCCTGCTGTTCACCCTGATCCCGTACAGCTACATCATGCGATACGATCCCGTGGCACGCGCATCGACCATCTACAAGGAAGGCACCAACAACGCCAACGGTCTGATGCTCGACGCCAACGGCACGCTCTTCGCCTGTGAGGGCGGCGGGCGCCGCGTCGTTCGCTACGAAGATGACGGCAGCGCGACCGTGCTGGCGGACGGCTTCGAGGGCCAAAAGCTCAACATCCCCAACGACCTCGCGATCGACCACAAGGGCAGGGTATGGTTCACTGATCCGTTCTACGAAGGCGCCGGGGGAGCGTGGTCGAACGACCGCTCCAACAAGGATCTCGACCACGACTCGGTGTATCGACTCGACCCTCAGGATGACGGCTCCTGGTCAGTAGACCGCGTGACCTTCGACACGACGCGGCCCAACGGCCTGCTCTTCTCTCTGGCCTTCCACACGCTATACGTTGCGCAGAGCGGACGACTCCCCGAGGAGAAGCGTGAGCTGCGAGCCTATCCGGTCAACGAAGGCGGCAGCCTCGGCGACGGAGAGGTAATACACGACTTCGGAGCTAACAGGGGCATCGACGGCATGTGCCTCGACGTCGAGGGCAACATTGTCGCCACTGCCGGAAACCGTGCCGGCGGGCCAGGCCCGATGATCTATGTCTTCTCTCCTTCGGGTGAGGTGATCGAGACGCATCCGCTCAACGTCGATCAGCCGACCAACTGCTCCTTCGGCGACGAGGACCTGTCAACCCTGTACGTCACGACGGGTCAGGGACACCTGCTACGCGCCTTCACCGAGAGGCAGGGCAGGCTGCACTACCCGTAGTGGGACCGAAGCGTGCCTGAGGTGCAAACTCTGGTAATCGGCGGTGGTATCGCGGGAGCGTCCACCGCCTTCTATCTCGCGAGACTGGGTGGCGACGTCGCGCTGCTCGAACGCGGCGAGATCGCTTCCGAGGCGTCCGGTGTCAACGCCGGACAGATCGGCGCGACCGGCTGGGGCGACGTCCCCGACCTCGGCGCCTATCTCACGATGGGCAGTCTCCAGCTCTTCAAGGAGCTACAGCTTGATCTCGGGTATGACATCGAGTTCAGGCAGTCCGGATCGCTTACGGCCATCCACACGCCTGAGCAGTACGACTACATGCGAGACCGAGTGGTGGCCCAGCGTAGTCAGGGCCACCAGATCGAGCTGATCACGCCTCGCGAGGCCCACTCCATCGAGCCGGAGATCAACCCGGACCTGCTCGGATACATGTACACCCCGCTCCGCGCACAGGCCGACCCTGTGAAGGCCACGCGGTCCTTTGCGCGGGCGGCCGCATCGGCCGGAGCGCGCATCCTCACGAATCACGCTGTCACCGACATTGAGTCGAGACCCGACGGCAGCTACGCAGTTGCCACCAGCCACGGGGAGTTCAGGTGCCAGTCGCTCGTGATCGCCGCGGGAGCCTGGTGCGCGCCCGTTGGTGAGATGCTGGGACTGCGCATTCCGATAGTCCCGTTTCGAGGACAGATGTGGGCAACCGAGAGCCTCCCGCCCAGCGTCTTCCAGACTATGTCCTCGGCTGAGTCGGCTCACACATGGAGCATCGACGACGGCTCTGATGAGAACACTCCTCCTGAGCTCACTCATCAAGGCAGTTCTCGCGTAACGCGGCACCTGTATGGTCGTCAGCGACGCAATGGCGAAATCATCTTCGGAGGCGACCGTCAGCTTGTGGGTTACGACACGACGGTCGAGCCAACCGGAATCGAGGTCAACAAGGGCCACGCTTCCGAGGTGCTCCCGATGTTGTCCGCACTGCCCATCGCGCGGACGTGGGCCGGACTGATGCCGTTCTCGCTTGATGGCGACCCACTGATCGGCAGCATCCCCCAGCGGGAGAACCTGTACATCGCAGGCGGCCTCGCAAGCTCCGGCTTCGGACGAGGCCCGATGGCCGGCAAACTGCTCGCCGAGTTCATCCGCACCGGCCACAGACCCCCTGTGCTGGCTGAGGCCGACCCCGCAAGGTGTATCAGCGAGATTGATGTGATATAACCACGGGGGTTATAATTGGCGACGTTCGACGTTCATCTACATACTAGGCGAAACGGGCGGTGTCCCTTCTCT
>CBDCEF010000002.1:0-473921 GCA_965215735.1 Dehalococcoidia bacterium | reverse complement strand
TCTTGCAGCCAGAGATATATCGGTGACGCGCAGTGGTGTTCCACCCACGGAGATGCCGTCCCAGTTCTTGATTGGAGTGTCCGCGGCCCAGTTCAGCGACGCGGTTCCCGCCCTTGACAGTACGACTGGGTCTGGCTCCAGGGCGCAAATGGCTATGGTTTGCGGACCAGGCATCGAGACTATTCTTCCGGTGTTAGCCTGGTAACGAGCAATGGTCCCAACAGTCTCTTTGTTCAGGTGAGACGCTGATTACCTTCTGTGAATGCTTACCAAGCCTGCGTGTTGCCTAGACTCCCACCCCAGCGCCCGTTGGGCACGAGAACATGAACCCCTATGACCGCAGCTCGCCTACAGTGCCATCTTGAATCGCGTGTCAGTGAGCGGGGTGTTATCAGCTCGATTCCGCAAGGAGCGCCTTATAGAGGCGTACCATGACCTCCGTGTCCCGTGCGCAGTAGGCGAGGAGCGCCTCCCTAATGGTGCGTCTGTCGGAATCCGGAGTCTTGCCGGCAACCAGTCCGGCATAGGCCGCCGAGGCTGTCAGACCTTCTGGAATATCCAGATCGTCGTATTTCAGGTCAGGGATCAGGGCCGGAACCACCGACTTCAGTGAAAAGCTGCCGTGGAATCCGGGACGATAGTAGTTGCTCCTTATGACTTGCAGTAGGTCGATCACGCGTCCGCACAGTTCCAGAAGGCGGTCTTCGTATAGCGGGAGTGACTGTGCCAGTCCCGTCATCACTCCGATCTCGTAGCTCGAGTATGTGGCTATGCTGCCCTCTGGTGGGACGGCATTCAGAAGACTGGTCACAAAGCGCTCCCGAGGGTCTCCTTGGCCGTCGTCCAAGAATGCTCTGTGGGTCAGTCCCCCTTCGGATTCAAGAACATGCAACGACCACTGGAACGGCACCGGTTGGTAGGGCCTCGTGCCGCGGTACAGAGGGACTGCCGGACTAAGCGCCTCGAAGTCCAGGAAGCTGGCCGGAAAGGTGATCTCGGTGAGTCTCGATGCAAGTTCAGGACCGACGTAGGGATCCCCGGAAATCACGCTGTTCAGGACCCTCCGCTGCATCCCGGACAGCCCCGTGAACCCCGGGGGGATATCGACTATGCCATCGATTCCTGAGGTCTTCAGCCGGCCTCGCAGTTCCTGGCTCAACCTGGGCAATTCCCTGATCGAATGCTCTGGCTCATCACGGTGGCAGTGTCCAAAGAATGGACAGACATAAGGAATCTTGCAGTGAGGCCCGGCCTTGATCGCCAGTGTCTCATCGTTCTCCAATGACTCCCACATACGTGCCAGGTCACCGGCCATCTCCGACTCGGCATACGCTCTGACCTCGTCGGTCACGTCCTCCAGGGAAAATAGCTGGTCCAGATCATGGTCTCCACCGCTGTACACGTAGGTGTTGTCGATGTGCATGAGGTACGCGCACCTAATCGTGACACCTGACGCTTCAACCACATGCATCTGGATCGCCACGTCCCAGATGTGCTCGTCCCTGACCCTGGTACCGGACTTGACCTCCACGAGATCGAATTCAAGATCATCAACTCGACTGAGTACGTCGACTCTCGTCCTGACCCCGTCAGACGTGAATGCAGCTTCGTACAGGGCTGGCACAGAGGGATCGAGAAGAAGTTCTTCGGTTGTCTGGACGGCCTGAGCGTGCTTGAGGTATTCCTCTTCGACAAGGATGCCCCCTGGGAATCGTCTTCTGGCCAGCTCGCCGACTGCTGTGCCGGCATCGAAGATCGCCTGCTGTCCTGGGCTGACCGGGTCCGCGAGTTCTCGGTGGTTACACTCCAGGTAGAGACGTTTCAAACACTGGAGTCCGGCGATGAACCTCGACTTTGACAGCAGATGTGGTCTCCTCGGGATCATTGCGTTCAACTCCACAGTGGGGTTTATGTTTGCCCCTCATTCAGGAGATTAACGACCGGTACAGCGTTCCTCAAGGTGATCAGGGCTTATCCTTCGACACTCTGGAGAAATGTCGCATGCCCCATGTCGTAGAACGATCAGAACCGGTCTCTCCCCGGTTCGTCCGGGGGATCCTGATGAGGATGTCGAGGTTGATACCCGAGCTGGAGGCCGAGGTGCCTGTCTTCGGGTAGTGTGCCGTGGTCGAGGTGCGCCTGTCAGGCCCCGGTTGGGGCTCTGAGAGCGGCAAATGAGACCGTCATGAGCCTGAAATCACCGAAATGAAGGGTCCTGTGCGACCAACGCTCTCTCTACGCCGCCCTGAGCCCCGTTCTTCCGCACCCGGCTAAAGGCTCCAGCATTTCGGGGACAAGCCAGACCGCCCAGTATGCACACATCAGTACGCTTCCGGCCAGCCACACGATGGAAGCCCAGCCGAGCAGCCATCCTTAAATGGGCAAGCTGATCAGCGGGTAACTCGTCCATCCCCGGGGAAAGAGGTCGAACGCCAGATGGACGACAAAGCCCAGGCACACTCACATCGGGAACACGCGAACCCAGCTCTGTCGGACGTCCCGCAGGAGGCTGTCGACCAGTGCCATGGTCGCGACGTCCACGCCAGAGGGCTGGACCGGTGCGATCGCGCAGTCGGCGGCCGCAAGCGCGGCCTCCATCTCGATGTTGTCGCCTGCGCCGGTGTCTATGATGACGTCCTCATACCGGGGCACAAGGTTCCGCAGGCGTCTGGCGAACGACTCTCCGTGCAGCGTCTCGGAGTCCAGCTTGAACACACTCACCCTGGCCCGTTGCTGTGCCCAGAAGTGAGAGCTGCCCTGCCGGTCGGCATCGATCAGCAGCACCCTGCGGTTCTTAGGCACGCATGCCCGCGAGGTTGGTCGCGAGCGTGGTCTTGCCGGTGCCGCCCTTTTCGGCAAGTAGCGCGACGATCATGCTGCCCCCCTGAGTCGTCGTGTGTCCTGGCGCGGTACGCCAGCGTAACGTATCACAACGTGCCACGACACACAGCGGGCTCAGTGGTCAGGTAATTTTGAATACATGGACACCATGCGCCGTCAGGACCGGATGCCTTCGGCCACAAACGAAGGATCTCCTCTGCCGTTGTTCAGTCGCTTCGCGGAATCACTGGACTGCGAGGCAGAAACGGGCCCGGCTTTACATAAGATTTATAGGGCGAACCTACGAGCCTGTAACAATTCTGTAGGTGCGGCTGCTTGACCATGTTCAGGAGCGCGGGTGTCTCGCCCGCATTCGTTCGTCCAAATCCCGCCGAAACGCTGCTGCTTATTGAGTCACCTACAAAATTGATACAGGTTCGACGCGGAGCCTGCACTTTCACCGGTTCTGGCTTCTGTGATACGCTGACCTTGGTGGCAGCACTCAGAGCTCCCTCGGTCGCCCCTTGGTTCCCCAGTTCACCCTCCGGTTCCTCACTTGCTTCCCTTCGGATCTCCCCAGGCCGTATTGCGTCTGTTTACATGCTGCCGCAGTCTAACGGTCAATTGAAGTTACGATGAATTGTAAGGAGATCACCATTACCAACTATCAAGACAGAACCCTATCGTGTTCGGAATGTGATCAAGCGTTCACCTTTACCGCTGATGACCAGGCATATCATGCCGAGAAGGGCTACACGAATGAGCCCAGACGCTGTCCGTCCTGCCGTCAGGCGAGACGCAGCCAGAACGACAGCCGTGGTGGCTTCAGCAGTGGGTATGGTCAAGACACTCGGGAAATGCATCCGGCGGTATGCGCCGAATGCGGTAAGGACACCACCGTGCCTTTCCGACCTCGAGGAGACCGCCCGGTCTACTGTAGCGACTGTTTCAGGAGCCGGTCCGGGCCAGCTACGACGAGACGTTACTAGCAGCCCGTCTGAGGAATGACTGACGGACCTGGTGAGTCAGGGAGATCAGGCTGCGACGACTATTGTCGCCGGTCGCAGCCACTCAGACCCGCCAGGTCGCTTTGCCAACAGCCCCGTGTTCACGATCTCGGCGAAGTCGCTGCTGCGTTGGACAGACCTGTTGACCCGTGCTTTGTCGGGCAGATCGGCACCTGATCGGAACAGCTTCAACAGGTTGTGACCGGTGCAGATCAGCGACCGCTCTCCGTTCACCTTCTCCAGTCCCCGCAGCAGGAACTGCCGGAAGCCCCGGCCCTGCTTGATCTGGCCGAATACCGTCTCTATTCGAAGAGCGTAACGCTGCCGACCCCGCCTGATCTGCAGCTTCCGTCGCATCCGGTCCCTGGGAGACAGCCGGCTGTGTATGCGACCGCGGGGCGCTGCGGGCGACATCCTGCCGTGGCGGGTCTGGTCCGGTGCGATGAACGGGCCCACTCCCAGCGCATCTATCTCTTCAGCTGCCTTTGCCGAGTAGTAGCCGGCGGCGTCGGATACTTTCCCCGGGACCGCGGAGAATCGTCAGCCGGACGCCAGGTACCTCGCGATCAAATGCTTGATTGATCTCCCACGTCGCGCCACTGCCGCGTCGAAGCGGCTCGAAACAATGGAGACGACATGACGGACAAGAAACCACCAAGGTATGCGGGGCGCTGTATCCACTGTCGTCTGCTCATCACTGCCATGACGACGCGGGACTGGGCTAAGGTTGTCTGTGCGCCTTGCCCTAGATGCGACAAGCCGTGGTGAGGGCGCAAGGAACCTGGCACGGCTACTGCCTGGATGCCTACCGTGTGGCCAGCGACCAGAAGCCCGGCATTCAGATCACGATGTGCGACTTCTGCGGTGATATTGCATCATAGCTCGACCACAGGCTCGCGATGAACGTGGCCCGGGCACTGGGACCTGCGGTCCTGCAAAGGGCGTTCAGGGCCTGGAAGTTCAACCTGATTGCAATCGAGGACCTGCGGGTCGCCCGGATGACGCGCTCCGCCAGAGAGACGGTCGAGAGACCAGGGCGAAACGTGAGCCCGAAGGACTGTAACCCACATCCCTTTGACATAATGGCAATATACTCACTGTATCAGACAGATGGATGACCAGCCCTGAGTGACTTCGCCCCACAGATTTTAATCCATGCCACCCGTGGCATCGTGCTGGCACTGGCGGTGCTACTCACCACAGGTGCCGTGTCCGAATGCGATGCCGGAAGTTCCAACTGGCCGGAGCCGCCGGGAACTCGACCGCATGGGCCATGGCTACCCCAGATGTCTCCTGACGGCTCATACGTCGTATTCAGTCTGGGACGATCAATCTTCTCCGTCAGTTCGGATGGATCTCGCCTGAGTAGAATTCCTGGCGGCCCGACGGCGCCCGGTTACTTTCTTCGCGATCTCACTCCTGATATTTCTCCCGACGGTTCGCGTGTGGCATACAGCACCTTTAGATATGCCACGGGGATGCCCTGGGACAGGGTCCACAGCTTTGAGATTGCCACATCCAAGCTGGATGGTACGGACCATAGGAGGCTAACCAGCGACGAATATGGCGACGGCAGTCCTGCATGGTCTCCCGACGGGAGCAGAATCGCGTTCGTAACCCGCAGAGAAGGTTTTACCGCAGCAATCTACACGATGTCCCAAGATGGTACCGATGAGCGTTTCATTGCGCGCGCTGGGAACTCGAGTTACCACGACCCGCAGATCGTGTGGTCGCCTGACGGGCGATCCATAGCGTTCACCGATCATGACCGGGGCATGAAGGAGGATAAGTTTGTCCCAGTCCGGCACTTCGTTTCCACTGTACGATCGGACGGCACGGAATTCACGAGGGTGATGGAGTCGGATTCGTGGTTCAGTGACCCGGCGTGGTCACCTGACAGTCAGAGTCTGGTGTTCAACACGACTGAGGACGAACATACAGTTCTCTACCTGGTCGATGGGGATGGGGCCACCCTACGGCGCGTCTTCTCGATTAACAGGCCATTCCCACCGAGCCCACACTACGACTCATATCAGCACGCGGTGTGGTGGTCGCCTGACGGTTCGGAGATCCGGTTCTACGCATATCCTCCAGGGGGCCATGTCTCTACCCGCTCGGACGGGGCGACTGTCCGTGCCTGGGAGATGGGACTGCACTCTGTCCGTCCGAATGGGACGGGCTTTCGCACGGTTCAGGAGGGTTTGAGTCCGCAGACTGGCGCCGGATTTTCCCCTGACGGTTCCCGCCTCATAGTCGCCAGGTTCACGGGCCAGGATCAGGACGCTGTTCTATACACGACTGCCCTGGATGGCTCTGAGGAACGGATATTGGCGCGGTACGTACGTGGCGACTTCGTAGCGGAGAACTCCGATTGGCGGACAGACAAAAGTGTTGAAAGAGACGTAGACGCGTGCTGGGATGGCACGGTGGTGCGTAGTCCCAAGAGAAATCTGGGCCTGGTTCGGGACTGCCAGACGCTGCTGCAAATGCGTGACACATTAGCGGGCGAGGGTGTGCTTCTTCGCTGGGGCCCAAACCAATCGATAGACGCCTGGGAGGGGATTACGATCGGCGGCGGTCTTCCTCGTGTGGTGGGACTGGGTGCCCCGCCCAACCACTTCGACACACTGCTGCAAGGGAGCATCCCTCCCGAAATCGGGCAACTCACGGGGCTGAAGAGCATCCAGCTGTTCAACCGAAACTCCCCGTCCGGGCCGATTCCACCAGAGTTGGGGAACCTCAAAGACCTCGAGACGCTGGTACTCACCGGGGTCGAGCTCAGTGGAAGTATACCGCCGGAGTTGGGAAACCTCGCCCAGCTGAAAACCTTGAGGTTGGATAAGAACAATCTCACCGGGGAAGTGCCAGCAGAGTTGGGTAACTTGACTCAATTGACGACTCTGTATTTGCATGAGACGAGCCTCACTGGTTGCATTCCGTCCATACTGACAGACAATCCGAATCTGAAAATCGTGAGCGATCTGGAACCGTGCTGAACGTTCGGCCACACATTTGGCTGCTCTCGGCCGCTGCCAGCCACTGCTACAGTAGTGGCGCCGGCAACATAACCAACTTCCCGGAGATGCTTGTCGATCCGTTCGAGAAGCGTATCTTTTTCGCGTCTGCTTGCGTGACCACGATAGGGGATACAGCAATCCTGGCCGCGCCGCTTAGATACTCTGACGAGTTTGGAAACGGGCGTTCGTCGGCATAAGTTCCAGGTGCGAACCCCATCCGGTTGGAGAAGACGAGCACGCCGTATGGGCCCCGCCAGCAAGCACTGCCGAGCAGCTGCTGTGGCACGATGACCAGTTCAAAAGAATCGAACTGGTCCGCCCTATAAACATTATGTCAATTCGTACGCGCTGAATGAGGTTGAATCCCGGGACGCCGGATCCGACGGGAGCTCAGCGGTCTTACCGTGAGGAGCTGCGGAGGAACAGGGCGCACTTCCCCTCAATGCCGGGTATCCAGCCACAGGGTTTGCTTCGATGCTTACGGAATCTCGCGGCCTGCAAGGACACCTGTGCACTGGTCGTTGTGCACTGTCACCTCGCCGTCAACCCTGCCGTACGGGTTGCCGATGGGGAACTGGCGCGGGATGTCGCAGGTAGCGGTGTCGATGAACTCCGGCGACACGGCATGGTACCGTGCATCGACTACGCGCCCGGTCTCAGACTGGGACAGGTCCCCAATAGTGGCGATGCGACCGTCCTCGATGCCGACGTCGGCGGGGAAAGACGGTCCACCTGAGCCGTCTACGACCGTGCCTCCTGAGACAATGATGCCATACATTTGGCGCATTCCTCCAAGTGTATGAGTGTATGAGGGCAGAGTAGCATCGGGCCGGCAACCCTCCAATCCGCTCCCGCCCGGTGGTCAGGCGATTCAAGGCGGTATCTCGGCTTCGTCCAGGCGCTGCGTCCCCGCACACAGATGCGATGGCCGGACTGGGGATAGCAGCCCGGCCATCGCGAACCGGAGGTGTCAGGTCCAGGCGCTGCTACTGGACGCTTTCGAAACCGTTTGCGCCGTCGGCCATGGCGTAGTGAATGCTGGCCGATCCGTCGTCATGATGGGCCGTGATGTAGTAGAGGTGTATCTCGGTCTCGATCACGGACTCCGTCATCTCAACCTCGTTCGGAATCGAGTCAAGGCTGGTCGGACCTCTGGGTCTCCAGTTTTGCCACTACAGTTGACTTATCTCAATCTCATCGGCGTAATCCTCAAAGTTGGACAGGGTAATATGTAGTGTTACTTTTCAGCCTTCGGTTCCGTCCTGTGTATGAAGGGGGATGAAAGTCTACAGGAGCCGGTCGCGCTGACTCGAGCACAGAGCAATGTCGGCGAATGGACACTCAGCAAGGATGAACGGCAGATATGCTACGATGCCGTTGGATAAGACGAGACTATAGCAAGACAGGGAGAGCGATATGTCCTTTTTGGGAAAAGTTGGTGTGGCCGTCAGGGACTCTATAACAGGCACGTTGCGTGGAACGGGACAGGTTACCGGAGTGGCCATCGACGTTGTCCGCGATACGACGGTCAACGCGTTGAAGAGTACCCGCACCGTTGGTGGTGAGGTGGGGCACCTGGCCCAGGATGCGGTGGTGGGTGTCCTGCAGGCAACTGGCAACGTCGGGGCCGCAGCGGGTTCAGTCATCAGAGACTCCGCCATAGGCGTGATTGAGGGCACCGGCCAGGTTGCAACGGCCACGACCGTTATGCTTCACGATGTTGTGGTGGGCGCGATTCGTGGCTCCAGCGATGCGGGCGCAGAGCTGGGAACCGCCACACAGAACGCGGTGGAAGGTGCCCTGCGTGGCGGTGCTTCAGTGGGATTGACTGCAGAGGACTCCGTTGTGCAGGTGACCAGGGGAGCAATCGAGGGGACGAGAGAGATAGGAGGATCTCTCACCACGACCGCTCAGGGAATCGTTACCGGAGTGATCACAGCCGTCGCAGGTACGGGTGGGGACGTAACGATCGCCGCACGAGACACTTCACGGCAACTGATAAGCAGCGCGGCGGTAGTGGGTGAGGACCTCGCAACGGTTGCCGTGTCCGCCGTTCGAGGCTCCATTGATGCAGCTAAGTCCGTTGGCGTCGACGCGGAAAAGGCCGCGTCAGCCGTGGCGACGGGGGCTGTAGAAGCCGCATACGACGTAAGTGACGCTGCGGGCGATGCCGTGAGAGACGCGGTTACAGGTACTGTACAGGGTGTGCGCGTGGTGGTGGAGTCTGTCACTTCAGATGAGGATAACGGACAGAAAGAGGCTCGTGGCTAGAACTGATACGTTGGATCCTTAGTCTGACCACTGTCGGTGGGATCCATTTGACAGCTGCCACCTGTTGTCGCAGGAACGATGGTACCATCATTGCTGCGACTTCTTGGCGATGCGCGCTTCGCCTCTGAGCACCACCCGCACTCCTTCGCTCTCGGCACCAGACGGACCGGCAGGGAGCCACAATGTGACGCATGACCACCGCTGGGCGGGCGGAAGGCGCCACCCCTGACTTGGTCCGCCCTATAAACATTATGTAAAGCCGGCTCCGGTTTGAGCTTGCTCCCCGAAGGGACATTCCGACGACAGTGTGTTGGCCAGTTTCGGCATCCTCAGGCTCAGAAGGGTCGTAGCAGGCCGGGTCGCTCGCCAGCACAGGAGGATGCCCGCATGGCTCGATCCTGACGCTTCGGAGAGGTCAGAACGCCTTCCCGATCCGGAACATTGTCGAGCCACATGTACCGCAGGTGCCCCTGGTGGCCTCCCTGCCGTTCTTCATCGTGACCTGCTGTGCGTTCTGGATCTCCCGGCTCTCTCGACACTTCAGGCAGTACCCTGTCATTGAATCTTCCTCTCAGTCTTGAACTGGCAGACATGTCTGCCGGCGAATTATCTGCGGGCTGGGTTGGAGCATATCACTCGTGGCCGGCCCTGCGGGACGTCAGGACGGCACCAACGCCGGAGTGGTCAGACAGTTCCCTCTCGCCAGGCATATTGCTGATCACGCTGAGAGACTCAGCCGCCAGGTCCTCGCTCAGTGCCATGTGGTCGATGCACCTGCTGCCCCTGTGACCGAGGGCGGAGGTGGCGATGGTCACATACTCTGGCATCGCGCTCGGCAGTGCCGACCGCAGGTTGGGAGGCACGAAACCACCCTGTCCGATCCGCTGGTTGAAGTCACCCACGATGATCAGGGAGCTGTCCTGCTCCCCTTTCAGCATGTCGGACAGACAGTCCAGGTACAGCGCATGGTCCTCCCACTGTCTCTGTCGTTCACTCCCACGTCGGGTCTCGGACCGAGACCCGAACCAGGGTATACAGATCCCCATAACGTTCACCTCGCCCACCGGGGTCGGCGTTACGCCGGACACGAACCGCCCTGGAGGCATGGAGCTGTGTCCCAGATCGTCAACCCGCTCCCAGGGCTCCCGCGATCACAGCATGACCTTCCTTATGTTCTCCCTGGGCCCGTACCCGGTATCGGGCTGCGAGCAGATCACGTGCCCATCCGGGGACAGCAGCCCTGTGTGTGTCTCGGTCAGGCAGACAATGTCTGGCGTGTGCCCGTGGATGCGGCTGAGTATCTCAGGTGTCCTCTGTGATCGGGGGGTGGCCCAACCCACGTTCCAGTTGACCAGTCTCATTGTCATTGGGTTGTCACCTCAATTCATCCAGCCGACGACGACAGGTCCGTTCGACTATGTCGAGGTTGTCATCCCCGTAGTGGTCCGTTGTGGCCTCAACCCTGACCGGATCGAATACAATCCCCCCCGGACTGCTGGCTGAGCATCGTCCTGATGCTGTCCTCCGCGGCTTTAAGTGTGTCGACTGGTATAGCCATATTCATCGACCTCTTGAGGATAGACGATGATGGGGTGCTCGTCAGATCTTATCCAGAGTCAGTTGGTTGACTGGCTAATCCAATGTTAGCAAAGCCCGAGTGGGTCGCCAGGCGCGTCCGTCAAGCCCGAAACCGGACTGTATCCATCGCGGTCGCAGCCACCCCCAGACAGGACCGGACACCGTGAGGCCATCCTGGACCGGTGGGTCAGGAGGGTCAACATCGGGGGATCGAGTGGGACCACCACAGTTTCGCCGCAGTCCAGCAGTTCGAGGGCAATTATGTCGAGTACGTGGAGCTTCCGGAGATCGAAGAGGGCGTGCTGACGTTCGCGGCAGAGGTGCACAATGGCGTTTCCCTGTCGTCAGAGGAGAGCCTTGGTGTCGCCATCTATCATGCCCCGGTCCCTCAGTCCTATGACGAGGCCCGGGAGCTTTGGGAGACAGCTCGCGCCGCCAGTGAGAAGGGTGTTGAGCGCCCGGTGTCCGTGGTCTTCATTGTGGAGTCCGAATGGACTGTTCAGGGGAGCACCTTTGCGGTGCGGGCTGACATCTCTGCCGTAATTGACCGCCATGGTCCCGAGGTGTACACAATTGAGGTTACGGCCGAAGTGGGCAGAGAGTCGATTGTGCTCTCCCAGTATTCAATGTTCCACTGAGTCAGGCACTCCGCGACCGCTAGGCCGCGTCCCGGAAGCCCTCTCGCGTAACCGTCGTGTCGATGGCCCCGAGGAACGCTCCGGCCCACCGGCGGTTGAGTCGCCAGACCCGGATCGCCCGACGCCAGTCCAGCGAGCAGGCCCGCAGGAACCGCGCCAGTCTCCGGTCAAGCCTGGTCTTGCGCCGGTGGCACTCACGGCAGAGCCAGCCGAGGTTCTCGATCGTGAACGCCCTTCTCAGTGCCTCCGGCCCCAGCGCCCGGGCCACGTTGATCGCCAGCCTGTGGTCCAGCTCGGCAGCAGGACCGCCGCAGCCCTCACACATCGTGACCTGAATGCCCGGCTTCTGGCCGCTGGCCACCAGGTAGGCGTCCAGGCAGTGCCGGTGCCACGTCAACTCTATGCTGGCGGCGTGGGCGTGGCACCAGCGGCAGACGCCGCGGACAGGGGTATCACCCCAGTGAGACGTTCTCCTGACGAGTCTCCTGGGATGCGCCGAGGGGTGACGCCTGTGGTGAAGGACCAGCCCCCTGAGGCGTCGCCGGCGCACCGTGTTGTGCATCTTATCCATGCTGAACCCCGCATCGTGATCTAACGCAGTGTGACAAGCCACACCCTATCACATCAGTCGGACATCTGGTCGTTCAGCCTGCGGGCAAGCGTCCTCACGTCCTGATCGACCTGCTCCTCGATGATCTCCCGGATGTAGTCCGCCACCCGCATGTTCTTGGAGTCCGCGGCAAGCCTGATCTTCTGCACGAAGCTCTCGGGATATCTCAATCCTATATAGCGCTTCGGCTCCTCGGACGTGCTCCGCATTCCCTGGCCGCTGCCCCTGCCGGACCCTGCCGGCTCTCTCATCTGCATGGTGATGCCCTCAGTCTGTCGGTTGTTGGAAAAGGTCATGTTCTCCAGGTCTCACCAAAGACCAGCTCGTACACGGCCTCGATCTCCTCGTGAGCCTTAGCCGCGCCAACCCGGTACTCCCAGACGGTCAGCCCGGCTGTCAGTGCTCTGGGAAACGCCACCCTGTCGCACACCCTGATGTCCGCCACCCTGATCGCGGTGCAGCCGGAGAGAGCGGCCCTGGCCTCGGTCTCGTCACGGTTGCGGGAGTTCGGAGACACGCGGTTGAGCAATGCCCAGGCGCGCAGCCCAGGGTTCACATCCCGTGCCTGCGCAACGCGGCTGTCGACCAGTCCCATGGTCGCGACGTCCACGCCGGAGGGCTGGACCGGTGCGATCGCACAGTCGGCGGCCGCAAGCGCGGCCTCCTGCTCGATGTTGTCGCCGGCGCCGGTGTCTATGATGACGTCGTCATACCGGGGCACAAGGTTCCGCAGGCGTCTGGCGAACGACTCGCCGTGCAGCGTCTCGGATTCCAGCTTGAACACACTCACCCTGGCCCGTTGCTGTGCCCAGAAGTGAGAGCTGCCCTGCCGGTCGGCGTCGACCAGCAGCACCCTGCGGTTCCTGGACCGCATGCCCGCGAGGTTGGTCGCGAGCGTGGTCTTGCCGGTGCCGCCCTTTTCGGCAAGTAGCGCGACGATCATGCTGCCCCCCCCCTGAGTCGTCGTGTGTCCTGGCGCGGTACGCCAGCGTAACGTATCACAACGTGATACGACACACAGCGGGCTCAGGGGTCAGGTTATTGTGAATTCATAGAGGACGCCAGGATCCTCAGTTTCCGGCTTCGATAGGGTCTACAGAATCAGACCTAGACTGACACCGACGCCATGCGCAGCTCGGGTCGTACTGTTCGCAGTAATCTGCTCTTTCCAGGTCCTGCTCCGGTTGCGGTAACCGGAAGGGGGAACTGTCGCTGTCCATGCGTGAGTATCACTGCCATGCGTGTGGGCTCGTGATGGACCGCGACGAGAATGCCGCGAGGAACATAGAGAACGAGGCGGCAAGGTCTGCCGACTCATCAAACGGACGTGGAGACGAGGTAAGACCGGGGGCGCTCTGCGCCGGCGGCAGCGTCAGTGAAGCGTCTATTGGGAAATCCGGGTCTGCGCCGCTCAGATTAGAGCAGGTTAGAACAGATTAGGATAGATCCTGAAGACCAGCACCGTGCAGGTGCAACACCGCGCTGTCGAGATCAGCCTGCGGGGTGGTCGGCCGTAACCCCCTGTCACTCACTGGCACTGGCCGGACTGCTGCAGAGCGAGAGAAGGACGGTTTGATGGAAATACACTATGTCGGTTAGGCTTTCACACGGCCAGGTGGAAAGGGTTAACCATGTCCTCACAGACTACTACAAACGACGTAAAGCACTCCATGTGGATGAAGTGGAGGCTACAGGGACTGGTCACGGTTGGCATACTTGTAGTGGTATTCATCATGTTTGTCGCCAGGGGGTCGCTTCTTCCAATTGTCATAAGTGTCATTGTGGCAGAGCTTCTATTTCCAGTGGTTTCTTTCGTAGAAGGACTGCTGCCCGGACATAGACGTTACCCGCAGGCGGCCAGACTCTTCGCCATTGCGATCATATACATTCTCTTCTTCGCCCTGGTGGCGGCGCTTCTCTACCTCACAATCCAGCCTGTATTCAGAGAGGCTCAGGAATTCATAGAGACCGCTCCACAGATATACGAACAGGCGAAAGGGACAGCAGAGGGATGGTTGGAAGAGTTCAACCGGCAGGTGCCGGAAGAGGTTAAAGCGCAGCTGGAAGAGTGGCTCCAGTCCGCGAGCGGTGTTCTCGGCAAGGGAGCACTCACTATTTTGACCAAGACCCTAAGCGGTTTAACCGGGACGATATCCACAGTCATCGGCCTCGTGATAGTTCCATTCCTGCTGTTCTATATGCTCAAGGACAAGGAAGAACTGGTCGGAGGGATGTACTCCATTCTTCCGGAGGGGGTTGCGCGACACGTGCACAACGTCTTTAGCCTGTTGCACAGTGTCATAGGTTCATACATTCGTGCGCAGCTGATCAGCGCGACCATAGTCGGAACTTTCGTATTCCTCGGGCTTTTCTTCCTCGACATTAGCTTCGCACTAACCCTGGGACTGCTGGCAGGCGTGCTCGGCCTCATCCCCATCATCGGGGCTATCATCGGCGCGGTGCCGGGATTGCTGGTCACCCTGGCGACGGACCCCGGCAAGTTGATTTGGGTCGCGCTTTTGTACATCGTCGTCCAGTTCATCGAAAGCAACATAATCTCGCCCAGAATTCAGGGGCGTGCGCTCAGACTTCATCCCATTTTCATAATGGTAACCCTGATAATAGCCAGCGAGATAGCGGGCCTGTGGGGAGTGCTTATTGGAGTACCGCTGGTGGCAGCGGCAAGGGACATATTCGCGTATTTCTACACCGAGTGGAGGGACCCAGGCGTACCCGAGCCAAATTTGGAAGACGTGGAGGAGCCTGACTCAGTAGAACTCATGGCTGAAGAACCCGCATCCTAGAGATCTGGCCGAGTAACACCGTTTGCGAGGTGTTGCGGGAATGATGTGGGGAGCATAGCGTGTGGGGAGTCGCCGACGAGCAAGACCTGCCGTCCGTATGATCCAGACCAGCAGTTGCTGTTGCCAGCGGCATTGCAGGAGTGGTTGCCGGATGACCATCTGGCCTACTTCATGTCCGACGTGGTGGACCAGTTGGATCTGTCTGAGATCACGGCTCGGTACGACCGGGAAAGTAGAGGCGGACCGCCCTACCATCCGCGGATGATGGTCAAGGTGCTGCTCTACGGTTACTGCGTCGGAGTGTCGTCCTCACGGCAGATTGCCCAGTGGCTCCACGAGGGCATAGCGTTCCGGGTGTTGGCTGCGAACAACACACTGGACTTCCGCACGATCTCTGACTTCCGCAAGGACAACCTGGCCACGTTGTCGGGGTTGTTTCTACAGGTGTTGGTGCTGTGCCGGCGATCGGGGCTGGTGAAGCTGGGTCATGTGGCGCTGGACGGCACCAGGGTCAGGGCAAACGCATCGAAGCACAGGGCGATGAGTTACAGACGGATGAAAGAGAAGGAAGCGCAGTTGGCGGCGGAGGTTGAGGAGTTGTTGAGTCGTGCCGAGGAGGCGGATGACGAGGAGGACCGGCGATACGGTCAGGACCGTCGTGGAGATGAGTTGCCGCAGGAGCTCGCCTTTCGTGAAGGACGGTTGGAGAAGATACGGGAGGCTATGTCGTCCCTGGAAGGGGAGTCGCAGCGGCTGCAGAACGGGCCGAGGCGAAGGGGAAAGAGCACCCGGGTGTGCCGGAGGACAGGTCCCAGCGCAACTTCACCGCTGCCGAGTCACGGATCATGCCCGCTCCAGGAGGTCGGGACTTTGTGCAGGCGTACAACTGTCAGGCGGTGGTGGACAGCGCCAACCAGGTGATTGTGGCGGCCCGTGCCACCAATGAGATCTCTGACAAGCAGCAGGCCGTGACCATGATGGAGGAGACGATCGACAATGTCGGTGCAGTCCCGAGGGAAGTATCCGCCGACGCCGGCTACTACTCGACAAAGGCAGTCGGTGAGATACATGCGCTGGGTGTGGAGCCGTTCATTGCACCGGATAAGACCCGCCACGGCAGGGTGCCGCCCCCGGCTCCCCGCGGTCGCATACCCGGTCGGCTGTCTCCCAGGGATCGGATGCGACGGAAATTGCAGACCAGGCGTGGTCGTCAGCGATACGCCCTTCGAATGGAGACGGTTGAGCCGGTATTCGGCCAGGTCAAACAGGGCTGGGGCTTCCGACAGTTCCTGCTGCGGGGACTGGAGAAGGTGAACGGAGAGTGGTCGCTGATCTGCACCGGTCACAACCTGTTGAAGCTGTTCCGCTCTGAGTGCCGATCTGTCCAGCGAAGCACGGGTCAACAGGTCTGTCCAACGCATCAGCGACTTCGCCGGGATCGTGAACACGGTGCCATTGGCAAAGCGACCCGGGTCTGAGTGGCTGCAACCGGCGCCAATAGTCGTCGCGGCCTGTTCTCCCTGACCCGGCGGCTACGTCAGTCATTCCTCAGACAGGCTGCTAGCATGCGATCACTGTGGACGGGACATTCAACGTAACGTAATTGATTAGCGGCGTCGGTGGTGGGATTGCGATAGGCAGATCAAGGTTCTTATACTCTGGCTATGTGTACTGACAAAGACTCTCCCCCCTGTGAACACGACGAGCTGATCGCCCTGGTCAGCCGACAGCAAGATCAGGTTGCGTGTCTGACGGCGACGATCAAAGAGTTGCGTAAGGAACTCGCCGAGGCCAAGCGAGCGGGAAGCGCCAGGCAGCTGCGCAAAGAAGGGCTGGAAGTTGGAGCGGAACTCTTTCGAGGGAAACCCTCCTCCGTGATAGCTGATCTGGCCCGCAGGACGGATCACAGCATGATTGTCTTAGCCGCGCACGGACGCTCGAGGGTGAGTCGAATGTTGCTCGGGAGCGTGGCCGAGGCTGTAGTCAGAGAGTCAGGAGATCCGGTCCTGATCGTTCGCTCATAACATGTCGTTTAACACGGGATGCCCGGATACCTACGAACATGAGATTTCTTGTCAAGGGTGTCGATGTTCAGCGATTATGTCCGCCTAACTGTTCAGGGAAAATGTCACCCGCTCAGTTCGGAATGTTATCAGTTCAAGTGGGTTCCGCTGGTACTCGAGCGCGCGCCAAGGACGGACTCTCAGCTTCCATGTACTTCCTGGCCGTGCTCCTATGGATACCCAACTCCCGAGCAATCCCTCGAATCGACACCCCCCTGCGCTTCGCCTTCTGTACAGCTCTCCACCTTGCTATCTGAAGTTTCAGCGACTTTTCAGTTGACGCCCAGAGCACCAATCAGAAGACCAATGCGGCTTACCCTGTATCCCTCGGTTTGCCCGGGACTTCGGAACACGGTGCCGGCCCTCGATATCGTCCTCTCGCACAGCCATGCTCTCGACTCCGGGAGACTTCAAGGGATTGACCGGCGTCTATTGAACGTCCTCGGTACGCTGCGGGTGGGAGTCTGTTGACTGTGACTCCACGTCAACCGCTTCCTGAGAGCCAGTATCCGGAGGGTCCCCGGAACTTACTGACTCGTCAAGGAACGTATCTCTGAATGCCGGCTCCAATATCAGGTGTAGCCGGAAGCTGAATACCCCCACCGCCAGCGCGGGCAAGACCAACAGGATCAGTGAGAGTGGGACTGACAGACTGCCCAGGGAGAACAGCTTGACAACAAAGGGAAGACTCAACAGGAACAACAGCCCCAGCAACACCGTTGCAAGCCCATATTCAACCATCGTCTGCCACGTCCGCCAGCGCTCAGGCCTCCCGGTACCGAAAGGCTGAAATTGAGGTACGCTGGTAGCAAGACGGGCGAGAGTACCCAGTGAATGCCAGATTCGGATCGCCGACGGCGCGCTCAGGCCGACCACCACCCCCAGGATTAGCAGTCCGGTGATCCCCACAGGCCATGGAAGTAGATTTCTGAGCGCCTCCGGAGCAACGTACAGCACCCCCGTCCCGGCGGCGCAGAGTACGCCGATGATGGCGACGTTGATCAGAATCCCCCGTCCGACATCGCGGAGCTGCCCGCCGGTCTCTCCGGTCAGGGACAGGGCTGACCAGAAGATACGCACCCCGAGCATGATCGCGAGCATGATCTTTCGCAGCGGTGCGGGTGTGTGTTGGCCGGCCCACCCGGACAGAGGAACCGCGGCACGGCTGGTCAGGGGGGCCAACACCGAGGTGATGGCAGTGCAGAGTGACAGCACCGGCCCAAGCGCCGTTCCACCCACCACGTCGGCAGGGCTGAGACGGCCTATCGCCAGGGAGAATTCGCCCATCTGCGGCATCGTCATACCCACTCGCAGCGCATCCCCGGGTCTTTGGCCAGCCAGTATGGAGCCGACCGTATTGGCGGCAATCTTCCCGACCATGAACACTGCCACCACCACCAGCGCCGGCACTATGTAGTCTCCCAGGACACGGTAGTCGATGAGCATTCCAATGGAGAGGAAGAACAGGGCGCCGAACATATCACGAACCGGCGTGACCATTCTTGTGATCCGCCCGGAGGCTTCCGTATCGCCAATCACCACCCCAATGAGGAAGGCTCCCGCGGCTGGAGACAGACCCAGAAGGGTGGCGCACAGCGCGAGGAGGAAGCAGAAACCCAGGCTGGCCAGCAGCAAAGTTTCGTCCGACTGGGACCGTGACAACAGTTGCGTCAGTCTGGGGACCAGCATGGTGCCTATCACCAAAACGACGATACAGAAGATACCCAGCTTGAGTACCAGCAACCCCGCGTCGGCCAGACTCGCTGTGCCCGTAGTCGCCAGGCCTGACAGGATGGTCAGCAGTATCACGGCGGCGAAATCCTCAACCAGCAGGATGCCGACGATTGTCCGACCCCAGCCAGCGTTGAGATTGCCACTGTCACGCAACCCCTTCAATAGAATGGCAGAGCTGCTGATGGCGATCGCGCCACCCAGATAGAGACCGTGGCTCGAGTCGATGCCAGGGAAGACGCTGGCGGTCCAGATGCCGAAGAGGGTCAGCACGCTGATTTCCACGACGCCAATCACCATTACCGGAAACCCGATATTGCGAATACGCCGCCAGCCCAGCTCCAGGCCGATACCGAAGAGCAGCAGGATGAGTCCCAGCTCGGCCAGCAGCCCGATGGTATCCAGGTTGCTGATGAGAGGTCTCGGCAGCGTGAACGGCCCGATCAACATCCCGGTCACCAGGTACCCGAGCACCGGAGGCTGCCTGATCAGCCTTGCCAGTGCCAGGCCGGCGGCGGCAATCACCATTGCAATGGCGAAGTCCTTCAGGAGGGTGGCGCTACCCTCCGATAGACCGGCAGTGGGTAATGAGAGCAGAACGTCTATGGTCATGCTCCTGAACGATGAATCGCCAAAGACTGAACGCGGGAAGTCGCAACACCGCTGTCGCAGGGCCTCTCACTTACAAATAATACATGTAGGACGGAAATGGAGGTGGAATAGTAACGCCCCGGAACACCCCGAGGCATTCGCATTTGGACTGCAATTGGCCCATGCTCTTCGCAGGACGGTAGACGCCGCTGTTCGGTCTATCCAAGACAGCGATCAATTTGTAGACGGACCGTCGACATCTGCTGCCTTTATGGCCCTGGTTACCTCGGCGACCACCTCCGGCCCGATTTCTTCAGCAGCTTCCAGTGCGCTGTCCGCTGCACTCTCAAACGCCTCCTGCTCCGTGAGTCCCAGGGTGCGTGACACATCTCTTGCGCTCTCAAGAGTACCGGCCACTGCCCGGTAAACGCTCGCACCAGCCTCGTGGGCGCCATGCACTATCCCGTGAGCAGCCCCCTCTATCGCATGGACCGAGCCCGACACAGTCCTTCCCATCGTGCGCGACGCTCCAATGAGGGCTCCACCGGCAAGTGTCTCGACGCTATGGTCCACCTCGTTGGCCGCATGCAGCACGCCCCTGGCTGAGTGTCTCGCGACCTCAGCCCCCACTTCTCCGATGTTTGCGACTGGTCCGGTCACACTCTGCACAGTTGCGGATACGGTCCTGGCAATGTCCTCCGCCGACGCTGCTCCCCGTCCTGCAGCAGCGGTCGCCGCCCGTGTGGAAGATGCCAACTGGTATGCGGTCACACCCACCGCAACATCCACGCCCGGAACGTGCCGGAGATAACTTTACGGCAACTGAGCGGCCAGCCTCAGCCCGGGGATTGAACTAACCGCGCGTGTCATGTCGGCCGTACCGGCCAACAACTCCTCCATCACCGTTTCGCGGTCCGCCTCGCCATCCTCCCGAATAGCAGCGAGTGTTTTTGACGCGATGAGACCGAGCGCGAACGAAACGACGAACAGGAAATCGTAACCTGTAAACATGAAGCCCGGGAGGCCCGCGACTCCGTCAGGATCGATCCACTCAAAGCTGATGCTGAATGCACGCACACTGAAGAAGTCTGCGAACCTTCCACCCACGAGCGGGGCCAGGCCTGGTCCTCATCCACGTATAGTGGCGTTAGGCCGAGAGGACGAACTGGGCAGGCCTGGCATGAACACGGAGGGACCCGCCAAGAAGAGTCGATCGTCACAGTAACAGACTACTTGACCTGCTACCTCGCACTCGATCAAACCGTAGCAGTCATTGCACTAATATAGACCCGCAGAAAATAGCCCATGTACCGTCCGTCTTCACGACCAGTTGTTGGCATAATTGTTATAGGGCGAGCCATAAGCTGTGCCATCCACCTGTTGGTATACGGCATCCGGTCAACTACCTGTCCTGCTGGCTTGGACACTCGTTGATCCAGACGACGCTCATCTACATGTCCCTGGTGCCGGATCCGGCTGGAAGCCTGGCGGCCGTGCCGTGAGGGTCTGGTGCTGGACCGCAGTTGAGTACACTGCCTGTCCACGCCACCGGATGCAGGGAGTAGTTCCTCTCTGTTGTCCAAGCCTCAATGATATGATCCTACCTGTCTGCCAATTAAACTAGTCGGCCTACGTAAGGACGCTTAGCACCGAAAGGAAAACTTAATGACCGGATACTGCCTGAAGTGTCGAGAGAGCCGCGAGATCCAGAACGCCCAGCAGGTCACGATGAAGAATGGCAGAGCAGCCACAAGGGGCACCTGCGCCCGGTGCAGCACCACGATGTTCAGGCTAGGAAAGGCTTCCTGACCGGTAAGGGGTAAGGGAACCGAGTCTACTTGATCGTACCCTGCTATCCCACAGGGGTGTAGTGTGTAGTATCAGAACGTGACACTACACACTGATTGACTAAACAGCCCTATTCTCTCAGTTGTCAGGGCCGCCGCCGTCGAACTCGGGAGTCGGATTCAAGCGTGTCTCTGAGGCACCAGCCTTGAATACCGCGGTTTCGCCAGTATTCTCTGGATGATCGAATCCCTCCGGCGCCTGTACTGGTCACTTCTGGGTGAGGCCGGTTCATACAGGTAGAGTTTGTCCTGTACGTGCCTCGGACTGCTGGCCATCTCGACCATCGGGACCAAGAAGGCCCAGTCGTTGGCCAAGTCGATCCACTCGCCGTCCAGCTTGAGGTCATTGACGTCGATGGCATCGAACAAGTACTTCCTGAAGGTGCGCAGGTGCTGCCACACGTTGCTTCGCCATGATCGTGGGTTATCGAGGTCAGCGGGGTAGTCGGCCTCCTTGTCCATCCTGAGCATACAGCCCACCGTCAGGTCGGCTCCGTCCGCATACTCGGCCCGCACCCTGCACAGGACGTGCCTGCCTATGAGGGCGTCGTCAGCGTCCAGTGTGATGATGACGGTCTCGGGATTGGTGCAGAGCCCGGTGACGGCTTTCCAGGTGTTGTGGAGGGTGCCGCGCCTCGTCTCGTTCTGCACGAGCGTGACCCGATCTGCAAAGGGAGCCAGCAGCACCTCGGCGTATTCGCCAAACCCATTTGTCGATGCGTCGTCCACGACGATCGCTCCCCATTCACTGTCTTCCTGTGCAGCCAGGGAATCGACCTGGAGGCGCGCCACACGCCCTCTCAGGCCGTGTCTGAGCACCCTCATACCCCCCCGGAGTCCACTCACGCCGGACAAGGCCGTCGAGGACCGCAATCTGCCCGGCGCGGAAACCGACGCACAGGGAGCGGCGTGGAGAACCTGTTTACAGACCGGCCCACCCGCAATACCACGACCCCTGGGAATCGTCCGCTCTGTCGAGCCGCGGTCCGCCAGGACAATGTAGAGACGCCCACCCAGCCCATCCTCTATGAGTTCCAGGCACCCGAGACCCCAGTGGTATACTGTCACCAGTTGGCCCACGAGGCACCCGAGGTCCGCGATGACCAGCAAGACGACCACTCTCATGCAGGAAGCTGACGGGATCGCCCGATTCCCCGTCTTCACGCCCCGGGACGATATGCAGAACTGGCTCCACCTCTACGACTCCGCCGTCCTGACAGCGCTGTCGGTCTACTTCACGGAGCTGCCCAACACCGTCGTGGCCAGCGAGGTGCCCGTAGGCCCCGACCTGTCCGACCGTGACGACATCCGGATACCCGACCTGCTGGTGGCGTTCGACTGCGACCGCGAATTGATCGAGGAGCGTCGCGGCTATGCGCTGGCGCTGATGGAAAGGCCGCCGGACTTCGTCCTTGAGGTTGCCTCGCCGACGACGGGGGTGACCGACTACACGGACAAGCGCCTGGACTATGCGCGCTACGGGATACCCGAGTACTGGCGCTTCGATCCGAGCGGCGGCGACCACTATGATGCCGCGCTCGCCGGCGACCGTCTGGTTGACGGTGTGTACGAGCCGCTGGAGGTGGAGCAGCTCGGCGATGGAGTCTGGCGCGGTTACAGCGAGACGCTGGGGCTTCACGTGTGCTGGGAGCACGGGAGCCTGCGGTTCTTCGACTCCGTGACCGAGAGCTATCTGCTCAGCCACCGGGAGGAGACCGCTCGTGCGGAGGCGGAAGCCAAAGCTCGACGGGATGCCGAGGCTGAGGTGCGCAGGCTCAGGGCACGTCTGGAGGAGCTGGGCTAGGCGCGTCCGCCAGCTCGCTTTCAGCCTCTCTGGCTCGTCTAGCTTGACATAACTAATAGAGTGCGAATGAAAAGAGGGGAGATGTGGACTAACATCACTCCGCTCAATGGGATCGGTGAATGTCGAGGCCGAGGAGTTATGAACGAAGTCGCCTTAGTCCGATCGATCCAGCAGGCCGTTTTGCACGGCCCAGACGACGACCTCCTGCTTCGAGTCTGATCCCAGCTTGTCTGTATGGCAAAGATGGTGTTGCGGACAGTCGCCGGCTTGTTGCCTCTGGCCTCGGCGATGGCAGAGTAGGACATGCCCCTTGCGAACTGTGTGAGTATCTCCTTCTCCCTCTCCGTCACGGCATAGGTGTGCGCTGGGTCTTCCGCGTCGGTCACCCCACCGAGCTTGATGACATGGCTAGCCTCGGAGTTGTTCATGGTGAGCGTCACCGTCGTCTGAGACCCTGTCAAGGGCGGGCGAAAAACAGGCCGCTGTGGCGGTGACAGGAACACAGTCCCACGACTGTCCCCCGAGGTCGTGGATTTAGTTTCACTCACTGTGAACGATGTCCCATCTCAAACACGATTGCGGAGGCGCCAGGGGCTGAATGCCGCACCTTCGTATCAAATCCTGATCGACCCTCGTGCTCTACCCTGTAGCAAGGCCCGCATCTGCGAATAGAGCGGAAGGACAGATAACTGTGTTTGCTGCTCAACTCGCTCTGAGAGATTAACAACTAAGGCATACGGCTCCCGCTCGAAGGAAATACTTTCGCCCCACGCAGGACCATTACGGGTAACTACGACAAACCAAGATGACTGGCGAATGACCCTCGATGGTTGCGTGAATGTCCAAGTAGATGCCTGCACAGTACCCCTAGACCGTGCTGTTTCGGTCAACCCTCTCCCAGCACCTCGTTCCCTGCCATTTCCCACCTCGTCCTCAGCGACTTGGACGTCAGCGTCGAACCACTGCGCAGCCTGGTCTAGGGAGTTCGCTTGAACCAGCTTAAACTTTACAGAGCATGCCCGGTAATCAATCCGAGTAGTCCGGACTGCAGGTCTATATGCCAAGGATACAGTCAACTCGCGGGTACGCCTGCCTCCTTCCCAGAATCCCTCGGGGACCGGTACCTCATAGAAGTGGTGTCGCTGGTCTTCTATTCGATCTTCCGCCCAGAGCGTCACACAATTGTCCAACGACCTATAGAGTGCCGAGCGATCCACCAGACCGTAGCCTATTGTATTTAGCAGTGCGTCTGTGTCAGCTCCGTACAGATCTGCACAAGCGATTGGAGCACGCGCATGCGCGACCAATAATGCGCGACACAGATCAGTGCTGGCATTGGGCAGCTCCGAAAAAAGCCGAGCAGCAGCATTTGCAACCCGAGGGGCAGCAAAACTTGTGCCAGATTCCTCCACGAATGGACGTCCTGTGGCGAATTCTCGTGAGGTAGTGATTTCACCCACACCTTGCGAGCCTACCATGCGGCGGTTTCCATTCCGGGAGTCGACTAATATGTTTCCACCATAGTCCACTAAGTCTGGCTTGATGGCACCTCTTACAGATGGCCCGCACCTTGTAAATGGCGAAGGCTGATCAGACTTGGCTACTGCGATGTAAGCAGGATCATTGGGATAGCGTTGGCTCGGAGTGCCCTGCTCATATCGTGCGAGGCTACCAACAGTCAGGACATTCAGCGCTGGCGCGGGGTCAATTATGGCAGCCGTATCTGATTTCAGATAGTGGGGGTAGTCTGTCCGCCAGTCCGGTCGTCCATCGTCCACGGCACTGTAATTTCCTGTGGGAACAACGAATAAAACATCGAGCTCTCGCTCCAGGGCATCCAATGTGACAGCGAGACCAGCGACGCGCCCTCCTTGGTATGGCTTGTTTAGATCCCCGTAGCAGAGATTGAACACGCGGCAATCGTAATGGTCCACGAAGTAGCGAACTGCAGAATCAACCTGGTTGTGGATCAGCGGTGGATCGCCTGCATTCTGATGATCCAAAATGCGCCCACTGAAAAGCCTTAACTCAGGTACGAAACTTCTGTTGCGTATGCAGTCCGCAATGTCATCGTACAGAGCGAGCCCAGAAACCGCCGTGCCGTGTCCGTGTTCATCTGCTGCTCCCTTGCCAGCAATGAAGCTCTGAGCATCCCCCACGGCGGGCGCGATAAGAGGGTGTCCCCCAATTAGGCCGGAATCAAGTACGACGACTCCAGGGACATCGTCCGGAGGATCTGGTGTAGAGTTCAACTGTTGCACACTGGTTAATGGGATCTGCAGATCTAGTCCAATACGGGGCGGCAAATCGACGGTTCGTACGGATAGCGCAATCGTACGTCACGATAGCGCAATAAATCCTCTGCCAGTTGTCGGGAACACCGAACCCGATAAATAGTGAGGTAGGCTCGCTTCACAGAATCGATGGTCTCGCCATCATTTGCCTGCAGCCAATCCTCAAACGTATGGCGCTGCTGGCCGATTGCTTCATCCTGATTTAGGGGCCATAGCTCGACGTCGATGATAAAGCGCTCATGGTCAGGGAACCCATCTCGTCGCAAAGCCCAGCCAGTTCGGTCCTCCCGCGTCCACTGGTCGAAGTCCTGCATGGCGTAGATAACGTTGGCGTAGGTCACCGGTTGTCCATCCGCAAGGTCGCTGAGGCGCGCCTCGAAGGTCTCCAGTTGCGCTGCAGTAGCAAAGGCCAAGACTAAATTGTCCTCTTCTTGGCTCACGATTTCCACACCGCTTGAGGCACTGGATATCGCTTCCGGTGAAACGTAATCGCGCATTTCGATTTTCATGAGGAGCCGCTCGTCGAAACCTCCTATAGATTGACCAGAGGCCTCACGGGCTGCTTGCAGGCGTTCTCTGAGCCTAACACCGTGCGCATTGGGGTCGTTCGGTGGCGGGATACGAGGACGGCGGCCACCGCCGGGGCGACGCCGGAGGAAAGGCTCCTCACGTCTCAACTGCAAGTGGGGGTACGTGTTGTCCCGTCTGCTAACCATCACCGCCCGGTCGCACGGAGTTTTCTGGCCTTTTCACGTCGATGCGCCAACTCCAGATGTTCGATACGCAAGGTCATATCACCACCCTCTAGAACCATCTCCTTAACCGCCCTTTGTACTAAACGCTCTACATCTGCGTGCGTTGCTCCTCTGAACCACTCTCTGGAAGCTAGTTCTCTGAGATCGAAGTCCTGGCGTGTGCCCCGCAGTTTCACATTTAGCAGGCTACAAATCTGGGCCCGTGTTGGTGGCTTGAGAAAGAGAACCTCCTCAAACCGCCGCCACACTGCCGAGTCCAGCATTCCCTCGTGATTAGTGGCAGCTATGATAATACTTTGCCCGTTATACTCGTCTAACATCTGCAGGATTGCGTTAACAACGCGACGCAACTCGCCATGCTCAAAAGCATCCACTCGCTCTTTTCCCAATGCATCAAACTCGTCGAACAATACGATCATGGGAGAGTCAGCAGCGAAGTCGAAGACTTTCCGAATGTTGGACGCCGTCTCTCCCAAATAAGAGGACACAATGCTTTCCATACGCACTGTAGCTAGTGGGCGACCGAGTTCGCTGGCGAAAATCTCAGCAGTCAGGGACTTACCGCAACCTGGCGGGCCGCACAAGAGAATTCGACTGCTGGGACTGAGGCCGTGGGCTTTAAGGACGTCACCTCGATTGTGCTCTCGGAGCAGTTCCTTAACAATGGACGTATTTGAGGGTGACAGCACGATATCCGCCAAGTCGCGGGTAGGCTCTCGAACTGATAGCAGGGATAGCCCTCGCTCACGGTCCTCTGGGACCCCAGCAATTGCGCGCCGTAGTTTAGAACGTGGAGGTAACCCTGTACGGCCGGTGAGGATCGCTTCTAGATCGTCTGCCAAGAGGTGGTGTTGCTTTTGGCGTTCCTCAGCAACCATCTGTTTGGCGGCGCAACGAAAAGCGTCCGTATCACCTTCCGCACCGGACCCTATCAGCTTCCTCAGTATCTTTCCGCTGGCCATAACCTTTTACCTCGCGGCCTAGCATATCGCAAGTGTCTCATGCATGCTGAACAGCTCAGATCCTGCTGCGTGGTCAGCTACACTCACAGCCTCTCCTCGACCGTTACTTCGGGCAGCGCGCTCATGTACACACCAGCACCCTCATTAATTAGCTAGCGCCTAAATCCTTCCTCATCCTATCGGCGGACTATAACGAAAGTGCCGAGCATGTAGCCAGCCTCCTCTCGGCTCAGGCCGCAAAGGTTGTTGAAGTAGAACGCGTCCACACGGACGCGAAGGTATCGGCGATCTTCCTACCCATAGATGAACAGCTCCAATTTGTATCCGAGGTCCCGCGCGAATGGCCTCATGTCACGGGCGGTGTAAGTTGAGCGGTACCCAGTACCTGCCCTTCTGGCTTAGCCCCAATCCACCGAAAAGATGAGTGTAGCGGTGTGCTGAAGGGGTAAGAAAGTGCTCCTGTGCATCTAGGATAATGGTTTTGGAAACACAAACTGTCAAGGGCGGGCGGATAACAGACCACTGGGGCGGCGGGAAAGTGTACCACTGGAGTCGCAGGTGGTCAGCAATAATGTCCGCTCCGAGTGAACTGGGACTGAGGTCGGAGGTCAGTCCGAGGACGGCATGTTGGCGGTCTGTCTGCTCTGCTTCAGACGGTAGCTCTCACCGTTCATCGCCAGGATGTGCACATGGTGTGTCAGTCTGTCCAGCAACGCACCGGTCAGTCTCTCCGATCCGAACACATCGGTCCACTCGTCGAACGGCAGGTTGGTGGTCACAAGCACCGAGCCCCTCTCGTAGCGCTGGCTGAATACTTCGAAGAGCAGCTCCGCACCGGTCTCGTAGCGCTGGCTGAATACTTCGAAGAGCAGTTCCGCACCGGTCTTCGACAGGGGAACGAAGCCCAGCTCGTCTATGATCAGCAGCTTCAGACGGGACAGCCTCTTCTGGAAGTTCAGCAGACGTCTGTCGTCCCTGGCCTCCATCAGTTCGTTGACCAGCGCCGCGGCCGTGGTGAACCCCACAGACAGTCCCCTCTGACAGGCTGCGAGTCCCAGTCCCAGCGCCATGTGGGTCTTGCCCGTGCCGCTGTTGCCGATGGCGATGATGTTCTCCCTGCGGTCCACGTACTCGCACCTGGCCAACTGGGTCACCAACTGCCTGTTCACCGACGGGATCGCAGGGAAGTCGAAGGTGTCGAGGCTCTTGACCGTCGGGAAGCGCGCGGCTTTGATCCTGCGGTCGACCATGCGATGGTGTCTGTCTATGAGCTCCAGTTCGGACAGCCTGAGCAGGTAGTCTGGGTGGTCCACCCCCTCCTCTGCACACTGGGCTGCCATCTTCCCGTACTCCCTGAGGAAGGTCGGCAGCCTGAGCTCCCTGAGGTGGTGTTCCAGCAGCAGTGTTGGTCTGTCGCTCACGATGCCCTCCCTGACAGAAGCGTCATGTAGTCTGTCGTCGATGTTGTGCTCACGCTCACCCTGGGCAGGTATGGATACAGCTCCAGGTCCAGTCTTGGCGGTCGGCCCTCGATGCCGCACAGCACGAGGTGCTTGACCGCGTCGAAGCTCAGCGCTCCCAGTCTGATCGCGTCCCGCACCGCCTGGTGGACCTCATCGATACTGAACGTCTCCATGAGTCTGAGCACCTGCACGAACTCCCTCTTGCCTCGTCTGCCCATCCGAGACTCCAGCAGCCGGCGCAGGGTACCGAACTCCTCGGGGAGGTCCCATCCGGCAAGTGGCGCCGCCTGGTCCAGCGCACCGGTCTTCCGCTCCAACAGAGGCAGGTAGTGGATGGGATCGAACACGAAGTCGTCCCGCTCGTAGGAGCGACGGTGACGGGCGATCACGTCCGTCCCGCAACTGACGACCACCTCGTCGACATAGCCTCTGACCAGTACATCCCTGTGTCCGTATGCGACAGGCACCGAGTAGTCGTTGGTGCGGTAGCGGACCAGCGACAGCGAGCTCACACGGGTCAGGTGCCTGTCGCTCGGGTCATACGGCACTGCCGGCAGCGGCAGAAGTGCGTCGAGATCACGCACCATGCGCTCGTCTATCGTCTCTGTATGTCCCCTGAGCTTCGCCTCCATCCGATCCAGGCATCGCTCCTCGAGGTGGGCGTTGAGGGCCTCGAAGCTCTCGAACGAGGGTATGGGCACCAGGAAGTTCCTCCTGGTGTATCCGACCATACCCTCCACCTTCCCCTTGTCGTTGCCCTTGCCGGGACGTCCGAACCTGTCCTCGAACAGGTAGTGCGACTGCAGCTCTGTGAACACGCGTGTGCGTCGGCGACGACCGTCTCCCAGTATCCTCGCAACTGCCAGACGGGTGTTGTCGTACACGATGCTCTGTGGAACCCCTCCCAGGAACGAGAACGCCGACACATGTCCGTCGCAGAACGCCTCTGTGGTCTCGGCGGGGTATGCCTGTTATAGCTCAGCATAAATGTCCTGACTAACTGACCAGCATAAATGTCACAGTCACCTCATGGAGAATGTGACATTGAACCAGAAAGAGCAGGCAAGACTTCAGATCCTCAACAGCCTACTGACCGAGCATATGACGGTGGACCAGGCGGCCACGCTGATGGGAGTGAGCACACGCCACACCAGGCGCATTCTTGCGGCTTACACAGAAGAAGGAGCAGCCGCACTCGCTCACGGCCATCGGGGTCGGAGGGCTCCCAACACAACACCCGATTCGATAAAGACCGAAGTGTTGCGTCTAGCTCGAACCACGTACTCAGGAGTCAACCACACTCATCTGAGCGAACTGCTGAGAGAACGTGATGGTATAGACATAGCCCGTAACACGTTGCGACGCATACTGGTTGGAGCCGGTCTTCTCAGTCCTCGTCGCCGACGTCCTCCGAAACACCGTGTTCGTCGGCAACGCATGCCCCGAGAGGGGATGCTGATACAGATCGATGGCAGCTATCATCGGTGGCTCGGAGAGGATGGACCTCAGTTTATGTTTCTGCTTGCCGTGGACGACGCCACGGGCAAAGTGGTCAGCGCGCTGTTCTGTGAGTACGAGAACACCCGAGACTACTTCGTGCTGATGCGGGGACTGATCGAGCGCCACGGGGTACCCATCGCGCTGTACACCGACCGCCACTCGGTCTTCAAGCATGTACCGGGGAGTGGACTACCGAGCGCTCCAACCCAGTTCTCCCGTGCGATGGACGAGCTCGGAATACAGATGATCTACGCGCTGTCTCCACAGGCCAAGGGCCGTGTGGAACGAGCGGCAGGGACCTTCCAGGACAGACTTGTAACCGAGCTTCGACTCGCGGGTGCGACCACCATCGAAGATGCCGGTGTCGTTCTGAGAGACTTCCTTCCTCACTTCAACGAGCGCTTCGGGGTATCGGCTCCGGAGCCTGAAGTCGCCTACCGCACTGTGGACGGAGGGACGTGTCTGGATCGGATGCTGTGCTTCAGGCACAGTCGCAAAGTGGCAAAGGACAACACTGTGAGATACCGACGGAGTACGCTTCAGCTGCTGCCCGGGATGGAACGTCCGACCTACGCTGGAGTGAAGGTGGACGTGCTTGAGGGACTGGACGGTCAACTGGTCGTTGAGCACGAGGGTCAACTCATCCCCAGCCAGGAGGCTCCACCCCGTCCGAACATCCTGCGCGGTGTGAATGGATACCCTTCACACGCACCGCCGTATCGTAACGGTCTGGGCAGCCGCTGGGAGAGAGTTCTGGCCTCACTCGACAGGGAGAGAGCCGAAGCAATCGACGGCAACCACGACAGTGGTGCCGCCAGGATCCGCAAGAAGGCAACCTCTGTACCGAGGAAGCCCACTCCGAAGCAGATCGCCAGGTGGGAGGCGGTTCACTCAGCGAAGCGCAGGGGCCTGTCCATCAGGGCAATAACCAGGGAGACGGGCATCCACAGGAACACCGTACGGAGGTACCTTAAGACCGACAGTCCGCCGATGAATCGTCCTCGGGTGATGTTGAAAGCATCGTAGTCTGTTACAGTCGCAAGTTAGACAGGTGACATTTTCCCTGGTCAGTTAGGCGGACATTTATGCTGGTCTTCGACAGTATGCCCTGACGAACATCGCGTCGCTGTGGGGCAGGTCCAGGACGAAGAAGTGGACCCCTGCTTCCGCCAGGGGCAGGCTCTTCCGCTTCACTCCGCCTATGACAGCCAATGCCTCTCCGAAGTCGCACTGCGCGTGTCCGGGCGGATGCGATAGAGGCACGAACATCTCACGTGTCCGGCGGCGGTGCTCTCGGACGTAGTCCTTGACGATCGTGTACCTGCCGTCGAAGCCGTACTCGTCCCTCAGACGCTCGTAGATGCGTTTGGCGGTGTGGCGCTGCTTCCTGGGAAGGCCGAGGTCATCCTCGAGTATCCGGTCTATGACCCCGGTGTATGGACCGATCTTGGGTCTTCTGGGAGGTTGTCGTCTTCGGTATCCCGGCGGTACCGAGTACGCGAGCATCTTGCGAACGGTGTCTCTGTGCAGACCGAACACCCGGGACGCTTCCCTGGTGCTCATGCCGTCTACCATGCAGGCTCGTCGGACGCGAAGATACAGTTCCACCTGGTACATCCTTCACACCTTCCGTGGGCTCTTGGTATGTCCCTATGGAAGGTGGTGGACGGTCGTTTTCAAGCGCCTTCAACCGACGTTCGAGCCGTCCACGAGGTACACTTTATCTCCGCCGTTTACAACTATAAGTGTGTCCTCCGTGACGGTGATGATCCCCGTAGACACGAAGAGTTGGATCCCACGCCGAAGATGGGCGGTTATCGGGACTGTCGATCCCGAAACGGCTAAAGGCCAGGCCAGTCAGGCATCGACGGTCAGGACTCTCCGAATACCGATGCCATCCGTATCCTGAGAGAGTAGGGGAAAGCCAATGACGCCAGGAAGCGCCAAACCGATTGACCAAAGCATCAGCCTGACGCTACACTTTCGACTGCCTGATTTCGGCCTTCTTCCAGAGACCAATCTCACGATGTCGGAGCTCCTAACCTGACAGAACAACTCAACAGCGGCAGACTGTGGGCAACCATGTTCGTCTTTCTGGCGCTGGGCGTTCCTGCCATTGTCTTGGGCGCGCCCGAGTTGCTTGCCATCACTGGGCCACACGTTGAACCGTCTCTCATTACGGTCTTCATCTTCGGCATTGGCATAGTTGCAGGCGCGTTTCTGCTCTCATGGGCTGCCGAGGTGGCTCAGATGGATGTGTCAGCGTCCCTCGCGATCGCGGTGCTGGCTCTAATAGCCATTCTGCCCGAGTACGTCATCGAGTTCGTCCTCGCGCGCGAAGCGGGAGCGTCGTTCAACCTGGTGACCGGTGAGGTCACCGATGAGATCTCCAGAGTCGCAGCAAACGTTACCGGTGCGAACCGTCTGCTGATCGGACTGGGCTGGTCCGCGGTAATCCTCATCTACTGGATAAAGCGACGGCGGGCGCTTGACATGCGAGGCGAATTGGGCCTGGAGATAACCATGCTCACGATCGCCACTTTGCTGACGTTGATCATCTTCTTCATGCAGCAGGTCCACTTCATCCTGGCGATTGGACTGATCGGACTGTACGTAGTCTATCTCTGGATAAGCTCCACCAAAGAGGCTGAGGAGCCCGACCTCATCGGCGCCGCCGCACTCATCGGCCAACAGCCGACCGCGCGACGTCGCGCCATAGTGATCTTCCTGTTCGTGTACTCCGCCGTCGTAATCATCATGGCGGCAGAGCCCTTCGTACATGGGCTGATCGAGACCGGCACCGAATTCGGCATAGACGAATTCACGCTGATTCAGTGGGTCGCTCCACTGGCATCTGAATCGCCGGAGATAATCGTGGCTGTGCTGTTCAGCCTGCGGGCGAACCCGATCGCGGGTCTGACCGCGCTGATCTCGTCCGAGGTCAACCAGCTCACGCTGCTCATAGGAAGCATGGTGATCGTGTTCAGCGGAGCGGCGGGAGATTCGCTGATGACTCCGCTCAACTTCCCTCTGGACTGGCGACAGACAGTCGAGTTCCTGCTGACAACCTCGGTCTCGCTGTTCGCGCTGCTGCTAATAGCCAAGCGCGTGATTTCCTGGTGGGCAGGCGCGATCCTTCTGGCGCTCTTCCTCCTGCACCTGCCGTTCCTCGACCCCGCCCTCAGGCTGGGATTCGCCGGCGCGTACTTAGCGCTGTCCATTCTGCTCGTCGCCGTGGACTGGCGACGAGTCAAGTTCCTGTTCCGCGAAGAGCCGCAGGAGCTCAAAGCTTAGGAAGCATCAAAACTCTGGTGGGTAATCATGCTGCGGTATTGTTGGTATGCCACATGCTGTCCCAGTCGTTGTTAAGTGTGAGCACTCTCAGCGCCACGACCTCGTCTGCGCAGGCTCTCTTCCAACTCATTCCTCTGCGCCCCTTCAGTCTCCTGTTGATTACGATGTCCACCGCTTTCTCCACCGCTCCACTGCCCACAGGATACCCCTCTGACCTGAGCCAGTCGTAGTCGCCTATCCAATCGGCGTTGTTGCTCACATAAGTCATCAACTCCCTCAGACTGTCGGTCGGGTATCTGTGGGACAGCTTCACCAACTGTCTGAGAGTCTCTTCAGGTCTGCCTCTGACCAGCAGTTCCATGAGTGTGTGGCAGACCGTACCCACCTCCTGGCGCGCTATGGACGCTCTGACCGACCTCCATACTCTGTGTTCGATGTGCCACAGGTCCAGGATACGCAGGGCGTATGGAAAGTGTTCCGCAGCTATCGTGCTTATCCATCGCGCTCCATCCCCTATCACCGACTGTTTGGCCGCATGGTCTATGCCCTGTCTGCGCGCCTGAGCGTATATCAGTCGTCCCTCCCTCTCAGACGGTCCGAACGTCCGCGGCGTATCGTCGTCCGCTCAGAGAGCGTCTGTGCTCTCCGACCTTCTCGCTGGCCACATAGACCACTCCAACCTTGCCCTCCATTCCATTGGGGTTGTCTCTGCTTCGCGCCCAACCGCCGTCAATTGCCACATTCACCATCTCAGGCCCGTCCACGCCTGCCGACGGCTCCACATGCCGCTCGAGCGCACCATCGGCCTCTCTGAGCTGAGCTTCGACCGCATCCTGTCCATGTCTGTTCGTCAGTCTGCGCACCTGCTCGTGACTCACCTTGTCCCCAACCATCTTCTCAAGCACGGTCGCCGCCTGTTCGTATGGCCACGACGCTCCGCTCAGAGACGCCAACTCAGCGAACCTGATGCTGGCATGGCCTCCTCTCACCTCTTTCAACATGCTGTCAACTGGCTGGCTGAGACTCGTGCATTCGTGACACTTCACCCTGTGTCGCTTCAGCTTCACTCGTCCGAACACCGTCATGACGCCGTAGTCTCGATAGCCCTCCCCTGTTATCCGGTCACTTCCGCACACCTCACATGCCCAGCGCAGCCGCTGACACAACTGCCACACCTCGCACAGAACCTCACGCATCAGTCTCAGACCAAAGATGTGTATGCGACCCTCAAGCTCATTGATAGATTCGATCTCGTCTGGTATCTGTATGGTGCGGGTGATCGTTACCTGCATTGGACTGGTCTTCTCCTGGATGTGTTTGTGTTTGTCCAAGAATAAGGGCCAGTCCTCTCTATCTCGATACCCCCTCTACCTCTACCCACCACTTTTGTGATGCTTCCCCCTGTCAGCCCGTCAAGGGAGAGGGGATTTCCGGGCCCGTATTGAGCGTACTGCGGATGTGGTACGCTGAAACTAGGAGGGAGGTCATGCAGCGTACAGCAGTCGCTTTAGTGGCTTGTGCTTGCTTGCTCCTGTTGACGTGGCATTCCACGGACTCCATTGTTGCTCAAGCCCAGAGTCTCCTTCTAATAGAGATCGACGGCGAGATCGATCCACTGACCGCCGATCACGTCGCCCGAGGTCTCGACGAGGCCCACGAGTCCGGCGTCCATCTGGCGGTTATCAAGCTGGATACTCCTGGCGGTTTTCTCGATTCTACTCGTGACATCGTTGAGGTTCTGATTGCATCTGAGATTCCCGTAGTCGTATGGGTCTCACCCGCGGGCGCGCGTGCAGCTTCCGCTGGTACGTTCATCGCGGCCGCCGCCAACTTTGCGGTTATGGCGCCGGGCACCAGCATCGGCGCAGCCACACCGGTTACATCAGATGGTAACGACCTGCCGGAGACGCTCTCCCGCAAGATCAGCGAAGACACTCGCGCGTTCATACGGAGCGTCGCGCAGACTCGCGGACGCAACGCCGAGGCGCTTGAGGACACGGTCCTGACAGCCCGGTCCTACTCATCGCAGGAGGCAGCCGATCTGGGCGTGATCGACTTCGTCGCAGCCGACCTCGGCACTCTGCTCAGCGAGATCGACAGTCGTGAAACCACGACCGCCGCTGGAACGGTCACCGTCGAATCGGCCGACCTCGAGGTCCGAAAGCTCGACGCGACGCTCCTGGAGCGGACACTGGGCGTCCTGGCGAACCCGAACGTGATTCTGGCGCTGTTCCTGATTGGCGGATTGGCCGTGGTCGCCGAGTTCGCGATACCTGGAATGTTCGGTCCCGGCATATTGGGGGTCATTCTGCTGATTCTCGCGTTCGTCGGCTTCTCGAACGTGCCCGGAAGCTGGGTGGGCGTGGGTCTAATCGCGCTCGCCATGGCGCTCTTCTACGTTGAGACCATAGCGCCCGGCTTCGGAGCGTGGGGAGTGGGAGGAGTCGTCAGCCTCTTGCTCGGATCGATATTCCTGTTTGGGAACTTCCTCAGCCCGTCTGACCTGCCTGAGCCGAGGTTCATGGCGAGTCCGGTCATGATCGCTATTATGACTGGACTCGCGATCGCGGGATGGGTACTGTTCATCCGCGCCGTCAGGACTGAAGGCGGCACTTCGAGCGGCTACCAGTCGGATGACGAAATCTTCCTGGAGGGACAGTGGGGTGTCGCGATGTCTGACCTCGCCCCTTCCGGGAAGGTATGGGTCGCCAGCGAAGAGTGGTCGGCAGCGACAGACCTGGGAGCTATCATCAAAGAGGGCGACGAAATCCGGGTGACCGCAGTCTATGGACAGGTGTTGAGGGTGGAGAAGCTCGAGGGAGATTCCTAGAGGCAGCCGAAACGATGCGTCGCCCAATCAAGCCGAATGAGGAGAGACCAGATGGCAGGATTTCACACAGTAGGACCCAACTACGCCCTGATCGTGTCAGGGGGAGACATACAGCCGAAGGTGAAAGTGGGCGGCAGGATGTTCGTCCTGCCGTTCATTCAGAAGGCACAGATGCTGTCGCTGGAAGTGATGACACTCCAGGTCAATACGGCGAGGGTGTACACGGCGGAAGGGGTTTCCATATCGGTCGATGGCGTGGCGCAGGTCAAGGTAGGTCGAAGCGAGCAGGCGATCAGGACCGCCGCAGAGCAGTTCCTCGGCAAGAGTGTGCAGGAGACCTCTGAGGTCGCCCTGCAGACGCTCGAAGGCCAGCAGCGCGCGATTCTGGGGACGATGACCGTCGAGGACATCTACCAGGACAGGGTGGCGTTTGCCGAACAGGTCCGCGAAGTAGCGGCGACTGACATGACCAATATGGGCCTGGAGATCGTGAGCTTCTCGATTCGAGACATCCAGGACGAGCAGGGGTATCTGGAGGCGCTCGGAGTCAGAAGGACCGCAGAGGTGAAGCGTGACGCCGCTATCGGCCAGGCCGAGGCGGAACGTGACGCCGGGATCAGGGCCGCCCAGGCCGAACAGGAGCACCAGGCGGCGAAATTCGCTGCGGATACCGCGATCGCGGAGTCGGAAAGAGACTTCAGTATCGAGAAGGCGGCATACGATCAGCAGACCAACGCGCGCAGGGCCGAAGCGGAGCTGGCATACTCACTCCAGGAGGCGAAGACACGCCAGCAGATCAGAGAGGAAGAGCTGCAGATCGAAGTGGTCGAGCGCCAGAAGCAGATCGAAATTCAGGTGCAGGAGATCACCCGCCGGGAACGTGAGTTGGACGCGACCGTGCGTCGCCCTGCCGAAGCCGAGCGCGACCAGTTGGAGCTGATTGCCGAGGGCAACAGGCGTCGCGCCCGCGTCGAGGCAGAGGCAGAGCGCTACAGCCTGGAGACCGTGGCCACCGGCGAACGGACGCGCGTCATCGCGGAAGCTGAAGCAGAGGCCGAAGCCATCAGGCTTCGAGGACAGGCGGAGGCGGACGCCATCAAAGCGCGTGGAGAGGCTGAGGCCGAATCCATCAGGGCACAGGGACTCGCGGAGGCGGAAGCGATGGACAAGAAGGCGGATGCCTGGAAGGGCTACGGGCAGGCCGCTATGATCCAGCAGCTGTTCGAGTCTCTGCCGCGGGTCGCGGACGCTGTGGCGCAGCCGCTGGCGAAGACCGACAGTATAGTGGTCATAAGCAACGGCGGAGATAATGGAGCGGGCACCGGGGCCAGCAAGGTCACCCAGGACGTATCGAACACCATTGCTCAGCTTCCTGCGCTGGTCCAGTCCCTCACCGGAGTTGACCTCATCAGCACGCTCAAGAACCTGCCCGGCATAGTTTCAGACGACAACAATCGGCAGGGTGGTCAATCTGAAGACGTTGATGGAGAATCATCGGACGCAATCGAATCGAGGAGCGAAGACCCTAATGACTAGTCAGACAAACGAGTTCTACAACCGACTTGGCGTCAAGCGAATCATCAACGCGGCGAGCTGGATCACCGTGTACGGGGGCAGCATCATGCCGACTGCCGTGGTCGAGTCGATGAACGAGGCTTCACGGTGGTTCATCGACCTGCACGAGCTGAACCAGAAGGCCGGCGAGGTCATCGCGCGGCTGACCGGCGCCGAGTCGGGACTGGTCACGGCCGGGTCGGCAGCCGGGATGGTGCTCGAGTCGGCGGCGTGCATAGCGGGCACCGACCCCGCCAAGATATGGCAACTCCCCGACACGACCGGCATGAAGGACGAGATCGTCATTCACCGCGCACACCGCGTCAACTACGACCACAGCTTCCGTGTCACCGGTGCGAAGCTGGTCGAGATCGGCAACACCGGCACGACCCACGAGTGGGAGCTGGAGTCCGCAATCAACGAGAACACCGCCGCTGTCGCCTACGTGTTCGGCCCCAGACGCGGCGGAGCCTTGTCCCTGCCCAAGGTGATCGAGATCGCGCACGAGCGCGATGTCCCTGTCATAGTGGACGCCGCTGCCATGCTGCCGCCTCCCGAAAACCTGAGCAGATTCATCGATCAGGGGGCCGACCTGGTCAGCTTCAGCGGGGGCAAGGGCGTGCTCGGACCTCAGTCCACGGGCATACTGGCAGGCCGTGCCGACCTCATCGAGGCGGCGTACGCCAACTCGGCTCCGAACTCCGAGTCAATAGGCCGCGCCGCCAAGGTCTGCAAAGAGGAGATCGCCGGACTGGTGACAGCGCTTGAGATGTTTGTCGATACAGACTTCTACGCGGTGCAGGCCGGTTGGAGAGCGAAGTCCGCACACGTTGCCGACCGGCTGCAGGACATAGACGGTCTGACCATCGAGCTGGTGGAAGCCCGCCCAGAGCTGTATGAGCCTGATAACAACACCGCCCGTGCCGTCGTCCAACTGACTTCGGCGTGGACCGGCCCGTCACTGGATGAGATCGTCCAACAGCTTGAAGACGGCGATCCGGGGATACGGGTCAGGGCGTCGCAGATAGACGACAGCTTCTCGTTCATACCTGTAAACGTCAGGGACGGCGAAGAGGAGATCGTCGCCAATCGCCTGCGCGAGATCCTCACGAAGAGCAGGTAAGAAAGGCCGGATGACTGAGTCTGGCAGGCGGATTTCCGCTCGCATCTAGGCAGTGTTGACATTTCCAGTCATTCCCGTGAAAGTGGGAACCCACGAAGTGGCTCGCCGCCGGCAATCTAGGCGCCTTTGGAAGCGGACATCGCGCCCGTTCTGGATTCCGGCCTACGCCGGAATGACGAAATTGGGTTGTTGAACTGCCTTACTACCTAATACGTGATGACGTTATTTCGAGAGAATTGGAAGCTGTGGTTTGGCGCGCGCGTCCCGCCGCTTGGCTTACGGTCCTAGCTCGGTCTCTGTTGACCACGCAGCCGTCGGAGCTCAGCCTCCATTGCCGCCAGCCGCGCCTCGGCTGCTTCTCTTGCGGCTCGCTCCTGTTCGGCTTGTGCCTCGGCGGCTTCTCTGGCGGCTTGCTCCGTGCGGGCCAGAGTCTCGGCTTCCACCTGCGCTTGTTGATTCTCCTGGTAGTCGGGTAGGTACTCGCCTGAGATAGGGTTGAAGAACCGGAACCACTCAGCATTGGCGTGGAACTCGAGGCCCAATACGTCGCTCACACCGACGTACTTCCCATCCACCTCACGCATCTCTATCGGGCGGTACTCACCTCCCACGAGCACGTTCCCCCGCAGTCGGGGCTCAAGAACGCCCTCCTCTGTCGGGTCGTAAATCCAGTATTCCCGTACACTCAGGCGCTCGTACAACTCGAACTTCGTCACCGTGTCACGGTGTACCGACGAGGGTGACATGATCTCCAAAACCAGTTCAGGCACCCGGCCCTCGACCCACGTCTGGAAGATGTTTCGCAGATATCTCTTGTGAGTCTGAGTGACCACGAACACATCGGGCGCGACCACACTCGATGGGACGCCTTCTTCGTAGTAGAGGAACATGTCCGCTCCGACCCAGACGGTCGGATTGTCCTCGAACCACGACCTCAGCGCCGCGTGCGCATAGGTGAGCGGGAAGAGCTGGTATTCGGATTCGGCCAAGGGTTCGTCATCGTCTATGGGGTAGTGGACGGTGTCAGTATCAGTGTGTCTGACATCCTGTTTGAGGTGTGGCGTGACCATTGTGAGACCTCCAACGGGCGCTTGATCCAGTCTATCACACGGACATTCAGGGCCATGCGCAGTGGGCGGATCGAGAATCGCTGAGCCTGTGCCACGTTAGTAGGCGATCCCTGCGTGAGCCACCCCTCCACCTCTGGATACCGGCCTTCGCCGGTATGACGAAATAGTAGTGCCTACCAATCTGGAACAGTCTCAGAATCACTCACGCTGTTGCAACCTGCATGGCGAGGTGTGAGAATTAGGATTACATCTATGGCAAAAACTGGGGGTGCGCCCCCGGCTCTCCCCCGCAATGACAATGGGTAGCCGAGGCAAGACAACTTGGAGGACTACGATGACCACGGTAAAGTATGCACTCGACGAGTTCATCCACGACATGAGCGCGTTGGTTGACGAGCAGCCGGAACAGGAGCGGCTGTTCGATCGCGGCTCCACATACCTGGAGCGGCTCATAGTCAACCCGGACGCTATTCCGGAGCGGTACAGGACGCCTTCGCAGGGGCGTAATCACGGCACCTATCTGCTCCACTATGGCGACAACGGACTGCTTGTGACCACCGTGGTCTGGGGGCCCGGCGACCACATCGGGCCGCACGACCACTGCACCTGGGGCATGATCGGCGTGATGGACAACGGCATCACCGAGACCCGATTCAGGCGACACGACGACCGCTCGCGCGACGACTACGCGCAGATCGAGAGGGACCGCGAGACGCTGGTGCTGCCCGGCGACGTCAGCCTGCTGATCCCCGAGGTAGACGAGATCCACCAGATGGACAACTACTCCGACCGGCCGACGGTCGAGATACACGTCTACGGCAACGACCTGAGGGGCTTGCAGCGCAGCAGGTACAGCGTGGAGACCGGCGAGGTCAAGCACTTCGCAACCACGCGCTTCGACAACTGCTAGGCTGGCGTCAGATTTCAGGTGGCGGGCCTGATCTGTTGTCTGCATCCTGTCCGACAATCCCGTAGGGGCGGGTTTGAAACCCACCCCTACAAGACTAGGTGAATTGCTATGTCATCAACTATATCCTGCGCCGAAGTTGCCGACCTGTTCGCTGGCGACCGGCCGTTCGCGCTGATCGACGTTCGGGAAGCGGGTGAGTACAATTCCTCGCACATCACCGGATCTAGCCTGATCCCGCGCAGAGAGCTGGAGCTACGCATCGCCGACTCGGTACCGTTCGCGGATACGACGGTCGTGCTGTGCGACGACGACGGCCGACGCGCGGCCCTCGCCGCAGAGACCCTCCGTAGTCTCGGCTATCGAAACGCAACGGCGATGAGCGGCGGTATGAACCGCTGGGTGACCGAACGCCGTCCCACCGAGTGGGGCGTCAACGTGCCCAGCAAGGACTTCGGCGAGAAGGTGCAGGTCCAGCATGGCGTGCCTGAGATCGACGCGGTCGAGCTGCGGAGCAGGATGGACCGCGGCGACAAGATGGTCATCCTGGACACGCGCACTCCTGAGGAGTACCAGCGGAACTGCATTCCCGGCGGTCGCAGCGTGCCCAACGGCGAGCTTGGCCTGCACATCAGCGATCTCCTCGACGATGTGGACGACGATACGACCGTCATCATCAACTGCGCCGGTCGTACCAGGAGCATCATCGGCGCTCGGCTCCTCCAGCGGATGGGCGTAGACAACGTGGTCGGACTCGAGAACGGCACCGCAGGCTGGGTGCTCGCCGGGTACCAGCTGGAGACCGGCGCAGACCGCCTCGATCTGCCCGATCCGACAGACGAGGGTCTGGCCGCCGCCGAGCGGTTCGCCGACCAGCTCGTGGAGCAGGACGGAGTCCGATACATAGACGTATCCGCCCTGGACTCCCTGATGGAACGCAGGACGTCCGAGACCGTATATCTGATCGACGTCCGTACCGACTCCGAGTACGCCGAGGGTCACATATCCGGCTTCAGGTGGTTCCCCGGCGGACAGGCGGTGCAGCGCGCCGACGAGGTCGCTGTCGTCCAAAACGCACCCATCGTGTTCTGCTGCGACGGCAGGGCACGCGCCGCGTTCACGGCGTCATGGTACAGGCAGATGGGGTTCGAGGAAGTGTACGCGGTCCATGGCGGGACGTCAGCGTGGGTCGAGTCAGGCCGCGAGATGGCGAGCGGCGCACCGGCGTCCAGTGCACCGACGCTCTCTATGAATAGCGTTGGCACTGTGACAGCGGACGACGTTGACGCCTCCTCCTCGTCTGCCCGGGTCATACACGTCGGACTTAGCACGGAGTTCGTCCAGGGTCACGTACCTGGTTCGTCATGGGTGCCGAGGGGCTGGCTGGAGTTCAGAATCGGCGATGTCGCGCCCGACAAGGACGCACCGATCGTCGTCACCTGCGCCGACGGCGGAGCGCAGTCGCTCCTGGCAGCTGCCACGCTGACCGATATGGGCTACACCGACGTCAGCACACTGGAAGGCGGAACGAAGGCATGGCAGAGCTCAGGCCGCGACGTAGAGGTCGGGCTGACCGGAGTCATGTCCCCTCCCAATGACTCGCTCCCCATGGGCCCCGACCGCGGCTTCGCGGATATGGTGAACTACCTGCGATGGGAGGAGGAGCTGGGGCACAAGTACGCTGTAGGGGACTGATAACCCCGCATCTACTCAGGTACCGGAATGAACACACTCTCGCTGAGCGCGACTCTATACAGGGCCCTTGAAGACGAGGCCGCCAAGACCGGCAGACAAGTCGATGACCTCGCGGCAGAGGCTATCGAGAATTGGCTCTCAGAGACACATGCTGATGAACACGGACGGCAGGACTGCACTCCACTTTTCAAGCAGCTCGCAGAAGACTGGCGCCGTGATCGCCCTCGCGGAGTCGACGTCGCCGACATGGTGATGCACCCTTCATACCAGCGGATAATCGGAATGGGCGAAGACGCAGTCTCACTAATCCTGAACGAGCTCAACCGTCGGCCAGACCACTGGTTCTGGGCACTCTACTCGATCACCGGGGCCAATCCCGTACCTGAGGACTGTCAGGGCAACATCTCAGAGATGGCGAGTGCATGGATCGAGTGGGGTCGGCGGAATGGATACTGACAGTAGTAGCTTCCAACCTCAACCCTTACCATCTGCCATTGAAGCCAGTGTGGTTGTTGACTGGTCAGAATCCGCATCGTCCCACTTGATTACGTCAGCCAACTGGGACGGACGCTCAATGTAGCATTCGCAAGATAAGGTTGACCGGCTTGCTACTAGATAGAAGCCCATAGTGGGGTCCGGTAAAGCTGGTGGGTGAGCGACCCCTGGCACTGAAGATGGAGTCTCTACTCATTGTGAGCCCGGCCGCTGGCTTGCCAAACGCCACTTGATGCTCTCTACGTAATCACCGGTTTCACCACGAAGCAGATAGGCATTAGTTCGTGGTGAGTCCTGGTACTCCGTAGGCAGCTTCTTGTACTCATCAACCCAATTCGCATTACATGGACGACACAATAGACCGCGAACAAAGCCGGTCACCTTGTCGTGGTCTATCGCTAGTCCTCTTTTTCCTCTGCTGGGTCTATGGTCATCACAAAAGTAACACTTGCCGCCTTGATCCTCGTACATCGCCCGGTGAATTTCTGGCGTAATACCATACTGATGCTTCAACATGGACTTCCGTACGCTGACCTTCAGCCTTTCTAGGTGGCATCTCCTGCAACGAGCGCGTCCGGGAGGGAAGGATGTCTTCTCAAACGACTGGTGACAGCTGTTGCACTGCTTGAGTACTCGTTCTTGTCTCTTGAACATTGTCACTTGGGTCATTGCCGTTTGCCTTTTAACAGGTATGCATTCAAAAGCGGCGAATCTTGGTGTCGGTGTGGAAACTTCTCGTAGCGAGGCAGCAGCTTGAAGTTACAATTCTTACACAGGAATCCCCGCAGCCTTCCTGTCGCGTGGTCATGGTCGAGTTCCAGCTCTTCCAGCGACTTAGGAGTTTCGCAGACAGCACACTTGCCCTCTTGCTCTGAATACAATCTATCCTCATCGAAGCCAGGCCCATATAGCTTCCGTCTGCGAACTTGGCGGACGTTGGTTCTCAGCACTGCCCTTTCCGTTGGGGACAGACTGGTCCTTTTGATTCGCTCACGCTTGCGTCGAAGGCGACGCCTTCTTGCCCTCTGTTCAGGAGTGAAGTTGTGGTACCGTTCTGACTGGTCCTTAACTTCGCAACTTTTGCAGACTGAGCGCCTGAGATTGTAGTGAAGTCCGAATTCATTGTGATCTTTGTTCTCGTTGCACTTGGTACATGTCTTGGTGTACCCAACCAACTCCTTCGACTGCTGCTGATGTTGCTTGCAGTCCTCACTACAGAATTGTGCTCTGACCCCTCTGTTCGAAATGTCGGTATGGCATACTATGCACGTCCTAGCAGGAGGTGTCGAACAAGGAACGCACCATTTGGCGTTATGTCCCCTGTGAGATATATCAGCATTGCAATCCTCGCAGGTTCGACCTTCCGGGTTGTAACCTGTCTTCTCTCGATGCTTTTGCCTTTGGCGTTCACGCTTGGCTAAGACCTTGTGAGGATTCTTTTCTCTCCATGCTCGCCTTATCTGCTTGCCCTCAGGGGGTAATTGATTAGCGGAGTCAGAGGGGGGAGGAGGTTCAGATGGAGCGGGTGTGGACAGGCGCGCCGCTGAACACACCACACAGACCGTCCACCGTCGACTGACCCCCACCGTGCCGAGCCAGGGTCCTGATCACACTGGTGAACGCACTGAACGCATCCGCACCAGCCTCATTCCTGGAGCAGTGTGACACCTTACGCGCTATCACCGCACCGCGCAGCGCCCGCTCCGCCCGGTTGTTAGTCGGCTCTATCCCACCATCGTCCAGAAAGCGCAGCAGGTTCCCACGGTCATCCTGCCAGCCAAGCTCGTTCTGAAGCCTCCAGTTGTCACGATCAGACAGCGGACGGTCCCGCAGATGGTGGCTCACCTCTCGTCTCAACCGCTCCGTCTCCCCACCATAGTCCGCCACCTCTCCACGACGTTCCGACTCCCGCAGTTCCATCGCCTCTCTGAGCAACTCGCTCAGTCGCTTTCCGAAGCTGCGACCACGGCCCACCTTGGTCTCGATAACCTCGCTGATCGAGCGCAGCACATGCGCCAGACACTTCTGCTGTCTCACTCCCGACAGAGCCTGAGCATCGTAGCTCCGCGCTCGATCCGTCACCATCACTCCCGCATAGTCGGCAGGTACAACCTCCCTGACCTCCTCGTTACGGTGACGACCGCGCACCTGGTACACCGTGGCGTCATCGGTCTCGAACGCCATCAGGAACGCAGACTCTCCTCCCACTCGCCAGCCCGTGTCGTCGGTGTGCACCACCGCGCTCTCACGCACAGACTCCCGAAGCCTACGGTACCCATCTCCCACAGCGCCCCGTGCACGGCGCAGTGCGTCCTGGGTGATCGCGCTCTGGCTCAACTCCACACCGGTCAGCGCTCTGAGTACCGTCGGTACCCTACGAACCGGTATGCCCACTCCGTAGTGCAGCATGTGAGCCGCAGCCATCACTCGTCTTCCCACCCGATGGGCGCTCGCACCGTACTGGTCAGGTCCAACGTCCCGATGACGCCCTCGCACACGCCTGCCGCACGACACGCATCGGCATACCTGCACCCGGTACTCTGTCACCTGCGGTCTGGGCATCGGGGGAATGTCGGTCACGTACGCAAGGCTCTCTCCCTCATGTTCGAGTATGCCTCCACATCCGGGGCAGCTTTCCTCCGAAACCGAAACGTCAACAGGCGGTGCTGTCAGCTCGTCCACCGCGGGCGGCTTTCTGTAGCTGAAGTTCCCCTTCCCGGGCTTTCGACCCGGACGCCTTGGCTTTGAGGTCCGCTCGCCCTTGGAGAATGGCGCTGCCTGGCGCTTGCCCGCTCGCTGCGCTGCGGCGAGTTGCTTGCGAAGCTCCTTGATCGTCGTCGTCAGACGCGCGACCTGGCCTTGCAAGCGGTCGACCTTGCCGACCAGGTCGTCGTGTTCACAGGGAGGGCGGTCTTTGTCGGTACACATGGCCGAAGTATAAGAACATGACCTGCCGACTGCAATCTCACCAACCACTACCGCTAATCAATTACCGCAGGGGTTTGCTGCCGCCTCTTCATATACTCTAGTTTTTCTGTACGGTTTGCCCAGTAGTGATTCTTGGCACGTTCTCTGTTGCGAATGGTTGAGCAGGGCTCGCAGCGTCGGGCATCGCACCTTCGGTGCGAAATGTCGACGCCACAATCCAAGCAAAGATGCTCTTCTCGCGCGTCATCTGCAAACATATCTAGCTGTTGAACGCTGGACACTTCGCTCTGCATTAGCGCCTCTTTGACGATTGATTGGGAGGACTCTCCCTGTTACAGGGGTTCTGCAGCTCTGGCTCGAACACCACCTCTGGCACCACCACCTCCCAGGCATCACTAATACCAATTCGCAGTGATGTCGCCGTATATGTGTGACTAGCTCTGGATTCCCGCTTTCGCGGGAATGACGGATTAGGGATCGGCGCTAGCAGCATAGTTATGGAGAGTAGTCGGACAAATTAGCGGCGTAGTCAAAACGAATTGGTATAAGTTAGTTTCGCACCTGAATCAGACGTAGTCAAACAGATGTTCCAGGAAGCACATTGTACTGACGACTGACTGATTCCTTCATCAGAAGTCAGTAGTGGACTAATGGAATTGCGGATTACGTAGATCTGGTGCATATATGTTATGATTAGCCTCATCAGAGTCGTTCTTGCGTGGTGTACTAGGCAGCTATGGGAGACCCTCTCAGGATAGATTCTCAACTTCTCGCAGACGACGCTTGGTTAGCTCGTTAAAGAGGACGTGTGTATCTTGGAGATCGGCGAAATCGTCTCTGTTTCAGCCATCCTGGTCGGCATCTTCCTGTCGATACTGATTTTCGTCTGGCAGATACACTCTCAGAGCAACAGGCTCACCGAAGAGATAAGGGCACAGGGCGCCAAGATCGATGCGCAGGGCACGAGGCTCAGCGATGTCGAACGCGAACAGGCCCGTCTCGAAGGCGCCAACAGCATGCTGTCGAACGTACTCAGGCAGCAGTCTCACACTCACGAGACTGGAGATTGACGACACCGCCACTATGTGGCCAGCAGGAGTGGATGGCATGAGGGAGCAGATTTGGGCTGGGATTCTTGAGGCTGATCGACTTGGTCGCTACTACGGAATGGTCTCGGACAAGTACAGTCGATGGCATCTGATTCTCACATGTGTGGTTGTTGTATCAGCTTCGAGTTCGGCGGCGTCCCTGTTGGCTCGCTTCCCGGAGGCCATAGCAGCCGTCGCTTTGCTTATCGCTTCAGCGGTTGCGATCTGGCTCTATCTCAAGGACTACTCCGGCAAAGCTGTCGCCGCTCGTCTGTTCAGCGAACAGTACGATCACCTTGCCACTGAATGGCGTCAACTCTGGTATAGCGACTCGACTCCTGAAGAGGTTTACGCGCTTCGCAGCGCCAGTGACAGGATTGGAACAGGCTACGATATTCCCATCGATAAGGATCTCCATGCCAGAGCTCAAGAAGATTCCTATGCGACTATTCCCAATGAGTTTGCGCATAGTGACGGACTCGAAGCCCAAGCCTAATCCCCAACCACCGCCACCCAGGCCCAAGCCGCAAACACCCAAGCCCAAACCGAGTACTCGCTGAACAGGCTAATCAAGTACCCCCCCCCGGTTGACGAATTCCCTCATTGGAAGTCAATTTTCGGCAACTGATATTACGGAATACGTAATTCTGGACTAATTGTGTTACAATTGGCCTCGTCATGGAGAGGCTGGATGGCTGACGAAATCAGCACAACAGAGGACTTGCTGAGACTGTGGCACGAAGACGAGGAGTTTCGTGCAGCGTCCAGGCGCGAGTTGCTGACCAATGAGTTAATTGAACTGCCTGAGAAGTTTGCCGAAAACGCCAGGCAGGTTGACTCGCAACTAAAGGGTATGGGGAACAGGCTGGATGGAGTGGACACCAGGCTGGAAGGCGTGGAGACCAGACTGGATGGAGTGGAGACCAGACTGGATGGAGTAGAGACCAGGCTGGAAGGTGTGGAGACGAGGCTGGGAAGCGTGGAGATAACGGTCGACGGTCTGCGAGGCGATGCCTTGGAGGCAAAGGCTCCCACTCACCTGTGCCAACTTCTCAGCGATACTCTCAGCATCAGGAGAGTCCAGGTGATATGGGTGCCCCGTAGCATTGTCGCTCCACTTCAGAGGAGTGACAAATTCGCCAGCGATATTGAATCGGGTGCCGATGCGGGGACCATCACCTCGGAAGAAGAGGGCAGGCTCAACAGGACCGACATGGTTGCTCGGGCCATTCGTGAGCGTGACGGGACACGGCTCTGGATAGTGGCTGAGGTCTCCGGCCTGATAGGCGAGAGGGACATCCGACGAGCTCGCGAGTCTGCGACGGCGCTCAGAAAACTATATTCACAGGAGACGATCCCGGTAGTCTACGGCTACCGTGTCGCCGACCAGCAGAGGCGCTCGGCACAAGCAAGGGAAGGACTGGAAGAGGTCCTGATATTCTTGGAGCCTACCGATCCCTGAGCGAATCCAAGACTGAATCGCTCAGGCAGCAGCAGTCGCATACTCACGAGACAGGCGACTGACCCCCACGCACCATGTCAATGCGAGCCTGCCCTTGTCCCTCCCCTGGATTCCGGCTCAAGGCCGGAATGACGATCGCGGGTTGCCACCGGCACAGGGAGCAATGAAAATGGGGTCGCGTCCCTTGCCCCTCCCCTGGATTCCCGCGTTCGCGGGAATGACAAGTGGGCCGGCGCTGGTCGGCTATTTTCAGAGGAATGACGACTGACGATGTGCCCATCGACTCTAAATGCGATTGCTCTGCCTCACCTGCCCGACAGTTCTCTCAACGCCTGCACCGCAGCCTCTGCTCCCGCCGACTTCTTGCTTGGGCCCTGGCCCGTTCCCAGCGCGACCCCGTTGACCATGGCCTGGACCGTGAAGATAGGATCGTGACTCGGTCCGTCCATGTCGATCGTCTCGTATTTAGGCGGCCCGTAGCCGCGCTCCATTGCTGCTTCATGCAGCAGTGACTTGGCATGACGTGGAGCGGCCCCTGCCTCGCCGGCCAGATCCAGCTCGACTCCCATGACGCGAACGGCGAAGTCTCGCGAGGCGTCGTATCCCTGGTCCAGGAACAGCGCGCCCATCAGCGCCTCGAACGCGTCCGCGAGGTTCGAACGGCGCTCGCTGCCGCCTCTTTCGATCTCGCCCCGTCCCATGACCAGCCAGTCGCCAAGCCCAAGTCTTGCGGCGATCTTCGACAGCGATTGCCCGTCCACCAGTGAGGCTCGCACCTGTGTCAGCCGACCCTCCGGCCACTCCGGGAACCTGGTCAGCAGCTCCTGCGCGACGATCAGCCCAAGAACGGCGTCACCGAGGAATTCGAGCCTCTGGTTCGACTCGTCGAACACGCCCGGAAACTCCGAGACGAACGACCCATGAACGAACGCCATCTCCAACAGTGAGATGTCGTCGAATTCGAGACCGAGGGATGCCGCTATCTCAGCGAGTTGACGGGGTGAGTGCTTCACTTGTCATTCCCGCGAACGCGGGAATCCATCGGTTGGCAACATCGTTTAGGGTACTGGACTCCCGCGAACGCGGGAGTGACGAATCTGTTGGAGATGGAGTTTTGCATTTCCCCACCCAGTATTTGTAGCAGACGCCGGTTTCTAAATTCGAATATCTTGCGAACATCCCCGGCAACGAACAGCCGGTTAATCAGCACTCCACCCGGCACGGCGTACTGCAGGTGGTCCTCCGCGAGTGTTCCGCCGTCCTCGGCCCGGAAGGTGTGCTCGTGGACCCAAAGGCTGTAAGGCCCATTTCGCTGCTCATCGACGAAGCGGTATGGCGGCTCCCACGCCGTGATCTCGCTCCGCCATCGGAGCGGCACTCCACGGACCCGGAGACGGTAGTCGATCAGAGTGCCGATCTTCATCTCGATCGGCGACGGCGTGAGGACCTCGAATCTCAGCATCGGCGGCGTCAGCCTCTCCAGGTTGTGAGCGTCGGCGAAGAACTCGAACGTCTCATCTATGGCCGTAGGAAGACGCACCTGGTTATGAAATTCGAAGACCCTCAAGATAGTTGGCCTCCTCAGGCGGCGTCGGGCTGCGGCACCATAACGTCGCGTCGGAGAATGCGCCGGAACAGGTTGGGGATGCTCTCGTTCGCCAGGGTGTACACAACCGGTACGACCACCAGCGTCAGAATTGTCGAGCTTGCCAGGCCGCCGATCACGACGGTCGCCAGCTCCGCCCCGATGATGCCGCCCGAGTCTTCGACGAACACCGCCAGCGGAAGCAGCGCGAAGCTGGTGGTGATCGCTGTCATGAGTATCGGGCGCAGGCGTATCCGTCCGCCCTGGATCAGTGCGTCGTACACACTCAGGCCGCGCTGCCTGAGCTGCTCGACGAATGCGATGAGCACTATGGCGTTCGTCACGACGATTCCGATCAGGAGCAGAACGCCCATCATCGCGGGAAGCCCCAGCGACCTGCCGGTAATGGCGAGCGCGGCCAGCACGCCGATCAGCGCGAGTGGCAGGCTCGTGACAATCACGAGCGGGTTTCTGAGTGATCCCAATCCGGCGACCATTACCAGGTATACGAGGACGATCCCGACAGCCATCGCCAGGAAGATGTCCTGGAATCCCTCCGCAATCTGCGCGAACACGCCGCCGCTGGCTACTTCCACTCCCGGAGGCAGCGACAGGCCCTCGATCTTCTGCTGAATCTCGATCCCGACAGCCTGCGTGTCGTCAGACGTGATGCTGCCTGTGATGCTCGCCGAGCGCACTCCATCGGTGCGGCTGATTGTCACAGGGCCCGGCTGGACCTGCACGGATGCGATCGTCCCAAGCGGGACAGCCCCGAGCGGACCCGCGATCATGAGGCTCTCGACCTTCTCCACACTGTCGATGTCACCGGAGCGGCCTGCCAGCGCAACGTCGATCGTGCGACCGTCGACCTCGACCTGGGTTACTGTCTGTCCGACCAGGAACTGGTTGAGCTGGAACGCGACCTGCTGAGCGCTGAGACCGGTCTTGGCCGCGGCAGCCGGGTCGACGTTCACGATAATCTCGTCACGCGCCTCGGTCACGTCGCTTGTCACGTTTATCACGTCGTCGATGGTCTCCAGTTCGGCCACCAGTTGGCGCGTGACCGATGCTATGTCTGTGTAGTTGGCCCCCGTGATGCTGATCTCGACCCCGCCTTGCGGAGGACCGTCGGCGACTTCGGTGACGCTCACTTTGCGGCCCTCGCTGCCGAGATTGTCTCTCATCTTTTGCGCGGAGTCTTCGGGCGCGTCCGACTTGAGCTTGGTCAGGATATTGGCCTGGTTGAACCCGCTTGGGCCGTTCTCTCCGAACCTGACGGCAGAGCTGCCGACCGTGGTGAGGTACACCTCGGAAATGCCGCTGATCTCATCTTCGATCTTGGCGGCCTCTGCCAGCGTGGACTGCGCCGGCGTGCCCGGCTGCAGCGACATGTCGATCGAAACGTAGCGCACGTCGCTGGAGCCGAACAGCGACACCGGTATGAACGCCATGAGGCCGAAGCTCGCGACGACGAACAGTATCGCCGCCCCAAGGGTGACCGCCTTGTGGCCCAGCGTCCAGCGCAGTATGGGAGTGTACACGCGCTGCATCCAGTTTTCGGCCTCGTGCGGCTCGTCCCCTTCTCCGACTCCCTCGGGCAGATCGCCCGGCCTCAGCAGGTACGCGCCAAGGACCGGCACCGCGGTGAGCGCAACGACGAGAGACGCGATCAGCGCGAAGCAGACCGTGATCGCGAACGGGAAGAAGAACGCGCCGACCAGCCCCTGTATGAACGCAAGCGGCACGAACACTACGATCGTGGTTAGCGTCGACGCCGTAATGGCGGGGCCGACCTCTACCGTAGCGTCAAGTGCGGCGCGCCATCGCTCTCTGCCGCTCTGAATGTTGCGGTAGATGTTTTCGAGCACGACGATGCTGTCGTCCACGACCCGTCCGACCGAGATCGCCAGTCCGCCCAGTGTCATGAAGTTGAGCGAAAGGTCCTGCCAGCTCATGAGCAGCACGCCCGTGAAGATGCTTAGCGGTATCGACAGCCCTATCACGAGCGTCGGGCGCAGGGTGGTCAGGACGCCCCTGATGGCCGAGGGCCTGAGCGTGAGGAAGAACGCGAACACAACAGTGACTGCGAGCGCCAGCCCCATTATCGCCTCGCGTTCGAGTGTTTCGATCTGCTGGCGAATTGAGGGGCCGTCGTTGGACACCGTCACGATCTCAACACCCGCCGGCAGCGGGCCGATCTCGTCGAGCGCGTCCAGTACACCGGTGGTAACGTCTATCGTGTTGGCGTCGGGCTCTTTGACAACCGACACTCCGATGCTGGGCTTGCCGTTGGTACGGGATATGCTTGTGACCGGAGCGGGTCCGAGTTCTACGTCGGCGACGTCGCCCAGTGTGACCGGCATGGGCGGCGGGCCCGATGGTTGCGGCGGTGCCCCCGGCGCCCCCGTGGGCGCTCCCGAGAAGCCGACGACCAGGTTCCTGAGCTCGTCCAGGGACTCGTATGTGTTGGTCGTCTTGATCGGCAGCACACGTCCGCCATCCCTGATCGCACCTCCGGGGAACGTGACGCTGTTCTCTCTGAGCGCCTGGGACACCTGGAACATCGAGACACGCTTCTCGAGCATCTTCTCAGAATCGACCGAGATCAGAGCCTGGCGCTCGACGGTACCGGCAACGTCCACGCTGAACACGCCGTCAACACCCTCGATTGCGGGCACGACAAGGGATTCGGTGACCTGCTGAAGCTCGGTCATATCTTTGTCACCGGTGACGCTGAGCTGCAGCACCGGGAAGGAGTCCGGGTCGATTCGCCCGACGACCGGCTGAATCACGCCGGTCGGGAACTGGATTCCTCTGACATTGGAGTCAATCGTGTTCTCGGCCTCGGCCATGTCCACGCCGAACTCGAAGTTGGCGAGTATGACGGACCTGTTCTCCGAGGATACCGACTGCATGCTGTCGAGTCCGTCGATACCCTTGATCGCGTTCTCAATGGGCGCTGTGACGTCCTCGGCAACCGCGTCGGGATTGGCTGACGGGTAAAACGTGACGACGGTTACCAGCGGGAACTCGATCTCGGGGAACAGCTCGACCGGAAGCGTCCGGTACGTGAATATCCCTGCCGCCAGCACAAGGATGATGGCAAGAACGGTGACGGACCTGCGACGCAGCGCAAGGCCGGTAATGAATCTCATTGGGGACTTCCTCTCGGAGGCATAGGATTGCTATTGGGCGCTACTACAAGGCTAGCAGTCAGGGTTGTCTGCTTCCACACCAATTCCGGAGACCGTAGGACGCGTCGGGTGTCCGCAGCGGTGACCCTCTACAACTCGCGGACGAAAGCCGTTCTGGCAACTAGTAGTGCCGCGCTGCCGGGTGGTTACTATTACGATATCACTGCGGAAGAAGACCAACATGCCGAACTTGGCGCTCCGTGGCATCCCCGACCAACTGCACCAGGAGCTCAAAGCGGCTGCAAGCCGGAACCACCGCAGTCTGAACGGGGAGATACTCGCGAGGTTGACCGCCTCGGTCCGTAGTGAGTCCGTAGACCCTGAAACGATCCTTGAACGAATACGGCTGCGGCACGAATCTATCGGGCAGGTGGACCTCAGCGAGGATACGCTCCGGGAGATGCGGAACAGCGGGCGTCCGTGATCGTCGTCGACACGAACGTCATGATCCACCTCCTGATGGGTGGGGAACACGGCCCCGATGCCGCCCTGCTGTTACAGCAGGACCCTGAGTGGGCCGCCCCCGTCATTCTGATGAGCGAGCTGCGCAATGTCCTCCTCGGATTCGTGCGTCGGGGCGTCTTTGTTCCTGACCATGCCAAAGCCATGACCGACGATGCTGCCACGATTCTGGGCACCCGTATCGGAAACGTCTCAAGCGTCCAGGTGTTCGACGTCGCGCTGGAATGCGGCCTCACCGCCTACGATGCGGAGTTCGTGGCCCTGGCCCGGACATTGGGCGTCCCACTTGCCACGCTCGACGGTGCGATCCTCAGGGGCGCACCAGATGTCGCTGTGTCTTTGTAGGCTGCTCGCATGGGCAACAGTATCCCTCCTATGAGGGAGGTCATCTGATAGTTCGTGCTAATCGCCTCGTTTTCATACTATGTGAGGACGTTCGGTAAATCAGGAAGGGCAGTTTGCGGGACCGTTAATGATTCAAAGATATTGTCGAAGACCAGCATAAATGTCCGGGTAAGAGACCAGCATAAATGTCACCTGTCTAACTTTGCGACTGTAACAGACTACGATGCTTTGGACATCACCCGAGGACGATTCATCGGCGGACTGTCGGTCTTAAGGTACTTCCGTACGGTTTCCCTGTGGACCCCCGTCTCCCTGGTTATTGCCCTGATGGACAGGCCCCTGCGCTTCGCTGCGTGAACCGCCTCCCACCTGGCGATCTGCTTCGGAGTGGGCTTCCTCGGTACAGAGGTTGCCTTCTTGCGGATCCTGGCTGCACCATTGTCGTGGTTGCCGTCGATTGCTTCGGCTCTCTCCCTGTCGAGTGAGGCCAGAACTCTCTCCCAGCGGCTGCCCAGACCGTTACGATACGGCGGTGCGTGTGAAGGGTATCCATTCACACCGCGCAGGATGTTCGGACGGGGTGGAGCCTCCTGGCTGGGGATGAGTTGACCCTCGTGCTCAACGATCAGTTGACTGTCCAGTCCCTCAAGCACATCCACCTTCACTCCAGCGTAGGTCGGACGTTCCATGCCGGGCAGCAGCTGAAGCGTACTCCGTCGGTATCTCACAGTGTTGTCCTTTGCCACTTTGCGACTGTGCCTGAAGCACAGGACTCTATCCAGACACTTCTCTTTGTCCACAGGACGGTAGGCGACTTCAGACTCCGGAGCCGATACCCCGAAGCGCTCGTTGAAGTGAGGAAGGAAGTCTCTCAGAACGACACCAGCATCTTCGATGGTGGTAGCACCCGCGAGTCGAAGCTCCGTTACAAGTCTGTCCTGGAAGGTCCCTGCCGCTCGTTCCACACGACCCTTGGCCTGCGGAGACAACGCGTAGATCATCTGTATTCCGAGCTCGTCCATCGCACGGGAGAACTGGGTTGGAGCGCTCGGTGCTCCGGTTCCCGGTACGTGCTTGAAGACCGAGTGGCGGTCGGTGTACAGCGCTATGGGTACCCCGTGGCGCTCGATCAGTCCCCGCATCAGCACGAGATAGTCTCGGGTGTTCTCGTACTCACAGAACAGCGCACTGACCACTTTGCCCGTGGCGTCGTCCACGGCAAGCAGAAGCATGAACTGAGGTCCATCCTCTCCGAGCCACCGGTGATAGCTGCCATCGATCTGTATCAGCATCCCCTCTCGGGGCATACGTTGCCGACGAACACGGTGCTTCGGAGGACGACGGCGGCGAGGACTGTTCACCCCGGCTCCAACCAGTATGCGTCGCAACGTGTTACGGGCTATGTCTATGCCATCACGTTCTCTCAGCAGTTCGCTCAGATGAGTGTGGTTGACTCCTGAGTACGTGGTTCGAGCTAGACGCAACACCTCGGCACTTATCGAATCGGGTGTTGTGTTGGGAGCCCTCCGACCCCGATGGCTGTGAGCGAGTGCGGCTGCTCCTTCTTCTGTGTAAGCCGCAAGAATCCGCCTGGTGTGGCGTGTGCTCACTCCCATCAGCGTGGCCGCCTGGTCCACCGTCATATGCTCCGACAGTAGGCTGTTGAGGATCTGAAGTCTTGCCTGCTCTTTCTGGTTCAATGTCACATTCTCCATGAGGTGACTGTGACATTTATGCTGGTCAGTTAGTCAGGACATTTATGCTGAGCAATAACATGAACAGAGGACAATAAAAGGGGGCTCGGTCAGTTGATTACGGCATTTCGTGCTGATGGCTGTCTATTGTCCACACACAGTCTCACATTCAGAGAAGAGATTCGTGAAGTAGACACTGCCGACCTCCGCTCGACGTGGGACCCTTACGATGCGCGTGACCCTTTTCTGCTGGCTTTGGGGCAGCATTGACAATTATCGTCTCCAAATTCGACAGGTCTTATGCGACGGACTTTGGATGGAAGCACAGTCGCAATAGCCAACGTGTCCCGGTCTGGAGCCATGAACTCCACCACACAGGCTTCCCCGCCGGGATGAACGTGGACAATCGTGCCGACGTTGCCAGACTTCAGGGTCACCCCATCTTCACAGACAACGTCGGCTGTTAGCACGATCTGGTCGTTTTCCTTCGGCAAGCTTCTTATGTATGCATTTCATCCTGATTCATTCACCCAACCAGAAGCGCCTACCCGTCATTCCCGCGAAAGCGGGAATCCACATCAGCCGACTTGGTCATACAGGTCCAGCCAGTTCGGATTGCCCTCTTCGATCAACGCCACCTTCCATGCTCGTCTCCACTTCTTGATAGCCTTCTCCCTGGCTATGGCGGTTTCCATAGACTCGTGAACCTCGTACCAGACCAGCCTGTGAACACCGTAGCGCTTCGAGAAGCCTTCTACGAGGTCGTTCTTGTGCTGCCAGACTCTTTGGACGAGGTTCGATGTTACTCCGATGTAGAGGGTTCCGTGGGGTTTGCTCGCAAGGATATAAACGCAGGGGATTTTCATGGTGGAGGGCTGTGGATTCCCGCTTTCGCGGGAATGACGGGGGTAAGTGCGAGAGTGACGGGGGTGAGTACAGGAATGATGGTGGCAAATGCGAGAATGGCGCGGATGAGTACTGGAGGGTCTCGTAGGATTGCGTCGGTTGGAGACTGCCGAACCCTACGAGACCTCTCACCCCCCTACTCCACCATCCCCGTGTACTCGCGCTTTACGAGGTCCCAGTCGATTTGGTAGCCGAGGCCGGGTTCGGTGGGGGCGTGGACGACTCCGCCGGTCATGTCGATGTCCTCGACCAGGCCGTACATGTTCGCGCCGGTGCAGGGGAAGAACTCGAAGAACTCGCAGTTGGGCACGGCCATCGTGATGTGCAGGTTCGCGACGTTGTTCAGCGAGTTGCCTCCGTGGTGAATCTCGCACTTCATGTTGAAGCCCTCGGCCATGTGGCACAGCCTCACCATCGGCGTGATGCCGCCGGTGACCGCCACGTCGCCGCGCAGGATGTCGGTCGCGTACTGCGTGATCCACTGGGTCATGCCGTAGTAGCGGCCTGGGGCGTACTCGGTGGACATGATCGGGATGTCGAGCTTCTGGTGCAGCTTGACGTAGTTGTAGATGTCCTCCTCGACCAGCGGGTCCTCGTACCAGTAGAAGCCGAGGTCCTCGATCGCGCGTCCGACGCGCATGGCGTCCTCGTACTGGTAGGCCCACATGGAGTCGAGCATCAACTTCATGTCGTCGCCGACAGCCTCGCGCACCGCCTTGGAGATCTCAATGTCGAACTTCGGGTTGCCGTGCGGGTGGATCTTGTGCGCGGTCCAGCCCATGTCCTGGAACTTGACCGCCTCCTCGGCGTACTCCTCGGTGGTCTTCCAGAAGGCCGTGGACGAGTAGACGGGGGCGGACTCCTTGCAGGTGCCGAGCAGCCTGTGGATGGGCTGTCCGGCGATCTTGCCGTTGATGTCCCAGAGGCAGATGTCGATGGCGCCGATGGCGTTGGTGGAGACGGAGCGGTTCATCTTCCACATGTCCCACCAGATCGCGCCGATGTCCTGGGGGTTGCGGCCCATGACCAGCGGCTTGAGGAACTCGATCAGTCCGAGAGAGTAGTGGTCTGCGCCCATGCGGGACGATCCCAGGAAGGCGTTGCCGCTGATGCCCTCGTCGGTCTCGACGGTCACGATTCCGAGCTGTCGAGTCTGTCCGAAGCTCGTGCCGACGCCTGTCATCCACGGCTCCGACTTCCAGTTGAACATCTCTACCTTGACGTTTGTGATCTTCATTGAATCGCTCCTATATGGTGTAGTGGGCTGGTGTTGTGGGCTGCTGTCTGGGGCCGGACTGGGAGGACGGTACCAAGGTTATCGCATAATGCGATGATGGGGTAAGACGCAGGACCGGGCTTGGGTTAATAAATGAGTAGTAGACAGTCGAGGTCGCCGAGTCGCCCGGAGCAAGCACCGCCCGCTCAATGAGAATCGGGCTGTCTATGCCGCTCTGACTGGGTCGCGGGTCGGCAGTTCGGGGAAGAGCGAGAAGTCTCTGTCTTTGGTGAGCAGGACCTCCACTCCATGAGCTACGCAGATTGCCGCCACGCGCGCATCGTGAACGACCGGGCCTGAAACATGCGGCCTGTCAACGAATCTACGCAGGATGTCGAGGAAGTCACCGGTCTCCCCGATGAGTCGGTTAGATGGTGAGTCCGTCCAGGCGGTGATCTGCTGCCAGGCCTCCTGCATCGGGGTCGCATTGTCACCCCAGATACGCCGATTGGTCACCACACTGAGGAATTCGTAGCAGCAGGGCCACGGTATCGCCCATGCGATATCGCCCCCCGATAGAGACGCTAGCAGCGGAGCTGCCCCAGAGTGATACGGCGAGTCTGTCCGGTGCGCATAGACCAGTATGTTGGTGTCAACCGCGATCACGGCTAAACAGTATCGCCGTAAATGATGTCTCGTAGCTCAGACCAGGTGTAGGAGGCCAGGGGGTCATGAATCTCAGGTCCACCGTAGCTGCGGTCCGGAAGGACGTAACGTTCGGGGCGAGACTCTTTCGAGAGCACCAACCTGAGTCCCTCTTCAACCACCGCCCGCAATGGGCGACGGGTCTCCCGAGCATGGCGCTTGGCCCTGGTCAGCAGTTCGTCATGGATGTCGAGAGTGGTTTTCATAGTTGCCATACTACCCATATAGGCCAATATGGTCAACCCATACTACAGTGACTAGTCCCCATACTTCGTCCGGACCTGGCCTATTTGGAGGTCATGCGGATTGCAGCCCACGGCCAGCGGCTTGAGAAACTCGATCAGGGTAAAGAAATCACCACGCTGGGTATCGACGGCTGCCAGTTCTGCGTCTAGAGTTCCTACGTCACTATACCCGTATGGAGGCCGATTATGACGCATCGTGGCCTGATCTGCTGGGAGACAGCAATGGCGAGTCTGCTGTGCCTGCTTTCAATTGTCGCCTCTGCGTGCGGTAATGCTGTGTTGCCCGATAGGGCCGGGCCGTCAGCCACCGACGAGGAGGTAAACGATCTGGTGCGCGGTAACAACGTCCTTGCGTTTGACCTCTACCGGACGCTTAGTGCAGGCGACGACGGGAACCTGTTCTACTCTCCATACAGCATCTCAATGGCTATGGGAATGACATACGCCGGTGCGAGCGGCGAGACGGAGCGACAGATGGCCGATACGCTCCACTTCCTCCTTCCGCAGGACACACTTCATCCCGCGTTCAACACTCTGTACCTTGACCTAGACTCTCGCAGTGGCGGAAAGAAGGACAAAGATCCCGCTGCATTCCGGCTGAACATCGCAAATGCGCTGTGGGGTAGGCAGGACTATCAATTCCTAGATGAGTTCACCACCGTGGTCGGGGAGAACTACGGAGCGGGTGTGACGCCGACTGACTTCGTGGGGCAACCCGAGGAGTCGCGTCTCAGAATCAACGACTGGGTGGCCAACGAGACAGAGGGTAGGATCGTAGATCTGGTTCCGCCGGAGAAGTTCGAGAGGGACCCGCCGGCGCTGGTGCTTACCAATGCCATCTACTTCAATGCGGCGTGGCTGCGTCGCTTTAAGGAAATGCCAACGCCCACCGACTTCCATCCGCTCACGGGAAACGCGGTCGCCGTGCATATGATGAAGCGAACAGGCAAAATCGGATACGCCAGCGGGAACGGGTACCAGGCTGTCGACCTGCAGTACAAGTTCGGCAAGATGTCCATGACCATTCTGCTTCCAGACTCGGGAACCTTCGAAGCGTTTGAGGCCTCGTTGGACAACGCGCTCGTGGGACGCACTCTTGAGGACATCGAAACCAGGGCTGTCGTGCTGACGATGCCAAAGTTTGAGTTCGAGTCGACGTTCGACCTCGTCGATACGCTCAGGGCCATGGGTATGGCTAACGCCTTCGACATCTCAAGAGCCGACTTTTCAGGCATGGATGGCCAGTCTTGCATGGCTGGGAACGTTTCATGCCTGGTGCTCTCAGACGTCATTCACAAAGCATTCGTGGCGGTGGATGAAGAGGGGACCGAGGCCGCAGCAGCTACCGCGGTGATCGCTATCCCCGTCAGCGGAGCACCAGGGCCACCTGTTGAGGTCACTGTGGACAGGCCATTCATATTCCTGATACGGGACGGTGAGACGGGCACCATCCTGTTCGTGGGTCGGGTGCTGGACCCCAGCGGATAGAACGCCTAGCGCGCTCTAAGTACCGCGCAGCTAGTCCTCGGGCATTATCCGGCGCATGAACTCGTCGAACATGGGGACGGTGAACGCGGTATCTCCGTGCCTCGGACTCCAGATCATGCCCTTGCCTATGAGCTGGCTGCGGGTGGGCGCTAGCGAGGTCACGGGACGGTCCATCGCGCTGGCAATGTCTCCTGATCGATGGGGGCCTGGGCCGAGATAGGCCATTGCGCGCAGGTATGTCTTCTCGGTGGGGGTGAGCCTGTCGAACCGCACGAGAAAGAAGCTCTCGTCCAGTGCGGCCATCGCCTGGTCCGACGCTACCTCGACATTGGCGATCGTAATCGGAGAACTGTCGGCGACGTCCCAGACGCGATTTCCCCACTCCTGCAGGAAATATGGGTAGCCTTTAGTCTTGGAGACGATGGCGTCGAGCGCGTCAGGCTGTATCTCGACCCCTTCGTCCAGGGCAGGCTTGGCGATCGCGAGCCTGGCGTCGTCGACAGAAAGCGCCCCGATTTCGGGGAAGTCGAACAGTCTCTCCGCGTATGACTTCGCGCTGCCGAGTCTCCCACGGATCTGCGGCAGACCCGCGCCTACCATGACCACCGGCAGCTCCCGCTGGGATGTCCGGTGAAGCGCGGTTATCAACGCGGCGAGCTCGTCCTCCCTGACATACTGGATCTCGTCGACAAACAGCGCGACGCACGTCCCGTCCGCCTTGGCCGCCGCGCCGACCGCCTCGAACAGGTCCTGCAAGTCGGCTTCCAGGTCTCCGTTGTCCGCAAGACCGGGTTCGGGTTCGAAATCCAGCCCGACCTCGATGTCCTGGTACTTGACCTTCAGTGCGCCCACGAAGCCTGCAAGTCCTCTGAGAGCGCGTTGTGCCAACTGCTTTGCGGCCTCCCGGTTGGAGAGTCTCAGCAGCGCCAGTCGAAGCTTGGGCGCAAGCGTGGAGGGCAGAGACCGGTTCTCAGGGGCTTCGATTCTGAGCGTGCTGATGCCTCTTTCCTCGGCGTCCGCGAGAATCCTGTCCAGCAGCACAGTCTTGCCGACGCCCCGAAGTCCGACCATGATTATGCTTCTGCCGGGACGCCCTATTCTGGAGCGTTCGAGGGCGATTCTCGCCGTCTCGCGCAGCTCGTCCCGGCCGGCCAGTTCCGGCGGCGGGGTGCCCGCTCCGGGCGCGTAGGGGTTGCGAATTGGGTCCATACGTGGAGTTTTTGGCGAGTTTACAAGCATCTTATAAGATGCCTAAGCTCGCTATAAATGAAGAGACCTGTCTCATTTTGTGGTGTGTCCAGCTATAGGGGCGTCCCTTGTGGGCACCCGCGTTGACGACGGAACAAGGGCAACCACAACATGCATTTGACCGGCTAAGTGTTAGAATCTCAGCAAGCAAGGAGGAGTCCATGACCACCAGGGGCGCCACCGCCATAGTCTATCCCGAAACGGACGGTATGCCATTGCCCGACGGAGAGTACCAAGCGCCGCTGTACGTCAGGATCGTAAGCACACTCAGGGTCCACCACAGAGACGTCCCCGGCGCCAGGGTGAACGGAGACACGTTCATCTACTACGTCGAGGGCAACCCACGCCGCTCGGTGTCGCCTGACTGCTACGTGGCGCTTGGTCTCTCTCAGGAGTCGCTGGAGTCGATCAAGCGCAACAACGTCTATCTGATATGGGAGGTTGGCAAGGCACCTGACTTCGTCCTGGAGATAGGCTCTCGGAGCACCGCGTCCAGAGACTTGAGCAGCAAGCGGGACCTGTACGCCGAGTTGGGGGTGGGTGAATACTGGCGGTACGACGAGACAGGCGGTGACTTCTACGGCGAGCCGCTGGTGGGCGAGCGTCTGGTGGACGGCGAGTATCGGCGGTTGGAGCTGCATCGTGAGAGTGACGGCGGTGTGTGGTGTCACAGCGAGGTCCTGAACCTGGACCTGTGGTGGGATGACAGGGATCTGCGCTTCTGGGACCCTGTTGCGGGACATTGGCTTCTGAGCCATGAGGAGGAGCGTACTGGTCGCCTGGATGCTGAGGCCCGGGCCGAAGCCGCTGACACGCGAGTGGCTGAGCTGGAAGCCGAGCTTCGGCGTCTGCGCGGGGAGTAGGAGTTCCCTGGAGCGGAGTCCACAGCTGTCGATCATTGACTCGCTACTCCCAGGCCGAGCTCGGCTCTGGCCTCGTCGGGGGTCATGATTCCCTCGGAGACGTAGATATGGATGCGCCTGGCGCGCTCGGACTCGGACTCTCGCAGCGCCTCTATGCTGGACGTGTCGAACTCGGCCGTGAGGGAGCCTTCCCCGAACATGGGCAGCAGGTTCTCGGTGAGCTTCTCCTCGAAGAAGCGCAGCTCCGGCACGACACAGGTCTCCCAGAACATCCGGCGGGCAGTCTCGATGTTGGAGTAGGTCGCGCGCTCCAGGTCGTGCAGCAGCGGCTTGGGCACGTTGAACACCCGCGCCACCTCTTCGACGGTCCAGCGCAGCGTGCGGATATACTCCATGTCCTTCGGGGAGAAGCCCATCTTCGACGCCTTCATCCCTGCGCTGAGCACCGCCGGGCGGAGCCGGTTCAGGGGGCCGCTGAACCGCGATTCCCAGTCTTCGAGCAGACGCTTGACTTCGTCTTCGCTGGGGTTGGCATCGGTATGTATCACAACACCGGGCGAGCCGTCGTTGGCGAGTCCCGACTTGTTGCTGAGCAGAGCATCGCGGCCCATATCGAGCGTCAGCCGCACCGGAGCGATAGGGGACAGCCCCGCGTATTCGTCCAGCGGGTTGAAGTACCGGAGACGCACGATCTCGTCCGATGCGAACGCGGTCTGCTCACCCGAGAGTCCGGTGTAGAGGTAGCCGCGAATGTACTCGTTCTCGTCGGGCACGATCCGGACACGGTCCGGGCGCAGCGGCCACAGCTCTGCCGGCATTCCCAGCTCATCGCGCTCGACCGACCAGTAGGCGACGCCCCATAGGTTCAGATAGGTCTCGGTCGCCCGCCAGAGGTCGCCGCCTGTCCAGTGCGGGTTCACACGGTCCAGCAGCCTCTGTGCAGGATGCTCGGGACCGACCCACTCCCTGTGCGGAACGCCCGCCGCCGCGATATGACGATACACCCTGAGTGGAGGCCTCGCGACCGAGTCGGCGCGCAGCCGAACGGCCGAGTACACCGGAGCCGACGTCGCGAAGTAGGCGGCGTAGTGGCTTGGCGCCCAGTCGTCTGCGTCTGTCAGGCCGTTGATCGGCGGCCCGGTGGAGGTGCCACCGTCCTGGCGCATCTGGAGGCGTTGGATCTTCAGGTACAGGAATGCCGGGAACAGCAAGTCCACACTCTCTATCCACTTTGCTATCCTGTCGAGCATATCGTCTCTCCTACTTCTTCTTTTTTCTGATTACTTCCACGATCGCGACGTGCTGGCGGCCGTGTCGCCTGTCGACGATGACGAGCTTGCCGTCGCGGACCTCGGCCATCTTTTCCAGTCCACAGTCGTCGCAGAAGATCGGCTCGCTGTCGTCTTCCGGTCTTGCTTTGGTGTTCAATAGCGCCTCCCCTAGACCCATATCCGGGTGATTCTGCGGTCGGTTATGAGGTCGCTGAGCGCCCATACGAGTGCATCCATACGGTCCGGGGAGGTCTGCGATCCCGGCTCCCAGGTGCAGAGCTGGTCTTCGAGCCGCGGGAGCGAGCCGGCGTGCAGCACGCGGCCCTGCTGGTAGAGCGCGGCCACCGGCTCGGCGCGTGCGTACTTGCCCACGCTGGCGGTGACGAGCCTGATGGGCAACGTCCGTCCGCCGGCAGCCGTCCTGAGCACCGTGCCGATGAGGTCGCCGCCATTGTTTCGTTCGCCGATGATCCGGCTGGCGCGGTGACGGTCGAAGAGATCGATGGCGCGTCGCGCCCACTCGTCGGGCGACATCCTGCCGGACGCGTCCTCCAGCACGTAGCCACGGAGGTCGTCGTCAGCTCCGGCGACCCCGGCGACGACTATTCCGGTCTCGTCGCTGTGCGGCCGGGAGGACATTGCGGGGTCTATCGCAACGACGATGCGGCTGAGGTCCGGCACGGTCTCCGCGTGTCCGATCCATTCGCGACGCCACAGAGCGCCCTCTGCCTCCTCCAGCAGCTCTGCGAATATCTCCTGTCGCCCGGTGTCCGTGCCCTGGTAGCGCCGCTCGATCTGCCTGATGAAGCTCTGCGCCAGGAAGCGTCTGTTCTCGTATGTGGAGCCGCGGGTCACGTGTACGTCGTCGCGGTCAACAAGCTCGCTCAGCATCCCGATCGGCCTGGGTGTGGTCGTAACCACGCACTGCGGGCTCGTGCCCAGGCGCAGGCCGAAGGCGAGGTTGTCCCAGGTCTCGCGTGGGTACTCCCAGCTTGCGAGCTCGTCGCACCATGCGGCGTCGAACTGCGGGCCTCGTAGCTGGTCCGGCTCGTGGCTTGAGAAGGCAAGCGCGAACGCGCCGTTGGGCCAGGTGAGGCGTCGCTTGGTAGGCTCGTACTTGGGCCGGTCCCATGGAGGGCAGATGTTCAGAAGACCGGAGTCGCCTTCGATCATCACGTCGCGCACGTCAGCGGGAGTCCTGGCGACCAGCGCGATGCGCCCTGAAGCGCCAGACTCGACGCGAGAGCGCACCCATTCAGCGCCGGTGCGCGTCTTGCCGAATCCGCGTCCGGCCATGAGCAGCCAGACGGACCAGTCCCCGGGCGGCGCGATCTGGCTGTCCCGCGCCCAGAGAGGCCACAGGTAGAGCGCCTCATCGGCGGCCCTGCCGGATACGTCTCTCATGCCCGCGAGCACCTGCCTGCGCACACGCTGGGGCAGCTTCTCCACTGACTTCATCACAGTGCTGAGTCCGGTTGAATCAGTCATTGTCGCTCCCCCAGTCGTCCACCAGACCATCGTCGAGCGCATCGAGGACTTCGGGGTCCCAGCTATCTTCATCCGGGGACGATACTTCGTCGATCACCATCATGATCCTGTCGAGCAGCACGTCCGATGCATCGTCCCGGTCGTCGGAGACTTCCGCTGTACGGTCGGTGGTGGTGAACGGCTTGCCGAAGCAGCGGTCCAGGAGCTCACGAGCGGCGGCGGTGCGGTCTGTAATCTTCACTCCCTCTATCTCCGCGTCCATTACGTCCACGAGGAAGCGGACAAGGTCCAGTCCGTCGTCGGTCTCCCGCAATACAAGCTGCTGCAATGTGTTAGAAGTGGAACTCATTTCGGAACACTCCGTCTGTGGTTTGTCTTATAGAACGTATGTACTGTCAGGCATGGTAGGGAGTGTCGCTAGTTGCGTCAAGTGCAACTGTGAATTATAGAAAAGTGCAAAGATGTGCTTTCCCTACCGCCGATTGCGTGTGTGCGGGAATCCATTTCAGGACAGGACGGAGTGGCGTGTCAGATGGGGAGGGTCGGGGCAGGCAAAATGCGTTTCGCAATTTTTGAGGTGGGGGAGCCTTCAACACATGGATGGGCTACAATCCAATAGAAAGAGCAAGACATGACCAACATCAACACTTCAGACGACTTGGTCCGGGTTCTCCGTGAGAACCCTGAGTTCCGCGCGACGATCAGACGAGAGCTGCTGACAGCGGCGCTGCTGGAAGTGCCAGAGCAACTCACCTCGCTGAGGGAAAGCGCCGCGGCGCTGCTGGAACATGCCAACGAGACGAACAGACGGCTGGACGGGATGGACAGACGGCTCGACCAGGTGGATCAGCGAATCGTCCAGGTGGATCAGCAAATCGCTCAGATGGACAGGCGGCTCGACCAAGTGGACAGGCGGCTCGACGGCATCGAGGGGGACATCAAGATAGTGAAGCGAGACATCGACGGTCTGGGTGAAGCGTTCAGAAGAGAGGTCCGAGCCCAGTCCAGCTTCCGCGGCAACTACGCGCAGAGCGCAGCAGGCAAAGATGTCCTTGAGGTCGCCGGCCTGTTCGCTGACCTGCGCGGCGTGAAGCGTACAGTAACAGGGCAAGTTGGCAGAGCCAGGCTGACGACGTGGCTGAGAGAAAACCGCGACGAGGTGGAAGCGCTCGGGCTTCGATCAAGGGCGTGGAGAACATTCCTACAACCCGACATTATCACGTGGGTCAGGGACTTGTTCGCTGACGATGACGCGGACCCGGAATTCTACATCGCAATCGAAGCTTCTTACACCGCGGATGCGGAGGACATTCTCAAGGTCACCGATCACGCAAAGATTCTGCGGGCGGCTACGGGACTGGACGCCTATCCGGTTGTGGCAGCGGTGATGCTGGACGACAAATTGGACCCGGAAATGGAGAGCAGGCTCTATTACGACGTTGAGCTATTCATAGAGGCCAACAATGCGGATGCCGCACTATGGTATCGGCTCGACTCTGCGGACCTCAGGCCCTCCGAGCCCCGCTAAGGCAGGCTGTCGGGCAGAATAGCAAGGCGGCCTGTAAGCTGAGTTCTGGATCCCGACCGGAGTGTCGGGACGGCGGTCATCGCTCACGAACTCTACTGGCCGCGCAGCTGCCGCAGTTCGGCTTCCAACGCAGCAACGCGGGCCTCTGCCTCTATCCGAGCGGCATGTTCCTGCTCAGCGTGGGTCTCCGCCTCTATCCGAGCGGCATGTTCCTGCTCAACGTGGGTCTCCGCCTCTATCCGAGCAGTCTGTTGCTCCTCCGGCGTCGGCAGGAACTCTCCGGTCAGCTGGTCTCGGAACCTCAGCTCGCCGTCACGCCAGCACAGGTCCAGTCCCAGAACCTCACTGTGGCCCCAGATCAGCCCGTCCGGCTCATGGACTATCTCCAGAGGTTCGTACCTACCATCCACAAGCACGTCCCCGGCAAGCGCGGCGTCGTGAAACCTGCCGCCTGTGTGGTCGAAGCGCCAGTATTCGCGTACCCCGTACCCGGCATAGCCCTCGCGCTTCACCGTGTAGTCATTACGACCCGTGCTGCGCGATGCGACCTCCAGCACAAAGTCCGGGGGCCTGCCAACCTCGCTTATCACGTAGCCGTTCCGGGCCTCTATGGCTCTGGCGTCTACTCCGAAGGCCACCACGCAGTCGGGAGCAAGCCTCTCATCCGCGTTGCTCCCATTGTTCCGTAGGTAGCCTTCTCCGGAGACCAGCACATCGTCGCGATCGGCAAAGTGAGGAATCAGGATGCCGTCGAAAGCGCTGGTTCTTCTGCGCTGGTTCATATCAGGCTCCCGCGGCGGATCCGGCAGCGGTTCGAGCTTAGAGTAGTCAGCGGTGTGAGGCTGTTTGAGCGAGCTTCGGGTGGTCATGGTCGGACTCTCCGCTGAGCTGCTGATACCAAACTCTCGATATGAGTGCCATTCACTTCGTATAATCTATACCAAATCTAATGGATGCGAAACAGGTAGGAGCCCATGGCAACACTGACCGACAACACCCTATCCACCCTGCTGCCAATTGCGGGATGGGATCGGAGACGCGCCTCCGACGTGGAGATCCACGGCGGGGCGGACCCCATTCTGCCGACGCCTTTCCGAATTGGCGAAACCGCCGCCGCGAGCTTGGCGGCGGTCGGACTTGCCGCCTCGGACCTCTGGAAGCTGCGCACCGGACGCGGTCAGCAGATCAGCGTGAACACGCGACATGCCACGGCTTCCCTGCGCAGCAGCAAGTACATGACCATGGACGGTGAGCCCGCCGGGGCTGAACGTCACCCGATCATGGGCGTGTATCCCGCCAGAGGGGGGCGCTGGAGCTATCTGCACTGCAACTTCCCCAATCACCGCGACGCGGCGCTGGGAGTGCTGGGTGTCGAAGAAGAGGATGGAGAGGCGGTGCGCAGGGCCGTAGCCAGGTGGGACGCGCTTGAGCTTGAGGAAGCGATCATCGCGGCGAAAGGCGCAGGTGGAATGGTACGCTCCATGGAAGAGTGGGCCGTGCATCCACAGGCTGCCGCGGTCGCTTCGCTCCCTTTGCTTGAGATCAGGAAGATCGGCGACAGTCCGCCGGAGGCGCTGCCGGAGGGATCCAGACCGCTGTCAGGAGTGAGAGTTCTGGACCTCACGCGCGTGCTGGCCGGCCCGACCTGCGCGCGAACCCTCGCCGAACATGGCGCGGACGTGATGAAAATCACCGCTCCGCATCTGCCGAGCATAGGGGCCCAAGAGTACGATACCGGACACGGCAAGCTCTCCGCCCACCTGGACCTGCGCGAAGAGGGTGATCTGGAGACCATGCGCGGGCTGGTGAGACAGGCCGACGTCTTCTCCCAGGGGTACCGACCAGGGACTCTCGCGAAGCGTGGGCTGTCTCCCCAGGACCTGGCCGCGGTCCGCCCGGGAATCGTGTACGTCTCGCTGTCCGCCTTCGGAAGGCTGGGGCCGTGGTCGGAGCGTCGCGGGTTCGACACCGTAGTGCAGACCGTAAGTGGCATAACCCACCGCCAGGGTGAGCTGTACCCCGGCTCGGAGCCGGGTCCCCAGTTCTACCCTGTCTCCGCGATAGACTACCTGACCGGATACCTCATGGCCTTCGGCGCAATGGTCGCGCTGGCGCGGCGAGTGCGGGAGGGTGGAAGCTGGATGGTGCAGATCTCGCTAGCCCAGACCGGACGCTGGCTCTTGAGCCGCGGACAGGTGCCCGAAGTCGAGCTCCGGGACGTGCCCGCGGAATTCACGGCCGAAGAGATCGAAAGCTGGTCGACAGCCAGCGACGTACCCGGAGGCCGGCTGGGACATCTCGCCCCTGTCGTGCAGCTTTCCGAGACGCAACCATACTGGGCCCGTCCATCGGTGCCTCTCGGCTACCACCAGCCTGTGTGGCCGGGGCGCTCGGGGTAAGAGGGTGTCTGAGAAGTCCCTTCTCCCCTAGTGGGAGAAGGTTAGGATGAGGGGGATTACACTTGTCACCCTCACCTCAATCCTCTCCCATCAAGGGAGAGGAGGCATAAGGAACCACCTTTTCTAAGACCATTCTTGTGTGGCGCCGCCGTATTCTCGCTGGGCGGTCTGATGGATTGCCGAGCGGCGAGCCACTTCGTGGGTTCCCGCCCCGTATCTGAGTACGGGGTGACCCCGCATCGAGTGCGGGGCAGGCTGTTCTTTCGCGGGAATCACCCATGCAGTTGAGAACTGCACAAGGAACAATGAAAATGCGGAGACTGCCCGTGCCCCACCACTGGATTCCGGCCTCCGCCGGAATGACGAGTTGAGGGCTGTGTAGCTGGTCATTTTCATGCCAATGACGGATGGGAACTCTGCGATATATGATTTGCGGCGCAGTCACGGGGAATACGGATTTCGCAATCTGTCTCGTGTGATAGACTGTATCAGCCACCCGGTGGAGGTTTTACGATGACCACACCCCGACTCAAGCAGGAAGCGACTCGTGCAGACGAAGTCCACTACCCCATAGACGATGACGAACCTTTGGCAGAGTCCGAGCACCAACTCTTCCCGCTGACCTATGCTCATGCGGCCCTGACCAGCTGGTTCGAGGACGACCCGACAACTTGGGTCGGCGCGGACATGTTCCTCTACTACGAGGAGGGTATAACGTCGAGTGTGGTAACGCCGGACGTGTTCGTGGTCACCCGGACTCACAAGAGACACAGGCGCAACATCTTCCAGACCTGGATCGAGGGACGAGTGCCCGATCTCGTGCTTGAGATCATGTCCTCGACGTCGGTGCGCCGGGACACGGTGACGAAGTACGAACTGTACCAGGACCTTGGTGTGCGTGAGTACTGGATATACGATCCAACGGAAGAGGGATACTTGGAGCCTCGTCTGCGCGGGTACATGCTGGTTGATGGCGAGTATCGGCCAACCGAGGTGCGGGAGGTGGACGGAAAACACGTCGGTGTGAGTGAGGTGTTGGGACTCGAGCTACACGCTGATGCCGAGTGGTTCCGGTTCTTCGACCCTGTCGAGAACGAGCACCTGCCCGACACCTACGAGAATCGCCGCGCACTTGAGCAGGCTGAGCAGGCGCTGACTTCCGAACGACGTGCGCGCGAGGAATCGGAACATGCGCGCCGTGAGTTGGAGCATCTGCTGCGGGAACACGGAATAGAGCCGCCCTACAGGCCGGACAGCGGCACCTAGCCTCTACGTCGCATCTCACGAACGCCTGTAGGTCAGTCGGCACCGCTCTTCGGGATCGAAAATCCCCTATGCATCTGGCCGCCTGGAATGACGCAGCCTCGTGAGGGTTAAATCCTTACCTGCACCATCGTTGCTGGGGTAGAGTATAGCCATGCCTGCGAACGCTGCTAAGCTGACCTCGATCGTCGAGGAGTACCTTGGGGACCTGGGCCGCCTCCGCGCCTCTGGGGGGGCGACGGGCGAGCTGTCGACATACCCGGCGCTCGCCAACCTGCTCAACGCCGTCGGCGCGACGCTCAGGCCGAAGGTGTTCTGCGTCGTCGAGATGGCCAACCAGGGCGCGGGACACCCAGACATCGGACTCTACGCCGCCGGGCAGGTGCAGAAGGGCAGACCTCGCGCCGGACAAGCCCCCGAGCGCGGCGTTGTCGAAGTCAAAGGTCCTGGTGACAACGCATGGCTGACTGCCGAAAGCAGACAGGTCAGCGGTTACTGGGAGAAGTACCGGCTCGTGCTGGTCACGAACACGCGCGACTTCGTGCTGCTGGGAGAGGACGCGCAGGGCAGACCCGCGAAGCTGGAGACCTTCAGGCTGGCCGACTCCGAGGAGGAGTTCGAGTCCGGGCTTCAGAGGCCGCGGGCGTTCGCCCGTCGGGTCGGCGCCGGATTTGGCGAGTACCTGTGCCGCGCGCTGTCCCATCGCGCCACGCTCGCAGAGCCGCGCGATCTCGCTTGGCTGCTTGCGTCTTACGCGAGGGACGGACTGGCGCGGGTCGAGTCTTCAGGAGACTCATCTTCTCTCTCAGTTCTGCGCTCGGCGCTGGAGGACGCGCTGGGCGTGCGATTCGAGGGCGACCGCGGCGCGGCGTTCTTCAGGTCTACGCTGGTGCAGACGCTCTTCTACGGAGTGTTCTCGGCGTGGGTGCTGTGGTCTCGTGAGACCCCGCCGCCGGCTGGCAGGTTCGACTGGCGGCTGGCTGTGTGGCATCTGCGCGCGCCGGTGCTCAGGGCTCTGTTCCAGCAGCTTTCCAACCCCGGTCAGCTGGAGCCGCTGGGACTGGTCGAGGTGCTTGACTGGACAGCCGACGCGCTCGACCGCGTTGACCGTGAGGCGTTCTTCGAGCGGTTCGACGAGGGAGAGGCGGTGCAATACTTCTACGAGCCGTTCCTGGAAGCGTTCGACCCTGTGCTGAGAAAGCAGCTCGGAGTCTGGTACACGCCGTCCGAGGTTGTGCGGTACATGGTCGCGCGAGTGGACATGGCGCTCAAAGACGACCTCGGCATCGAAGACGGGCTGGCGGCTGAGAACGTTTATGTGCTCGACCCGTGCTGTGGCACAGGCGCGTACGTCGGCGAGGTTCTGCGCCGAATCGCGCAGAACCTGGAGGGCAGTGGACTTGGTGCGCTGGTCGGGTCGCGGGTGAAGCAGGCGGCCACCGAGCGCGTGTTCGGGTTCGAGATCATGCCTGCTCCATTCGTGGTGGCGCACCTGCAAGTCGGATTGACGATGCAGGACCTCGACGCACCGCTGTCAGACGAGACGGAGCGCGCCGGGATATTTCTCACGAACGCGCTCACCGGCTGGGAGCCGACGGTGCAGAAGCCCTTGCCGTTCCCTGAGCTTGAGGAGGAACGCGACCGCGCCGAGCGTGTGAAGCAGGACACGCCGGTGCTGGTCATCCTGGGCAACCCTCCGTACAACGGGTACGCGGGCATGGCGGTGGACGAGGAGCGGGAGCTGTCGGCCGCATACCGGAACACCTGGCTGGTACGGCGACCGGAGGGGCAGGGTCTGAACGACCTGTACGTGCGCTTCTTCAGGATGGCAGAGCATCGCATCACCGAGAAGACCGGACAGGGCGTGGTGTGCTTCATATCGAACTACTCGTGGCTGGACGGGCTGTCGTTCACCGGCATGAGGGAGCGCTACCTGAGAGAGTTCGACGCTATACGCATCGACAGTCTCAACGGCGACAAGTACAGGACCGGTAAGGTCGCGCCTGACGGCTCTCCCGACCCCAGCATCTTTTCGACTCCAGTCGATCCCGTCGGCATACAGGTCGGGACAGCGATCACTACGCTGGTGCGAAAGGCCGATCACGCTCCGACCGAGACGATCGGCTTTCGCAACCTGTGGGGACAGTCCAAGCGCGAGGAGTTGACCGAGACGTCGGAGTCCAAGCCGGCCGCGCTGTACGATGAGGTCTCGCCGGTCCTCCCGCTTGGTCTGCCATTTGCTTCAGTGGCAGTCAGCGAAGGCTGGCATGACTGGCCGGCGCTGCCTGACTTGTTCCCAGTCTCGTTTCCGGGCGTTGAGACTGCGCGGGATTCATTTCTGGTCGCCATAGACCTACAACGTCTGAAGGAGCGTGTCACAGACTACTTCAATGCTGACTTGAGTCATGAAGAGATCGCACGACGCCATCCTGGAGCAATGAAAAATACATCGGGCTTCAATGCCAGGTCGGTGCGTAACGCACGCCTCGCACAGTCTTCCAAAGGTGAGGGCTTCCTACGTCATGCTTACCGACCCTTCGATCATCGATGGCTCTACTGGGAATCAGAAGGTGGATTGCTGAGACGCCCTGTAGGTGACTACAGACCTCATGTATTTGAGGGAAATCTGTGGTTCTCTAATGCGCAACACATACGGAAAGGAGCCGCAGAACCGCAGGCGTGTTTCATAGTACATATCGGGGCACGGCACCTCATTGAGCGCGGCGCCAACATGTTCCCTGCCTATCTCCGCGACGACGGGCTGGGAGTCGAAGGAGACGGAATCCAGCGTCGTCCCAACCTGTCGGCGGCCGCACAGCACTACCTCGAATGCATCGGCGCGGAAGTCGAGGAGCTGTTCCATCACGTCCTCGCGGTGCTGCACGATCCGGCGTACCGTGAGGCGAACGCGGGGGCGCTCAGGATGGAGTGGCCTCGCATCCCGATTCCTGGCTGGCCGGACGGGGATGAGGTCGGATCTGCGGGGAAGCTGGCGGAGTCGGCGGCGCGTGGCCGAAGGCTTGCGGCGCTGCTCGACTCGGACACGCCGGTCCCAGGGATCACGTCTGGAGTGCTGCGTCCTGAGATCGCGGTCATCGCCGTGCCTTCCACCACGAACGGGGGCAACATGGACGGCGACGACTTCGACGTCATGATGGGCTGGGGTCACTTCGGATCGGGCCAGGCGGTGATGCCGGGCCAGGGTCGGGTCGTCGAGAGGGCGTACACGTCGGAGGAGCGCGAGGCGCTGGGCGGTGCGGTCTCGACGCTGGGCGACTCCACGTTCGACGTCTACCTAAACGACCGGGCGTACTGGCGCAACGTGCCGGCCAACGTGTGGAGCTACAAGCTCGGGGGCTACCAGGTGCTCAAGAAGTGGCTGTCGTATCGGGAGCGCAAGGTGCTGGGGAGGTCGCTGCTGCCCGATGAGGTCCAGCACTTCGCTGAAGTTGGGAGAAGGGTCTCAGCGATTCTGGAGTTGGTGACACAGAGTCAGTGAGCAACGAAAGTTGTTTCACCCTCACCCGGAGGAAGCTGACTCTCTCTATCCCCTATCTGTACCGGTCGGAGTGAGCCTGGTTGGTCCTAGCCCTCCGGCGGTAGGCAGTCCAAGGCTTGCGGGCGAGCCGGGCGCCAAGACCGCGCTCGATCTCATCCCACTTCTTCTCCTCGTCAGGGGTTACGAACGTGATTGCCTCGCCTTCGCGCCCCATGCGTCCGGTCCGGCCCACACGGTGGGTGAAGAGCAGCTCCGAGTCCGGCAGATCGAAGTTGATGACGTGCTCGATGCCCTCGATGTCCAGGCCTCGGGCGGCCACGTTGGTCGCGACCAGCACAGACGTATGGCCTGCACGGAAATCTTTCATCACCCGTTCGCGCGCGTTCTGGCTCATGTTGCCCTGTAGCGCCCCGACGCTGTACCCGAACGTTTCGAGTCGTCTGGCGAGCGTTCTCACGCCGCGCTTGGTCCGGCCGAAAACGATCACCGGGCCTGCGTCGCGCTCGTCCAGCAGCGTTCGCAGCGCATCGATCTTTTCATCTTTACGTATCGAGTAGACCACGTGATTCACCGACGGCAGCTTCCGCAGGTCGGCGTCCACCTCCACCTTGATGGGTTTGTGCAGTTGGTTCTTGGAGGTCTTTGCCACCCACTCGGGCATGGTTGCCGAGAAGAGCGCCGTCTGACGATCTGACGGAGTACCACTGATAATGGCCTCGACGTCGTGCTGGAAACCCTTGTCCAGCATCTCGTCGGCCTCGTCCAGAATGAGCAACCTGACTGCTCTCAGGTCCAGCTTACCCTGTCTCAGGTGGTCCAGTGTACGTCCGGGAGTGCCGACTACGATCTGCGGTCCCCTACCAAGCGCTGAGTACTCCGGTCTCAGAGACCTCCCGCCGTAGAGCAATGTCACCCTCAGGCGGTGCGGCGTGGCCAGGGCCTCCATTACACCGGCGACCTGGATGGCCAGCTCACGGGTGGGCACAAGTACGAGACCCTGTATCCTCCGAACCGACGGATCGCAGTGCTCCACCATGGGTATCGAGAAAGCCAGTGTCTTGCCTGAGCCGGTGCGCGCCTGACCAATCAGGTCCCGTCGATCGAGAAGATGGGGGATGGCCCTGGACTGGATCGGAGTGGGCTCCGTTATGTCCATCCGGGCAACCGCTGCCCTGGTGGCGTCGCTCACCTGTATGCCGGGAAACACGTGGTCTGCGGCGTCTGATCGAGGTTCGGTCTTTCCTTCTGCCGCTGCCTGATAGTCCCGCCGGTCTGTGAAGCAGGGACGGCAGTACACGGGCCGGTCGGGAGCCGGACGAAACGGGACGGTAGTAGACTCGCTGCAATCAGTGCAGACGACGTCGTACTCTTGTCTGAGTCCGGAGCGGCGGTGAGTAGATGAGGGTGCAGATGGCATACGGCGAGTAGATGGGGGTGCAGATGGCATACGGGGAGATTCTTCCTTAGTCTGATTGGGGTAAAAACAGCAGCGTGCACAGGCGGAGGGGAGATGGAGAAGGGAAAAATGTCTATGGACAGATGCCGCTCGATCCCGGGGGCCCGGGTTCGCTTTATAGGTTAACTGTAGCAGACTGCACCGGGACGATTCCAATTTTCGGCCTTGGGCGTGTCCAGGGTGAGCTCTAAACCTTCCTGGAAATGGGGGAGTCAGCGAGAGGTTCGTCACTCACAAAGACGACTTGTCGGTGATAGGCTGCTCTGGAAACGTGACAGCACATGGGGGAGTCGGTGGCAGCCAGGGTAGACGACGCGTAATGAGATATCTCGTAACGGGCCTGACAGTTGCTTTGGTCGTTGCCGTACTGTGGGGGCCTGACAGCCTTGCCAACGCGCAGACCGAGTGTGCCAGCCAGGGCGCGGTCTCAGCCAGCGAGACTGCGCTGGCGGCCGATTGCGAAGTCCTGCTCGATGTCAGAGACACCCTGTTGGGGACAGGGACGCTGAACTGGGCTGCGGACACTCCCATCGAGGACTGGGACGGCATCTCCGTGGGTGGAACGCCAATGAGAGTAATTAGTATATCGCTGGGTGGCAGAGGACTGTCCGGTACGATTCCCGGCGAGCTGGGAAACCTGTCCAGTCTGACATATCTGGACCTCTCCTTTAACCAGCTGGCCGGAACGATTCCCAGTGAGCTGTCCAACCTGTCCAAGTTGACAGGACTCGACCTCGGGGGTAACGAGTTAACCGGGACAATCCCATCAGAACTGGGTGGGCTGTCCAACCTGACAGGATTGAACCTCTCGCGCAACCAGTTGACCGGCACGATTCCCCCGCAACTGGGTGACCTATCCAATCTGATAGTACTGTGGCTTTTGGACAACCAGTTGACCGGCACGATTCCTCCGCAACTGGGCAACTTGTCCAACCTGATAAATCTATGGCTCTGGGATAACCAGCTGACAGGGACAATCCCCGCAGAACTGGGCGATCTGGCCAGTCTGAGGGAACTGATGCTTTGGGGTAACCAGTTGTCCGGTACGATTCCAACACAACTGGGGAATCTCTCCAACCTGACGGATCTGTCGCTTCGGGACAACCAGTTGAGCGGCACGATTCCCGGCGAACTCGGTAGCCTGTCCAACCTGACGGATCTGTGGCTCAACGGAAACCAGTTGAGCGGCACGATTCCCGGCGAACTCGGTAACCTGTCCAACCTGACGGATCTGTGGCTCAACGGAAACCAGTTGAGCGGCACGATTCCCGGCGAACTCGGTAGCCTGTCCAACCTGAGATATCTGTGGCTCAGTCAGAATGAACTGAGGGGAGATATCCCAGACAGCTTGACAAGGCTGACATCTCTGGAGAGGTTAGCCTTCTTCAGCAACGCTGGTCTATGCGCCCCTGTCGATAACGCATTCCAGACATGGCTACAGGGCATAGACACAGTCCACGGCAGCAGCTGCGCACCGGTGGACTCGCAGGAGGACCGGGCCGTGCTGGCCGATCTCTACAGCGCCACGGATGGTGCGAACTGGGAGGACAATTCCAACTGGCTGAGCAACCGGCCAATTAGAGAATGGTACGGCGTCACCAACGACGCGGATGGAAGAGTCACCGGAATATACCTCTGGGAGAACCGCTTGAGCGGGTCGATACCACCGGAGTTAAGTAACCTCTCCAAGCTGGAGGGCCTGTACCTCCACAACAACCAGCTGACCGGGTCAATACCCCCGGAGTTGGGCAACCTGCCCAATCTGAGTGGCCTATACCTCCGCGACAACCAGCTGGCCGGGTGCATTCCAGCGGCGCTTCAGCGTGTCGTCAGCAACGACCTCGGTGAACTTGGATTGCCGTTCTGCGGCATACCGACGGTGATCATAAGCATCGACTCCGCGAACTACCAGGTGAGGATTAACTCACCAATTCCCGTGACGGCCACGTTCAGCGAACCGGTCAACGGCTTTGCCGTGAGCGACGTTACCGTGGACAACGGTTCAGCCGGCAACTTTGTCGGCAGCGATGGCGACTCGGTCTATACGTTCGACGTGACGCCGAACGCCGTCGGCGTGGTGACTGTGGACATCGCCGCAGATGTAGCGGAGGACTCAGATGGCAACGGCAACACGGCGGCTGTCCAACTAACGCTGGGGCTTCCATACGACGATGACCACGACGGCGCGATCGGCAGGGAAGAAGTCATCACTGCTATTGGCGATTACCTGTTCGGCGGCATCTTCACCAGGGACGAGGTGGTACAGGTCGTCAACCTCTTCCTCTTCGGCTGGCCGCAGGGCAGCCCGCCTGTGGAGACCATTGAATAACCCCCTCTCCCTTGAGGGAGAGGGTTGGGGTGAGGGTGAAAAGGGCTTGGTCGCAAGCTACCAGGCACTACCTACGGCCTTCTGGATTCCGGCCTTCGCCGGAATGACGAAGCTATGCAAAGGTCTCCCTGCGCGGAAATGACCGCAGGTATAGGGCAGGAATCCGGCGCTGCGCAGGCAGAACGCAAGGCGGCCTGTAAGCCGAGTTCTGTATCCTGACCGGAGTCGGGACGGCGGCCAACCCGGGGCTGGACCGGACACCCTTAGCCCCCTATTTGGCCTTGCTCCGGTAACTTTGACGTACGAAGTCGATGACGAATGCATCGGCCAGGTTCTCCGACCTAATTTCCCTTTGGAAGGTAACAAAGTTCCTTTCTACCGGAACTGGGGCATCTAGAGTCCCTGGCAATTCGAGTACTAGTTATGATCCCGCGGTATCGACTTTGCCGCTCAACCCGCTCACTATTTCCCTGATCCGGGATAGGCTGGCTGAAGCGTAGTCGGTGGCCTCGTAACGCTGTATCTGTTGCTCCTTCAGACCGATTCGCTCAGCGAGGTCCCTCTGGCTCATTCCCCTGGCGATCCTCGCCTTGATTAGCATTAAGGGCAGGCCAGACACTACTTCGAGTTCATCTATCGGGAACTCGCTGGTCTTCAGGGACTCATACTCCCTCATCTCCCTCTTGAGGTCCTCCAGTTGGCTGCTTACCGCGTCCTCCTGAGCCCTAGCGATAAGGGGGTGCACGTTGCTTTCCGTCTGACTGCGACTCCTGAGTTCCTTAATTGTCCGCTCGAAGCGTTCCACCTGGGCCCTGGTGATCCTGTACTGTCGCTCATTCTTAATCATGCCAGTCCTGCCATGAGTCGCATTCTCCAAGGATTAGATCCGAACCTGCGGAGCAGTTCCTCCCACTCAACCCAATGAACTCCAGGCGGAAGCAGACCAGCACGGTCGAAATCTGGCAACATAACACAACGTTACAGTTGTGTACTTGCCGTGTCAATGCGAACGAAACCATGCAGGGCTGTGAATTGAGGGCGGCGGGCTACTCTGTGGGCTCCCGTACCATGTCGGAGTACAGGACACACTATGTGAGGGAATGACGGCGGACAGAAGGGCAGGCATCCGGCGCTGCGTGGACAGAACGCAAGGCGGCCTGTAAGCCGAGTTCTGTATCCCGACCGGAGTCGGGACGGCGGCCATCCATCTAGGCCTGCCGTTGCCGACAGGCTCGAGCGGCCAACCCGGGGCTGGGCCGGACTCCCTTAGCCCCCTATTTGGCCTTGCTCCGGATGGGGTTTGCCTGGCTCCCCGCATTGCTGCCGGGACGGTGAGCTCTTACCTCACCTTTTCACCCTTACCCACCACACACAGCGGTCGTGGAAACGCTGGGGGTGGGCGGTATGTCTCTGTGGCACTTTCCGTCGGGTCACCCCGCCCCGCCGTTAGCGGGCATCCTGTCCGGTGGAGCTCGGACTTTCCTCTCCCCCTACACACGCGAAGCTGGGCCTCGACGAGGTAGAAGCAGCGACCGCCCGGCCGCCTTGCCATGTCATTGTAGGTGCGAGGGGGCGGGGCTCGCCAGTTAAATGTTGAGTCAGCGGCCTATCGTCGCGCGGTCGAGCAGTGCGTGGAACAGCCGCTCCGGTAAAACCCGAGCGCCGAACATGCCGGTCCGGGCGTCGAGTCCAACCGGGTACCTGAACGCGGGTCGACGCGAACTGAGCGCCTTTTCAATGACCCTGGCCACCTTGATGGGGTCTGAGGCAAACCACTCGAACTGGTCGTGACGGCTGTTGTATCGCTCGACGTACTGGGCATAGGCCGAGTCCTCGTCCTGTGAGCGAGCGGCCTTGAGCTGGTTCTTCTGGAAGTCGGTCGCGAAAAGTCCCGGCTCCACAAGAGACACATGCACCCCGAACGGCTTCACCTCAGCCCTCAGCGACTCGCTCAGTCCCTCCAGCGCGTACTTGCTGGACACGTAGGCGCCATTGAACGGCGTGCCCATGCGACCGAGCACGGAGCTTATGTTCACGATCCGCCCGGACCCGCGAGACAGCATCTGCGGGAGCACCGAGTGGACCATCCTGACGGCTCCGAAGAAATTGGCCTCGAACTGCAGCTTGAGCTCGTCGATCGAGAGGCTGTCGACCGGCCCCCAGACTCCGAAGCCGGCGTTGTTGACCAGCGAGTCGACGCGTCCGAACTGCGAGATCAGGCCGGGCATCACGGTCTGCACGGACTCGTCCGAGTTGGGGTCGAGCTCCACGCCGAACAGGCGGACGCCGCGTTCTTCAGCCTCGTCGAATAGCCCCGACAGCCGCTCCATCTGCCTGCTGGTGCCTATCACCGCGTACCCGCGACCTGCGAGATGCAATGCGGTGGCCTTGCCGATGCCTGCGGAGGCGCCGGTGATAAGGACAACGTGGGGCTGTGCTGGGAGTGAAGGAGTGTCGCTCACGGGAGCTTATTCACCGCGTAGCTGCCTCAGTTCCGACTCCAACGCAGCCACTCGGGCCTCGGCGGCTTCTCTTGCAGATTGCTGCTCCACAGGCGTCAGTAGAAATTCGCCGGTCGAAGGGTCCCGAAACCGCAGCTCGCCCTCACGCCAGCACAGGTCCAAGCCCAGAACGTCGCTGTGGCCCCAGATTAGTCCGTCCGGCTCATGGGTTATCTCCAAGGGTTCGTACCTGCCATCCACGAGCACGTCCCCAGCAAGCGCAGCGTCGTGAAACCTGCCGCCTGTGTGGTCGAAGCGCCAGTACTCGCGTACGCCGTAGCCCGCGTAGCCGTCACGCTTCGCTGTGTAGTCCCGACGGCCCGTGCTGCGCGATGCGACCTCGAGAACGAAGTCCGGGGGCTTTCCAACCTCGCTTATCACGTAGCCGTTCCGGGCAACTATTGCGTCTGGGTCGACTCCGAAAGCCACAACGCAGTCGGGAGCAAGCCTCTCATCCGCGTTGCTCCCATTGTTCCGTAGGTAGCCTTCTCCGGAGACCAGCACATCGTCGCGATCGGCAAAGTGAGGAATCAGGATGCCGTCGAAAGCGCTGGTTCTTCTGCGCTGGTTCATATCAGGCTCCCGCGGCGGATCGGGCAGCGGTTCGATTTGAGAGTAGTCAACGGTATGAGGTTGTTTGAGCGAGCTTCGGGTGGTCATGGTCGGACTCTCCGCTGAGCTGTTAATGCCAATCTCCTAGCCCTGAAAACAATCATAGCACGGCTGGGTGAGGCGGCCGCTGGTGAGTTGGGTTGTACTGATCTTGCAACATTCCGTTGGGAAGGCCTGTCACTGAAATACTGTGCAGCGCCTTTTCGGACCTATCCTCCGAGTCCTTGTAGTTGTACTTCACGAACACGGTAGTGACGAGGTAGTCGACTTCCTGTAACTGGAGGATCCTGAGCGTTGAGGCAGCGCTCGCTGGCCAGAGCGGCATAGTGCGGCAACAGGTCAATGCCCAGGTATCGTCGTCCTTCGCTGATCGCCACGACGGTTGTGGTGCCACTCCCAACGAAACAGTCCAAGACCAAGTCATCCGGAGCGCTGAATATTCGTATCACGCGACGGGCCAACTCCTCGGGGAATTGTGCCTCATGGTCGACATTCGGCCGCACCGATGGGATGTGCCAGACACCTCTCGAACCCCACTCGCTCCACTCAGTCTTGTCCAAACGTGTCCGGTCTATCGTTGTAATGCCTGGTTTCCAGAACACGTAGATATACTCGAACTCATCGACTGAACGGTAAGAGAGACTGTGCCACTGACCATTCTCCCAGCAGGGATCCTTCACCCAAACGCGGCGGTCGTAAAGATACAGTCCCGCTTCGTCTGCCCACTGTTCGATCAGACCGCCAACCAGTTTCACCTTTCGCTGGACCGTGTACTTACCGCCCCGCACGTTGTTGTTATTCAGTCGTCGGTCAATTGTCTGCTCGCTGCATCCCAGCAACTCGGCAAGCTGGTACCTGTTGAAGGTGGGGTGTTCCTGCTGGGCCTCCAACACCTGCTCTCGGGTGATCTTGACTCGCTTGCTGGATACGTTGTCCGCCTGGATGCGCGGCATGTCAGGATCGGGAAATGCCAGGATGTCAGCTATGTTAATCGCGAGGAATCCCCCAGGCTTCAGAAGATCAAAGTGGAGAGAAATCGTTTCGCGGATCAGGTCCTGCCACTCTTCGAAAGTCATGTCTCTCTCGTACGACTTGCCAACGAAGTAGGGCGGGGACCAGAAGCTCAAGCTGACCGACTCCGGGCGCACGAGCCTGAGCATGGCGCGGACATCGCCACAGTAGATACTGTCGTCTCGCAGGTATTCCTGCAAAGTATCGGAGGCAGTCATGTCGAATCTCGCAGGAGTGGCTCCCATCAATAGTACAGTCGGAGACTACAAGACGAGGGCAGAGGCGTCAAGAACAAACGTGCCATTAAATGAGCGGAAAGTGAGCATCAACATCGGATGAGAACCCGACCGCATCGGAGGATACACAAGAATCGCGTTCGCTAACCACTGTAACCTGCCAGGTTGTCGCTCAGCGGTCTTCCACTCAGCGCCCTGTCCAGGTTGCGGGCCGTGTGGATCAGACCGACGTGGCTGTACGCCTGTGGGAAGTTGCCCAGGAGGGCGCCTGTGCGGGGGTCTATCATCTCGGAGAACAGGCCCAGGTGGTTGGCGTGAGACATGATCTGCTCGAAGTACTCGGCTGCTCTTTCGGACTGGCCGGTGTAGAGCAGATTGCCGATCAGCCAGAAGCTCAGCAGTGTGAAAGCACCCTCTTCCTGCGCGTCGAGGCCGTCGTCGGTCTCCGACGGCAGATACCGCCACACGAACGGGCCGTCGGCAAGCTCTCGCGCTATGGCGTCAGCGTTCATGCGGATGCGCGGGTCGTCCGGGGGCAGAAAGCCCAGGAACGGGATCACAAGGTTGCTGGCGTCGAGCGCGTCGTCATCGTACCGCTGGCGGAAGGCCCACTTGCTGTCGCTCCAGCCGTCGGTCAGCACCTGCTGTCTGATCGTTTCGGCGGCGAGGGCCCACCGGCGAGCGAGTCCTTCCTCTTTCAGTGAAATGGCTATGTTCGCAGCTCGGTCAAGGGCCGCCCAGCACATGATTTTCGAGTAAACGAAGTGTCGCTGTCGACCTCGCACCTCCCACACGCCCCGGTCGCGACGTTGCCAGTTGAGCATCACAGTCTCGGCGAACTTGGTCACCAGCGCCCACGTACCCCGCAGAATCCGGCCCTGAAGCCGGAAGAGGGTGTGGATCGCGAGAATCACCTCGCCGAACACGTCGAGCTGAAGGTGCCGCGCCGCGCCGTTGCCGATACGCACCGGGCGGGAGCCGGCGTAGCCCTCGAGATGGTCGAGCGTCCGCTCTCTCAGCGACGAATTCGGCGTCTCACCGTACACGATCCTCGTCTTGCGGTCGTTCAGCTTGCACTGGTCCAGCAGCCAGCCGATGTACCTGTCGCCTTCAGTATCGTCGCCCATCCGGTAAAGGATATCGACCGTGAAGCTGGAGTCTCTCAGCCACGCGAACCGGTAGTCCCAGTTGCGCGAGCCTCCGAGTGTCTCCGGCAGACTGGTGGTTGGCGCGGCTATGATCGCGCCGGTCCTCCGGTACATCATCAGGTGGAGCACGAGCAGAGACCTTGTCACCGCCTCCGACCACGCGCCGTCGTACCTGATTCCAGCGACGATCCCATGCCAGAACCTGTGAGTGTCCTCCAGTCGCTCCTCGGTGCGGTAGGTGCTGAGACGAAGCGGCCTGCCGTGTCCGTACGCGAGTACGAACGACGCCGACTCCCCCTGACGCAGCGGGAACCTAGCGACGGCCCGGCCGCCTTCGATGAGCATGGGAACGCTCGCCAGCAGGTTGAGCCTCTGTCTGCCACCGCGGGCCTCGACCCCCCCTTCACGCAGGGGTCTGAGTACCGTGACACCGCGTGCGTAGTCCAGTCTCGGCTCGAAGACGCAGCCAACGTCCATCTCGCCGGAGTCGCACCTGACTATCCTGTGTATTTCGTGCGGGGCCTCTTCGGAGAGCGCGGCGCGGCGAACGGGCATGAAGTCCGTGACTGTCAGCGTGCCGGTTGCCGTGGTGAACGACGTTTGCAGGATGTTGGTGTCCCGCAGGTACGCCTGCCTCGTGGAAGCCACGTCAACGGGCGCGATCTGGAACCTGCCGCCGGACTTGCTGTCGAGCAGCGCGGCAAACACGCTGGGTGAGTCGAACCTGGGCATACAGCACCAGTCGATCGTCCCGTCTGTAGCGACCAGGGCGGCAGAAGACATGTCGCCTATCAGGCCGTGGCTGCCTATGTCCGGGGTGTGCGCGCCAAACGTCATCAAGGTCAAAAGAAGAGGAGTCCAAGCAAAACGTGGCGGCAATCTAGCACAGGTTCATGGCATTCGCAATGTATCTGACGCGGTTCCCGCAGGCATCTTCACAACCCATCCCTTAGGGCTCTCAGGGGAGGCAGTTATGGCTTTCGGGCTTGAAACTCAAGCAAGTGCCCCCGCTCCCTCAAGAAGAGGGTTGAGGTGAGGGTGAAAACGGCCTGGCGGCAAGCTACTGGGGAATTAGCTCACGCCCTCTGGATTGCCGAGCGGCGAGCCACTTGGTGGTGAGGGCCGATCCAGGGGCCACATGGGGCTGGCCTTGTGTGCGTCTAGGGCGTCGTCCGCCAGCCGATCCTGGAGGTCATTCGACTCTGGGAGACTGAGTAGCTCATCCCAGCGCCGTTCCGAGTCTAGCTCCGCAAGTAGGAAACGCGCAAATTCATCCTGCTGACTTTCAGGCAGTTCGGAGGCTCTGTGAAAAGCCCGCTGGAGAAGTTCAGTCATCGGTACTGGTCCTTGCGTGAGTGGAGAGAGTCTTGTTTGGATTGTGTACGCAATTTCGAGCTGCTGCCAAGCTCTCACACCGCCTGTGGGACGGTTACGGAGTGGGCGTAGCGCGCAAGCCGGTCTCAAAAGCTACAATGACTTGAGCTTCGCATGCACTGGACAGCCCTATGAACGACAATCTGCCATCCCTCTCATCCGCCATCCTGACATTCATAGCTGCATTCGCAGGCGCACTCGCTCTGGGTGTACTCCGGTGGATGTCAGACGACGTGAGGAGCAGCATCATAAGAGGGATCCACCGGGTGCTTTCGGTAATCCTGTGGCCTTTCCGGTGGGTAGTAACAGAGTTCAAAGAATGGCGGCGTGTGTCAGTATATAAACATAGACTGATCACTTGGGACGACTTGCCGCTGGAGTCAAAATTCAATGTTCATTTTCGGGACCTCCACGAATTGGTGCAGGGCTTTATAAGTTGGGACGACCTACCGCAGGCGTCGAAAGACAATGTGCAATTTCAGGATCTCAGCGAACTGGCTCGTGCATCTATTGAAGTGAAGGACCTTCCTCGTGATCAGAAGATCACCCTACTAGACAAGTTCATCTTTCCGCGGCTACAGGATGCCCAACACGTGGGGACATTATCTCTATTTGACGACAATGGCTCCGTCGAACTTAACGAGACTGCTCAAGTAGGCGTTGCTCAGGGACTCGACCGTCGCGCTGTCAGTCAAGATAGGATGCGAATGACCCTCAACATAGCGTTCACAAATCCAGGGTCGGATTTTCAACTTCCTATGAGGAGAAAGATTGGTTTCAGTGAAGGGAGTTGGGCAGTCCTCGGCACCATAGACAATCGTAACCGCATCAATCCAACCACCCAGACCGTTGTAGTCTGGGTTACGGTCCTGATTTTCGAAGATCTAGCCGTATATTCATCTCCAACTAGGTAGGCCAGCGCCACTTATCCCCAGAATCGTCACTTCTGCCAAGCGACTGGGCGGCTCAAAGCCAAGAATACCCCTTCAAGCCGTCAGAGGAAGGGGAACCTGCAGAGGGGTCTGCTCCTCGTCTAATCTCGAAGGGCGCTTGAGTGAGGCGATAATGGAGTCGGCCATCGCCTCGTTCGCCAGGTCGTCTCGCTCAAGGTAGTCATCAATGCCGGCGACCTCCAAGCTCCACACGTCTCTCAAGTGAATTAGCATTCTGTCTGTCAGAGCCGTGACTCTTGTGGCCGTGTGCGCGGGCACTGAAGGTCAGTTGGCTGAATGACCTCGAGTGGCTCTTGCATGATTCTCGGCACCTTCCAGCCCACAGCCTTCAGCTGCTCGGTCTTCTTAAAGTCGCGTTCCTAGTTTTTCTTGTGCCAGTGCACCCGTCGTATTCGATCGCCAGCTTCAGGGATAGGATACCTGTATCAATGGCAAGAGGCCTGTCGTCAGGCATTGGGACTTTGTGATTCCGGGTTCGGTCTATCTCAGAGAAGAAAACCCGCAACTCGTAAGCCAGACTGATCTCAACCTCAGACGGACCTCGCAAGATGAAAGTCGGGCAGCCGGCCCCATTGCTCGTGCGAGCTTGAGTCCGCGCTTCCCACTCGTATCCACAGTCGGCGAAGAGCCACCAGACTTTGCGGAGCGAGTCCCTGTTGCGCCTTGTCAGGGGTTAGATCGCCATTCTTAGTGGGGTGGCACTAGTCTGCGACCTCAGAATGTGCGGACGCTAGATTGTTGCGGTTCGTGACAGCATGGCCCGCGCAGGCAACGGCCAGGAACAGTAGTAGCAATAGGTACAGAGGTAGTAACTTCATGGAACCTCCCCGCAGCGCGTTAGACCTCAACACTTTGTTACGAGCGATGACGTCAGAGAACCCACGAGGAGGCACGAAAGTCGTGCCGGGATCCAACGCGGTATGTCTCTGGCCTAATGTCATCACTAGTAGCGGAGTCAGGCCACCGCGCGTCGAGAGACTGTCAACGTATGAGCGGTCAGACTTGGAAATCTACTGGGCTAGGCGCTTTTTGGTCTAAATTCTCCAAAATGAGTGCCCCGTTATCGTTGACGCTCGGAAATAGCGGTCTTTAGTATTGGCAGGAACGTAGAGAGCCCGGGCCGCTAGCCAGCCAGCCGCGCTTGGGTGGAACAGGGCAGAGTAGTCAAGTAGGTCAAGCCACCGGTGCTCGCAACACCGGAAATGCGGGTTTGACTCCCGTTTCCATTCGTGGAGTAATGATTACATTACACACTGCCATTGCCAATGGGTTTTACCCCACGAGCTATGTGCAGAATTCAGATCAAGGTAAACGGGACTTTGTCTAGAATCTGGGATCATTCATGCAGCCCAATGAAGGAGACACGTAGAGTATGGACTCACTTGCAGATGTTGTAGCCATCCTGCGTTATGAGGATCGCCAAGATTTGGCAGCATTGCTGTCCGATGCCTACGTGGATCTCGAATACCTGGACATGGGATTCTCATTGACTAGTGATGCCGAATTTGAGATGACCAATGCGAATATTCATGCCCCAATATCAGCCTGCAAAACATTGAGGGAACTTTCCAAGGAAGACGAAGACGTGATACTCGATGCTTTACGAGAATCATGGCCCGTTACCGAAGCTGGCGGTATGGTAATACAGAGAATCTCGTACACTATCGACTTGGATTCGCTCAGAGATGGCCTTACCCATCTTTTTACGAATCCGATAGGTTGGCAGCGTGTTGACCGGACCATGGATAGAATACGGGAATTATTGACAACCGCCTCGACTGAGGAGCATTTCCAAGAAGTGGGAGTCTTATGCAGGGAAGGACTCGTCTCAGTAGCCCTAGCTGTGTTTGACTCGAGGCGACATCCTCCGCTCCCCAACGATAGAACCGATGTCAGTGACACTGATGTAAAGCGGATGATTGCTCGATATGTAGCATCAGAGTATCCTGGATCGTCAAGCAAAGAAGTTCGCAAATGTGTTAACAGTGCCGTAGATCTTGCCAACAAAGTGACGCATAGGCGAACCTCTGCCCATCGTGATGCCGCACTCTGTGCACAAGCCACGTTCAATGTGATTGGCTTGGTTGCGCTTTTGTCGGGTAAGCGTGATCGAGAGGAACTACGTCCATCCGAGGGTGCAGATGATCACAAGTGAAGACCCTGGCTACAAAACCTCACCGCCCCGCGCCATCAGCTACCCTAATACTTGGGCCTGCTAGTATTCGGCTCTTTGTATCGCCCCTCGCTCAATCTCACCTCCGGTACTAATATGTAGCTTTGCCAATCCCTTTCAGTGCGGGCACCCTACGGGAGAGAGTTTCACGTCTCTCTCACTCACCGCCCCCCACATTGCGCCCCCACCCACTCAATGCTAGAGTGAGAATTGGTGCCACACCCGACCTCAAGGGGTCAACTTGTACGACTACGGACTCATAGGCGACATGTCCTCGGCGGCACTGGTCGGCATGGACGGCTCAGTCGACTGGCTGTGCCTGCCCCGTTTCGACTCGCCGAGCGTCTTTGCCGCGATCCTCGACCAGGACATCGGCGGCAGGTTCCGCATCCGGCCCAGCGGGGTATACGCTACCGCGCAGTCTTACGTTCAGGAAACCAACATCCTGGAGACCACCTTCGCTACGTCCACCGGTGTCGTTTCCGTCACGGACTTCATGCCCATCCAGGACAATGACAAGGACGGCAAGCCGGACCGGGACCCCGCCAATCCACCGGAACTGCATCGCATCGTCAGGTGCTCGTCGGGCAGAGTGGATATGCGGTGCGACTACGAGCCGCGCCACGACTACGCTCGCGCCGTCCCGACATTCCGTGCGAGGCGAGGCAACGGCAGCGGCACCGCGGTCGAGGCTCAGGGCGGCGGGCAGACAATGATGTTGCTCTCCGGTGTTCCGCTGCACGAGAGCGACGGCGGGGTGGGCGGCGCCTTCTCGTTGTCCCAGGGCGAGACGGCAACCTTCGTGATGGCGTACGGCCCGGACCGACCGACGACCCTGGAGCACTACCGCACGCGGGATAAGCTCGAGCTGACACAGCGCTACTGGAAGGACCTTGTTGCGGGGATGCACTACGAGGGACTGTGGCGCGACCAGGTGGTGCGCTCCTTCCTTCTGCTGCATCTGATGATCTATCGAGGTACCGGCGCCATCGTCGCGGCGCCGACCACGAGCCTTCCGGAGACAATAGGCGGTTCGCGGAACTGGGACTACCGATACTCCTGGCTGCGCGACACCAGCTTCACCGTCGACATCCTCTACCGGCTCGGGGACGTCTACGGAGCCGACTTCTACATCCAGTGGCTGCTGGAGCAGTGCCAGCTGAACACGCGAAGGACGCGCATTCTGTATGGCATATCGCAGTGGTCATCGCTCGAAGAACAGGTCCTCGATCACCTGCGTGGATACGAGGACTCGAGGCCCGTGCGCATCGGCAACGGTGCGTCAGAGCACTTGCAGATGGACGTGTTCGGCGAGGTCATCACGTCCATACACTCGCTGCTGGTCCTGCACGGCGAGATCTCGGAGGAGGCGTGGGACCTGGTGTGCTCGCTGGCCGAGGATGTCGTCAACAACTGGCATCGGCGCGATCGCGGAGTGTGGGAGGTGCGCGGAGAGATGCAGCACTTCTTGTACTCCAAGGTACTGTGCTGGGTGGCGCTGGATACGGCCGCATACATCGCCGCGGCTGTGGAGCAGCGCCGACTCTACAGACGGTGGTCGCAGGTGGCGTACGACATCAAGTCCGAGTTGCTGGAGCAGGGCTGGAGCGAGTCAAAGCAGGCGTTCCGTCAACACTACGCCAGCGACGCGCTGGACGCTTCCAACCTGGCGATCCCGTTCTTCGGCATCATCCCAAGCGAGGACCCGCGAGTGCGGCAGAACGTCGACGCTATCGAGCGCGAGCTGACAGACGGCCCGCTGGTCTGGCGATACCTCCCAGAGGAGACGGACGACGGGCTGGATGCGCAGCCGGAGGGCGCGTTCACAATGCTGAGCTTCTGGCTGATTGGCAACCTGATCTACACCGGTCAGACGGACAGGGCCTTCGACTACTTCAACACTATGATTGAGCGGTGCTCCAACCACCTGGGATTATTCGCCGAGATGTTTGACCCCGCTACGGAGCGTCAGCTTGGCAACTTCCCGCAGGCGTACTCGCACATCGGCCTCATCCACACCGCGCTGAACCTGTCGGGGTTCATCGTGGACACGCCGACGCGGCTCATCCGACGACGGGGCCAGAGATAGGGGCCGGGCGCGCGACACTATCTGTACGAAGAATTCGGCGGCCTCCTGGAGCTTCTGCGAGAAGCGCTATTCGTGCCGGAGATTGCACGTTTCACACTATATGAGCTCTGTCAGCTACAATTTAGACTGATGCAGAGACGACTCCGATGACAACCATTGACAACATAGAGGACTTCCTCCGCATAGTGCGCGAAGACGAGGGGCTGCGCTCGGCGGTGAGACGCGAGTTGCTGACCGAAGAGCTATTGGAGCTCCCCGCGCGTGTCGCCTCGATGAGCAAGACTCAGGACTCCATGCTGGAGACCCAGAACGCCCTGTTGACTACTCAGAATGCCATTCTGGAGCGTCTCGGCAGCGTTGCAAACGACACGAAACAGAACACGACCCACATTGGCGAGTTGAAAGGGCTGTTCATGGAATGGGCGACCCGCGAAGACGCCCCTATCATCACCAGCGACATGGGACTTCGGTGGCAAAAGACGCTGGAGCGAAGCGAGTTGGGTGCGATCGCGGACGAGGGGCAACGCAGCGGCCTGGCCGCCGCTATCTCACGAGACAACATGCGGAGATTCCGCCGAGCCGACCTGGTGATTGAAGCGGCAGACAGTGACGGAGCGACTCACTACATAGCGGTGGAAGTCTCTTACACTGCTGATGACCGAGACACAGAACGGGCAACACGCCATGCGGAGTACATCACCAGGTTCACTGGCGTACCCGCCTACGCCGCCATCGCCAGCGTTCACATAGACAACAGGATTGAGGATGTTTTGACGGAGAGTATTCCGAGGCCGCTCGGTGTGAGCCGTGAAACGAAAGTGTTCTGGTCAAGACTGCCGGAACTGGAGTCGCCCAACTAGCAAGACAACTCCCAACGAAACTCTTCAAGGTTACTACCCAGCCTATGACCACCGTCGTCGACCACACCCAATGCGCGATAGTCTAAGGTCACTCGTACCGAATAGACCGGACGTCGACGCCCGACGCGTTTGAAATACAGGCTTGGGTGCCGAGGGTCTGCCTCAAAGAGGCGGTAGGTTTCGCGAGCTTGCCGCTTCACGCGTTCCGGGAGTCGCCGATAAGCGTCCCAAAAGCTCGGCAGCGTGTATGAGTGCACGCCTCCTATAGGGCTTCTACATCCAGAGGCTGCGTCCGCCCGGCTGTGTGTGCGTCCAGGGCCTCACCCGCCCACTGATCCAGCAAGTCCTCCGATTCGGGACGGCTGAACATTTCGTCCCAACGCCGTTCCGAGTCCAGTTCTGCCAGTAGGAAACGCGCAAGTTCATCCTGCTGACTGTCAGGTAGTTCGGCTGCTCTGTCAAAAGCCTGCTGGAGAAGCTCGGTCATCGGTACCGTTCCTTTGCGCGTGATGAGAGAGCCATGGCTTGGATCATATACGCAACCTCAAGTTACCATTCTACCCACTAGGAGTCTGTCCGAGTAACAGCGTTTGTGAGTGGTAGCGGGTAAGATAGGGGGAGCATAGCGTGTGGGGAGTCTCCGATGAGCAAGACCTATCGTCCCTATGATCCAGATCAGCAGTTGCTGTTGCCGGCTGCGTTGCAGGAGTGGTTGCCGGATGACCATCTGGCCTACTTCATCTCCGACGTCGTTGACCAGTTGGACATGTCTGAGATCACGGCTCGGTACGAGCGGGAAAGTAGAGGCGGGCCGCCCTACCATCCACGGATGATGGTCAAGGTGTTGTTTTTTGGCTACTGCGTCGGAGTGGCGTCCTCACGGCGGATCGCCCAGCGTCTCCACGAGGACATAGCGTTCCGGGTGTTGGCTGCGAACAACACACCGGACTTCCGCACGATTAGCGACTTCCGCAAGGACAACCTGGCCGCGTTGTCGGGTCTGTTTCTGCAGGTGTTGGCGCTGTGCCAGCGATCGGGGCTGGTGAAGCTGGGTCATGTGGCGCTGGACGGCACCAAGGTCAGGGCGAACGCATCGAAGCACAGGGCGATGAGTTACAGACGGATGAAAGAGAAGGAAGCGCAGTTGGCGGAGGAGGTTGAGGAGTTGTTGAATCGGGCCGAGGAGGTGGATGACGAGGAGGACCGGCGATACGGCCAGGACAAGCGTGGAGATGAGTTGCCGCAGGAGTTGGCCTTTCGTGAAGGACGGTTGGAGAAGATACGGGAGGCTATGGCGGCGCTGGAAGCCGAGGCGCAGGCGGCTGCAGAACAGGCCGAGGCCGAGGGTCGTAAGCACCCGGGTGTGCCGGAGGACAGGTCCCAGCGCAACTTCACCGATGCCGAGTCGCGGATCATGCCCGCTCCGGGAGGTCGGGACTTTGTTCAGGCGTACAACTGTCAGGCGGTGGTGGACAGCGCCAACCAGGTGATTGTGGCGGCCCGTGCCACCAATATGACCTCGGACAAGCAGCAGGCCGTGACCATGATGGAGGAGACCATCGACAATGTCGGCGCAGTCCCGAGGGAAGTATCCGCCGATGCCGGCTACTACTCGACAAAGGCAGTTGATGAGATAGATGCGCTGGGAGTGGAGCCGTTCATTGCACCGGATAAGACCCGCCACGGCAGGGTGCCGACCGCAGCTCCCCGCGGTCGCATACCCGGTCGGCTGTCTCCCAGGGACCGGATGCGACGGAAGCTGCAGACAAGGCGTGGTCGTCAGCGATACGCTCTTCGAATGAAGACGGTTGAGCCGGTATTCGGCCAGGTAAAACAGGGCCGGGGCTTCCGACAGTTCCTGCTGCGGGGACTGGAGAAGGTGAACGGAGAGTGGTCGCTGATCTGCACCGGTCACAACCTGTTGAAGCTGTTCCGCTCAGGTGCCGGTCTGTCCAGCGAAGCACGAACAGGTCTGTCCAAGGCATCAGCGACTTCGCCGAGATCGTGAACACGGTGAAATTGGCAAAGCGATCCGGGTCCGAGTGGCTGCGACCGGCGCCAATAGTCGTCGCGGCCTGTTCTCCCTGACCCGGCGGCTACGTCAATCATTCCTCAGACAGGCTCCTAGGCAATCTTATGTGTACGCATTGCGGTATGCCGCTGGAGGATATGCGGGCGCTACGCGAACACCTCGAACAGGCGCTAGCACTCGCAACCCAGCTCATGAATGACGCATGGAATCACGCTGTCAGTCAGTGTGAGCCGTGCGGCCTGAATGACCCTGAATCGTGCGAGTGTGATTCATGTGAAAGACACCGCGCACTGATGGACCTAATAGCCCAGATAGAAGGAGAGACACCATGATCGAATTGCTAACTCAAATCGACCTGACAACCGCAGACCTTATCGACGGACTCACCACATTGGGCGCACTGGTAGGATTCTAGGGGGACACATGGCACGGCAAGAGCTCATCGGCATACAGACGCGCACCGTGACGCGTGACAGCTTCGGCGGGGAAGTCGAGCGATGGATCGACAGTGACCTAACCTGGGCCTCAGTGGCCCATGTGAGCGCAGCCAAGCGGTTCGGGGACGGCTCCGACCGCGTGCAGGCTACGCGCGTTGCACGGTTCACAATCCGCCGCTACACCGCGCAGGATGGCATCACTGAGGCCAACAACCGCGTCGTGTTCAGGAACAGGGCATGGGATATCACAGGCGTGTCCAGACCGGCGCGCGTGGCCTCTGACGACCTCACAATCACCGCTGAATTCCGAGGATAGGGCGCGGGACCCTGCGGGAAGATTCCCACAGATCCCCTAGGGACCGCAGGGGGGAGCCGATAAATCCATGAATGAGCGACCGCTGATTGACTACCTTTCCGAGCTGACCGTCACCCAGGGCAGACACGCCGGACAACCGTTCAACGTGCTTCCCTGGCAGTCTCGTTTCGTGCGCGGCGCGTTCGCTCCGAACGTCGCCAGCAGCGCGATTTCTGTTGAGCGTGGGAACGGAAAGACTACCCTTGTGGCGGGGCTCGGGGCCGCGGCGCTGGACGGACCGCTAGCATTCCCGAGGGGCGAGACTGTGCTTGTGGCGAGCTCCTTTGAACAGGCGCGCATCAGCTTTGAGCATATCCTTGCATTCATGGGGGACAAGCTGGACAACCGCGACCGCTGGCGAGCGTGGGACACGGCGCAGCAAGCACGGATCGAGGACCGCAAGCGCGGCGTACGTATTCGCTGTATCGGAAGCGATCCAAGACGGGCGCACGGGCTCGCGCCGGTTCTGATCTTGGCAGACGAGCCGGCTCAGTGGCCAGACAACACGGGCGACCGCATGGTTGCAGCTCTTAGCACCGCCGCCGGGAAGCAACCACACTGTCTTTTCCTGGCACTGGGGACGGAACCAGCATCCGAACATCATTGGTTTTCCAAGTGGCTACGCGGCAGTGCTGACTATGCGCAGCTCCACGCGGCGCGCAACAGTGACCCCAAGTTTCAGCGGCGCACATGGCGCAAGGCAAACCCAAGCCTTGACCACATGCCAGACAGTCCCGGAGGAAGCCCTCGACACTGACCACGAGCTGACAGGCTTTGTTCGCACTAGAAGTTTTATGTGAAGGTGTTCTGTAGTGGTCTCATTTTCCGAGTGAAAGACGCAAGCACCGTCGAGCCCCTCTCACACCATTTGTAGCCCTGTGCTGGCCTAGTATGGTTCGGTGATAAAATTCCGGGCCAGAATGCCGGGGGGACTGTCCCGACACATACAGGCGAGTTAGGTGCCAATCGGAGGTCGATAATCCCCCACCGAACCCGCCACCCTGCACAGATTTGCCGTCTCCGGTGACCTGCTTCAGAATTCTACCACGGGTGATCCATGTCAAACATATCGGCCGAGGCGTCAATCATGCTGAGAGGTTTGATTTCTCTTCTGGCTTGCGATTCTAGAATGCATTCATCCAGCAACTAGGCATGGACCTGAACGACTATGGCCTTGTTGCCCTTGCCCTGCCGGACGCGGATCATGGGCCGGTCGATGTCGAGTGACTGGTCCCGGGCCTTACTGTCAGCACCTCGGAGATCCTGAATCCGGCCCACCATTTAATCCGGAACAGCAGCTGCGCCTTGGGATTCGGGGATGCCCCGATCAGCGCGGCGACCTCGTGGACCTCCAGGTACTCGGGGAGTTGTTCTGACGCTATCTCCTGTGGGTCCCGCCGCGGCCTAGGGTGCTGTCTGGCGGTCAGAACACTTTCTCCGAGAGATTGTCCTAATTCGGTGCTAGGTTGTCCGGTTTAAGGGGTGGGCTCAGCTACGGAGATCGCGGCGGAATGGGACATTTTGCCTCATTTTGTTGCATCGAGTCAGATTGGTGAATCCTTCACCTGTATCGGGTGAATGATTCCCAGGGCGCGAAGTAGATCAGACGCTTCCTTCATAGAGGACAGTGTCCCAGTCTTGTCGTCGCGGCTGCACCCCCATCTCCTCTATGAGCAGCCGAAGCAAGTCACTTAGAGGAACGTGTCCCGTCGGCAGATGAGCGCCTCGGACTTCACGGCGTCCGACCTGCGCTCCATTTCCGAGGTGCAAATGAGGCGTCGCGACGGGGCTGCCGCCGCGGGGATGCCAGTGGTAAAGTAGGATCTCCCTTTCATCGGAGTCGTAGACGGCGTAGTCGTAGCCGACTATCTCCACCTGCCAACGGGTGCGCGGCAAGGGAGGCTCAGCAATGCGATAGTATTGCTCCAGTCTGAGCATTAGTCGCGACGATCCCCTGAGAAGACCGCTGTCCGCTATCAGGGAATGAGGTATTGGTGAAGGATAGTAGCCACCGGCGACGCCAACTACCGAATTTGACACACAGGACAGCAATAGTTGGATCCCACTCTGGTAGTTGCTGACAGCTAGGGCAGGCGTTCTGCCCGTTGTCACTCTGCCCAGTACTCCGGCAACATCATAGCGAGCCTGATGACGTCTCCGTGCTTCTCGCGGTCATCGTCGAACTTGCCGGCCTTCCATGCTTCGGCGAATTCTTTAAGGCTCATGCCGAAATTCTTTAGTGCAAGGTTTTCCTTCATCTCCCGATATTCATCCTCAGTGAGATTGTGAAGTTCGGGTAAGTCCTCGCCCGTCTTGGAAGGCTTTGTGAGCATGGTGGCTCCTCTCGTTACGTCCAACTGGCTCTGCAAGGATACCATGTTGAGACACTCTGCCGAGTATTCTAGAATCTCAAGTGCGTGATTATTGTCATTGGACCGCATTTGTCGGAAATGAAAGGCCTCCGTGATGCAATGGATGTCCCCATTTCGTTGCATCGGCTTGCGGAGATTCTTCACAGTCACGGAGGGCTTGTTCAAATGCAACGCGCCAAGCGTATCGTGGTGATAGGGGACCCGCACACCGACGTTCTACAATCCACCGATATCACGGTCAAAATTGCGGTTCGACATGGACTGCACAGACCCAAGTGCAACCTAACCGTAAGTTCTCGGATTCGACCTCAGGTCGTCACTACCTAGCAGTTGTTCGCACGATGTGGCAAGCTTCCTGGGGATCCTCTCCCCGCTGCCTCCGTTCCGGCTCTCAACCACCCTGACGGTCCGGTCTTGGTAGAGATTTGCGGTCTCGGCAAGGAGTTCAACGAGTTCCACCTTGACTGTGAGGCTAACGGGGCACTTCGCGAGGACGTGGCAGAGATCAAGGAGAAGATGAAGAAGGCCGATCTCGGGAACCGCATGACGACGGGCGAGGAGTACCAGAACGATCAGCACAATCAGATCAGTCCAATCTGGAAGATCCTGATCGGTGGCAGATCAGTCGGACGCGTACACCTCTGCCCTAGCTCACGTGCAGAGGTTCCGCATCGCGGGTCATCGGTTGGAGATTCTCGACCTTGCGGGCGAGACAACCCTGATTTTTGTCCGGAAACCACCGCTGCCAGGTCGCCCGATCGATCTCGCAGGAACCAGGTGGAAGCTCGTGGCTGAGGAAAAAGAAGATGGCGGCGATCGGACCACTACCCTAACATTCCTCAATGACCGCCTATACGGAGGAGTTATGCCCACTGCGACTACCTTGGCCATTACAGGATATCAGGGAAAGACGTGCGTATTTCTACAATATGAATTACCAAGGCCACCCAATTGTGTCAGTGCCGGGCGGTTCGGGATCAAATATCAGTACACGAACGACCTGTTGGCGGCAGACGACTACTCCGTGCATGATGAGGCTGGGCCAGTCGGCTTACGATTCGGCCGGTGCAAGGCAGAACATTGCTCTACGAGCCTCTGCCCATGCCTTCCGACAGCGACATCACCGGACGATTGTCTCAGACGCCGCTCGCGGACCCTCGTGCGCTTCGCACCGCGAGGCAGCATGATGGCTTGTTGCAGGAAACGGGAAGTCGAGATCTCGTTCCAACAGAGTGCTATGTCAGGATCGGCGGGCTGCAACTCGTATGAGGCGCACGTGAGCCTCGAAGGCTCGACAATAACGAACGGGGATGTTTCGGTGACCGGGCAACCGTGCCAAGAGCAGGTGTTGGAACAGGAACGGCGATACCTCGACATCCTACAGCGCGTGAGATGGTACCATGTGTTTGGAGACCGTCTGTTCATTCATATGGACGACGACAAAGTGTTGCTGTTTCCGGCCGACTAGCGCCCCGTACAGGCCGGAATACCCGGTTACTTCCGAAGCACTGGTTGCTGGTACCTAACAGGATTCGAATTTGAAAGTCTCTCCACCTCCATTACTTCCTTGGAATTGTTGTAGACACTGCTCCCCAGCAGACGACGGAACCGTCTAACTTAATCCCGCAGGTGTGGCTGCGACCTGCGGTGACTGAGGCGAACCCACCTAGCGGCGGTATAGCCTCTCCATTGGTATCATTGCCCCAGCAGACCACGGCTCCGTCGACCCTCAGCCCACAGGTGTGGAATATCCCGGCGCTCACGGAGGCGAAGTCGCCTATGGGAGGCGTAGACTGTCCGTCATCGCTCAGACCCCAACAGACTGCCGGCCCCTCCCTTTTCACGCCGCACGTGTGCCAGCCCCCAGCGCTGACGGAGGCGAACTCACCGGACGGCGGCGTCGACTGCCCATCATCGTTCAAGCCCCAGCAGACCACGGGGCCCTCTCTTGTTACCCCACACGCGTGTCCGGTCCCAGCGCTGACGGAGGCGAACTCACCAGCCGGTGGGTCCGATATGGCGCCCCAGCAGGCGACGGCTCCGTCCAACTTAATCCCACACGTGTGGTCTGCTCCAGCGCTGACGGAGGCGAACTCACCGGGCGGCGGCGTGGATTTATCGTAAGTCTGCCAACCCCAGCAGGCAACTGAGCCGTCAGTCTTCACCCCACAGGCGTGTTCTCCCCCCTCGCTGCTGATGCCACGGCCTCCTGCCGCGCTCACGGAGACGAACTCACCGGACGGCGGCGTAGTGACCCAGTGAAACCAATCACCTCCCCAGCATGTGACAGAGTCGTCCTTCCTAAGCCCGCATATGTATTTCCCCTTGCCGCTGATTGAGGCGAACTCACCGGGCGGCGTGGCCTCGCCTTCGTAGTTCGAGCCCCAGCAAATGATCGAGCCATCGGCCCTAAGCCCGCAGGTATGGAAAGTCGCTGAACTGACGGAGACGAACTCCCCCGCCGGTGGGTCCGAAATATCATCCCAACAGGCGATGGTGCCGTCGGTTCTCACCCCGCAGGTATGGTCTTCCCCAGCGCTGACCGAAGCGAACTCCCCCGCCGGTGGGTCCGAAGTGTCGCCCCAACAGGCGACGGTGCCGTCAGTCTCTACTCCACACGTGTGGTTATACGCGGCGCTCACGGAGACGAACTGGCCCTCGGGTGGTGTTGCCTGACCAGCTCGATTGCCGCCCCAGCAGGCAACGATGCCGTCGATCTTTACCCCGCACGTGTGGTTATACGCGGCGCTCACGGAGACGAACTGGCCTTCGGGTGGTGTTGCCTGACCATCTCGATTGCCGCCCCAGCAGGCAACGATGCCGTCGGTCTTTACCCCGCACGTGTGATTATACGCCGTGCTAACGGAGGCAAACTCACCAGCAGGGGGTGTGGATTTCTTGTCAAAACCATCATAACCCCAGCAGACGATCAAGCCGTCCCTCTTTACGCCGCACGTGTTTCTGTACCCAGAGTTCACGTACACGAACTCCCCGGCCGGAGGCATGGACTGGCCATCGCTATTGGACCCCCAACATGTGAGGGAGCCATCGGTCTTCACTCCGCACGTGTGATCAACTGCGGCGCTAACAGCGGTGAAGGATGCAGGGGCGCCAGCCGCAGCCGCTACAGCCCCGCCCTTCGCCTCTGATCTCGGTGACTGCGGTGTGACAGCAGACCCAGGGCCTTGAGACGGCTCACTCTTTGGGCCAACGGCGGCTGGAGAAGCCCCCGGAGGCACGTTCCGACCCGGAGGTGCCGGAGTCCTCCCCCATTGTGGAGTGGTAGAGCCAAACACGTCCCCATTTGAGTCTTCAATCGGCTCGTCGACTCGATCCGCAGGCGACTTGAACTCACAAGCTGTGAGAGACGCTAGCATGAAGATTGCACCAGCGATTGTCACGCTGACTTTCACAGGTAAACTCCCATTTACAACGTGGGCTCGTGAACTGCACGTCCTGTGCCGGGACTGATGTCAAGCCTCCAATCCAGTCCGTCACCTGGCCGGGGAGAAACGCTCCCGTGGCGGCTGCGCTTTGCCACTCTGATTGTTGCCCCAGCAGGCGATGAAGCCGTCCTCCATCAGTCCGCAGGCGTGATTATCACCGGCGCTGACCGAGACAAATCGGCTTTCAGGCGGACCAGACCCTCGATACCTCAAGCCCCAGCACTCAACGGATCCATTATCCCTCACCCCGCAATTATGTTGACGTCCGACGCTGACCGATGAGAAACGCCCCTCAGGAGGTGCGAATCGACCGAAGAAATTCCAGCCCCAGCAGACAACGGACCCGTCGTCCCTCACTCCGCACGTGTGGTCTCCTCCGGCGTCGACAGATGCGAATCGGCCCTCGGGCGGCGTGGCCTGCCCATGGTCATCGTTCCCCCAGCAGGCGATCGAGCCGTCATCCATCAGCCCGCAGACGTGAGCATCTCCCACACTGACGGAGGCGAAAGGGTCCTCGGGTGGCGTGGCTTGTCCATGAGTATTGGCGCCACCCCAACAGGCGGCGGAACCGTCCCTCGTCACGCCGCACGCGTGTGCAAGCCCAGCGCTGACTGAGACGAAACGGCCCTTGGGCGGCGTGGCCTGCCCATGATCGTCATTCCCCCAGCAAACGATGGTACCGTCATCCCTCACACCGCAGGAGTGGTAATCCCCAGCGCTGACATAGGTGAACTGCCCCTCGGGCGGCGTGGCTCTGCCTGAGTAATCATCCCCCCAGCAGGCGATGCTGCCGTCATCTCTCACACCGCAGGTTTGACCCCGTCCCGCACTGACCGCAGGGGAGTCTGACCGAGAATCAGGAGACCCTATGCCACAGGCAACCACGGCGGTTGCCATGAACACAATCACTAGGAGCCCCGCTGGCCCGGCAATGGGATGCCTCAACCCACTGATTTTCGGAACCCTTTTTATCCGTCCATTCATCTCATTTCCATATGAACAGGCAAGACACAAGCCCTTCTGTGTGCTGCCGCATGAACCGCAGCACACAGAAGGCGTCCTATGATTCAACCCACCGTGCGGATCCAGCCTGGTGTTTAGCACACTACATGTCAGCAGTGTGTCCTCAGCACTCACGGTTCGGTCTCAAATATGGTGGAGAAGAGCAGGTAGAGACCGGCAAGATTCTCGGTGTCGGCGGCGTATGCGGCACCGCCGGTGGCGTTGGCCATTTCCCTGAGAATATCCAGGTCGTACTCCCCCGACCCTCCAGATTCACCAAGCGCAAGCGCGAAGAGGGTGACGGACGAATCTTCCAGCACTGATATCGCGTCGCCCAGGGAGCTGTTACTCCCCTGATCGAGCCCGTCGGTAAGGGCAATCAGGATATTGTTCCTCGCCGGAGCGCCCTGGTTGCTCAGGATGTCAATGGAAGTGATAACGGCGTCGTAGAATGCGGTACCACCGTCGGCGTCGAGACGGTCAACAGCGTCCTGCCATGTGTCGAGCTCTGCTCCGTTCGAGTCGATGGGACCAATTGAGATCACACCCTGGTAGTCATCGTCGAAGTCGCTCAGGCCAACGAAGTCGGCCTCCACCGCGGCACCCCCCTTGCCCTGGAATCGTATGTCGTACATCCTGTTGACGAATGTACCCACAGCCTGCTTCAGTGCCTCGATCTTCTGGCCCCCCATGCTGCCGCTGGTGTCAGCGAGCAGGAGCACGGTGGCGTCAATCTGGGTCAACCCCTTGGGGAGGGGTACCACCTGTAGCGCACTCGAACACTGGACGTCATGGTTGGATTCATCGGAGCGCACTTCGAGAACGTCCTCCCACCAACCTGAGTCCACGATCAGCCCGACATCTTTCGCATCCGGACCCAGTTCGTCATTCTCTGCAATTGCCGCGCGCAGGTGACTGTCTTCGTCGCCGTCAATCCAGACCCTGACCCGAAGGTCCCAGCAGCCTGATCGGTTTGGCCAGAAGCCCCATCTGAACGGGTGGGACTTATCCGGGGCAATGGCGATCTCGTGGCCCTCCAGACTGATCTCGCCGCCCGTGGGAGACCGTACGAACGCCTCGGCATAGAAGGGCCACACTATGGTTCCGGTGTTTTCGATCTCCACGCCAACCTCGAAGCTGTTGCCCAATAGTCGTTGCGCGTCGCTGGGAACCGTCACCATGTCGCCTGAGATTTTGGCATCAACACGGTCCGTAATCAGTTCTGCAATGGCCCTGTCCGCCCGCAGGAAAGGCCAGTCTTCCGTATCGCCCTCTGGGCATTTGTTAAAGTCCATTTCCAGAGTACATATCGACTTCTCGTCGGCGGTGTTGACCAGAAGATCTCTAACCTGCGCGGGAGTGACGCCGGCGTCGACTGCCCTCAGTAGAGCAACCGTGCCAGCCACCATGGGAGCGGCGAACGATGTGCCATTCCACGCACCGTACCCGTTGTTGGCAATGTCAACTACCCACACGCCCTCAGCTGGCGCCGCTATCGTCACAGCATCTCCATAGGCTGAGGAATACCCTTCCAACCCACTCGGGTCGCACCGGGGATTGGTCACCCACCGCCCATCGTAGTTGTCGTTCGCTCCTCCAACGGTGATCACGTTCGGCAGGAGGAGAGAGAAACTGGCGGGGTAATACTCCCCAGCGTCAACCTGGCAGTTGCCTGCTGCGGGCACAAAGACGACATCTGTCATTCTCGCGATCGAGGGTAGGAACAAGGCCTCTTGTGGCCAGTTCCAAGGAATATGTCTGCCCCCCCAGCTCATGTTGACGACATCAATCGCGTGATCATAGAGCCCGAGTATTTCCAAGGCTAGCAGAATGCTCGAGCTCGACATGCTCCAATGAAGCAATGCCCCTGCCGAATACTCCTGCCTGTTCATTCCGATGATGTAATACGGGAGGCTTTCGACACTGGTGACAATGCCGCTAAGGTTCAATGCCTCTTGATCATTTCCAGAGTCGGAAGGTGGTGGGACGTTTCCATTCACTGCCGCGATTACACTGGTTACCGCAGCGGCGTGTTCGTCCGTACCTCGGATCGGACTAGTAAGCTCTAGCCCCTTGACTGGTAGTTTAAACGGAACTGACAGTACTCTATCCGAGTCGAATTCAGACCTGACTATAGAAGGATCATCGTTCAGAGGATTCACAACTCCGCCATCGATGACCGTTACGAGAACAGTCTCAAAGTACGGTATGTTTTCAACAATACGCCAAGCACGGTCGAAACCAGCATGGCGATAAGCATCTCCTTCTGAACCAAGTGAGAGGGTATCTACGTCATGGTGAAACGGCTCTAGCAATAGGTCCGGATACGCCGCGGCGACCCTGAAATCGGAATCGATTCCCGCGACCACCTCAGATAATGTGTGTTCCTCGACGTCGAACTCAATAACGTGCACGGGTATTGCACTGTAAGAGTATAGGACCGCTCCTCCAAGGTCCGTTGCTATTCCAGCGGCGGCATCGGCCCCGTAACCGGGCTGGAGTTCCAGGAGGATCCGGTTCAGAATCGCTCTTACTTCATGGTCCAAGCCCGGTAAGACTCCGACCATCACCGGATCTATAGGAGGCAGACTAGGTAGATCTGCGAGCACCAGCACATGCACTCGACTGCTGAAGCCACCAAACTCAACCAGAATGTCAGCGGAGCCGGTCTCAACGGCAGTTACGAGTCCGTCCGAAGACACGGTGACAACCCCAGGTGCGCTGGATTCGTAGGTTATGAAACCCGGATCCAGGTCTTCAATAGAAAGGTCGGAGTAGTATCCCCGTACATCCAGTGTGGCGGAGTCGCCAGCATCCTCCAGGACGATCGCGCCATGTGACGGTAATAGGGACACCAATCGGACCACCTGCGGTGTGGTGAGGGTGGTCAGTACGTACAGTAGTACGACCGTCGCCAATACGAGACCGGCCAGCGAAACCGCTATTCCGACGACAATCGTCCTGTCTATAAACATGGCTCTTCCTAATCTGGAATCGGATCGACCATGTTGAGCCTTGCGCTACCGAACGCTGTGGCCAAACGATGACATGCTTGAGTGCTCACTTGTGGCACACACCGTTATGCCCAGTTCGACCACGCGAAACAATCGCGTCCTAGTGAGGCGGCAACTCGGGCGGTCCGTGAGCGGTGAGCCACGAGGCTAACTTCCCAATGGGCAGGACCGCGGTTCGGTCACTCTGACTGGCTGTCGCTGTTATCTTGAACGCCGGCGAGTAGCTCGATCGATCTTCCAAGCCTGACGATGAGGTAGAAGACCCCCACCGAGATCACGAGGACTCCGACCGATACAACCAGGGATGCTATCGCTGTAACGAGTGTTGCCATGTCTGGCATTGCGGTTGACTCCCCTCTTCACTTCCTTTTCTACGAACCAGATTGCAGACCCATTGAACTCTCGCCGATCCTGAACACCCCAATAGCGGGTGTGGCAACTGTCAACCAGGTGGTTCCATGAATCTTGCACGGGCAGGTCTCGTGTGTCAGGATACGCTCCAGAAGGCCTTTTGTCTGTGCATTCCCGAAAATGCACAGTTACACTGGCGAGTGTGCAGTAAACATGGGCATAGACCCTGAATCCAGGCGGCTGAGAGCCAAGCAGGTGGGCATGCTGATGCGCGCCTACAGGCACTCCCATTCCGTAGAGGGCAACGGTAGGAGGCTCTCGCAGACCGGTCTCCTTGACCTCATGGGGCAGGTGGACCCGAAATACCTGAACAGACACGACCACTCGACAGTTGCCAGGTGGGAGTCTGGAGCAACTCGCCCCACCAGGGAGAGACTGGAGATGTTCGGCCGGGCCCTCAACCTCGAACCCGCCGAGATCGAGGGTCTGGTGCTGTTGGCCGGTCTCGGTGCAGCCGACAGCTCGACCGCTGAAGGGCAGGCCTTCCCGGCACCAATGCACGTTTTCGGAGCCGGGAAGACGGACACCCCCGAACACCCCGAGCCACTGGATATCGCGGCGGTGGCCGATGGGGACGACTCGTCACCAGGTGCCCGCCATGCGATGCGCTACGTCTGGTCACGGTTCCTGCTGCCTGGCTCATGCGTTGCCCTCGCCGGTTACTTCGTGGCAACGCTTGGCTGGAACTCCTCATTCATGCTGGCCGTATACGTCGGTGTCGCCCTGTGCGCGCTGACAGCCCAGGGGTTCTGGCGACTGCGCCGGTCCGACGACCTCGGGGAGCTGCTCTTCGTGACGGTGTTCTTCCAGCTGAGCATTCCTCTGCTTCATGCCCCGCTGACCCGGATGGACGCCTACGGACTGTACAGTCTCGGTGGCTTCGCGGGCACCTCGATACCGTTCACGCTGAGCCTGATCGCGAACCTGCTTGTTTCAACGGTCGCCGGGCTGATGTTTATTCTTCTCCGCAGATGGCAGTACGCCGACCCTGCAGATGGGAAGAGCGTGTACAGCCGGGCCGCCTGGATTGTGCTTCCTCCTATCGCCTTCGTCTACGCTTTTCTCCTGGCATTCTCCAATGTCGGGTTCTGGATAGTGGGTCTGGCCCTGTTCACTCTGCTCGCCGGTGTGTTCACCACGCTGGTGGTGCTGCGAGACCCCAATGTCAGCGTCGGCGAGTGGGACCGCAGGTTCCTGCTCTGCACCGTGGTGACTGTGGCCATTGTTCTGTCCGCCCTCGGCCTGGGTGCGATACTGGCGATCTACATGCAGCCGAGCTCTTATGCTGTAGCTGACCAGGGTCTGTTCTACTCATGGGAGATGGACTTCGACGCCCTCGGGTACTCTGCGGAGGAGTACGTCGAACGTTCCCGCCTCGCAGTTGCCTGGGCTTCGCTGACAACCCTCGCCTACATGATCATCGTCAACGGGGGCAAGCTGATCGTCACCATCGAAGCTGTACCAGTTCAGTCGGAGGCCATCCGTAGGGGCGTCCCTTGTGGGCGCCCTGAGCATGATGACCAACGCGGGCAACCACACGGGTTTGCTCCTACATGCATCTGACCGACTAAATTGATACAGGTTCGTCACCATCTATCGTCTGGACGGCCGGGATTCGTCCATGGCCGCCTCGGCCGCGGCGGCTGCTACTCGGGAGGCCTCCCTGTAACAGCGGCCAAGAGGACGCTCTCGGCTCGACCTAGACTACTGGGCCGGTTGCCTTGTCGGCCTTAGAGTCTTTCGGCCACGAGCCTCCTGGAGCTATTTTCTGCCCAACAGGCTGACAGCGGCCGGACGAGTAGACGTCGATGACGACAGCGTGCGCAGGCACGCCTCAGGGTAATTGTCACGATGTCAAAGATGTGGTGCCGGACAGATAGTCGCCCATGCAGTTCTGGAACTACTCCTGGCGGCGTACGCATCCATTTCGTAGTCCTGCGTTCAGCGGTTTGCCATAGTTGACATAACAGCGATAGCACGAACCAAGTCATCATCCCCTCATCGGTTCGACTCGACCAGAGTTCGGGATGTAGAGCCAGTGGCCGCCGGAGTGATTGTCATACGATCGGCAAGAATGCTCCCTACAGAGAAATTTCCGACGCCATCTCACGGTATTGGCAGAACGCATTCGCCAACTGCATCTGCCGGGGAGTGCGACACTCCAGGGAGAAAAGCTCAGGCGAACCAACCAGCACGCAGACGCAGCGTGCTCTCGAGGTCGCGACATTCAGTCGATTCAGACTGTACAGGAACTCCATTCCGTGGGGCGCCTCCTCAGGAGTCGAGGTCGCCATCGAGTAGATAACCACCGGTGCCTCCTGCCCCTGGAACTTGTCGACCGTACCCACCCGAGCACCACGTAATCTCTCCTGTATGCTGAGCACTTGGGCGTTGTATGGTGCGATTATCAGCACGTCCTCCAACGTGATTGGGTTGACGGCGCCGGCGCTGTCGACTCATGTGGAATCTCCTCCCACCAGCCCACGAACAAGCTCCGCAACCCTGCCCACCTCCTCGTCGGACGAGCTCTGGTTACCCCTGTGCAGCACCGGCAGGAAGCGCAGACCGGCGCCGCTCACAGGACCCGTGGAGACGACACGTTGGAGCTCGAGGCCAGACCGCGGACCGAGCCTGCCCTCGTAGAATATTTCGGACGTGAACTCGCAGATTTCAGGGTGCAGCCGCCACGTCTGTTCCAAGAACAGGCCACGGTCCTCCTCAATGGTCTGACGATCATCGAGCAGGTGGCCAAGGGCGGACACGTCCGTTCCATCAGGATGTGTCCCCTGGATCGGCTGGTCGAGCTGCTGCGGGTCACCCAGCAGCACCAGGCTCCGGCCAGCGTGAGACATCGCAAGAACATTCGCCAGTGACACCTGCGCCGCCTCGTCGACGAACAGAACATCCACAGAATTCAGCGCCTCTGGCCTCGCCCACAGCCAGGCGGTCCCCGCCGCGACCTGGCAGGCGCCGGCAAGTCGAGAGAAGACCTGTGGGTTTGTTGTAGCCAGAGTTGCGCGGGGGTCCTGAGGCACATCCGGAGAACCAGTACTGATCTTCCTCACTGCCCGCAGGTCAAGACCCCTCTCATCAGCGGCGACCATGACCTCATCCAGGAGGTTGACGATGACCCTGTGGCTGTTGCCGGTAATCCCCACGCGGGCGCCGCGGGCCACCAGTTCACAGATCATGCGGGCCCCAGTGTAGGTCTTGCCGGAGCCTGGCGGTCCCTGTACGGGAAGCACTCCGAAGTCGCCCTTCCAGGCTATGCGGAGCGGAGCGTTGAGCGCAGTTTCGCTGCTCCGGCGAACGGGTTCACCACCGAGGCGCGGCGGCTCACGCAGGAGAATGTCTCGCGCTGCTCTGTAGGGTCCGTCTCCAGTGATGCCATATTCGGCCACGTCCTCGCCGATTCGAAACAGGGAGTCCTTCAGGACATCGGAGTTAACCAGACCATGCGCGAATACGGCCTCTGGATGTATATGGGCCGCGTCTACCCGCTTCTTGATGTCGACCGTAAGCTCCTGGGCGTCAAGGGACTCTAGTCCGCCAATGGCTACGCCGCCTGGCATGTGGAGCCGCTCGCCACCACGGAGGTCGGTCTCCTGCACCGGAAATCTGTATCGGTGGACGGGACTCCTGGCCGTCCCGCCCACCACGCCGACGAACTCAATATGCGCGAGGGCGTGCCGGTCCTCGAGGAGGTCCTCCGCCGAGCAGTCGCTCAGCCGGAAGTACTCCCACCAAACAGCCTTCTCCTCACGGCGGTGCCAGTCAAGCATGTTGGCGAGCAGCCACCTCGCGTGCTGATCCCCGGTCCTCTCCTCGACTGATAGCGGCACGTCACAGGCAATCCGCCCCGCCAAGGCTCGGATGTTCAACTGCCGCTCGGTCAGCGCCTCTGAGGCATCACCGTTCCCCGGCAGGGGACGCGGAATCGCCGCTCCGGCATCGATCAGTTCCCGGCGGACCCCCTCCAGCCAGTCGCGTAGGTGGTACGTCGAGATGCAGTCGTCCCTATTGTAGGACTCCACCACTGCCCTATCTTCGTCTCGAATACTGCTGGCGTCACCCAGCTCCAGTGGAGCGTTCACTGCGTACAGCGCCCTGTTAGCGTCGGACAGGGGCACCTCTCGGTCAAAGCCGAAGAACCTCTCCAGCTCCTTGATCGAGTAGCTCTCCACTCCGGCCCGGAGACCTCCTCGCACAACCCGGTACAGGTCAACGAACAGGCCTGCGCGAAGCATCCGGTCGACCTCGTCCTCCCGCGTGGCGTAACGGCCGATCAGTCGTTTCATGGCGCTGGGCTCGTACGGCGCGAAGTGGTATACGTGCATGTCCGGGTAACTCCCCCACCTCTTCGTGAGCCAGTCCACGAGGCGCTCGAAGGCCATCTTCTCTTCGTCCCGGGAGAGCGCCCAGTTTCCCGTGTACTCGGGTTGTCCGGCGCCGTTTGCCGCCACATGACCGAACAGGTACTCCAGGCCCCCGGGACCAACGAATGGATCGCCCTCGAAGTCAAGGAACACGTCTCCCGCAGATGGCTCGGGCAGAGCGGCGAGCCCAAGGTCCGGCTCAGGCTCTAGAGTCTCGTACACTGGACTCAGTGCCGTACGGTCCTCGACCTGTACCCTCGCCTGCTCCCTGACCCTCTCATAGCTGGCGACCGCGCCCCGACGCGGCCTCCACTGAAGCGGCACCGGCTCTGCACCCAGTCCGGCCGTCGTGACTATCTCCCTCTGCCGGAGCTCGTCGATCTGCAGACCGGAGATCCCGGCCACGAGGCTGAGATTGTCGTCTTCACGCCTGATGGAGTCGCACTGGCGGCTCCACTGGCAGACGTCGCAGTGCTCCCTGGGGTCCAGCTTACAGGGGTATGTAAATGGCACTCATGGTACTGCATGGTGGATGATTTTCATTCCGGGCGGTGGTTGGGGCCATGCTTCGGGAAGCAGCCACACCCTCTTCCACACTCTGCCCCTGTGAAGAAGCCGTCTCAGCCAGACCGTGCCGAGCCTCAGCACACTGACACTCCGACCAGGACTGCTGTGTGCACTACGGTGAGTTGGCGCCAGACACTCAGGCGGTGCTCTGAGGTTGCCCGGTGCTCGACCCAGATCGGTGGCATCCTCGACTCGGCTGCCGTACGCCATTGTCAGCAGTGTCGCCACCGACAACACCAGCCAGTGACGGCTCACCCTGTTCGGACTGGTTCTGCGAGTGTTCTGCCACTGCCAGCCCAGACTCTTGAGCGCTCTGAAGCCCATCTCTATCCAGAACCGAAGTGCGTACCAGCACACTCCGGCATCATCCGGAGCCAGGTCGGTCATCACCAGCCACGGCTCGTCCGCCCCATCCACCCACACCACAATCATCGTTCCCCGACGACGCTTGGAGGTGTCCCTGAACGCTGTACCGCAGCCGACATATGCATGATTCGGTCCTGGGACCAGATGTCGCGCTCTCACACGTGTTCCTCCCTCAGGGCAGAACACGGTGTTGATCGACTGTCTGATGCACGGATGCCAGCCCACAGAGCATATCTTCTTCCACAGTCTCGGACTCCTCAGTTCTCTGTCACACATCACCACCACACTCATGTGGTCGGGCACGGCGTCGGCCAGCAGATCGAGCAGCCTCAGAGTGGGCGTTATCCACTCGCCCGGTCTGTTCGCAGCCAGCACATACCAGGCCACTGGAATCGCACAGCTTCGATAGACCACGCTTATGACTATCGAGTTGAGTTGGTCGCCCTTCATCGTGGGGTCTATTGCCAGAGCCAGCCTGTCCGACTGCCACAGACACAGCACCCACCTCAACAGTGGAGCGAAGCACGACTCGACGTCGATCTGTGTTCCAGTCGGTCTGGCCCTGTGCTGTCCGTCGTACAGCCACTGTCTGAGGTACTGACGCATGGCACTGAAGCTGCCCATGAACGAAAGCGCTGTCGCAACTGCATTCTGGCAAGCGCTGCCCATGAGTATGGTGCCGTACACCCACAGAGTCAGCCCCCTGGACTGAGACTCTCTGAGGTGCGGCAGGTGGCATCGTATGGTCTGGGCGATCTGGTAACATTCGGACGGGAGGCGCATGGCGAGTCTCTGGCAACCTTTCTGTTTAGTACCAAAAAGATGCCAGAATGCCATGCGCTTTCCAAGTTCTAATACGTGCCCAACTGACTTTACATACCCCTGTCAGCTGGGGTCCGGATAGGGCAAACTCCCATTCACACCGGACAGGGCAGCCTCGAGCCATCTCCTCACAAGTCTGTAGTAAGCAGCGTAGTCTCCCGTTCGATTTGGCTGGGCCTCGAATCCCGTCCATGGGGCGACCACGTACATGAGCTCAGGAGACACGCCCTGGACCGAGCGAAGCAGGTCCGAGTACAGCGACAGCTGCAGTACGGTGCCACCCCTGGTCTCACACGCCAGCTTGGTGTCGATGACCTCGTACGACCAGCCGCCCAGTCCACTGGGCACTTCCACGCGTCTGAGTATGTCCGGACGGCCGCTCCATGAGCCTTCCGCAAGCGCTCCCTGGACTATGACCTCGCTACCGCCTCTCATAGCCTCCAGCGTTGAGTCGAGGGCCCGGTTGTCTATGCCCGCTCGATCAATGACGGTAACCTGGCTGCCGGTGTCCCTGAGATGTTGGACGTAGCTCCGTTCGTGGGCGAGGCCACGCTCCCTGAGCAGCTGAAGGCCCGGGTCCCAGTACCCCGGCGCCGTCCGCGCACCGGAAGCCACTTCCAGGTTCAGCCCGGTAAGCCGGCGGCACGCTAGGTGGTTGACCAGGTCGCTGGCGCTCAGCTGAATCTTCCCGTCGACGTAGTGCATGCGCTGCCCTCTACGGTGTTCTGGAGATGGCCGTGGGGATTGCCGCCAATGCACTGGCCATATTCGCGCTGACCGACCTGTCCCCGGCGCTCCATACCATGATGGAGACCCCAACCCTCAGATTATAGTACAGGTGTTCCATCTGAACAAAGCACCTTCGGGCAGGAATCCCTGTATTCGCGCTCAGCATTGCGCGGAGATAGTGTAGGAAGGGCGGCTATGCCAGTGATCCGCTGCGGGCTCCATAGCCTGCCACACGGACATCTGACTTCGGTCTTACCCGCAGGGAGGCACGACCGAGTGGGTCACATGGAGAAGGCGATTCGGGCCATCTGGTTTGTTCGAGAGAACGACTTGGTGCGAGACATCATCCTTCCACACCATGACGTGGCGATTCCGGCCCGATGTTGAACTCACATGGGCGTGGGAATATCCTAGAATTGGTCACCGTCAGTTTGAGCTTGCCCCGATCGCCGGAGCAGCCTCGCCTATGATATCGGGACTGGACTAACCAAGACTCTGGAGGCCTGCGAGCTGCCGGAGAGATCAGGGATCCGTCCGCTGTGGCAATTTACTGTCATATCTCCACAACATTCTGACTCCAAGGACTTAAGTAGCGGAATGAAAGACCAGTTTGAAGAAACGATTCGGAAACTGACCGAGCCGATCAATGGCCAGTACCCACGTCCCTGGATGACGGAAATGGAGAACCCATGGGAAGCGGATGTGTTCATCGTCGGCATGAACCAGAGGAATGGGTATGACGTCGATAGAGTCTCCCACCAGAGACACCTCGACGCCCTGTTCAATGGAAACGGTGAGAGCTGCCGAGGTCTTTATGATGAGCTGACCGCGGGCAAGCCATCCCCGACCCGACAGAATACCGATGCACTTGTGGCTCACCTGAAGGATCGGAACATTCACAGGATTCTGGAAACCAACGTCGTCTGCTACTCCACCCCGATGAGCGGTGACCTGAGGAGGCCTGAGCATTCGGGCGGCACGGAAAGTGGGGAATATATCTTCCGCTATCTCCTCGCTGAGGTTGCCCCGGCAGTCCTCATCGTTCACGGTGGTGGCACCCTGAAGCGGTTGTCTCGTATTCTCCAGTCGTGGCAGCTGAGGGCCCCTCGTTCTGCCGATGAGATCTGTGATGTTCAACTGGAGAAGCACCTTGTCATACCGATTCGCAGCTTGGTCCCTCCCGAGTACTGCAAATGGTCAACTTGGGCAGATAGCTGTTTTGATGAAGTCGCGCAGCGAGTCCGTCGAAAACTGACCTAGAGCCTCGGCTTGACCTATGTTCGTAGCGAGTTGCGGATGTAAACCGAACGTATAACAGGGTAGGAGATCTGACAAAACCTACTTGACGTGCGAACGATGCTTCATATACCGCTGTTGCGGAACACCCCACTGACCGAGAGGTGCACTCGATTCAATGACGAACTCGCTGTTTGACCGACTGGATGGTCCGGGTGAGGACCAGACGATGCTCGACATCGACGACGGGACGGGTCTGCGCGTGGTGAGCGCCAGGTTCGAGTCCGAGAGAAAGTTCGACTGGGACGTGTTCAGCGGATACGACAAACTCCGCGTGCTGACCTACTCGGTCAGCGTGGATGCCATCGTCAGGATGCTCGACAGGTACTCGTTCTCCAGCTTCGAGTGCGTATTCGGGTACGAGGGCATTATCCGCGACATGAAGGACGTCCTGGCCTTCCAGAATGTCGTCATCGGTGACACCCGGGCCGCCATCATGGGGCTCAGCGATGAGCGTCACCTGGGCATCCTGGAGAAGGTCCACTCGGGTCGTGCAAGCTTCAGGGTGCTGAGAAAATACGTGGCTCACGCGAAGCTCTACCTCCTGTCAGCCGAGGATGGACGCACCAGGGTTCTGGTCGGTTCCGCAAACCTGTCCGAACGGGCCTTCTCCGGGAGACAGCCAGAGACCCTGGTCATGTTCGATGACGACGAGCCGGCCTGGGAACACTACAACTCTATGTTCGACAGGATCAGGGACTCCGCCTCCGACGAGATCGACATTCCGAAGGAGAAGATCAGGACGGCACGGATAGACATACCCGACACACCGGTGATGAACACCGGCAACGGGGTCCTCATCATCGAGCCGCCTCCGACGACGGAGATCGAGAGGTCGGCTCCGGCGCAGGTGGACCGGGTTGAGAAAGTGCTTGCGACCTTCGGACCGGCGCTGTCGGCCGCGATACCTCCCGCGCGAAACGGCAAGCAACGAATCACGCAGGAGGTCAGGCGACAGATAAACAGGGTCCGCCTGGTCAAGTCCGCGGACGAGGTCTCAACCCGCGACCTCCACATCGACCGAACGACCGGACAGGCCACACTGTCAGGCGAGTCGTTCCCGCTGACCTGGGAGGACGACCAGGTCAGGACCGACGCGGAGCTGCTCCTCGAGTTCTTCGACAACTACTCGGCGTTCGAGGGTGACGTGGACCGGCTCAGGCGCGACTACTTCACGCTGATGACATGGCTGTACTTCTCTCCCTTCATCTGCGACATGCGCTCACTCGCGCTGGTGAGGGACAGCGACGTGGTACGGTTTCCGGCGTTCGGCATCGTCTTCGGAAAGTCCAACTGCGGCAAGACCAGCCTTGTCGATACCCTCATGACATCCATGTTCGGCTACGCCAACACGGTGGACAAGAGAAGCTTCACCACGTCTAGGCTTCGGGGTCTCCAGCACTCGTACAAGAGGTTTCCGGTGGTGTTCGACGACATCGGCCGGCGCGCTTTCACCCAGTACGGCAGGGACATGATCAAGGAGGAGCTGCAGCCGCCGGTCTCCGAGTACCCGTGTTTCGTGCTGTCGATGAACGCAGAACCCCAGTCCTTTCCGGACGAAATAGTCAAGCGGAGCCTGATGATCTACACCACCACCGCGCTGCCTCCCCACGACGAACCGACGCGGCAGCGCCTGCAGGGGGACATCCAGAGAATGCGTCGCGGACTCACCGGTCATCTCTACAGGCGGTACCTGTTCGAGATGATGGATAGGATGGACGCACAGCGCCTCCCCGACGACTGGCTCGCGGACTCATCTCAGGTCATCAGCGGCATCGTGGCCGATGCGACGGGGAATCCGTCGCCTGAGTGGTGCCAGCGATTGACATGGGAGGGTTACGCCGAGAAGCGGTACGACCGCGTGAAGGAGGCGCTGATCAACCTGCTGAGGCCCGCCGCATACGCGAAGAAGGAGGGCGAGAGTGCGAGCGGCTGGACGATTGATGGCGGAACCATCATAGTCTGGGAACCAAGGGACGCCTTCGGACGCTCAACGTTCGACTGGGAGGACGTGCCATCCACACTGGTCAACCAGGACGCCAGCCGCGGCGGTATCACGGTGCTGCACAGGGACAGCCTGGAGAGGTTCATAGATCGCACTCTTCACCCGCCGGGCAGATTCGGCTATGTGACACGGTTGATCTCCGCACCATTCAGGTAGTTGCCAAAACCCCTGTCGCCTGCCGACCGAAATCGCGTACAGGAGTGACCTGTTGGATGGGACGCCGCGCCTGAGACGAGTTGAACAACTAAAGATCTCCACAGACTGGGACGCACATCGATGGGTTGGGCCAGACAGCTCGATAGCGGACGAGGGAGCAGGCCTCGCTGTGTACTTCTGGTGGACGGTGAGAGAGAGGACGTCGCGCAACGGCTGACCAAGCTGGTGGATCTCCCCGAAGTGTCCGTGTCCGAAGAAGACCGGTGGCAGCCCCGCGGAAGACCAATTCTCAGAAGCGGCTCCTGGGACACCACACCCAGCAATGAGTCCGACCTGGCCGGACCGAATGACCTGCTGTCTCCGGACGTCAGGCGACAGCTCCGTTCTTGGTGGCTGGAGGTACAGTCACGAAGATCTAGGACGCCGATCTGGGACCTGGCCGCCACCTGTACGATCAGGGGCAGGTCCGGCCTTCTGCTCGTGGAGGCGAAGGCCCACGCCGAGGAGTTGAGCCCGACTGGAAAGAGCCTTCCCAGCACGCCGAACGGCTGGAGGAACCACGAATGAATTGGCGCCGCAATCGGCGAAGCGGCTGCCGGCCTCAGGCTGGCTACTGGCGGACTCTGGGCGATATCCTTCGACAGTCACTACCAGCTATCCAACCGGTTCGCCTGGGCATGGAAGCTCGCGTCGCTCGGTATTCCCGTGGCGCTGGTCTACCTGGGATTCCTCGACGCGGTCGAGATGACGGACAGGGGACAGCCGTCCAGATCGGAGGACGAGTGGACCTCCGTCCTCATGGACCACTGCGACGGCACCGTCGACCAGAAGTCCTGGGACGAGTGGCTCAACGTACGTGGCGTGCCCATGATCCCCGTCGTCAGGGCTTACGGCCAGCCATTCGAGCCCGACGCGAAATAGAACGTGCGGCTGGCCCGGACATAATTGGCGGAACTCCCACCGGGAGGATTGCCGGTTAGCCCCACATCCGCGGGGTCGGCCTTTGCTCAGGTTGTCCCATACCGGGCGAGCAGAGGTTAGCGAAACAGCTCTCCACGGGACGGTTTCAAAAAGGCGCGGGGGCGTGGACCGGTGAAGAGGTCAGCCGGACAGGGCGATCAGAGCGTCGGCCAACCCTTCGATGCGATCACGCCCGGGCACACACTCCAGCCAGCGCCCAGGGATCGCCGCCGTGCCATAACGCGCGCCCAGTACGGCGCCGGCCACGGCCGCATTCGTGTCGGTGTCTCCTCCGGCCTCCACCACCTGCCTCAGCGCAGCCTCGAGGTCCAGCGGCGTGACCGCTGCCCACAGTCCACACTGCACCGCCAGCAGCGTGTGACCGATCAGCATCTGCTGCCGGCGCAGCCAGGAGCAGTCGGGCACTACCTGTGCCCCATCCTCGATGGCGGACAGAACCCCCGCAGGGATGCCGTCGTCCAACGCCGTGGCGAGCATGTCGGGAGCGCCGTCTGTCGCGGCGGCATACATTAGAGCATGCAGGTCGGGCTCCACACCCCGTAGCAGCATGGCGATGACCGCGTTGACCATGATGCACGACCACTGGCAGGTCACCGCGTAGTGGGTCACGACGCAGGTTGCGGCGCTGTCTCTCACGAGCATCTCCGGCTGCCGATGCCGCGCCAAGGCCACCGGGGCGCATCGCATCACCCCGCCGTTGGGAGCGATCGGATTGGACTCGTACACCAGGCGCGCCGCACCGGGCGGTGCATGACCGGCCGCCAGCTCCTGGATGACCCTGCTTGTCAGGATGCCCATGCCGCGGCCATTCTCTCTCGCCCAGGTGACCAGCCGACCGGCAAAGCTGCCAACATAGTCGCCTCCCTCCAGCAGCGCCTCACCGAGGTCCACCGCCTGCGCGAGGTCGTCGTCCATGGGCCGGAGTGCCTCCCGCGGGTCGATGTCGGTCACTCCCTCGTAGTAGCTTCTGTCGATCTCGCGGTGGTTCCAGCCCTCGACGGGGAGTCCAAGCAGGTTGCCGGCCGCAAGTCCCAGCATCGCTCCGCGTGCCCGGCCTCGCAGACCATCCCGGGAACATGTAGCGCTGTCCAGCAGGGATGCGACGGTGGGGGCCGTGGTGACGATGTTGGGATCGTTCATTGGACTTCTCCTGACCGGCGTCCATCACAGGGTGGCCACGGGTTGTAACCAGGTTCCCTGGCCTTTCGGTTATCGTCCACAGCTCCGGCCGAATCACCGAGCTCTCTTTGAGCCCACCCACGTGTGTCGTGGACTTCCGCACATACCGGATCCATCGCAGAGCGTCTCAGAGTCGGCAACGGCAGGCTCGAGCCTCTCCTGTCGCACGATTAAGCACTACGCTTCTAAGCTCGACTTTGTACATTCAGGCGGCATAGGTTAGCGATTCCATGAGTCGGTTGAACAGAGGCGTGGGGATTTTCACGATATCGTGTTTCCGCTCAGACACACAAAAAGTCTCGGAGGCTCTCCACATATGATGACGCGCCAATGCGATTGCGTCGCTGAACGTTGGCTCAGACTTGGCGTACCATGCGGCTGAGCGCAGGGGAATTGAACCTTCTCGTCTGAGCAGTTCGGCTGAAAGCGCTATCCAGGAGAACAGCCCCAACAGTGCAGGCGTGGTACGGGTTATGGCAAGGTTTGACCATTGACGTTGCGTACCCACTCCAAGGTGAGCGCGTACCTCCTGGAAGGTCACCTCGAGTTGCCAGCGCAGCGTGAACCATTCGACGATCTGTACAGGGGAGACCGAAAGATCGGTGCACAGCAGGGCTTGGGAGTGGAACTGTCCCAGGGGGTCTCGGATGAGAACCCAGCGAATGGGCACGGTCGGCTTGCCCGTGTGATACCAGACAGCAGTGTGGGAGTTGAGTTCCACCGTCCTCGTGGCGCCGTCGTACCAGCTCACCACCGCCTTTGTCCAGCGCGTGTCGGGTCGGTCAAGGAGTTTCCTCAGTGTGGGCAGACGTTGGCCCTTGAGTCGTGGACGACCTATCTGTCCGGGCATTCGAGTTGGAGCGGGCTCGTAGAGCGCAGCGTCCAGCCTCAATCTGGTGATGAGGGTGACAGGCTGAACCATGGACTGGCAGAAGTGGAGCAAATCGAGCGCGGCGTAGCTACTGTCCGCCACCACCACGATGCGGCGGTCTGGAAGCCAGCGCCGGAGCTGGAGTATCATCTGACGCGCCCAGTCGGTGATCTTCTTGTGAGTTCGCCCCCTCTTCTGATAATAGCGTTCGGAAGGAGCCAGGGCTGTCAGTACAGGCAATGCCCATGTCCTGTGCGCCCAGGGTATGGCGCTCAGCCACATCAGGCTTATCCAACGCAGGCCGGACGCCTTGACGAAGTGGCTTGCGCTGGAGCGCGCCCCGTCGCGGTATACTCCCTTGGCCTCGATGCGCCTGCCTCGCCTTCGCTCAATTGTCTCGTCTATGCCAAACACCAGGGGGCCGTCGCCATGATCGAACCGCTGTATGAGGAGCAACAGCAGGACACGGCTCAGCCGCAAGGACGACCACGTGGCGCGATTGAGAACGTGATGGTACTTTGCGAAGCTGTCATCGTCGCTGAGTCCCATGACTCGAAGCGCTGATGTGATGGTCCGCTTGCGTGGAGCTAGGATGGTGCCGACGAGCAGCACCTGAGCCTTTGTCCAGGTTCGTTGCTGAAACAGAGTTGAGAAAGGCTGGAGTATGGGTACAATGGAATCTGGCAGGGTGAGCATAGCGGGACCTTTCGTGGTTGTTTGGTCCGCTTAGCTTACCCTGCTTTCATATTCTGTCTAGATTATGTACAAAGTCGAGCTAAGATGGCCGGCCTTAACGGGTTTCGTTCGTGGTCCGTGGCCAAACCGGCCCTCTCGGAGACCGGGATTGCGGACCAGTCCGGTTCTGTCGGCGTCGTCAGGCTATTACGGGGTTATCACGGGCTATGCCGGCTATGCCCCCGAGCATGACAATCCCTGGCCCTCTCGCCCAGCCAGTCTCCAGACCTGGCCGTGTGCATCATCCGGATCTCTCACTGCTGGGCGGTCTGCCGCGGCGACGCGGACGGTCCTCCTGACCTTCCCAGAAATAGACTACCCGGCCGTCCCTGGTCACCTCGATCCTCTTCCCCAGCAGCTGCGCTGCCACTCCTAGACGACGACGGATCGCGGCGGTCGACTCGCCCTCCGCCGCCGTCAACCTGCCGGCATGCCCAGGGTCGAGCTGCTCGATGTATCCCAATGTACTCCCGCAGGATCTCGCCTCGGCTTCCCCTCAGGGTCAGCTCCAGGTGCGCATCCCTCACGGAGAAAAACTCGAATGTCGGCAACCTGACCCTCCCGGATATATGCAAGATACGATGCAACGTATCGTATCATCGTGGTGGCGGGCGATAGGAGCCCCCGGATGGAGAGCCGGTCCTGGCTGTTTCCCCTGCAGGGATCCCGAGACCGCTCCGATTGAATCCGGAGCTCAACCCGGGGAGGCCCGAGCATCGTCTGGGAGATTGCCGGCACGATGCCCATATATGCCCGCGTCGCCGTCGTGCTTCTGGTCCTGCTTGCCGGCGGATACCGGATCGCCCAGGAACTCCGGCTCTTTCGCTGTGGCTGCTCATGTTGCCTGTCGGACTTTCTTGACTGCATCAGCGGTGAGTTCGACGGCCGCCGGCACTGCTCGGTGCCGGGAAGAAGGGATGCCCTGGCCACACAGGACGGAAGATACGATAGACCGGGTCAGGACGCACCACAGGATCAAACTGTCGGACGTGCCGGTGCAGCATCCGGTTGACTACAGCGGCAGTGGGACAACCTGTATTCCTTCCTTCGAAACTTCCCGCAGGTGAGCCCGGAGCAGGCATTGGCAGAAATCAGGGAGCACGTGAAGGCTGAGATACCCGCTCACAGCGATGTGGCGAGTCGCCCTCCGCATACTGAAAGAGGCTCATGCCGTATTGAGATCCCACGTTTCGAGCGACCTTCTCACCGGCAAGACGCGTTTGTCTGCTTATTCGCCCATTATGACTTCCACTCCCACCTGTGACGCCATGCTGTACATGTCTTCCAGCATGGCCAGGAAATCCTCATCACCCCGCCAGAAGGGAAAGGTGCCAAGTTGCCTTGGTAGTGAGGCGGAAGTCGTTGGAACGCTTGCCGCCAAGGGGCTGGTCTCACCCGCATTCGTGGGCCGCCAGAACTCCTCTGGGTCCAAAGGCAGCGGCTCCTGCGGCGACAGATGGTCAGGTGACCGCTCGTGCAGATATCCAGGAGAGACCTCGTCGCCTTCTGTTCCGTTTCCTGCGGTTTGAACCTTGGCCAGTCCCAGAAGCGTCTCCCTATCCGCGCCCCTCAGTTTGAAGACAAGAAACGGATCGCGATCGAACTCCTCTCCCAGTAGAAGGTAGACGGCCGCAACATGCTTACAGGGGTTCGATGAATCCGGACACGAGCACCGGGTCTCGAGGTCAGACCGCCGGCTGGGGAAGAGCGAGAGCCCAGCTTCATTGAAAATCTCCTCGATATTGTCCGGCATCCTCCCAGCCAGGAGCTCGGCCATGAGGAGGAGCCGACCGCCCAGGGATGCGGCCAACCTTTCCCAGTACACTGCATCGAGCGTTTCGATCCTGATTGTGACCCGGTAGGGCCGGAGCCTGGAACCCTGGACGCTGGCCTTCACGATGCCTTTTGCCACTTCGATCGACAACACCTGGCCGCGACGTGCATACGATCTGCCTCGACTCAGTCGGGCTCCCAGGTCGAAACCCTCCAGGACATCGATCCATCGTTTGGACCACCAACTGGTGCCGAAAACACCCCGTCTGGAGTGCGCCCTTATTCCACCTTTCACGCTAATGGGATTGCGGGGCTCGAAGGGTACGAGATCGAAACGCGGCATGCTAAACTCCCACGGCATCCTTGCTGAGCGCCAGGACTTCGAGCAGGTCTTCGTTGGACAGCTCCGTCAGCCAGTTCTCTCCAGTGCCGACTACGCTTTCCGCGACCTCGAATTTACGCTCGATCATCTCATCGATGTTCTCCTCAAGCGTTCCGGCGCAGATGAACTTGTGCACCTGAACGTTCCGTGCCTGACCGATGCGAAACACCCGATCGGTCGCCTGGTTCTCGACAGCGGGATTCCACCAGCGGTCGAAATGGAAGACATGGTTGGCCCGGGTGAGGTTCAATCCGGTACCTCCCGCCTTCAGGGAGAGGACGAAGACCCGGGGGCCGTCCCCGTCGTCCTGGAAGCGCTCCACCATCCGGTCTCGCCGCGGTCTCGATACCCCTCCGTGAAGGAACAATGCCTCCGTTCCGAAGGTCTCCTGCACATGCCTCTGTATGATATGTCCCATCTGGGCAAACTGGCTGAATATCAAAACACGATCCTCTGCGGCGAAGACCTCGTCAATCATTTCAGTCAACCTCTCAAGTTTGCCCGACCGGTCGGCAATGGAGGAGTGGTCGCCAAGGAACTGCGCGGGGTGATTGCAGACCTGTTTGAGCTTAGAAAGGGCGCCCAGGACGAGTCCCCTCCGCTCAATGCCCTCCGTCTGTTCCAGAACCTCTTCCGTTTCCCTGAGAACGGCGGCGTACAGGGATGCCTGTTCCCTCGTCAGTGAGCAGTAGACCTTGGACTCCCACTTCTTAGGCAGGTCGGAGATGATGGACTTGTCTGTCTTGAGTCTCCTGAGAATGAATGGCCCGGTTATACGCCTGAGCCGCTCCGCCGCGACTTCCTCCCGATCAGACTGGATGGGAACGAGGAAGTTCCGCCTGAACTCGCTCTGTGTGCCCAGGAAACCGGGGTTCAGGAACTCCATAATCGACCAGAGGTCGCCCACGCTGTTCTCGACGGGCGTCCCGGTCAGTGCAATACGGTAGTCGGCCTTGATGGAACGAGCCGCCATTGACTGCTTCGTCTGGTGGTTCTTGACGTTCTGGGCCTCGTCCAGCACGATGCCGCCCCACTCCAGCTGCCTGAAGAAGTCAAAATCGCGGTATAGCAGTCCGTAGCTGGTGACTACGATGGCATGTCGCTCGGCATCTTCCCTGAACACGCTCCCACGGTTCCTGTCAGGGCCGTGGTGAACCAGCACGGGAAGCTCGGGGGTGAAGCGATACGCCTCCTTGCGCCAGTTGTTCAACACGGACGTTGGACACACCAGGAGCACTGGCCTGTGGCCATGGACCTGCCAGTCCCTCTGGATCAGTGCCAGGGTCTGGATTGTCTTGCCAAGCCCCATGTCATCTGCCAGGCATGCTCCCAGTCCCCACTGCCGCAGAAAAGAGAGCCATGAGTATCCGCGGACCTGGTAGGGACGAAGAGTGCCGGAAAACCCGGTTGGTGACGCGAGTTCCTCGAAGTCTGAATGTCCTTCCAACTGTGTGAGGAGATCTCCGACCCACCCATTGGAGCGGACACCGTCCAGATCGACCCACTCCGGGATGTCTCCAGCTCCCAAATGCGTCATGATTACTTCACGGACAGTCGCCTCGCCAGCCCACTTCTTCCAGAAGGCGATCGCCTCCTGGATCTCACTGTCGTTCACCTCCACCCACTGACCTCTGACTCTGACCAGGGGCATCTTCAACCGGGCCAGTGTCTCCAGTTCCTCGAGAGAAAGCTTCCGGTCTCCGAGGGACAGCTCCCAGTCGAACCGAAGGATTGTGTCCAGATTTATTCCACCGGCACCCTCCATTGCTGGGCTCTGAACGTTGGCCTTAGCTCTGGGCCTCATCTTCGTCCCTCTGCTGGTCCACCAGGCTGGAAGCAGGACTCCAATGTCCGCCTGCCGCAGGGCCAGTGAATCTCTGGCCAGGAACTCGTGGGCCTCGATGGTATCGAGCCGGCATCCCCCCATGTTCCCGGCTTCCAGACCGGCAGTGATTGCAGGACATACGCCTGCGGCCTGCCCGAGGGAGGAGAGCAGGAACTCCCTCACATTCGAGCCCACTCCCACAAACGAGGTTGTCACGCTGGCTCCTTCTTTCCACGCATCTCCGGCAGGTATGAGGAGACTTGGGTCCTCGCGCGACTGGAGAAGATAACTGACAAACCAGGAGTCGTCGTGTTCTCCATCGCGTTCATCGTCATGTTCCCGCCCATGTGTCGGCTCCTCCAGGCGGAAGCACAGTCGAAACGGGAAGCTGGCCGATGCTTCAATCGGCCGTCGCCAATTCCTAACCTGAGCGGCGAGTTGCGCGAGTTCAGACCTGTCGCCCCTGACAACCCCGTTCTCGGCAGTCAGCCCGCGAATCCATGAGTCATGCGGACTATTGATGGAGACATCGGCCCTACAATCGGATGTTGGCTGCGGGCGCCGGCGCGATGCCCCCAGCCGCACCAGGTGATCGGTAAGCGCACCAATCACGTTCCCAAGGACCTCAACTGACCGCCTGGCAGGGGCTTCTCCGTCCGCCGTCTCATTGAGCGCTCTGGCTGCTGCCGGCATTCTGCTGGCTAGTCTTGCGAGCTGTTCTTCGTCCTCGCCCGTGAAGGCCGGACTCCACACAGCTTGGTACCCATCCGAGCCGGCTATTAAGCTTGGCAGAAACCGCTGTCGCGCGACCAGCGTTGCGGCAAAACGGAGTGCCTCTGCCCAGTACGCAGTGTCCGTGCCAACGATCATTCCCGGGGCGAGTGTACGCTTGCCAAACGCCGAGGACAGTAGTCGCACGGCCTCTGCCGGCGAGACTCGATAGGCCGCTACTGACCACGGTGCGGTGCGCAGTGTTGCGCCCGTATCTCGTGGGTCGGCGATGAGCGCGGTGGATGGAGCCGGCGTGGAACCCCTGGTTGGTAGCCAAGCATTCATCCAGCAGCCTCCCTCTTCCAACGGATTGAAGCATAGTGGGGCTCTCTGCAGGACCTCGGCCAGCCTCGCGCTACCCGCGCCAAATGGGTGCGGACGTGGTCCTCTCGTTTTTTCGGAGCGAGAGGTGGAAGCCAAAGCGCCTGCCGACGATTCCTCGCACCAGACAAAGAGAGAGCCTCCGAACTCTCCCGTGTGGATGACTAGCATCGGACTCCTATCCCACAGGGTCTGCGCGCTCACTGTGTGTGTAAGTATATATGGAGCGGGTCTATCGGCCTCTCTTTCGAAAATGTCGGCATTTGTAAATAAACTGCCGACATAAGTTGACTGAGGTCTTTCGGCCCAATACAATTCAAGTGGAGGCATTGCGCGATGACAGCCGAACTCAACCAAGACCAGCTTACCCGTGCGGGCATCGGTAACTTCTTTCGTCCCAGCCAACTTGAGGGAATTGGAATACCATATCATCAGCTTCGACGGCTGGAATCGGAAAAATCTATCGAGCGTATCGGTTGGGGACTGTACCGGTTTGCCAATGCCGACCCGACTGAACTCTACTCAATAGCCTCCGTCTGCGCCCGGGTCCCATCTGCGATAGTCTGTCTCCTCTCCGCTCTGCAGGTGTACGAAATCGGGACCCAACTTCCCCACCAGGTATGGATCGCCATCGGACACAAGGCCCGACCTCCCGTGTTTGCGAATCAGGGAGTACGGCTTATACGGTTCAGTGGGGCTGCATGGAGCCACGGAATAGAGAACATGTCATTCGAGGGGGTACCGGGCCGGATCACCTCCCCTTCCAGGACCATAGTGGACTGTTTCAGATTTGAGCGCCTTATTGGTCGGGAGGCCGCCGTGGAGGCGCTGAAGGAATCGATCCAGGACAGGAAGGTGACAATCGATGAACTGGCCCGCACGCTCAGGGTGCTGCCGTCACGCCGTCTCACCCTGATTCTTGAGTCCGGTGTGCTGTGAGTCCCGACGTCGCAGCTTCGATCAGAGCCCGATTGCTCAATAGAGCAAAGAGTCAGGGAATCGAATTTCAGCACTACCTGGTTCGGTACGCCAGTGAGCGCTTCCTGTACCGGCTTGGCCAGTCCGAGGTCAGGGACAGGCTCGTCCTGAAGGGCGGAAGTCTGCTTTCCCTGTGGATGGACGAACCGTTCAGAACCACACGTGACATCGACATGCTTGCTTTTGGAGAGAACAATGAGGTAGCCATTGGAGATGTCATCAAGATTGTCTGTGCAGTTTCATGTCCCGAGGACGGCCTTCAATTTGACGTCGACACTCTGAAGATCTCTCCGATTCGAGAGGGCCAGGTGTACGGAGGACAGCGCGCCACGCTCATGGCACTTCTCAACAATGCCAAGGCCACAGTGCGGATAGACTTCGGCTTTGGGGATCCGGTTTCACCGGTCTAGGCACGGATGCCAACCCTGATCGACTACCTGCCTGCTCCGATGCTGCTCGTATATCCGATGGTATCGGTCATTGCAGAGAAGTTTCAGGCCATGGTCCATCTTGGCCTCAGCAATACCCGAATGAAGGACTTCTACGACATATGTGCACTGTCAGAGTCCTTCGACATAGATGGTGCCGCACTGCTGGCGGCGGTAGCCAGCTGCTTCAAGAGTCGCGACACAGCATGGACTGAGGAGATTCCTGCGCCCCTCACATCGGAATTCTACTCGGATGCGAACATTCAGGTGGAGTGGCGCAGATATGGCCACAGGGCTCTACTCCTGGAGACGCCTCCTGACTCCTTTGAGGAAGTCGGATACCGGGTAATCGCACTTCTGAAACCTATTCGAGACAATATCCTGTCCCACGAATCCTTCAAAATGACCTGGATCGCTGGAGATGACTGGCAAGAGCTTGCCTCGCAGAGATGTTGTGACAGGCAGTTGCCCTCTGGCTAGTGCCGGCAACTCTATCTCTCGAGGGACATGTGCTCTGATACAGAATCGGCCTCGGGACCGCTCCCGGTCTAGGAGATTCGACTCCCTGAGAAACTCTCCGTCGCTGCAAAAAAGGTCAGTCCGTCAGCAATCTGGTGACGACCTAAGAGGCGACGAATAGAGTCGTTCATCATTCTGTGACCCTCGGGTCCAACGTGCCCTGCTGTTGAACGAATGCGGCCCAGAATCGTCTGATAGACAGGGAGTCAGACCGGCAAAAATGATTGTCGCACAACCGCAAGAATGGTTGACGTGGAACACCTGGCGTATGAACCTCAAAACCGTGTCGTTCGCGGCGCTAGGTGCCCCCGATCGAAGACCTTGTCGAACTGCGTATCTGCAGGAATCTCCGGCGTGGCGAGGACCAGCTCGTCTTTGTCTCGGAGATCGACGTGCCAGAACCATCTGCAGAGCCCTTGAGGCCGATTGGACTGGATCTCTGTGTCTCCGCCAGGTCGCGACATCCGACGGCAGGCTGTTCCCTGGGCGCAGGGAGGACCCGCCCAGGATCCGCAGGCTCCAGCGTCGGGTCTCGCGAGCGAGGCGAGGCTCAAAGTCGAGACAAAAGAAGGTCCGGGCACTGGCCCGCGAGGGGGCCGCGCACGAACTGTCCGCCAAGTTGGTCACGGGCCACGACCTCATCGCGGTGGAGAGCCTGGCAATTGGCGCGATGCGAGCTTCCGCCTGCGGGACCGTTGAGGCCCCAGACAGGAACGTCCTCGCAAAGGCGGGACTTAACCGCGGCAAGTCTGAGCAGGCGTGGGGGGCCGAGCTCTTGCGGCTGGGGAATCAGCCAGGCACGCCGCCAGCATGTCATAACAACCGGGGCGCCGGATCCAGTCGGTGCAGAACACCACTCGCGCTGCCGGTCTCGACTTAGGGGCAGCCCCAAGCGGGCGTGCAGGTCAGGCCGGTATCCGTTAATCTGGTCGAACCATGATAGTAGGCGTTTACAAGACAGAGTTCGGAGATAGGCAAGTCCCATGCAAGGTGTACTCAAGTTCCTCCTGATAGCCATCTCTGCTGCCGTGATTGGATACGTGGGCTGGACGGTGTACGGCGAAGGCACCAAAACCGCCAATGCAAGGATGTCTGAGTCGGTCCATCTCTCGCAGGCCCAAGCACAGAACACGAACCAGTCCCTGACAGAGGCTGGTGTGGTCGTACAAGTTGGACAGTCCGTACTCTCCCAGGGGACCGTGCCGCCCGCCATGGAAACACCTCCTGGGGTAGCGGAGATCACCAGCCTCGACAAGCTGCTGATTGAATGGAAGCCCAGATACGAAGCAGCAACAAGGTCCTATACGAGGTTCGATGCCTCCATTACCAACGCCAAGAGCCGCGCCGAACAATACTTTGCCCAGCAGCAGGCAATCACCGACGAGGTACAGGACCCCACCACACGCGCCAGACTGCAGGAAGAAGACGAAGCCGACATGGTGCTCTACCTTGAGTGGAAGGCTCAGGCAGACTCGGCTCTCAAGGAGGCGTCCAGATTCATGATTCAGCTGGACGACATGGACGCGATCCTGCGGAAGATGGAACTGCGTGCCGACTTTGTTTTCGACTCGACGGCGTTCACCGAAGTGCCGGCCGCCATCAGTGAACTGAACCAACAGCTCTTTGAGTTCCAGGTGGCCAGTGAGAACATCAAGCTGGCCACCCGTTCACCATTTGAGGCTCAGCAGCCATGAGGGGCGGCGTGCAGGAAACCACTACCAGTGCTATAAGGTTCGTCGCTTTTGTCATCACCCTGGTCCCGTTCGGAGCGCTGTTCCTGCCGTGGAGCACGCTGAAAGGATCGGGCGAAACTCATACCGGTGTCACATCAATAGCGCTGCTGGCGTCGCCCATTCGAGACTACCTGTTCACAGTGGACCCCGTGCAGGCGGCCATCGTTACCTTCGGGCCTGCCGCGATCATATTGCTTGCCATTATCACGGGCCATCACTATTACAGGCGCCGATCGATACCTTGGGCTCCACCTCTCACATTGGCCATGGTCCTCGCCACTACCTACTTCACAGCGAGCCTCACTCAGGGCACACACGAGGGCCCCAGCGTAACCGCAGCCGCGGCCGTTCTGCTGATCGTGCACCAGGCCGCAATACGCATCCAGGTCGCGATGCGTCGCAGCAGGCCGTATTCCAAGGCTGTCGGAGTCCTCGCAATTGCTACCGGCATAGCATATCGTCGACGGCGGCGCTGAGTGCCGCACGAGTCTTTGTGAAGATCAACGGATTCGGGACATGAGGTCTTTCCTTGCCATCATCTTGGGACTGGTGATCGCCAGTGCACTCTACTGGTACCAGAATCCGGACCTCGAACTGAAAGCGCCAGAGGGCTTGATTTCCCAGGTTGAAGAGCAGCGTTCAGCGCAGCAGCGGGTTCCGGACTCCTTTGCTGCGATTGATACGACAAGCACTCCCAGGCCGACCGGGACGGCAAGTGCTGTGTCCACTGCAATACCCACACCCAGACCATCAAGGACACCAACGGCTGAGCCTGACGAAACTCCTACACCAAAACCAAAAGGGGCGGCGGCCGAGATTCTCGCAACACCCACATCCAGACCGATCAGGACAGCGACGGCTGAGCCTACTGCAACACCAACGCCCAAGCTAACCCCGTCTCCCTCGAGGACACCAACCCCAACGGCCACTGCGGAACCAACCGCCAATCCAGTTCCGTCACTCCGTCATCTCAGTTTGAAGGAGTACATGCTCGATCTGATCAACAAGGAACGCATGGCAGAGGGGTTACAGTCAGTGGCCCTCGGAGACAACGCTGCAGCTCAGATTCACGCCGAGGAAGCTCTGGACGGGTGCTTCGGTGGCCATTAGGGACGGGATGGACTGACACCCTACATGAGGTACAGCCTGGCAGGAGGCTACCAGTCAAACGGAGAGAACGGGTCGGGGTGGAATTACTGCATCAGGGAATCCGATGGATTCAGTCCGGTTGGAGACGTTAGAGCTCAGCTCAGACAGAGGATGAAGGGTTGGATGGGTAGCCCAGATCATAGGGCGAATGTCCTCGACCCGTGGCATAGAAAGGTGAACATCGGCCTGGCGTGGAATACATACAACTTTCAGGCTTTCCAGCACTTTGAAGGCGATTACGTTCACTTCGATCAGGTTCCGATCATACGGGAGGGTAGCCTGGTCATGGCAGGTCAACTCAAAAACGGAGCCGGATTGACCCGACCCAGCGATCTGTTTGTGCAGCTGTTCTACGACCCTCCGCCTCACTCGCTCATACGCGGCCAGCTTGTTAGGACTTACTGCTATGGGTTTGGAATCGAGACCGCGTCGTTACTTCCTCCAGGGAGGGGCTACGTAGCTGGATCTTATGAGTATGACTACTCACGTTGCCCCGATCCATACCATGTTCCAAGTGATGCGCCTGCTCCCAGCCCAATAAACCATTCAGTCCACGTGGCTGACCTCGAGGAGGCATTGAAATTAGCAGACCTCAAGACGGTCAAAACCGCAACCTGGATTGTGGCCGAACAGTGGGAGGCCAGCGCCGACAGTTTTGACCTCAGAGCCAACGTGAGTGAACTACTGGACCAACACGGTCCAGGGGTATATTCAGTTATGACAAGGGCTATTCTGAGCGGAGAACTCCATATCGTTTCCTACTACTCGATTTTTCATGAGATCGAGCCACCCAACACCTACAGTGGACAGCGATAGAGGACGATTACGTACCCTCGGTGGATGGAGGAAAGTGTGCGGACCATGAACAACGACAATTACTTTTGCCGGTCCGATCAGGGGGATGAAGGGATCAAGTCTCACGGCTAGTCCAATGTCCTGTCAGTCGGAGTGCAAGAGCAGTTTCCTATTGGTATTGACAAGCTCTTCCGTGACAGTCCTCGCTACATATCGGGCACTGAGGTCTCCACTCCCGAGTGGGATTGGGGCATAGACACCGGCATAGGGGTGGCGAATGGTGACTCCCTGTCCCATGTGACCGCTTTGCATGACGTGAGACGGATGTTGCAGAACTCATTGACTTGCACCAGGGATTGGGCAGACGATGGGGATTGGCTGGTTGCAAAATACTGGGTTTACGGGCAGTATTGAGACGGCTGGTGGCCTCCGTCCTCCTATATCATCCCCACCGGCCCGGTGGTCCAAAATGGCGCTGACCTTTACATGTCTCCGAGTAACACCCGCATATACGTAGGTCGACCATAACTTGTGAATCCCAGCAGTCGCCGGCTGCACGCATAGATGTTATCAAGGCACTCCTCTACGAGCATGTCCCAACCGTTGATGGCGCTCACCACACACGGTGAATCGGTCGGCTATTGGCCTCTGGAATAAACCCTTTCATAAACGTAGTTATGGGTAGCATCTCATGACTTGGTCGAGTGCAGGGATGATGTAAGCTAGACTACACGCGTGGGGCAATCTACGGTCTCTCTCATGGAGGAGCGCGGTGCAGTCTTGGAGAACACTATGACCGCCGAAACAGTCATCTCAGATATGGTGGACCGCATCGTCAGCAGATTCGAGCCATCGCAGGTGCTGCTCTTCGGCTCCCAGGTACGCGGGACGGCCAGCGAGTGGAGCGACGTTGACCTGCTTGTGGTGATGACAGAAGTCACCGACAAGCGCCAGGCCGCGATCGAAATTCGGAGGTCGTTGGGCGATCTCCTTGTAAGCAAGGACATAGTGGTCACCACACCCGATGAGATCTCTCGACGGGGCCACGTGGTGGGTACCGTTCTCCATGCCGCCCTTCTCGAGGGCAAGGTCCTGTATGAACGACCCTGATGCATCTGTGGGCGACGCCTTGCGCTGGTTGCGGTACTCAGCGGAAGACCTCGATGTCGCTCGAGTATTGCTGACGATTCACGCGTCAGCCTCCCGTCACGTCTGCTGGCTCTCACAGCAGGCGGCGGAGAAGGCTTTGAAGGCAGCACTGGTACTGGAGGGAGTTGCGTTCCCGTTCACCCATGACCTTGACGCCCTGCGCAATCGCCTTCCCGAGGGCTGGCAAGTGCGGACAACTCACGCCGACTTGGCCGAGCTGACCCAGTGGGCCGTGGAGTCGAGATATCCGGGTGACTGGCCGGAGGCTTCTGAGTTGGACGCAATTCGCTCCGAGGCGGAGGCCAGGGCGGTTCACAACTCGGTGGAGAAGGAGTTCAGACGGCGTGGCGTCGACCCTTCGGGGACCGACGGTGATTGATGGCTGACACATGCTTCCTCACCGGGCTGTACAATCGGTGACAGAGCGTTCCAAAGGTTCACGCACCCCTAGGAATGATTCCCACCTGTGGCGATACGCCGGGTACCCCGGATCGACGTGTCTAGACGCGCTTCGAACACTCTTGTGCTCCCATCGGATGCCCCCAGTGACAGAAACACGATGGACACTGCAACAAGAACCGATAACCCGCCGATCACTGACCAGAATATCCTCAATCGGGTTTCCGGCCACCTGACTGTCCAGAAGATGCCGATTGCGAGCCATACACCGATGAGATTGGCGCGCAGAAGGAAACTGAGTGCTCCGAGTGCTCCGATTCCAAGACACTCCCAAGCGTTCGGCCCGCCGGTCTTATCGGCTCGTAGCAACAGGAACAGAGCAAAGAATTGGAAGAGCAGAGCGTAATGTTCCGTGAGTCCGAGCCTGCTCCCAAGCATCATGACGTAGATCAGGAGTGTTGCAACAGAGAACAGCGCCGCAGTAGTGCCAAATTGTCGGTCTACGATTTTGAAGGCGAGCCAGGATGAACAGAATAGGAACGCTAGGTTAATGCTCCATACACCCCACCACCCAGAAGCAAGCAGGCCCAACGCGTAAATGGTGTACGTGACAGGTCCCTTGTGATCCCATCGGTCCAAGTACGGGACCTCACCCGCTAGTATTCCTTGGCCAACGTAGGCGAAGGCACTTGCGTCTCGTCCCGTTGGTGGTGACAAGGACAAGACAATTGCCATGACACTCAGAGTAGCGATGACTGCCACCCATACTATGACGAACGACGCGTGTGGGCGTTCAGGGCGATTGTTGAGCTTGGTTTTATCCGAGGGAATTGTCGTACTCACGACTTTGGAACTGGCGAGGATTCGAAGGACACCAACTCGATAGACTCGTATCATAGACTCAGATCACGGTGCCGGTCGAGCTCGAGCAGCTAGTAGCTGGGCATCTGAGAACGCCCTCTGAAACACCTTTCTTAACATTACCCAGCAAAAATGTTAGGCAGACTCGACATATAAGAGTGGCCTCCCTTAAGCAGACGCAATCTGCAATCCACAATGTTCGCCTCCGTTACTGTCGATGAGCTATCTTCAGGGCTCCCACGCATAGCCCCACCGACTTTGAAAAGACCCCGGCCGTAGGTATCATGTTTGTCCAAGAAGGACAGACGTCAGCCGAACTTTTCAGGGGTGCAGACCCAGCCCATGACCACCATTTCTGACATACGCGCTCGTGAGGTGCTCGACTCGCGTGGGAACCCGACCGTCGAGGTCAACATCGGCCTGAGCGATGGCTCCTGGGGCAGAGCGCTCGTGCCATCCGGCGCATCGACAGGGGCGAACGAGGCGGTCGAGCTGCGCGACGGCGACCCAGACCGATTCCTCGGGCGCGGAGTTCTCAAGGCCGTCGCCAACGTGCATGACAGGATCGCGCCCGCGCTGTGCGGTAAGCCCGCGCTGGACCAGCGCGCCATCGACGACCTACTTATCGAGCTCGACGGCACGCACAACAAGGGCAACCTCGGCGCAAACGCCGTTCTCGGCGTCTCGCTTGCCGCGGCGCGCGCAGCCTCGGAGAGCTGCGGACAGCCCCTGTACAGATACTTCAACGATGGGGAACCAATCACTCTGCCCGTGCCCATGTTCAACATCATCAACGGCGGACGCCACGCCGAGAACTCCACCGACTTCCAGGAGTTCATGGTGCTGCCGCTGGGTTTCGACACGTTCAGGCGCGCGATGCAGGCGGGGGTCGAGGTCTATCACTCGCTCATGACGGGGCTTCGCAACCGCGCACTAGGCACGAATGTCGGAGACGAGGGCGGGTTCGCGCCGCCTGTGACGACCAACCGGCAGGCCGTCGAGCTGTTGATAGAGGCGATCGAACGAGCCGGTTACACTCCTGGCGAGCACTGCTTTCTCGCCATGGACGTCGCGGCTTCCGAGTTCAGCAGCCGGCCGGGACGCTACACGCTACCCCAGCGCGAGACCTCGCTGAGCTCCGAGGACCTCGTCGACATCTACGACGCGTGGATCAGCGACTACCCCATCATCTCCATCGAGGACGGTCTGGCCGAGGACGACTGGAACTCCTGGGACATGATGACCCGCCGTCTCGGCTCGCGCGTGCAGCTTGTCGGCGACGACATCTACTCGACAAACCCCCGTCTGATAGCACAGGGCATCGAGCGCAGGACCTCCAACGCTGTGCTGGTCAAGCTCAACCAGATTGGCACGGTGAGCGAAACGCTCGACGCCATCCGTATGACCCGCGACGAGGGCTGGGGCATCGTAATCAGTCACCGCTCCGGCGAGACAGAGGACTCATCGATAGCCGACCTCGCCGTCGGCGTGGGCGCGGGCCAGATCAAGGCGGGCGCCCCCGTGCGCGGTGAACGCACCGCCAAGTACAACCGCCTGCTCCTGATCGAGGAGCAGCTGGGCTCCGACGCCCGGTACGCAGGCGCCGAGGCGTACGAGAAGTACCTGGCCCGCGCCTGACGGGGCGGACTTCGGATACCGCGGTTCCCTGCATCACGACGAGTACGAAACTCAATCAACCGAGGGAACAACGGTCCCTCAGCTCACAGCCCTCGACTCGCGCTCCTGAAGAGTCTCGCTGAGGTTTCTAACCTGTCTGGCCATCATCGCCGCGCCGAGCGCGAAGAGCGTGACCAGAGTTCCGCCTATGGCCACAGCCATCGGAACGCCGATGAATTCCGCTACCGCTCCCGCCTGCATTGCACCCAGTGGTGAGATGCTCCACGTGATGCCGTAGAAGCCCATCACCCTGCCGCGCATGTTGTCCGGCACAAGCTGCTGCAACGAGCTCATAATCGCGATCAGGTAAATCGAGCTCGACGTCCCCATGATGAACATCAGGACCAACGCAAGAGAGAACGAGCCAACGTACTGTGAAGTCAGGCCGAACGCCGCGACAGACAGACCGAAAGCCGCACTGCCGCCCACTATCATCAGACCACGGTGCGAAGACCCGCTCATCGAGCCCAGTGCCATGGTCACCGCCAGCGCGCCGACGCCTCCCATGCCCATCAGAACGCCCTGACCGTCCGCGCCGACCTTCAGTATGTCAACCGCGAATGCGGGCATCATCTGGATGTAGGCCATGCCGAAGAAACTGTTGAAGAACGTCATGCTTATCAGGAACGAGAACACCGCGTTCCCACTGATGAACTTCAGCCCCTCTGCCATGTCACGCACAGGGTTGCCACCGGAGGAGTGAGCTATCTCGGGAGCCCTCAACATGAGAATGACCAGAGTCATGACGACGAAGCCAGCACCAGCGATGAAGAAGACCGTGGCGGTCCCGGCCAGGCTGATTACGAACCCAGCCGCCGCGGGCGCGACTATTCGAGTGCCCTCCCAGACCGCCGAGTCCAGGGCCACAGCGCTCACCATTACCTTGCGGTCTATCAAGCTAGGATATAGCGCCTCGTGCGCGGGCTGCCCGAATCCGTGCACCGCACCCGCGACGAAGGCAATCAATATGATGTGCCATACATCGACTAGATTGAGCAGAGTCAGGGCGGCGAGCAGAAATATGAGCAATGCGGTACCAAGCTGAGTGACGAATATGAGCATTCGCTTGTCCAGCTTGTCCGCGAACACGCCGCCAACCAAGGTTAGAGCAATGGCGGACGAGGCGTTCGCAAGACCGATGTACCCCAGGTAGAGAGGCGACCCGGTTAACTCAAAGGTCAGCCAACCCTGCCCGAACACGAGCATCTGGAAACCGCCCACCGACGCCAGAGTACCAAGCCAGTAGGCTCGGTACTTCGGGTACCTGAGCGCTGGAGGTATTTTGAATAACCTGGTTAGTACTGAGTCCATTCAATGCCGGCGCTGGCAACTCTGATGGTACAGAGTCTTGTATACGGATAGATGTGGTTAGGCTTCATGAGAGCGCCCTGAGTTGTGCCCAGTCTACCGTCTCCCCTAATTCATGCCAAAGCTACATGGCAACTGGGGAGCCAAGCCGGAGCGATTGTCGCGTTCCCTGCCCTATACCCGCTGCGTTCAGGTCGGATAACATATAGTCGTGAGACCTACGATCGGCCTCTGCTTTACATGTCCAGCTTTAAGCTGGCGATCGGAAGCCCCCGCCATGACCCCGTATCGAGTACGGGGCAGGCTCTCGCGGTCAGCCCAGGAGGAGTTCGCATCATGACAACCCGAATCGGCATCAACGGCTTCGGACGCATCGGCAGACAGGTGCTTCGGGCAGTCCGCGAACGACACCCGGACACCCTCGAAGTCGTGGCCGTCAACGATCTCGGCAACCCCGAAGACAACGCGCGGCTGTTCAAGTACGACTCCACCTACGGCCGCTACGCCGGGGACGTTGAGGCGACCGACTCAGGCATCAGGATCGACGGCTCTGAGATCGCGGTGCTGGCCGAACGCGACCCGTCCAACCTCCCCTGGGGCGACCTCGGAGCCGAGATCGTCGTCGAGTCCACCGGCATCTTCACGGACGCCTCACAGGCCGGGGGCCACATCGAGGCCGGTGCGAAGAAGGTCATCATATCCGCGCCTGCTTCCGGCGAGGACCTCACAATCGTTCTCGGCGTGAACGAGGACCGCTACGACGCGGAACATCACAACATCCTCAGCAACGCTTCCTGCACCACCAACTGCATCGCGACGATGGTCAAGGTGCTGCACGACAGCTTCGGTGTCGAGCGCGGGCTGATGACGACGGTCCACGCCTACACCAACGATCAGAACATCCTGGACCAGGTGCACTCCGACCCGCGCCGTGCCCGCGCCGCAGCGCAGAACATCATCCCCACTTCGACAGGCGCCGCGCGCGCGGTGGGACTCGTTCTGCCGGAGCTGAACGGCAAGATACACGGCATGGCCATGCGAGTGCCCACGCCCACGGTCTCGGTGACCGACTTCGTAGCGACACTGGATAGGTCGGTCTCGGTTGACGAGGTCAACGACGCGTACCGGGAAGCGGCGGCAGGCAGGCTTCAGGGAATCCTGGATTACACCGACGAGCCGCTTGTCAGCTCCGACTTCAGGCAGGACCCGCACAGCGCGATCATTGACGGCCTGTCCACGATGGCGATGGGCGGCGACATGGTCAAGGTCGTCGGCTGGTACGACAACGAGTGGGGCTACTCTTGCCGCACCGCTGACCTGGCCGCGTTCCTCGCCGACAAGGGCCTGTAGCATCTCAGGTCTCCATGTCTCCTGAACAAAAAGTCCAGATGGTCCGCGCGCTGTCCAACGACCTCGCCGGCTTCATGTACACGCTGCCCGAAGAAGTCTGGCGCGACGCCGACGTGTATGGCAGCGCCTGCGACCTGTGGAACATGGCCGACGTGGTCGCCCACCTGATCGACGTGGCGATCACTTTCACCATGAGCATCGAGCGCGCCATCGGCGGCAACGTGTCGCCTCCGATGGGATACAGGAATCTCACGCCTGAGGAGCGCATCCAGTCGGTCGTCAGCCTTCGGGACGCCTACGACGAGGACCTATTCCCCGAATTCAACACGGCGTGCCTGCGGCTGAACCGTCTGATCGTGGGATTGGAGCCCGACCAGTACGACCTTCCAGCGTGGCACCCGTTCGCCGTCATGACGGTCGAGCGCCTCATCGAGCTTCGCGCGATGGAGCTCGCGGTGCATGGCTGGGACGTCCGCTACGGTATCGACCGCTCGGCGGCGATCAACCCCATCGCCGTGCCATTTCTGAAGGGGTGGGTGCACAGGTGGCTGAGAGCCGGGTTCAGACCGCGGCAAAAGACCGACCCAGAAGTCAGGCTGCGCTTCGTCCTCACAGACACCGACGACGAGACGTACGATCTCACGGTCCGCTCTGAAGACTTCTCTCTGGAAGCTTCCGACCAGTCCGCCGACGTCGACGCGACACTTGAGCTTGATTCAAGCTCCTACATCCTGTTCCTGATGGGACGCCTGCCGCTCCGACGCTCCGTAAGACGCGGTCGCATCGCTCTCCAAGGCGACCAGGCCCTGGCCGAGCGTTTCCCGGAGTGGTTCGAGGGGGTCTGAACCAGCGAGTCTGACGCACAGCTCCGGTGCTAGAATTGGCCAGGCGGTAGTTTAGTAGCTCCACTATATGCGTGCTGCTATCAACCCACGACTGCCAGCGTGATGCTGGCTATCGGAGAGATACGGTGGCGATCACCAAACTCACAGTCGAGAACTTCAAGAGCTTCGACAAGCTCGAAGTCGAGCTGCGTCCATTCAACATCATCGTTGGCTCAAATGCGTCCGGCAAGTCGAATTTCGTGGATGTGCTCCGGTTCCTGAGGGACATCGCGACGGACTCACTTGAAAGTGCTGTTGGCATTCGTGGCGGCGGGGAGATGCTGAGGAACTTCAATCTCGATGAGGATCAGGTCCTGCGGATATGCGTTGAGACGGACGTAGTCCAACGACAATTCGTTCATGTCCAAGACAGTAGAGCAATTGGGATCAAGACTGACCGGACGACTTATGAATTCTCGATCCTATTCGACGAATCTGATCGGAGTTTTGAAGTCGCAACGGACAACTTGACCAACCACTTCACAGTAGTAGACCTTCGTCCGGCAGACGAGCAAGGGAAGGAAGGGGCGTCTTGGTGGGGTCCGCTGCCGTCATCACCCTCATATTTTGATCCGGAAAGCTACTTTGAGGGACAGAATCGTGGAAGTGGCCGGACTGTTTTTCATCGAGATGGCGACTCAGTCAAGTGCTATCTTGAACTTCCCGAAGGAGTCCCCTTTACTGAGAAAGAAGTCTCCACCATGCACGGCCTGAGGATGCCTCTATCTGGCTCTCAAGAAGTGATGCTGGAACCATTCCTTCGGCACACACTTCTGCCTTATACGGCTCATTCATTAGCGAGTATTTCAGCCTACGACTTCGATCCTCGGAAAGCCCAACTAGCCGTGCCACCAACAGGGTCACGAGAGTTGGATGCTAGTGCCGAAAACCTGCCTGTCGTTCTTCGCGAGATTCTTAGACGCCCGGAGTCGAAGAAGCGCCTCATCAACTTAGTGTCGGTGCTCCTTCCATTTGTGCATGACCTCGATGTCGATGAGTTCGGATTCGGCCAACTGATCACAATGCTGACCGAACGATTCTCTGATAAGAGTCATCGACTACCGGCGGCCTTTGCTTCAGACGGGACGATTGCGTGTCTCGCATTGGTTGTCGCTCTGTACTTCCAGGAGAACGCCGTCGCGGTTTTCGAAGAGCCGGACAGACATATCCACCCACATCTCGCCAGCCAAGTCATGCAGATGATGAACGAGGTTACCGACGATACGCAGGTAATCGTCACGACGCACAACCCGGAGCTGCTGCGTCACGCGAACCTGGAGGACATCCTGCTAGTGTCACGTGGCTCTGACGGTCACTCTCAGATCACGCGCCCAGCGGACAGCGAGGTCTTGAGCCATTTTCTCCAGAACGAGCTTGGTGTCGAGGACCTGTTCGTCCAAAACCTACTCTCCTTGTGACTTCTGTGTATCGCAGGCTATGTCTGCTCGTTGAAGGAGATGACGATGAGCGATTCTGTGAAGAAGTACTCTCCCCAATTTTCCAAGCTCACTACGATCATGTGGAGATATGGCAGTACAGCCAGCGGAAGTCATCCAAGACAGTCGGCCTGATTCGAAGCATCGACTCTATGAGCGCTGACTACCTCCTGCTCGGCGATATTGACGAAAGACCCTGTGTCACCGTGACGAAAGAGGAGCTAAACACACAATTCTCCGTGCTGTCTTCGGACAGAGTAATCGTTGTTCGACGCGAGATCGAGGCATGGTATCTGGCCGGCCTCCACGAGCCGGCCCTTCGTGACCTTGGACTTGCTCGAGTAAGGAATGTCGATGAGGTCACCAAAGAGCATTTCGATCGGCTGGTTGGTGGCGAAGATGAACATACGAACACAATGGTCGAAATCCTCAGACACTACGACGTAGAAGTCGCCCGCCAGAGGAGTCCGTCATTCCGTTACTTCTGGCAGAAACACATCCACTAAGAGAAAAAGGACACCTGCACTGATGCCTGGCCTCAGCAAGAAGAAGACCGATCTCAAGTCGATAGGTCGAGCCGTCTCCCGAAGAACGAAGTCTGCAAAAGACTCGGCTGGACAGGCGGTTGAGGTAACCCGGGGCGTAGCTGTCCGAAGTGGCGAGGTAGCTGGCAATATTACCGCCGATACCAGAAGAGTGGTGGGAAAGGGCATTGACTCCGCAAGGCGAGCGACCCCGTGGGAATCCGTGCCACCCACCGAAGTGCTGAACACCCTGTCGTCGTCACTAACGACCTCTATGGCCCTGAGCGCCACCGCGAAGCGGAATCTGACCGCCCAACTCGGCCCTGCTCTCGAGGCTGTATCAGGTAAGGGAGCGAGCGCACAGGCACAGACATTCATCACATTACAGGGCCTGCTGGCCAACGCCGAGCTGTCGAGCACGATAAACAGTTGGCTCCAGAGCATGGTCTCCGGAGCTCCGACCATCTACGACAGGGCGATGGATGCCACGTACAACTCTACCCATATAGGCGGCGGTCTTCACAGGATGTTCGACGGCGGTCACACCGTCCCCGGAGCGTTTGAGGCCGTAAGAAACGCATCGCCCGACGACAACATCTTTCAGGAGGCCGCTGGGCTCCTGCAGGCGCTGGCCAGGGACGCTACTACGCCCATGGGGCTGCCGCTGGTCAACTGGGACCGGGACACTTTCTACGGGCTGGCCAACACACTGGAAGGCTTCGGCGTCTCCAGGGACTGGCTCATCGACCTGGTCAATTACGATGCAGTTGAGCTGGTGGGCTCTTCCATAGGCGTTGTCGCGATCGCGCTCAACTGGAACAACGAAGACATCGAAGAATTTACAACCATCGTGGGCGGAATGGGCCTGTCCGCCGCTGTCAGCGCCAACCCTCTGTTGCTGGTAGTGACGATCGTCGCTCTTGCCAAGGCGTTTCACACCGCTCGTAAAACGGGAGACTGGAAGGAATTCGCCGACGGTCTCGCCAAGGGCGGGATCTGCACCGGTGCGGTACTGCTTGTGACAAGCACAGTAAGTGGGCCCGCGGTGGTCGTCCTGCTAACCGGCATCTGTGTGGGAGTCGCAGCGCACCGGGCAACCGAAAACGTGAGCCTAGTCGAGGTGGGCCAGTTCATGGTCAGACAGGTGACCAACGCGCCGTCCATGACAAAGGGCGCCCTGGAATCGATCAGGAAGTAGTAGCTAATCCCAGACAGAGGTCTCCACGCTCGTCCCCACGGTTCCGTTCAGTTGGGGGACACGTGCTGGTCCACGAGGATCGGGTTACCGTCTGGGTCCACTGCCACAAAGCTGGCAGGACCTTTGCTTTCTTCGTCCGCCTCGCTGACAAGTTCTACGCCCTTCGATTTCAGTTCGCGTTGTAGTTCACGGACGTCGGTAAAGGAATCGATGGGCTGGGCCTCGGCGTCCCAGCCAGGATTGAACGTGAGGATATTCTTCTCAAACATTCCTTGGAACAGGCCTATAGTGTGGCTGGAGTTCCTGAGGATCAGCCAGTTCTGCGAAGAGTCTCCTCCAACAACCTGGAACCCGAACTTTTCGTAGAAGTCCCTTGAGGCTTCGATGTCTTTCACTGCCAGGCTGATGGAAAACGCGCCGAGCTCCATGTCCAGTTCCTCTCTTTTCTTTGCCGTTCCTGGGTGGATGTCCTGATAGGCAGCGTAGCCTAGGAGCCGGTCATCAGAGTTTCAAGGAAGGCGACGGCCCCCTTTACAAGAGTTCCATCTGGCTCTCCTGAATGTGAAGCCACCTCTCGCGGCTGTGATAAAATCACCACAAGCAAGGAGGAGTCCATGACCACCAGGGGCGCCACCGCAATCGTCTATCCAGAAACGGACGGTATGCCATTGCCAGACGGAGAGTACCAAGCGCCGCTGTACGTCAGAATCCTCAGTACGCTGAGGGCCCGCTACAGAGACGTTCCAGGCGCGAGGGTCAACGGAGACACGTTCATCTACTACGTAGAGGGCAACCCTCGACGCTCAGTATCGCCTGACTGCTACGTGGCGCTCGGACTCCCTGAAGAGTCGATCGAGTCGATCGAGCGCAACAACGTCTATCTGCTGTGGGAGGTGGGCAAGGCCCCCGATTTCGTGCTAGAGATAGGATCGCCCAGTACCGCGGACAGGGATCTGGGCCTCAAGCGCGACCTGTATGCGGAGTTGGGAGTGTCCGAATACTGGCGGTACGACGAGTCGGGCGGGGACTTCTACGGAGAGGCGCTGGTGGGCGAGCGTCTGGTCGATGGCGAGTACCAGAGAATTGAGCTGCGCCATGAGAGCGACGGTAGAACATGGTCCCACAGCGACATCCTGGGCCTCGACCTCCGGTGGAGCGATGGTGAGCTGCGGTTCTGGGATCCTGCGACCGAATACTGGCTTCTGAGTCATGAAGAGGCACAGGCGTGGGCCGACGAGGAGTATGTCCGCGCCGAGGAAGCACAGGCTCTCGCCGAGGAAGAACGTGCTGGCCGTCTGACAGCCGAGACTCGCGTTGCTGAGCTGGAGGCCGAGCTTCGACGTCTGCGAGGCGAATAAAGCGCTCTCGCACTCAGCAATCCGTTCTGGGCGTCAGTCGCTGTCGAGGACGGCTGTGGCAGTAAGCTCGACATCGAGTCCAGGCTCGGCAAGCGCGGAGACTTCGACGTAGGCATTGGCGGGCCACATGCCGCTGAAGAAGTGGTCCCATATCTCGAACTGCTCACCCTCGATGGGCCACATCGTTGTCATGTCGGTCGTATAGGTTGTCATGGACACGATGCTGGCAGCCCCGCCACCCTCGGCCTCGACAATTCGCACGATGCGGTCGAGCGTGACCCGGAGCTGGTCCAGGACCGGCCCGCCCTCGGCCCCTGAGTTGCGTGCGGTGCAGCCGGATACGTAGAGGGTGTCGCCGGCGCGCACCGCGCGGACATAGGTCGGACCTGCCGGATATATGTCTTCGTGGTTGTTTCGGGTTATCTTCACAGAGGCACCTCCAGTATGTGGTTGTAGTCTACTCCATTCCGGAACTCTGTCTGTCCTAAAGTCACCGTCATGAACGGTGTTAGACTGACACCTGTTCGCCAACTTGACGGAGAACGTCGAGAAGGTATTGGACCGCCTTGAAGACTTTGACAGGGAGGCAAGTTGATGACACTTTCAGAACGGCGAGCAGCGCACCCGTACCATATGCACGATGCGATTATGGGACAGCCGCAGGCAATCGCTCGCGTGATTTCGGACGAACGCGACAACGTCAGGGCAGTAGCAGACCTGGTCCGGGCCGCCTCAAGGGTGCATATTGTCGGCATCGGCACTTCCTGGCACGCTGCGCTGATAGGAGAGTACTTCCTCAGGACAGAGGCAGGCCGGGAGGACGCGCGGGCCTGGAACTCGTTCGAGTTCTGTGACCGACCTCCTTCTCTCAGCGGTGATGACGCAGTCATAGTCCTCAGCCACCGAGGTACGAAGACCTACTCGGCGCGCGCGCTGGAATACGCACACGGGTCAGAGGCGACAACAGCCCTTCTGACGGGCATCGGTTCGGACGCTCGGCGCGACCTTGCAAACGCGGTCGTAGAGACTTCGCTCATCGATCCTTCTTCGGCGTTCACGATCTCCCACACGTCCGCAATCGCCGCGCTCGCTATGCTCGCCGTCGAGTTGTCTTCGGGCGATTCAACCGGTTTGCTAGAGAGCCTGCCGGAGCTGGTACAGGCGGCTGTCTCGACCGAGAACGCGGTCAGGGAGTGGGCTGCGGGAAGCAGGGACGTGCGGCGTTTCTACTTCGTCGGGACCGGCGCCAACGCGTCCACCGCTTACGAGGCTGCGCTGAAGATGAAAGAGGCCAACTACACGACCACAGAGGGCTTCCATCTCGAACAGTACCTGCACGGTCCGTTTGTTTCCACGGACGAAGGATGCCTGGTGACGTTCGTCGCGCCTCCGGCCAGGGGGTCTGAGGATAGGGTGGTTGACCTGATGAAAACGGTCACTGAGATCGGTGCGCGGAGCGCGGCCGTCTTACAGGCCGGCAACGATGCGCGGGGCGAACTGGTGGACACTGTTATTGGCGTACCCGAGTGTCCAGAAATCTTCTCTCCAATTGTGTATCTCGTGCCGCTCCAGCTCTTGACCTACTGGCTGGCGGTGGAACTTGGACACAATCCCGACACGTTCGGGCTCGACAATCCGAAATTCATGTCCGCGCGGCAGCATTACACACTCTAGCGGGCACCCGCTTCGACGAAGTGTCCGACCTGTGATAGATTCCGTGCGGCTGTCAGCAGGCATTATCAGCACGGAGGCATACGCCATTGATTCACAGCGACTTCAGATGCGAGTTCTACTTCATCAGGCACGGCGAGTCGGAGTCGAACGCGACACCGGGACTTGCCGCCGGTACCAACTTCGACGCTCCGCTGACCGACCTGGGAGCCTCACAGGCGACGCTGCTCGGAGAACGGCTGCGAGGTGAGGGGACCAAGTTCGACCTCGTGTACAGCTCCAGTCTAGTTCGCGCGATCAAGACGGCGCGGCTGATGCTGGACGCGATGGGCGAGCCGGACCGAGATTACCCAAAGGTTGACGACATCATCGAGCAGCAGATTCCCGGCTGGCGCGGAGTCCCGGTCGAAGAGGTGAACACGCCCGAACTTATGCTTTACAGGGCAGAGAAGGGGCCGGACTTCGTGCCGCCGCAGGGTGAGTCCCTCCGAATGGTGCAGCGGCGCGTCTCCGGGTGGCTGGAGCGGGAGATCATCTACAACGAGAGTCTGACGTCAGAGCCTCAGAACCTCACGGTCGCCGTGGTCGGCCACGGTACGGCGTCGCGCTGCCTGTTCCAGTACATCATGGGCTTCAGGGACAGCCTGGTGTTGCGAATGGCGGTGGACAACACGTCCATATCGCGGTTCATCTTCGACAGCCGGGGCTGGTCGGTCGTAAGGCTCAACGATGCGTCCCACTTGGCCAACACGGAGGTCAGCTTCGAGGCGAGACCGTGAGCGGACCTGTCACCCTGAGGGCCAGGGCGACCTAGTCGGGGACCAGACCCTCCCCAATGAACAACTCCTCCGCCTCCTCGAGTGTGAGGTCCGGTTCGGGCAGCACAAGGTCGGACTCCACCAGCTCGTCGACCGGAACAGCTTCGCCGTTGTTCCGGACCAGGTCGAGCATTTCCTTGAGGGCCGTCTCGAACCCATCTCGGTCTTCCTGGGCGATGATGTCCACGAGCTTGTTATCCAGATCGTTCAAGTCGTCCAGAAACTGGCCCGGGAGGTTGTACTGACCCTCTGTCCGTATCCGAATAATCATTAGTTCAAGGTCTCCAAAAGAGTCTTTTCGTTTTCCAGCGAACAGGTAGGCCAGCAGAACAACTTCTCCCTCTCCCTGAGGGAGAGGGTTGGGGTGAGGGTGAATTGGGCTTGATCACAAGCTACCAGGCAGCACCCACGCCCCTCTGGATTCCGGCTTTCGCCGGAATGACGAAGTTATGCAAAGGTCTCCTTTCTCGGGAATGACGGATTATCGATTCGGGCTAGCCGCTGGGCAGCGACCTGCGCTCCGGACCGGCAGGCAGGCTCGTTCTGAGAGAGGCGAGCTCGTCCTCGACGTTCTGATCGGAGGTCAGCTGGGCAAGCTCGCGACTCAAGGCGTCGCCGCTGCCTGCTGAGAGCTGGTCGTCGAGCACCCCGGAGTCCGCAAGCTCGTCGATCGCACTCGCCTTGGCCCTCATGTCCTCGGTCTTGTGCTCGGCGCGTTCCACGGCAAGCTGCACGTCGCCCATCTCCTCAGAGATGCCCGACAGCGCGGAGCCGATCCGCACCTGCGCCTGCGCGGCGTTGTACTGCGCCTTGATGATCTCCTTGCGGGACCTGAAGGCCTCCACCTTTGCGACGAGTCGCTGCTCGGCGTTTATCAGCTTCTCCTGCTCCGACTCGAGCTGGATGACCTGCTGGTCCAGACCTTCGAGCTCAATCATCGCCACCTGCTTTCGCTGGAGCGCAACCCTGGCAAGGTCCTCACGGCCCGCGGCCATAGCCTGCCGGGCCTGGTTCTCTACGTTGGTGATGCTGGCTCGCACCTTCTCAGCCTGCAGCTGGAGTCGGCGTTTGTTGGTGACCATCTCCACGATGCCCCGCTTGACGTTCTGGAGCATCTCGCGCTGTTTGTCGTAGGCGTAATCCAGAGTCTCCCGGGGGTCTTCGGCCCTGTCCAGCAGCCTATTCATCTTGGACTTCACCACGGTCGACATCCGTGACATAACACCCATCTAACCCCTCCTGAATTGTGTTGGTCCGCTCCCCGCTTTCACGGGGACATGCCTATGGGAAAAGCATGCCCCGTACTTCGATACGGGGGCGAATATCAGAAATCCATCGACGATCCGCGTCCCCTGCCCGAGAACATCTGGATGACCCCGATGACGATCAGGACGATTCCGAGAATGATCAGGATGAGACCGGTAAAGTCTATTAGCCACTTGATAAGGCCGGTCCTGAGTACGATGCCCAGGAAGGCGAGAACGATTCCCGCGATCAGCAGGCCGGAGCCCCCCAGTTTGCCCATGTTAGCCCCTTCTATTCGCAGCGACACGCGGATGACCGCCGCCTCGCCGCCTTCGGTTATTCTGAGAATATCATAACCCAGCGTCCGAAGTACGGGAAGCGGCCCGGCACACAGCGCAATCGCATTTCGAGTAGGGGCGGTTCGCGAACCGCCCCTACAGCCCTCGTTCCGCCATGATATGCTTCGCGCTTTGAGCTCAGCATGACATTGGTGGGGTGTGAGAGTGCAACAGAGATCCTTATACAGCCGTCATGCCGGCGAAAGCCGGTATCCAGGGGCGGACGCACCCGTTCGCGTGGTCTCCATTCGCCGAGCGATGTTACAGTTATCATTACAGAATGCACGGGAGGCAGATATGGACGTCAAAGAAGCGGTTCAGGCTGCGAAAGAGTATCTGACCGACCTCTACGAGGGAGAACAGGTCACAAACGTCGGTCTCGAAGAGGTTGTGTTCGAAGACAGATCCAATAGCTGGAAGATTACCATCGGTTTCTCCCGGCCGTGGGATCACAAGAATGCTTTGGTCGCCACGCTGGCAGATCGTCGCTCGTTGCGCTCCTATAAGGTACTCTCCATCAATGATGACAGTGGCAAGGTCGAATCTCTCATGGACAGAGTACTGAAGGCGGACAATTGAGCCTGTGGCCACCGGAGGACTCTTCATTGACACAAATCTGCTTGTTCTGCTCACCGTAGGCAGCGTCGGTCGGGACCTAATCGCAAAGCATCGTCGACTGCGCGAGTACACGGCGGAGGACTACGACCTACTGCTCAACCTGCTTGGCAATTTTGACCGAGTGTTCGTAACGCCAAATACTCTTACTGAAACGTCCAATCTGCTCGCTCAACATGGCGAGCCAGAGCGTTCAAGCTTCTTCGATAGGCTGCGATACATAATCCATGAGAGCGAGGAGATAGTCGTCGCCAGTGCTGAGGCGTCGGAGAACACTTCATTCAGCAGGCTTGGGCTGACTGACGCCGCCCTCTTGGAGATGGTCACGGATGAAACTCCGTTGCTCACTGTGGATTCCAACCTATATGATGCGGCCCTTAGGAAGTCGGATGGGGCAGCCGTGAACTTCTGGCACTATCGAGGTATGTAGCCGTCTGATCGGCTTACTTCGCCGCTAACCCCAGAATCGATGATACCCTCCTCCCCACCTCCGCGAAGTGCTGGACCTCTTCCGGCCTCAGCGACCTCCCCAGCACCTTGCTCTCCCAGTATGACAGCCACTTCTTGAGCACCTGGTAGCCTCCGAGCTTGTAACCCCACACGTTGGTTGGCACGTTGCGCCAGTAGGCGCGGTCGTTGAGATAGATGTCGAACATCGTGTCGCCGAAGAGTACCTCGACGATCGAGGTCAGCTTGGAAGCGTTCGCAGGCATGGCTATACTGTACCCCAGCCGCGATTGTGCAGGTAGGGATTTCACTCTCACCCCCGTATCGAGTACGGGGCAGGCTCCAACCCTCTCCCTGTGAGAGAGGGCACTCTCGGCCCCGTAGAGCGGCGCCGACTATACTGATACAGCTTCACACCTGCGGGCTTCTGTTATGCGGGGGATTGCATGTTCGACCACCTGGAAATCAGGAACTTCAAATCCGTCGAGCACGTGGATTTAAGCTGCCGAAGGGTCAACGTCCTGATTGGTGAGCCCAATACTGGGAAATCCAACATCCTTGAGGCACTTGGGCTGATCTCTTACGTCGGTCACTTCAATTCTCCGACCGACCTCCAAGAGTTCGTGAGATGCGACGAGGTCAGCAATCTATTCTACGATGGCGACCTCAGTAGAGAGATTGAGATAACCCTGGGCAGAGAGGAGCCTTTCGGCAACGAATACCAAGTGCAACGGTGGGATCACCTTCAGCTCCAACTCCAGTTCTCGGAAGGAAGATTCAGCGGTGGCATTGATAACTGGATTCTGACCGGGGATCCGAGTTCGAACGAAACTGATTCGGATGTACAACAGGACTACTCAATAACCGGAGACTACCAGTTCCTGCATGTCCGTCGGTCAGACCACAATCGGAGATCCGTGGACTTTTGCAAGTTCTACAGGTTTACTCCCAGGTCCATCTTTCCTGAGAAAGCTGGCACCTTCCTTCTCCCGCCATCGGGCGCGAACCTCCTGTCCCTGCTGCTTCATGATCGTGAGTTGGTGGCCGAAGTGAGGGAACCATTCCTGTCGAGAGGACTGCGATTGGGGCTGCGGCCGCAGGAGAACAGAATCGAGGTCTTGAAGCACTTTGAGGATGTGATCGTCTCGCACCCGTACCACCTGGCCTCGGATACGTTTCAGCGGCTGGTGTTCTACATGGCGGCGCTGCGTACGAACTCAGACTCGGTTCTGGTCTTCGAAGAGCCCGAGGCGCACGCGTTCCCGTACTACACCAAGTACTTGGCGGAGAGAATCGCGCTGGACGAACGCGGAAATCAGTACTTCGTCTCAACCCACAACCCGTATTTCCTGCTGCCGATTCTGGAGAAGACCCTCTCCGACGACGTCGCCGTATTCATAACCTACTACGACGATTATCGGACCCAGATCAGGCAGCTACCACCGGAGGACCTCGCCAGAATCTCGGACGACATCGACGTTTTCTCCAACATACAACTGTTTCTTGAGGATCGATGATCTACGTCGAGTGCAAGCCTGATGAGCTTCTGGTTCGACAGGTGACCAATCTGCCTCGGAGACAAGTCGTCCACGAAGCCAAGGGGAAGGGTGGAGTCTGCAACAGGCTGATGAGAAACAGGGATCTTGTGGCGATGGTCGACGAAGACCCGGGAGCCACGCAGCCAACATACATGGCGCAACTCTCCCTGAGTCGGGAGATTACAGATTTGGGTCTGAAGCTTTACCTCGACAGTCGTCGGAACAACCGAGTCATAGTGTTGTGCCCCAGGCTGGAAGAATGGCTGCTGAGAGCTGTCAGTGACATGGGGTTCGACATCGAGACGTACCGATTGCCGAGGCGCGCTAGCGCGCTCCACAGCGCAATCAATTTGGATGAGCGCAAGATACAGAGACTGCTGACAGACCTGGCCGATGGCGCAAGTCCGAGACTCTTGGAACTGGGAAGGTCACTGACCGCGTAAGGAGTCCCCACAGTGAAAATAACCGACGTCAGAATCGAAGTCGTACGCCACACGTTGCCCGACACCGGGCTGGACTCGGACCTTGGCCGGTTCTTCGGCGATGTCGAACAGGGCGTGCTGCGGATACTGACCGATGAGGGAATCGAGGGCAACTGCCTAGTCGGCGACTTCAGGGGCGGCGGACACGGCCAGTTCGGCCCGATTCTCAGCGTGCTCAAGCCGGAGATCATGGGTCGCAGCCCGTTCGAACGCGAACGGCTGTGGAGCAGGCTCCCGGTTCTCAGCGGCAGGCGCGGCCTCTCGATGAACGCCTGGGCGCCTGTCGACGTCGCCCTGTGGGACATCGCGGGCAAGACTGCGGGCGTGCCCGTCCACAACCTGCTCGGCACCCGCCGGTACGAGACCGAGGTCTATGCGACCTACCCGCCGCGTCACGAGAGCCCGGCCGGATATATCGGCGAGGCGATGCAGATACGGGCAGCCGGTCACCGCGCCTACAAGATCCATCCCGGAGTCATGGACACGGCCGACGTCTTCGAGATGATGGCGGGTGTCAGGGACGTCGTGGGCGACGAGATGGAGCTGATGCTCGATCCCAACAACGGCTACGACTTCCGCAAGGCGCTCGACGTCGGCAGCGCGGCGGACGACCTCGGATTCTACTGGTACGAGGACCCGATTCCGCCGCACGAGTACGACAACATCGCCGAGCTCAGCAGGCGGCTGATCACGCCGCTGTGCATGAGCGACAAGCCTGAGAACCAGTTCCAGACCGGCTACCACTATATACGGCACAACGCAGTCCGGCTGGTGCGGGGAACGGCGCGCAAGCTGGGCATCACCGGACTCAAGAAGCTGTGCTCGATGGCCGAGGGCTTCGGCATCAACTGCGAGATCGGCACCGCTGGCAACTCGCTGCTCAACATTGCCAACCTGCACGTGATCTCCTCGGTGCAGAATTGCGCCTACTACGAGTACTGGATGCCCACAGAGGCCCACCAGTTCGGCCTGGTCGAGGACATCGCGCTCAACGAGAGCGGCGTTCTGGAAGCGCCGACGAAGCCGGGGCTGGGCTTCGATCTCGACTGGGACTGGATCAACGCCCACCGGGTGGCGACGCTCGACGCATCGTAGGGGCAGGTTTGAAACCTGCCCCTACCAGACTGCTAGCTCTCTTCAGAAAGCCGTTCTACGGCTGGTGGATCGTTGTCGTCGCCGTCGTGTCGCAGTTCACGTGGATGACGGTGGCATCAACCGTCGTCGGCGTGTTCCTCAGACCCGTCGTCACCGATATGGGCTGGCAGGTGTGGCAGTTCACGCTCGGAGCGGCGCTCGCGTCGGTCACGGGCGCGCTGTCCGGCATCGTCGCGGGCGAGGTGGTGGACCGGCACGGCCCGCGTCCGCTGATGCTGCTCGGAACGGCAGCGACGACGATCTGCTTCGTCGGGCTGAGCCTTCAATCGAACCTCTGGATATTCTTCGCGCTGTTCATGATTATGGGGCTGGTGGGGTGGACGCTGTTCGGGCCGCTGGTGGTCAACGCCACCGTCTCCAAGTGGTTCGTCACAAGGCGCGGCTGGGCGCTCACGCTCGGCTCGATAGGCGTCTCACTTGCGGGGATGATCTCGCCCGTAACCGTTACGTTCATTGTGGATACGTGGGGCTGGCGGGTGGGCTACGCCGCGCTCGGCGCGTTCGTGACGCTCGCGATCGTGCCGGTCGCGTTCGTGATGCGCCGAACGCCGGAGGACCACGGGATGCGTCCCGACGGCGACGGGGGCGATGCAGCAGCGCGGTCCTCGCGGGCGACGTCCGAAGCGGAGCCGTCGTCGCTGACGAGATCTCAGGCGTTGAGAACGAGCGGGTTCTGGCTGCTGACGGCGGGATTCGGGCTGAACCTCGCCGCCTTGAGCGCGATACTGATTCACGCGATACCGTTCGCCACCGAGGCCGGATTCTCTCGCGCCATCGCGTCCGCCGCGCTCGCGGTCAACGGGCTGGGCAACCTGTCCTCCAAAGTATTCTGGGGCTACGGATTGCAGAGGTTCGACGCGAGGCTGCTGGCGGCGACGGCTTACTCGATCTCGTCCACCGGCGTCGCGCTGATGATAGTCGCGGGTGCAACAGGACAATGGGTGATTCTCTTCCTCGGCTTCTTCCTGTACGGCTTCGGCTTCGGCGGCACGATCCCGCTCAGCGAATTCCTGTGGGCGCGCTACTTCGGGCGCAGGCACATAGGCGCGATCCGAGGCATCGGCAACCCGATCTCCGTAGTCGGGACCGGCTTTGGGCCGGTGCTGGCCGGAGCATGGTTCGACCTGTCCGGGACCTATAATCCCGCGTTCATCGCCGCCATCGCCGTCTATATGGCTGCCGCGACGATAATAGTCACATCGAGACCACCGCTGTCCGCCGACCGCTAGCAGCACTGCCAATCAGCACGTGATATGCTCGGCGCGGAGGTGCGCCTCAAGATGGGCAGTTAGAGAAGCTCTTCGTTCAGCGTGACGCCGAACCCCGGCTCGTCCGACGGCTCCATGAAGCCCCTCTCCGGGAACGGTTCGCCGAGCCATAGCTCGTCTCTGGGCGCGCCGCGAAGCCCTGGCAGCACTTCGGCGAAGTCCATGCAGTCCGACGACGCTATCAGGTGGAGTCCCCAAACCTCTCCGCCCCGATGGGGCGCTACGGGAATGTCGTGCTCTTTCGCAATGTCCAGGATTCTCAGACCGGCGGTGATGCCGCCGCACCAGGTGATGTCCGGCTGCCACAGGTCCATCGCGCCCGCTTTGGCAACGGCGTCGAATCCTATGTGAGTGAACTCATGCTCGCCGCCTGCGATCAGGGTCGGCTTGACCAGTGGCCTCAGCGCCGCCTGCCCGTCAAGATCGTCGGGCGTCAGAACGTCCTCGAACCAGAATATGTCGTAGGGCGCAAGCCTCTGGCCCATCTGGATAGTCGTCTCAGAGTTCCACGACATGTACGTATCGATCATCAGCCGCGCATCCGGCCCCATGATGTCGCGGGCGCGGACGGCTGACTGTTCTGCCGTCTCGAAGTCAGCCGATTCTCCGGTCCCGCGATGTGGGAACTTGTGCGCGGTAAAGCCCATCTCGCTGTACCACTCCGGGTCTCCGCCGGTCGCGTAGGCGCGAATCGTCTCCTTCGTTCTCGGCCCTATGACGGCATGAACGGGCACGCCCTCCGATTTGGCCAGCAGGTCCCACAGCGCGAGGTCGATGCCGCTCAGGGCCATGACCCCAACACCCTTGCGACCGTATGGGATGGACTCGTAGTACAGCGCGTCCCAGGCGCTGAAGATGTCGTTCCTGCCATCCAGCGTGCGCCCGACAAGCAGGTCGCGCATGTGCCCGTTGACGATCTCGACCGCCGCCTTGCCACCGCCGCCATATCCGAATCCGACCTCACCGGTGTCCGACTCCACACGCACCACAATCTGCCACAGATGCGTCCTCCACGATGGCGCGACGTGTTTGTAGTTCGGATAGACGGCCTTCACGTCGGTGATGTGCATGGGTCAAGCTCCTGGGCTGCACCCGGCTGATGGGTTTCGAGTGCATGGTACAACGACGCGCTGAATCAGCAAATGCGGGCTGAGACATCAGACAACAGGCCCCTTTCCCTTAATGAGCCAACTTAGTTAGATAGAACTCACTTTCAAACGGCTCGGACTACTGCCTCGTGCTAAACTTTCGGATAGAGACCACCTGGCCAGATTCTGAGGACACTGACATGTTGCCACCCACGAGTCCCAGTAGCGAATTGATCGATCAGGCCTGCGCCATGATCGAGGAGATGGGAGGGGCTCGCAGCCTGATCGACGACCTGGCCGAGTTTCGCCAACTCGGTATTCGCATGAGAGAGGAACACGCTGGACTGATCGAACAATACCCCGACCGGTGGGTTGCGGTCGGGTTGGACGGCCTGCTTACTGTCGGAGACACGGAGGACGAAGTCTTCAAGGTCATAGACGAAAAGGGCATTCCCCGATCTGACGTCGTGGTGGAGTTTCTCGATACCGACCCGCCAATGCTGATTCTATGATCGTTGGCCACTTCGACTCGCTGGGACGCCCATACCTCAACAGCCGCCTGATAATCCCGCGCTTCCGACTCAATCAGCGTATAGAGTTCCTGCTTGATACCGGAGCGGACAGCACCTGTCTGCACCCGAGGGATGCACGAAACGCAGGTATCCCCTTTGACCACCTCGGCAACACACGTCTCTCCAGAGGTGTCGGAGGACAGTCCACGTACTTCCGGGAGCCTGCAGTCTTGACGTTCCAGGATGGCGACCTTGTAAGGGTCTACCAGGTGGGCCTCCTCATCGCCGCTCCGAATGACTCCAACGATGTGCTGCCGTCTCTCCTGGGGCGCAACGTCATCAACAACTGGCGGATAGAGTACGACCCCTCGGAGGGTAGGCTCGAATGCACCGTTCGGCGGGCGGACCGCACAGTGGGAGCACGTTAGTCAGGCTCATTTTGGAGCCGCCACCGCAAAGTCCTGTTGCCGGGGGCTATGTACTGGTTCAGCACTTCATCCCATTTTGACGCTCATGGTGTCTATATGACCTGCTCGGTGGGCGGGAGAAATATCTTGGAAAATTTCCAACATTCATGATAGGATAACCTAGTAAGTGTGGAGTACCCGGATCACGTCGTACCGCGAACGGGATGGACGCCGGTCATATCTGCACCCCCCCTCTCGGTTTCTCACCACTCCCCAGACCGAACCCTTGGTCAACTCAGCCTTAGGTCAATGTGGTGGATGTGGGTCACTCCAGTGGGGCGATTTTGTCGAGCGGTTCTGAGCGCCGAACACGATCCCAATTCGCCATCAGTTCGTCTCTATGTAGGGATGCCCACTCTGTCACGAGGCGGAACGCACGTGGCGGAAGTCTCCCTCGCATGATGGATAGGCGGTCAATTTCCACGAGTGCCTCCTGACCGCTGTACAGTGCATGAAAGTGAGGCGGCTCGTGGTCGGGCATATGCATACGGATGATGATGCCGTAGAAGCGACAGAGTTCAGGCATCGCCGATTGCGACTTCAGTCTCGTCGGGCAACTCTTCCCAGGACTTGCCGGTGATCTCCATGTACAGCGCGTAGCGACACATGTCGATGTCGTCGTCCCATGCTATCGCGCCGTATTGGTCTATACGCACCCTATCGAAGTGGCCCAGCTCGTCCCAAGCCTTGAAGACACCTTTACCCGCCAGATGGGACAGGTCAATCTCACCGGATTCGCCATCGTCGTACTCTATCCAGATTCTGTATCCGGGCAGCGGCTTTACTTCAATGGGCCGAACCAAACTGTTCCTCCGCTACTCTCACTTAGCTGAAATCCAGTTCTTCGACAAGGTCCTGAAAACTGCGAACCAACCGCCGAATCTCCCGAGGGTTCCGGTCGCAAAGTTTCTTGAGTTGTACCTCAAGGCCGGTTGCCTGCTCGCGTGTTGAAACCGTACTGAACCAAACGAGCTTGGGATTCCTACCCGCGGTCGACTTCGTAGTGCCATCGCGATGCTCCATCAGCCTTTCGCGAATCTCACGTGTTTGACCCGCATAGAAACTGCCATCGTCTAGCTTCAGGACGTAGACGTAGAAATCATTCGCTTCCGCGTCCTTAGCCTCCCACGCATCCGAGTGCTCTCTTCGATAGGTCTTCCTCGATCCGGTGGACTTCGCCGGTTCAGCCGGTCTGCAATCGAGGCATGTACTGTAGCTCGAACTCTTCGCCCGTCCGCATCCTGGGCATTCGTCAACGTCGCCGTTCTGAAACGCCTGGTAGTGATCATAGCAGTAGACATGTCCACGCCTGACGCGCTTATGGCAATCCCAGAACTTGCACGCCTTACCATGCACATTTCGACGACTCATAACCATGCTAGTGCTCCGACCCTTTCAAGATGCAACGTGTGTTTCAATCAGACAGTCGATTGGAGACGAACTGGAACCAGTCTGTGCCTCTAGCCTACTATCCTTCTGTACGCTGATTGAGAGAACCACTCTCGGTCCTCATACCAATCTAGGTTGGTGGTACTTCCCATCGTTGGTAGTGTTGTGTTTCGGATTGTGTCTGTGCTGCCGACGATGAGACGCCAGTTTAGCGGCCTCAACCCTCTCGGCCGATTTCCGAGGTATAGCCTTGGTCTCGACTACTAACCGGTCTCCCTTGCCGAGCTTGCCCGTTTTACTGTGCTCGCTGGCACGCCGTCTGGGGTTGTTAGTCGTACCGTAGTATGTCGAATTGCCCCTGCGGTTCTTGATCGCGTACTGAACCGCTTTGCCGTTCTTCACCTGTCCCTTGGATCGAGCGCGACTACTAGAGCCGGAACTCCTACGACCAGCCCCGCTGCTCCCGTTGCGGCTACCGCCAGTGCCAGAACTTCGGCGACCACCGCCCCCTCTGTATCCACCGCTGAAACCTCTAGCCATTCATATCCTCCATCCTGTGGGGAGTCCGATAGTGCCCGGTCAGCTTAATTCTTTGCAAGGCTCTCGATAGTACCCTCTGAAGAGTTTAGTTACTTGCGAAGGCTGACTCATATGCGTGGCACTCCTGCACTCATTGAGATTGTCTCCAGTCGAACCGCATGTCAAGATCGCGTAGCATCCCCAGCATGTTGCGATAGCTAACGCCAAACTGCCGGCAAAGATTGGGCAATGGAACTCTTCTCCTCACGTCCGGTATGAGTACCTCGCTGGTAATGACAACAGCGCGAGTCACCAAAGCGTATGCAGCGAGCCATCCATCGGCTCCCCTGGCGAATTCTTCGCTAGCCGCTGGCAAGAATTGGGGGTTCTCCTGTACCCAGTCGGCCATCTCTCCGTACGTGGCGGCCACGGGTTGTGAAACTGTGGAGACGTAGGCTCCATTGCAAGCCTGATCAATCCACTGAACCAACCCAGACGGACTTCTTATCTCCGCGTGCACTCGGTCGATTATCAATAGCCGGCCAGCAACGATGTGGTGGGCCATAGAATCCCAGATACCCGGAAACAGATCCGGTGGATAGTGATCACGGTGTGCTGAGATGAGGATATTGGCATCCACCGCATACGCGTTCTGCTCGAGATTCATCACTGCCGAACGCCCACCTGATCAGACAGTTTCTCAAAGGTGTCACCTCTCAGATCGGTGAGGGAGTATGCCTCCAAATAGGACAGGCGCCCACTATTCACCGCGCGAATCACAGTGGCGGCGAATCGAGGGCCGAGGCGCCATCGCTGCGTATTCCAGAAGTCACCCCCGTCTGAAGTCTGCGGGCTGGTACTGCCTTGAGATTTGTACTCGTTATAGAAACGGAAGAAGGCGCCTCTATCAATCATTTCCAGGTCGAGGGCGCGGCGCGCGGCCACAATTGCACTCACCTTGAAGTGACGAGCGGCAGCTTGAAAAGGCTCGGCTGACCGGTTCACACTAGGCCAGAATGCACGTAGATCATCTTCGGACACTAGAAACTCCGCCGCCGCCTGATCGCAGAATTGTTCTGTGGCGTTTGGAGCGGGTTCCATGTTGCTGAAACCGGATACTCCGGTCTCCCCGATAAGAAGGTGCGCCAACTCGTGCGCCAGAGTAAACATCTGGGCTGCCTTGAAATCGGCGTTGTTCACAAAGATGAGAGGGGCATACTCGTCCACGAGGGCAAATCCCTGAAACTCATCAGGATCGAGCCTTCGACTGGTGTTGTTTCCCACGACCCCGTTGAAGAACACCAGTACTCCTGCATTCTCCGCACTGTCTCGCAAGCGTCGGAGCGCGTCGGACCACGTTGCTTCTGATGCGGCCCATTCGTCGACAAGGCCAAGCGCACTACGCATCGCTCCGGCTACCACGCTGGCATTGCCGTTTGGGTGATACGTACCGATGAAGCCCAGTGGTTCAGCCCCGTGTTCAGTCAGCTCATCGCGCATCCACATCTGTCGCCGCTGCATCGCATAAACAGTTTCCAGTAGATCAGGGCTGGGATCCGATGGGGGGGTATCGCCGCGAACGCGGAAGTCTGGGATGGGAAGGCTTTCGTCGGGCGGACTGGATAGGAACAAGTAGCCCAAGGGGACATGAGTGGCGCGCGCAAGCCGTTCGGCCTGAGGCATACTGATGCTGCCGGAGCGTTCCCACGCCTGGACACGCTCGGTTTTCACGTTCACCTTGCGCGCCAATTCGTCGACGCGGAGGCCCGCTCGTTCCCTCGCCCAGCTCAACATACTGGGGCGTAGAATTATAGGAGGACGTCGACTGACCATGACTCTCTATCAGTTCTGCTGCGATGCTACTTACTATCCCTCGCCTTGGTCAAATATGGGGCCTCATAGACGATGCTACCCACGCGAAGCATCCCAAGCTGGTATGTGAATCGGGTAGAATTAGACTCCGGCCGATACTGCGTCCAGCTTCTAGCATACATCGCCGGAGGAGTCCCGAGATGTCCTACGAAATGATCCTGAGCGAGGTGAGGGGGCGAGTCGGCCTAATTATCATGAACCGACCCGACAGGCTCAATGCCATGAACCCACAGATGGACTCCGAGATCCGTCAGCAGATCACGGAGTGGAACGCTGACGACTCCGTGGGCGCGATCGTGTGGACCGGCGCTGGCAGGGGATTCTGCTCCGGCGCAGACATCGGGCGGTTTGAGGCGAGACGCGACGGAGAGAGCTCCGATGACGTCGTGCCCGGGCCTCAGGACAGCTGGCACGAGATTGTCAAGGCGGCCAAGCCAATCATCGCGGCGATCAATGGAGTCGCGATCGGAGAGGGCCTGACGCGCACGCTGCCCTGCGACATTCGCATAGCGTCCGAGAGCGCCCGGCTGTCCTTCCGGTTCGTCCGGGTCGGGCTTACGCCGGAGTTCGCCTCCACGCACTACGCCCCGCATCTGATCGGTCTCGGGCGCACACTGGAGTACATGCTCAGGGCCAACCTGATTCCAGCGGACGAGGCCCTGAACGCCGGGCTGGTCAACTACGTCTATCCGGACGAAGAGATGCTGGATAGAGCGATCGAGCTCGCAGCCGAGATAGCCGACAACCCGATCTGGCAGCTCGCCCAGGTCAAGAAGCTTGTCCACCAGGACTACCTCGAACACGACGTTGACAAGGTGCAGGCGGACGAGGGCGTGATCTTCAGGATGGCAATGGGCACAGAGGCCCACAGAGAGGCGCTGCTGGCATTCCGCGAAAAGCGCCCGCCAAACTTCAATGGATAATGGGGCTAGCGGGGCCACCAGGGCTGACCGGCCGCTGGTGGCGATAACCGCGGGCGAGGTCGACGTACACCTCCAGCGGTACGTGGACGCCGTCGAACGCTCCGGCGGTGAGCCGTGGGTGCTGACGCCCGACAGCGGCGTCACGTCCTCTGAGGTCCTCCACCGCGCGGGCGCCCTCGTATTGACAGGTGGCGGAGACATCGAACCGGGCCGCTACGGAGAGCAGCCCTCCGGCGATATCGACTACATGCCCTTTGACGAAGCGAGGGACGAGCTGGAACTCTCCATCGCGCGCGCGGCTCTCGACGACGATCTACCGATATACGGGGTCTGCCGTGGGATGCAGCTTCTCAATGTGGTGATGGGCGGCAGCCTGGTCCAGCACCTGGACGGGCACTCTGGGACATACCTGGGTGACGATGAGTGGGAGGCGTCGTACCACCACATCTACATCTCTCCCGGCAGCAAGTTAGCGGCAGTGGTCGGCTCAGGCGGGTTCGTACGGGTCAACAGCCTTCATCATCAGGGCGTCAGGGAGGCCCAGAAGTCTCCGCATCTGCTCGCGTCGGCGTACTCGCTCGAAGACGGGCTGATCGAGGCGCTCGAAAGTCCACGGCACCGGTGGGTGATAGCCGTTCAGTTTCATCCAGAGCGTCGGATGGAAGTACCACCGCATTTCGACCGGCTGTTTCAGTCGCTGGTCGAGCGCGCGTCGGAGCGTCTCGCTGGTCAACGTAGCTGATCCGGCGTAAATTCGCTGGATTTACGTTTGTACAGCGTCAAGAAAACGCTTAAAAATGGTATAATATCCGTAGTTGGATGTATTTCAAAAGTCCCCTTTACAGCACCCTCTCAAATCACCCGCTCCAGGTAGTATCCTGGAGCCTTGCGATGCCTTAACTTCGGCATCGGATGAGTCCTCTGCGGATTTACAGCCCTCATCGTGGCCCGAAACTCAGTAGGCGCCCCAAGCAGCCTGCCCCGTACTCCGATACGGGGTCCGGGCAATCGCCCTCTGAGCCGACCGTGTATCAGACACAACCCGGCCCGTGCTATGTGAGACGCCGAGGCAACGCACTTACTAGGAGCTCTTCATGGTAACCAAGACCCCATTCGGATACATCAAGCCGACTCAGATCGTGGACGAGATGCGAAGCTCGTATCTCGACTATGCCATGAGCGTTATCGTCTCCAGGGCCCTGCCGGACATCCGCGACGGGCTGAAGCCTGTCCAGCGGCGCATCCTGTACGCGATGCAGGACCTCGGCATGAGACCGAACTCGGGTTACAAGAAGTGCGCGCGTCTCGTGGGAGAGGTGCTGGGAAAGTGGCACCCGCACGGTGAGACGGCGGTCTATGACGCGCTGGTGCGCATGGCCCAGCCGTTCACGCTCCGCGCGCCGCTGGTGGACGGCCAGGGCAACTTCGGCTCCGTGGACAACGATCCGCCCGCCGCGATGCGGTACACAGAGGCGCGGATGACGACCATCGCGGAGGAGATGCTGGCCAATATCGACCAGGACACCGTTGATTTCTCAGAAAACTTCGACGGCACTCTCCGAGAACCCGTAGTCCTCCCTGCGAGGCTTCCGAACCTGCTCGTCAACGGCGCTTCCGGCATCGCTGTCGGTATGGCAACCAACATACCGCCCCACAACCCCACAGAGGTCTGCGACGCGCTGATTCACCTGGCGGACCGTCCCAACGCCTCTGTCGAAGACCTCATGGAATTCGTGAAGGGGCCGGACTTCCCGACCGGCGGCACGATAATGGGGTCGACCGGCATACGTGAAGCGTACGCCACGGGTCGAGGCCAAATCATAGTTCGGGCGAAGGCCGAGATCGAGCCGATGAGCCGCGCCAACCGGATGCAGATCATCGTCAACGAGCTTCCATACCAGGTCAACAAGGCCGCGCTGGTCGAGAAGGTCGCCGGTCTGGTCAAGAGTCGCAAGATCGAGGGGATTTCCGATCTCCGCGACGAGTCGGACCGTGATGGAATGCGCGTCGTATTCGAGCTCCGGGCCGGAGTGCAGCCGATGGTCGTGCTCAACAACCTGTACAAGTTCACGGCGATGCAGAGCTCGTTCTCAGCGAACATGCTGGCCCTCGTGGAGGGTATGCCGAGGGTATTCACGCTGAGACAGGCGCTCCAGGAGTTCCTGGAGTTCAGGCGTGAGGTGATCCGGCGCAGGACCGAATTCGAGCTGGCCAAGGCGCGGCAGCGCGCTCACATCCTGGCCGGACTCCGAATCGCCATCAGCAACCTGGACGAAGTGATCGCGCTTATCCGCAACGCGGAGAGCGCGCAGGCTGCCAAGCAGCAGCTTATCGCACGATTCGGACTCGACGACGACCAGTCCCAGGCGATTCTGGACTTGCAGCTCCGCCGCCTGGCTGCACTGGAACGCCAGCAGCTGGAAAACGAGTACAACGAGCTTCAGACCGCGATCCGAGGAATGGAAGAGCTACTGGCGTCGGAACCCAAGATGCTCAACGAGGTCAAGAAGGAGATTCGCGCCCTCAAGAAGAAGCACGGCGACGACCGCCGGACAGACATAAGCCACGAAGCTTCCGATCTGACCCGCGAGGCGCTCGAACCGCACGAACAGATCGTCATCACGCTGAGCCAGGGTGGATACATAAAGCGAATTCCCGCCAGCACGTTCCGCAATCAGCACCGAGGCGGCAAGGGCGTGGGTGGAATGACCACACGAGATGACGACGCCGTCAAGCACATGCTGGTAGTGGACACTCACGACAAGCTGCTGTTCTTCACCAACAAGGGCAGGATCTACTCACTGACAGCCTATGAGCTAAGGGCAGACACATCCCGGAACACGCGGGGGGTACCGCTACTAAATGTCATATCGGCGGGCAGCACTGAGAATGTAACGGCAGTCATCGGCATGTCCAACGAGGAGTTCCAGTCGGAAGACCACGTCCTGGTGCTGGCGACGGCCCTCGGGAAGGTCAAGCGCATCGCGCTGAGCACGGTCGCCAATGTCCGACCATCCGGCTATAACATGATGACCCTCGGAACCAACGATGAATTGGTATCTGTCCGGGCTGCCGGCCCGAATGACAACATTATTCTGGTCACCCGCAACGGCCAGGCGCTGCGGTTCGAGCAGGAGGAAGTCCGGCTGTTCCTCAACCGTGGAGGCATGGGTGTCAGGGGGATGAAACTCCTCAACCGTGACAGAGTGGTCTCGATGGACGTCGGGCCGCCCTCCGCCAAGTTGTTGGTCATCAGCACGCTCGGGTTTGGCAAGATTACCCCGCTCAGTTCATATCGTAAGAAGGGAAGAGCCGGTCAAGGGGTACGCACCCTTAAGATCACTGATAAGACAGGCCCTGTGGCCGACGCCAGGGTGATCGACGACAGCAAGGAAGTGTACATCGTCTCCGAGCAGGCACAGATGCTGAGGACACATCTCTCCGAGATAAGGAACACGGACCGCGTAGCGCAGGGCGTGACGATCTTCAAGCCTGCCAAGGGCGACGCCGTCGCCTCGATCAGCTGTGTCAGCGACCTGAGCATCCCGGACGAGGCCGAGAGCAAGGCAACCACCAACAGCCGTCGCAACGGCCGCGCAAACGGAGCACAGCCCAAGCTGGAACTGAAATAGGCGACAGGGCAGCGCCAATGGCTACGCTTGAGATAAGCGCCCAGCGGCAATTTAGCCACACTGGGGATCTGCTCGGGTACCAGGTCCCCAACAACGACCCGCGCCGCGACGACTTCGACTGGGATTCGGTCAGAATCGACCTGCGTCGCTGTGAGTTCGTCCGTCCTGCAGGAGTGCTGTGGTGCACGATCTATGCGCTGCTGGTGGCAGAAAAGGGGATCCCGTGTGAACTTGTTGTTCCAGTTCAACCCTCGATAGTCATATATCTCAATGATCTCGGGTTGTTAAGCACTTTGAAGGATGCTGGAGTCGATGTCGACTATGGTGCCCCACCCAATCTCGATCGATGGCAACTAGTATTGCCGATCACGCAACTAGGCTCAATATCCGTCGTCGAAGAATTGGAAAATGCTGTGATCGAGAACTCAGAGAGCCGCAATCTCAGTTCGGTCAATGTCCATACTGATGTCGCAGTTGCGTTCGCGGAACTTGCGAACAACGCCGTTGAGCACTCGGAGTCCTCGGTAAGCACATTCGGTTTGGTGCAATACTACGAATGGGATCCGCCCCGGTTCGTCTGTGCAGTTGCAGATGGCGGGGTCGGCATACGCGCTTCCCTCCAAAAGAACCCTGAGTATGCTCGCCTCGCGTTGACCGACTGGGACGCGATTGACTACGCTACCCTTGAGAATGTCAGTGGTACCCAGGATAGTCTACGAGGGATGGGCCTCCATCACATCGTGAACGACATCCTTCCACCGGACAGGGAGCTAAACATCAACTCCGGTTTAGGGTTTCTCCATGCGGACGGTGGTGCTGGGCCAACTAGGACAAACCGTTCCAATCTCTTCCCTGGAACCTCGGCGTTCATAAACGTTCCAACAGGCGATAGGTCGCTATGATGTCAGTGTTCAGTCTCCATGATGCTACAAAGCGCAGAGCATTATCGTCTCGTGGAACAGCTCGTTCGATCCAACCAGTCGTCAGTGCGATGTTGACGAATGGGAACGACAACGGGAGCCTCACTGTTGACTTTGCCAATATGGCAGCTGTAACGCCGTCGTTCTTCGATGAACTTCTGCGTGTGATCAAAGACAGCGCACCGCCTGACTCCGTGGGGGCGCCGGTCATTGATCTCATCAACACATCGGCGCATCAGTTCGCACGGTTCCGTGCGGTGTGCAGAGCACATAAGATGACCACCGAAGAAGTCGGCCCCGGCCACTGGCGTATCTCACAAGCGTAACCTGTCCCAGGTTAGTAGGCCGCCTCTGAGGGTGTAACGATCAGGGCAATCGCATTTAGAATGTGCAGGCCCGTCACTCCGGCGAAAGCCGGAGGCCAGAGGCCACAAAATGAGAACATCGGTAACGAAACTGGCGATTTCGGGCACTGGATTCTCGCGTTCGCGAGAATGACGATAGTGGGGAGCAGGCGTAGCAGGGATGCAGTAGTCGAAATGCGATTGCCCTGGCGTAACGATCTTCAAGCCTGCCAAGGGCGACGCCGTCGCCTCGATCAGCTGTGTCAGCGACCTGAGCATCCCGGACGAGGCCGAGGGCAAGGCAGCCGCCAACGGCCGTCGCAACGGTCGCGCCAACGGAGCACAGTCCAAACTGGAGCTTGAGTAGAGGAGTGCCATTGACTTGTTCCCAAGGAGCGTAGCGGCCAAACAGCTGCTACGCTGGGGCTTGTACCTGATTCTCGGGTTATTCGTCGCCCAAATGGCGTGGGTGATAGGCTCGCAGTCACTGAAGAGTGGGAAGTACTTCCCGATCGCGCTCTTATCAGTGTTTGTTGCTGCAGCAATCGCTATGGCATACCTGGAACGCAAGTGTCGCGGAGAAAAGTTCCATTTCTATCATCTCTGGAGGATTCCAGCCCTGACCACACGCGGAGTCCTCTGTTTGATAGCTGGATTCGATGCCATGGTGACGATGATGATTTTCGCAATCGTCATGGTCTCCGTGGGGGTGGCTTTCGGCCGGCCGAATATTGCCTCCCTGCTGCCGATAGCAGCTATTCTGATGGTCTCGCTTGTGGCTTACGAATACTGGCTTATGCGCCGGCTCTACGAGCCGGTACCGGTCGGAGAACCCGCCAGCGAGAAGAGGGTCTTACTAAGGTACATGGGATATTCCCAGCCGTCTTGGCGTGAGAGGCTGCTGCTGACGTTACTCTTCGTGGCCATGGTCTTCGTACTGATGTTTTTCTTAGGTTGGCTGACTGACTGGTGGGACCGATAGGGCGAATCTCACAGGCATAGCCGGAGGTAAAACCTGTCCCAGATTATCGGGCAGTCTCCGCATGAAGCACCCCACTGCCCCTGGATTCCCAATTTCGCGGGAATGACGGAGGGAGGATGCTCACTAATCTGGTACGGCTACCAGCGTTGACTAGGCTGGCGGAGTGCTGACCCGGCTGGCGGCGTTCGTTATCAGGTTCCGGTGGTGGGTCATCGGAGGCTGGGTGGTGGTGTTCCTCGTCAGCGTACCATTCGCGCCGAGGGTCACCTCGCAGCTCAAGCACGGCTTCGGCGATCTTGACACGGAGTCGAGAGCCGCCCTGAGTCTGGTGGGCGAAGAGCTCGACTTTACCGAGTCGTCGATAACACTGGTGTTTTCGAGCGACTCACTCGACGTCGATGACCCCGCCTACGCCGAGGCAATGGAGCGGGCCGTCGCTCCGCTGAGGCAGCTACCCGAAGTGGTGCGCGTAGTCACGTACTATACCGTGCCAGGCGACACGTTTGTGGCGGACGACCGCCGGACTACGTACGCGTTCGTGGAGCTGGACGCGTCGGTCGATGAAGCGGTCGACCTCGTGGAGCCTATTCGGAGCAGACTCGGCGAGACTGAGCTGGACGTGTGGGTCACCGGGGGGATCGCGCTGTTCGCCGATCTCAGCACGTACTCAGAGCGCGACCTTCAGCGGGCGGAGCTCATCACCATACCGCTGCTCGCCATCCTACTGCTGCTCGTGTTCGGAAGCGTGGTCGCTGCCGGACTGCCAGTGGCAATGGGAGCGCTAAGCGTGGTGACGACGCTCGCGCTGGTGTTCGTAGTCGCACAGGCGACCGACATGTCCATATTCGTGCTGAACATCGCGTCGTTCCTGGGGCTGGGCATGGCGGTGGACTACTCGCTGCTTATGGTCAGCAGGTTCAGAGAGGAGCTTCATCGCGCCGACAGGGTCGCATCTGCGGTGGTGACCACGATAGAGACCTCCGGCAAGGCAATAGTGTTCTCGGCGGGCACGTCGGTGATCGCGCTGTCTGGGCTGCTATTCTTCGACATGATGATGATGCGGTCCCTCGGCGTGGGCGGTATCACAGTCATACTGTTCTCGATGCTTGTAGCCCTGACCCTGCTGCCCGCGCTGTTCGCGGTGCTGGGCCACAGGGTCGACAGGCTGTCCATCTGGCGACGCAGAACCGCGAGGGGCGGCTTCTGGTTCACCCTGTCGCAGTGGGTGATGCGACACCCGATAGCCGTCATCATCCCGACCACGGCTTTTCTGGTCCTGCTGGGCTTGCCGTTCCTGAACGTCAACCTGGGGAGTCCGTGGGCGTCGATTCTCCCTGAAGAGGCCGAGTCCAGGCAGGGTCAGGGCCTGGTCGACGAACGCTTCGGGCCAGGCGAGCTGTCGCAGGTGATTATCGTCGAGAGCTCGCCGACGTCCACGCTCACTCCGGGGAACATTGCCGCGAACCTGGAGTTCGTCGAGCGAATGGAGAACGACCCCAGGGTGGTCCGAGTCGACAGCATCTTCGGCGCAGAGCCGCGGATGACTTGGGAGCAGATGCAGCAAGTAGGGGCGGGTTTCAAACCCGCCCCTACGGCTCCTGCGGTAAGCGACGAGGCGCTGACGGTGTTCAATGAGCTGGTCAGCGATGATCTCCGCACTCAGATGGTCCGGATTGTGCCCAGGCATTCGCCGACCGCAGACGAGACCAAGGCGCTGGTGTCCGACATCCGCTCCAGCCCCCCGGGCGGGGACATGACGATGCTGGTCACCGGAGTAACCGCGGACCAACTGGACACCGTGGACAGCTTGTACTCCGACTTCCCTCGAGTGATCGTCTACGTGGTGATCGTCACCTACGTTGCGCTGCTCCTGCTGTTCCGGTCGGTCATCCTGCCGCTCAAGGCAGTGGTGCTCAACGCGCTGAGCATCCTCGCAAGCTTCGGTGCGCTGGTGTTCGTGTTCCAGCAGGGCAACTTCGAGGGCCTGCTGGGTTTCACCGCGGATGGGACCACCGAGGCGACGGTGCCCATACTAGTGTTCTCCGTGGTGTTCGGGCTGAGCATGGACTACGAGGTGTTCCTGCTCAGCCGGGTCAAGGAAGAGTACGATCGCACCGGGGACAACACACGCGCTGTGGCGGTCGGCATGGAGCGGTCGGGACGGATCATCACCAGCGCGGCGGCTATCCTGATCGTGGTCTCGGCCGGCTTCGCGACCGGCGACATACTGATCATCAAGGCGCTCGGACTCGGAACGGCCATTGCGGTCCTGGTCGACTCGACGATCGTACGTGCGCTGCTGGTGCCCGCGCTGATGCGCGTGATGTCACGCCTCAACTGGTGGGCGCCACGTTGGATGCGCAGCTCTCAGAATACTGGGGCAGATTCGCGGGGGGCTCGCATGTAAATTGAATGCATGGAGCGATTTTCAACATAAAGAAAACCTTGACCGTTAGCGCGGCCCGCATCCTACTGATTGTTGTCTCCGCGGCAGTCATCCTTGTCGCGTGCAACGATCCCGCACCGGTGGCGGAGGAATGGCCTCCTGCTCCACGTCCCCCCTACCTGCTTGGTTACGCCGCCGAGATCGGCATTGCCATGATCGACTGGCTGGCGGAACAAGCCAGGTAGGGACGGTTCGCGAACCGCCCCTACGATGTTATCGGCTGTGACCTCCGGTTGAGGCGCGACCCAACCTGGGGTCGATCGAGATCGTTGTAACTGCAAACATGAAGGTTGTAACCTCACACCATGAAGCTGCTCCCTAACGGTTGGGTCCCTCAACTTCTGCTGCTCGTCATCGTGACGATGGCTGTACTCGTCGCCTGTGGCGGCCAGGAGGCTGCTCCGGCGCCAACCGTTGCGCCCACTGAGACGGCAGCGCTCCCAACGGCGACGGCGGCTCCTCCGACCGTGGAAGCTGGGCCGACATCGACGCCAAGGCCATCGCCGACTCCGATGCCGATGATGCCCACGCAGACACCGGTACCGCGTCCAACGTCGACTCCCGCGCCCACTGTCATACCGACTCCGGCAGCGCCAAGCGTGCTTGCGGACGAGGTGTTCAAGACGCTGCAGGAGCTGACCGAAGAGTACAGCCCAAGAGAGAGCGCCACCGACCAGGAGCTTGAGGCAGCCCAACACCTGCGGGAACGACTCTCCGATCTCGGCTACGACACCTCGCTCCAGGACTTCAACGTCACACTGACGTTAGCGAGAGTGGAGCTGGCATCGCCGACCGGCGAAACACCGGAGGCGCCGCGGTCGGTCCCGATTTCGACGTCTGTCCAGGGAATCGCTACCGGTCTGCTGACCGACGTGGGCCGCGCGTTCGAGGAAGACATTCCAGCCGACGGACTGGAGGGCATGGTCGCGCTGATAGAGCGGGGCGACATCACGTTCGAGGAGAAGGTCAAGCGCGTCGCCGAGGCCGGAGCGGTCGGAGCGATCGTCTTCAACAATGAGCGGGGCCTGTTCTTCGGCAGGTTCGCCAACCAGCCCAGCATCCCGGCGGTCGCCGTCAGCCAGGCCGACGGCCGCGGTCTGCTCGAACTCATCGAGCAGGGTGAACTGGGAGCGACCGTATCGGTGGGAGACGAGACCTCGCCGTCCAGAAACGTCATTGCGGACATGCTCGGAAGCGTGGGCAGCGACCGAACGGTCATCATCGGGGCGCACTACGATACTGTGCCCAACACCGAGGGGGCGAGCGACAACGGCTCGGGCGTTTCGACGGTGCTGACGGTCGCCGACCACATAGCCGATCGCGACTACCCGTTCAACGTGAGGATCATCCTGTTCGGCGCGGAGGAGGTCGGGCTGTTCGGCAGCCGACACTACGTGGACAACATGAGCCAGCAGCAGATCGACAGCACGGTCGCCATGCTGAACTTCGACGCGTTCGGCTCGGGCAGGACTCTCCAGATGGCCGGCGACATCGAGCTCACTGCCGAGGCTACGAGGATCGGGAACAACCTGGGAATGAACCTGGGCACGTTCTCGGAGGAGCAGTGGGGGAGACTCGGCGGAGCGAGCGATCACGCGCCGTTCCGGCTGGCCGGAATCCCAGTGCTGTTCCTAATCTCCGACGACATATCGCGCATCAACTCGCCACTGGACGAGATACGGCACATCAACCCGGAGCTGCTGGGCCGCGCCGCCGAGATCGGAATCCTCATGGTCGAGTGGCTCGGCGAGGAGAACTAGGGGCAATCCGGACTGAGGGGGTCCCAGTCCGACCCGGCAATTCTCGCTGCTCTCAGCAACTCTTTCGCCGGGTGACGATAGGCTTGTTAATCATACTTTGTCCCCATATACTCAACCTCCATGAACATTCGTTCAGTCCGCCACAGAGGGCTCCGTCGTCTGATTGTTGCCGACGACCCTCGAGCCGTCCCGGCTGACATGGTCGTCCGCGTACGCAATGTTCTCGCAGCTCTCATATTGGCCGAGAACATTGACAGTCTCATCTCCGATGCTCCCCCAGGATGGAGAATCCATCGACTTTCAGGGGACCGGCGAGACGCATGGAGCGTGTCGGTTACCAGGAACTGGCGAATCACATTTATGGAAGAAGACGGGCAGATCGATCAACTCAGTCTGGAGGACTACCACTGATGGACTCCACTGGAATCGAAGTCAAAATGACCCCACCGCACCCTGGGGACTTCATACGTATCGAGATTGTCCAAGAGCTCGGACTGAGTGTTAACGAGGCAGCCCAAGCCTTGGGGGCCGATCCGACAGTCCTCTCCGACGTCCTGAGTTGTCGCTCATCCCTGTCGCCCGAACTGGCCCTGCGCGTCGAAAAGGCCTTTGGAGTGGGAATGGACATGCTACTCAGGATGCAGGCGTGGTATGACGCCTCACAGATGCGTGCCAGAGAGCACGAGATCAGAGTTGAGAGATACGCTCCGCTCTCGAGGTGATCATTGTAGTATCGGAGTTGCAGGATCAACAAAAGCACAGGGGACAGGCCTAGGCCTGTCCCCTGTTTGATTGGGTTCGACTCGACTCGGATAGAGCGTCCGGGCCCTACTCCATGCGGGAGCCGCCCCAGGCGCGGGATACGCCGCCGACGGTCGGCTCTACTATCACGTTGATGACGGCGGGCTTGCCGCTGTCGAACGCGCGCTGAAGAGCGGGCTTGATCTCGTTGGGGTCCTCGACCCTCTCGCCGTAGGCTCCGAGCTCGCGGGCCATGCCGTCGAAGTTGGTGAAGCCAAGCTCACGGCCGGGCTTGCGCTTGTCAGGCGTCCGGGCGGTCCAACCGGCGTTGTTGGAGATCACGGTCACGACCGGGATGTTGTGGCGGACACAGGTGTCCAACTCCATCGCGTTCATTCCCATCGAGCCGTCGCCGTGCAGCACGAGCACCTGCTTGTCGGGCTTGGCGAGCTTCGCGCCGATGCCGTAGGGCAGGCCGACGCCCATCGTGCCAGTGACGCCGGAGTTCAGCCTGTGGCCAGGCTCGAAAGTCGGGATGTTCTGGCGTCCGATGTGCAGGATCTCGTTGCCGTCCACCGAGACGATGGCGTCGCGGTCGAGGAACTCACTGATCTCCTTGCAAAGGCGCACCGGGTGCATCGGAGTCTGGTCGGAGTTCCGCAGCGCGGCACCTTGCGCGGCACGCTGGTCTTCGACTTCGCTAAGGCGCAGGATCCAGTCGGACTCGATGCGGCCTGCCCAGTCGGCCTCTCGGTTCCTGGCCTCCTCGAGCAGCTGCGACACGACCGTTTTGGCATCGCCGACGATGCCTAAATCGATGTTGCGGTTGTGGCCAAGCTCGGCGGGGTCGATGTCGATCTGCACGACCTTGGCGTTGGGGTTGAAGCGGTGTCCATACTGGACCATCCAGTTCAGCCTCGTACCGACGACCAGCACGAAGTCGGTCTCGCGCATGGCGGTGCTTCGCGCGGCCTGGAACGAAACGGCGTGGTCCTCGGCCACCAGTCCGCGGGACATCGGGGCCGTGTAGAAGGGGGTCGAGGTCAGGTCTACCAACTCAGTCAGCTCGTCGGCGGCGCCGGAGAAGAACGCTCCGCCACCGGCGAAGATCATCGGGCGCTCAGCGGCGGCGAGCATGTCGACGGTCTCTCTGACTACGCTGGCCTCAGCGGCCGGCCTGGTGCGCCTCTCGGCGCGCCACGGAGTTATCGCGTCTTCCTCGTCGACTTCTTCGTAGAGCACATCCGCGCCGCAGTCGATGTAGACAGGTCCGGGGCGTCCGGTCGTGGCCTTGCGGAAAGCCATGCTGACGACCTCGGGGTAGCGCGCGGCCTGGGTGGTCTGGTGGACCCACTTCATCATCGGCTCCATGATGCCGACCTGGTCGACCTCCTGGAACGCCTCGCGTCCTATCTCGTGGACCGGGCCCGCGCCGCCTAGTATGACCATTGGGGCGCAGTCGATAGCGGCGGTGTAGACGCCGGTGAGCAGGTTGAGCGTGCCGGGGCCGGATGCTGCGGTGCAGACGCCGGGCTTGCCCGTGACGCGAGCGTAGGCGTGCGCTGCAAATGCCGCTGCCTGCTCGTGTCTGAAGTCGACGCAGCGGATGCCCAAGTCCTCGGCTGCCATGACGATGTCGAAGTTGGGTCCGCCCATCAGGTAGAAGAGCGTGTCCACGCCCTCTTCCTTGAGCGTCCGCGCAATGAGATAGCTACCGATAACCTTGCCCATACGTCTCTCCTAGTTTGATCTCCGGTGGATTGGCGCCCGGTCAACAGGCTGCTGACAGGCACGCAAAGGGTATCACAAACGTAATTCAGCGGTCACGGATGGCGGCTTTCGGCTATCGAGGGGTAACCGAAGTAGGTACTCACCCTCACCCCAGCCCTCTCCCCCGGCCTTCGCTGGGGCAGGCTCTGAGGGAGAGGGGGTCAGTTGATTGAGGTTCAAGTCTGAAAGTTATATCTACCTGCCCCTGTCAGCCCTGGGGGAGAGGTGATTTCAATCCCGCAGGGTGCCGCCTACTAAACTGGCACAGACCCGTGTCTGAACTGAGATTCGTGTGATGCTGGGATTTTCGGGACTTGTGGATGGACTTGATTCAGACTTGTGAATCGTCGCCGTCGAGGATCGGTGGGATGATGGCCTGTTTTCTCTGCGCTTGGATTATGAGAAGTTCGCGGAACGCAGAAGGGAAGAGTTTCGGCGGCGGGGTTTCGATCATCTCTACTTGGACGTGAGCATCTCGCCACTGTCGCCAAGGCCCTTCTACATATTGGTCCTCGGGCCTCCATTCAACCTGAACTTGAAATGTCTCTTTTGTGCGGATAGAGACATTGCGTGCGATGTCCAGATAGTCACCCACAGTGAGGCTGAGTTGACCAGAACCGGCTAATTCCCCAATCCGAAGGTCGTCCAGTGTCGCGCCTTGCGCCTTCAGTCGATCTTCATGTCAGACTGACATAGAATTCTGCTTGAACGCTCTCGCCTTCGGCTTGTCGAGTTCGATGGACCAGTCTGTTTTTCGGATGAATCGACAGACGCTATCATCTACGGGAACGGACATGAGGCAGGGAGCAGAACTAGAACAGGGCGATCAGGTCTGCAGCTGTAGTCTGAGGTAGATGCTCAACCCAGATTTCTTCTATGCCTGCGGAGGAATTCGGATGCCGGTCGTTATAGACATTCGCTTGAAGATGGCCGTCAAGACCGAGTTCGCCAATAACCAGAAGCCCGTTGGTCAGTCTCAACTCAAATGTTAGGGATCCGTCTGTATCGTCAACTTCGATCTCTTTTTGAACGGCCTTCTCCATGGCCGCTTCCACGATCATCTTGGCACTCTCCAGCGTACTGTCTGAAGGAGGCACGCCTGGTAAGCCGGTGGCGAATGATTCCACTATGGGAAGGGCAAATGTGGGAGATCTTCCGATCATGAGGTGACTCTCAGAAGACTTAGGTGACAGTATAATGTCAGACTACCACTTGTCACCGAGTGCGGCAATTGTCTAACGCGCCCGATGCTGTCCCAGATTGGTAGACGGACTCGGGATGAGTAGCCCCGCCATCTGGGTTCCGGCCTTCGCCGGAACGACGATAACTACCAGCGAGATGCATGCATACTAGACTGACATAGCTTGGAGGTTACTTTTGGCGATTCTGGAAAGTCAGCTCAATGGACGCATCGCCACGCTCCGGAGGGGTGAGGGATGTCAACTGCAAGCAGTTAGGAGTGTGGAGTGCGCGCTGCCATTATGTGCCTGCTGCTCAGCAGAGAGATGACGTATTGATTCAGGCTCACGCCTTCCTGTTTTGCCTGAATCGCCAGTCTGTAGTGAAGTGACTTCGGCATACGGACCAGGAACTTCCCACTGTAGTCATGAACCTGAGTCGGCTCGGGTACTTCATAGCCGTCTTCGATCTGAGTCTCAATCCACAGCCGTTTTGCTTCTTCAAGGCTTTCCAAGGCTTCATCCGGAGTAGAGCCATCCGCCATGCACCCGGGCAGGTCGAGTATCTCGGCAAGCCAGTACTCATCGTCGTCTTCAGATTGATGGGACAACTGAACCGGATATGACAGATCCAAGTAGTATGCCAAGTCCTTGTGTGGAGCAAGCGTCTGGGTCATCGCTCTATCCTCCCTCTATCATCGACTTCAGCAGCCTCAGTTGCTTGCCGTCGGTGAGACGGATGGCGATGCGAAGCAGGGGCGAGACGATTCGCAACCAGAGTCCTGTGACCTGACAGTCAGCCACCAGCGCAACGCGGGTCGAGCTTCCGTCAATGTCGTGGACTTCGTACCTGTAGTCGGCGGTTACCCCGCCTTGCGCAGAACGCAGAACGATCGATTTCCCCGAGTCACAGTGGACGATGGCGCTTGAGCGGTCCGCACCGCGCGCACGGAATGTCAGTTTGGTACCCTCGGCGGTCTCACCGTCGGCCGACATCCCCTCAACCCCGGGCATCCATCTATGGGCATTTCCCCAGTCGGTGAGCCCGTCCCACACCTCGGCGACGGGCCTCTGGATCTCCTCTTCGACCGAAATCGTTCGTGTCATCTACTTGCTCTTCCAGTTAACGGATGCGGGCCGCGACTACACCTGCAGTCAGTGAAGGGGTCAAACGGCGAGCGCGGCCTGCTCGTACCAGTTGTAGCCGCCGGACCCGTCTGACGTGGCATTGCCCTGGCCGGAGGGAATCACGAGGCCGGAGGGGGACAGCTGCGATGAGTAGGACGAGTTGCCCGCAATCGCGTTGGCGGAGACGGCGTACGCGCTGGTGAACAGCAACATGGCGACTATTATCGCCAGAGCAATCGGAAAGACTATTGGTATGTCACGCATGTCGCTGCCCTCCTCGTCGACTTAATTCGAATCAGGTACGGGTCAGGCTAAGGTACTCTTCAAGGTGCTTCCTAAGCAGTATCCGACCTCGGTGAAGACGTGACTTGAAGGAGGAGACAGTGATGTCCAGCACGGCGGCGGCTTCGGCGTTGGACAGTCCCTCAACGTCTCTCAGAATGACGGCGGCCCTGAAGTCTTCGGGAAGCATCTGTATACCCTCACGCAGCCTGTCTCCAAGCTCGGAGTTGGAGGCGAACCTGTCAGGGGTGTCGGACCAGTCCGGTATGTCCACGTCCTCAAGTCCGGTACGGGTGAGGCTCCGCTCCTTTTTCTCTTTGCGCAGCCGCATCAGGGCGGCGTTGACCGTGATTCTGTAGAGCCAGGTGGTGATCTTGGAGTCCCCTCTGAACCGACCATACGCCCGGTACGCCGAGAGGAGGGCGTCCTGCGCGACTTCTTCGGCGTCTTCGGGCCTGCCCATCATCTTGAGGGCGACGTTGTAGACCAGATCGGAGTGCCGTTCAACGACCTGCTCGAAATCAGCGCCCATTGCCGGTTGCCGGGACTGCTGTGCGGACTGTTCTGCCACGGTCTTCCTGGGAGGGAAGCTCAGACTTTTCAGCCACTATTTGTCTCATCTGGAAGTCTGACGAGACTCAATCTGCATCCTTTTGGAGGTGTATTGCATCCAATTGTATCTGATAGATGTGTTAGTAGTAAGTGGCGGTTGGAACCTGGTTGACGGTCGGACGGGGTTGGACTAGAGTTTAGGCGCTTTTTCCCAGGCGGTGACTGGCAGGATGATTTCAAGACTAGTCAGATTGTTCAGCAGGCGCGAGCTCGACTGCGGCGAGGTCAGAGCGGCGTCTTCAGACTTCATCGACGACGAACTCGGTGCGGCCGAGTCGTCCAGGATCAGGTCGCACCTGGAGCGGTGCGGTCCATGCACGGCGTTCCTCAGAACGCTCAGGGCCACGATCGACTTGCTGGGTTCGACTGCCGCATCCTCAGCGCCAGCTGGATTCAGGCAGCGTGTTTACGAGCGTATTCGCGGTGGTTAGGTCGTGAAGATTGCTGTCTGCATAAAGCAGGTGCCCGTCGTCTCGATGCTCAAGTTCGACAACGAGACGCGCCGCGTGGTGCGTGAGGGTGTGCCGAACGAGGTCAATCCCTACGACGTACTGGCGTTGTCGCTCGCCACGAGACTCAGCCAGGAGCACGGGGCCGAGGTCGTCGCGCTCACCATGGGGCCGCCACAGGCGTCCGACGCGCTCGTCCAGGCGCTCGCGATGGGCGCGGACCGCGCAGTCCATCTCAACGATCGCGCCTTCGCGGGGTCCGACACGCTAGCCACCTCCCGCGCTCTCGCGCTGGGCCTCGAGCGCGAGCAGCCCGACCTCGTCATCTGCGGGCGCAACAGCACGGACGCGGAGACCGGGCAGGTCGGCCCGGAAATCGCCGAGATGCTCGGTCTGCCACAGATCACGGCCGTATCGAGGCTCGACATGGACCCTTCGGCCGGCACTATAGCCGCAACACGGCTGACTGACGAGGGCTACCAGGAGCTGGAGTGTCCACTTCCGGCGCTGGTGACAATCACAGACGGAGCGGCTGAGGAGGTCTATCCAAGGCGCGAACAGATGCAGGAGGCGGCTTCCAGGCCCATCGAGCAGCTGTCAGCCGCCGATCTGACCGACGACATGTCACAGTTCGGTCTGGACGGCTCGCCCACGTGGGTCGATGAGATATTCTCACTGGAGTCCACGAGACTCGGCACGGTGGTCCGCGATGTCCCGACAGAGGAGGCAGTGGCCCAGCTCATGGAGTTCCTGGAGGAGCGAGGGGTGTTCGACGGCAGGTCGTCATCCCGGTCCGGCGGTGTCGCCAGAGGGCCGAGACTGGAGCGCGGGCCGCAGGGCGCGATCTGGGTAGTCACAGAGGTGATCGCCGGTTCTGTACGGCCCGTCACGCTGGAGCTTCTCGGACGCGCGCGCGAACTGGCGGTGCAGATAGGCACCAACGTCGAGGCCGTCCTGATAGGAGACGACAACGAGGGGCGCATCCGGGAGTTGACCGCGTACGGAGCAGACATAGTGAACGTCGCGGGCGATGCCAGCTTCGCCGAATACGACACCGAGACGCACACCGCCGCGCTCACAACGGCGATCAGAGCCCACTCACCATTCGCAGTGCTGGTACCGTCCACGGCCAACGGGCGCGACCTGGCGGCTCGTGTAGCGGGAAGGCTGGAGATCGGACTCACCGGGGACTGCGTGGGACTGGACATCGACGACGAGGGCCGGCTCTCGCAGCTCAAGCCGGCGTTCGGGGGAAGCATCGTCGCGCCGATCCTGTCGCGCACGCTCCCCAACATGGCGACCGTACGACCCGGCATCCTGACGGCGTGCGAACCTGACGAGTCGATCGAGCCGGTGGTCAATCGCATAGGAGTCGAGTCCGTCGCGGCGTCCGGGGTCAGGGTGCTGCGGAGTGTGTCGGACGAGTCGGCAGAGGGCGCAGAACTGGAACACGCGACGCGAATAGTGGCGGTCGGGAAGGGCATAGGCGGGCCTGAGAACCTCGGGCCGATACGCGACCTTGCGGCGGCGTTCGGTGCGTCTATCGGGACGACGAGAGACGTAGCCGACCTCGGCTGGCTGCCCCGTCAGTACCAGATAGGGCTGTCCGGCAAGGCAGTCGCTCCCAGCCTGTACGTGGCGGTCGCGCTGCGAGGGCCTTTCAACCACACGGTCGGCATCCAGCGCTCGGGGACTATCGTCGCAATCAACAACAGCGCCCGTTCGCAGATATTCCGCGCGTCCGACTTTGGGATACTCGGAGATTGGACGGAGATAGTGCCGGAGTTCACCGGCGCAGTCATGCGTCGTCTGTGCGTGTGATAAAATCAGCGCGCAGAACCGTCTTACCCACATCCGATAGCTGGAGGTTTTCTTATGGCAGACGTATCAATCACACCCCGGGCGAACGGCCCGCTCATGATTCAGGGGAATTTCAAGATCGTGGACGCTCAGGGCAACGAGTATTCCGTCGAGGGAGACGTCGTGACGCTCTGCCGCTGCGGTCAGAGTGACAACAAACCATTCTGCGACGGCACTCACCGCCCCGCCGGATTCGAGGCCGACAGCGAGGCGAGGTAGCAGTCCTCTTCTCCACTCCTTGAAGGGAGCGGAGAGTAGTCACCACTCGAAAAACATCACCCCCGTGAGTCCTCGTCAGCCCAATACGCGGCTGTGACATGGACCAACGGGGGTGAACCATTTCCCAAGGGATGCGCAGGCGGGGATATCCACAATCCGAACAGATACGGCAATCTGGCGCGTATCCGACGTAATGCGTCACCGAAGGCAATCAACCCGTGATAGAATCGAGACAGGAGGGGAGCATGACCACCAGACCAGTTCACACGGCCTCCACCAGCGACCTCACCGATGTCTTCTATCCTGAATCGGACGGTATGCCCTTGCCCGACGGAGAATTCCAAAGCCCGCTGTTCCGTGAGATCGTGGGCACACTCGAGACCTACTTCAATGGTCGCCCGAACGCCCACGTCAACGGCAACACCTTCATCTACTACGAGCAGGGCAACCCCCGTCGCTTCGTATCTCCCGACTGCTACGTAGTCTTTGACATCAGCATGGAGTCGATTGAGAGGAACAACACCTACCTGATCTGGGAGATGGGCAAGCCGCCGGACTTCGTGATGGAGATAGGTTCTCCCAGTACGGCCACGACCGACCTTGTCGGCAAGCGGGAGCTGTACGCGGAGCTGGGGATAGGAGAGTACTGGCGCTTCGATTCAACGGGCGGCGACTTCTACAGGGAGCCGCTGGTGGGCGAGCGACTGGTGGACGGCGAGTACCATCGGATAGAGCTGGAGCATGAAGCGGGCGGTATGGTGCGGGGTCACAGCCCGGTGTTGGGACTGGACCTGTGCTGGGACGATGGCCGCCTGCGGTACTACGACCCAGCGGCAGACAGATGGCTAATGAATCAGATGGAAGAGCACGCTGCCCGAGAGTCTGCGGAGGCGCGGCTGGCCGCAATGGAGGCTGAACTGCGGCGTCTGCGAGGCGAGTAACGATCTGCGCGAGGGGCTACGAGTCCTCTGGCGCGGTGTACTGGCCGAGGAAGACGCGGGTCAGTATGTCGGTGTCCCTCACCGACTGGGGAGTGCCGCTGTGTACGACCCTTCCCTTATCCAGCACGTAGGCGCGGTCGACTATGTCGAGCACGCCCTTGATGTTGTGCTCCACGACCAGGATAGTGGTGTTGAGCCTGTCGCTGATCTCTGAGACCTTCTGAAACACCTCGCCGACCACTATTGGCGCGAGGCCCAGCGTCGGCTCGTCCAGCAGAAGAACTTCAGGGCCTGCCATAAGTCCCCGGCCAAGAGCCAACATCTGCTGCTGTCCGCCTGACATCTGGCTGGCGAGGTCTCCGCGCTTCTCGTGCAGTACCGGAAACAGCTCCATGACCGAGTCCATGCGCCGGTCCTTCTCAGCCGGGTCGTTGAGGTAGAGACAACCCATTTCGAGGTTCTCCGCAACGGTGAGATGGGTAAATACCCGCCTGCCCTGCGGGACGAACGCGATGCCCTCTTTTACTATCTCGTGAGTGGCCGCTGCAAGAGGCTCCTGGCGCCAGTACACTTCTCCGCCGACCACGGGCGCAAGGCCCATGATGGCCTTGAGAACAGTGGACTTGCCGGCGCCGTTGGGCCCCATCACCGCGACCGCCTCTCCCCTGCGCACGCCGAGCGATATGCGGTCCAGCGCAACCACCGCGCCGTAGTGGACCGATATATCGACCAGGTCCAGTAGTTTCACATCTGTCTGTGTGTCCGCCATTCTCTAGCACCGTGCCCAGATATTTCTGCCTTGATCCAGACTGTAGCAATCACTGGATTCCCGCTTTCGCGGGAATGACGGTTTGGGGATGAAGCACCTGTAGTCTTTGAGTGAACACGGCGCTATGTCCCCAGGTATGCCTCTATGACCTCTTCGCTGGATAGGACGTCTTCGACTTCTCCCTCGGTGAGCAACCTGCCGCTGTCGAGCACGATCAGATGATCGGTCAGCTCACGGACGATGTCCATATTGTGAGATACGAAGATGATGGAGCGATCCTCGTCGCGCATGAGCCTCATAATGTCCTTGACTCTCTCCAACATCTGGGGGAAGAGACCGGCGAACGGCTCGTCGAACAGGTACGTGTTGACATCGAGGGCCATTGCGCGACCGATCTCCAGCAGCTTGCGCTGGCCGTATGAGAGGTCCATGGCGAGCGCGTCCCGCTTCTCCCACATCCCGACGTTTTCGAGTATGCGCTGCGCCTTTTCGCGGTGGCCCGATTTGCCGCGCTCCATCAGCGCACGAAACGGACTCCTCTCGGTCAGCACAACCAAGATGTTGTCCCAGACGCTGATCTGATCGAACAGCCGGACCTCCTGGAACGTGCGGGTGAGGCCATGTTCGGGAGTCTCGTAGGCTCTCACAACCCTGAGACCGACGCCATCTATGATGACGATTCCACCATCCAGCGGCAGTGTGCCGCTGAGCAGGTTCACCAGGGTCGACTTTCCGGAACCGTTGGGGCCGACGATGCTGGTCATCCCCGTCCGCGGGATGGATATGGAGAGCTGGTCCACGGCCCTGACGGCTCCGAAGCGCTTGGAGATCTCGGAGGTCTCAAGCGCGAAGTCGTCTGAGGCGCCGGTGCGAGTTGCGGTCATAGCCTGTACCTCCCAACCAGGCCCTGCGGCCTGAACAGCATCAGCAACACCAGGAGTATACCCAAGACTACCTGTCGCGCCTGGCCGATGTACTCGACAGGCATGAACGGCAGGAAGCGCATCCCCTCTTCGAGCAGGACGAACGCCATCGCGCCCAGCAGAGAACCCCAGATCGTGGCGAGTCCGCCCAGGATCACGATGGATATAAGCAAAATAGATTCGAGCAGGACGAATGAGAAGGGGTCTATGAAGCTGGTCCAGCTGCTGAACAGGCCGCCCGCAAGCCCCGCCATCATGGCGGAGATGACCCATATGACGAGCTTGTACTGCGTTACCCGGTAGCCGAAGACCTCTATCGCCTGCTCGTCCTCGCGGATCGCGGTGAGCACCCTGCCGAAGGAGGAGGTCACTACGAACCACGCTATCAGCATGACCACAGCGAGGGTTGCCAGCACGAAGATGAGAAACTCGAGCTCGCCGTCGAGCACCCAGCCACCTATTTCGGGCCGGGCGATCTCGTGAATTCCGAACGCGCCCCTGGTGAGGCCGCGCCAGTTCAGGAACACGTTGAATGTGATGATCGCGAATCCGAATGAGACGAGTACGTAAATGTCGTCCCTGAACCGGTTGAACACCACTCCCACAATGACCGCGATCAGCCCCGCCAGAAGCACGCTGACAGGCAACGCCGCGAAGAAGGGCCACGCAAAGGTTGGTATAGCCTCGGTGCGGAGCTGCTCGTAGTCTGGATTAGAGCTGAGAATGGCCATAGCGTAGGCGCCGATGCCGAAGAAGCCGATGTGCCCCACCGACAGCAGGCCGGTGAAACCGACGACCAGGTTCAGGCTGACCGCGAGTATGGCCCAGATGGCGAAGACCGTCCCCACGGTGATGGCAAACCCCACGCCCTGCCACAGCATGAACCCAATGGCCCACGCTATGACGAACAGGTTCGCCCACAGTTGGACATTGCCCTTCGACGACTGCCAGAAGCTCCGGGGGTCGCGGAGCAGGGTCGCGAAGTCATTGAAGAGCTGTTTGTTCATCAACAATTCTTTTTCCCTTCGAGAGAGAAGTACAAGACTCAGAACTTCTAGCCGTCATTCCCGCGCACGCGGGAATCCATCTCCTGGCAACACGGTTCGCCGTACTGGACTCCCGCCCCGTATCGAAGTACGGGACATGCTTTCGCGGGAGTGACGAAACTACTGCTGACTGAGTTTTGCACTTATCTCGCCTCTGAGGATGCAGATTTACTTTCTGGGCAGCAGGCCATTGGGCCAGAACGACAGGAAGAGTATGAGAAGGACGAACGAAATGGCGTCCTTCCACTCTCCGGCCAGGTCCCAGATGCCGAACTGCTCAATCAGGCCCAGCACGAATCCGCCGACTATCGCGCCGTATATGTTTCCAATGCCGCCGACGACTGAGGCGATCCACCCCTTCAGAAGCAGCAGCAGGCCCATTCTGGGCTGAATGGCCGTGTCGTGTCCGCTCAGCACGCCGGCTGCGGCGGCGTACACCGCGCCTATGAAGAAGACGGCGGCGATGACCACGGTCGTATTGATTCCGACGACCTTCGATACCTCTTCGTCGTCTCCTATCGCTCGCACCGCCTTCCCGAAGGAGGTCATCTTGAGAAGGAAGACCAGAAAGACGAACCCGACGAGCGCGACGACGATGGTGAATATGTTGAACCCCTTGATGCTGGCGCCCAGTATCTTCAAGGGGGCACTGCCGAATGCGTCAGGCAGTGGACGCGGCGCGCTCTGGAAGATGATCGTAGTGAACGCGGTGATTGCGAGCAGGATACCGAGCGTGGCCACCAGCATAACCAGCGGAGACCTTGCCCGCTCTCGCATGTACACGTACAGCCCCCGGTACAGGGCCAGTCCCACGATACCGGCCAGAAGGCATGAGACGGCCCAGCTAAGGTACAGCCCGGAGCCGGGCGAATCAGCTACGAGAAGAGCGCAGTACGCTCCAAGCGCAACTCCCGCAACCGCCCCAACGACTAGGACCGGGATCGCGCTGGCCCTGGAGAACACGCTCCTATACGCGCCATAGAGGACCCACACGACAGCCACCGCCACGACCACACCGACGGCCGGACTGAGCACAGTGTTGATCTGGGCGGGAAATGTCAGCGCGAACCCCATGTACACGCCGGCTGCCGCGCCGATCAGCAAGCCGACGGTCCGAACGACGGTCGGCTTGAGACGGCTCCGCAGGCGGGAACCGAAGCTCGCATGGAACGACCACGCGACGACTCCGGCGGTCACCACCGCGAACAGGATGTTCAGGATGGGTTCGTTGACCTCGTAGCGCCCGCCGAGGGTATCGTGCGAGCGCAGGTAGAAGACGCCGTATGCTCCAAGTGCTGCTGCTGCGCCGTAGTACAGATCGAAGAACCAGACCGTGCTGTACACCAGGGTGAATCCCATCGCGAGCAGAGCGTACACCGCGCCCACGGCAAGGCCGTTGAAGGTGAACTGCAAGGCCTGGTCAGGGGACTGGGTAATCTTCCAGACGATGTAGAGCACAGCCAGTGCAGTCAGGACGATGGCGAGGGTCGCACTATGGCGACCACGGTATCTGAGCAAGTGACTCCTCGAAGAAGTTGTTGCCTTAGGGCCTCCTCTCCCTTGATGGGAGAGGATTGAGGTGAGGGTGAAGGAGTTGGAACGACTCCCCCTCATCCTAACCTTCTCCCGCCGAGGGAGAAGGGACTTTGGAAACACCCTCTAAGCTAGATTCGTAGATATCGAGATGGCTGTTATCGGTTGATTACGGTGTGGGGCCGGCCAGTGGATCGTCGCGGACCGGCCCCACGGGAATTACGGAATCTACTGCTGCATCATCGCAGATGGAGCCGGGCCGAGTACCCTGTAGCCCTGGTTGGCTTCGGTGCGCTCAGCCAGGGGCAGTACCTCGACCACCACGTTTGCCAGTCCTACGACCTCGCCCCTTTCGTCGAAGCTGTAGCTCTCTCCAATCGTGCCGCTCCAGGTGATGCCATACATGCAGTCTCTGAAGCCGTCAGCGTCCTGGTCGTCGCCGGTCTGCTTCAGGCACTCTGCGGTAATGTACACATCGTCATACGCCGAGCCGAGATACCACGGAAGGGTGACGTAGCCATAGCGTGCGCGGAAACTGGCCAGCACATCCTGGGCCTTCATGTTGCCGGGATCGAGGTCGGTGATAACCGCCTTGAGTCCAGTGGCAGCGTCGCCGGCAATCTCCAGCGCAGTGGTGCCGACAGGAACGATCTCTGAATAGAGACCACCCTCGTATCCAAGCTCGCGGATCTGTTTGACGACGGTTCCGCCGGTGAACTCGGACTGGGCGGCAATGTGTATGGCGTCGGGGTCCTGGCCGATGATCTTGGTCAGCTGCGATCTGAAGTCGGTGACGTCCGATGCGTAGCGCTCCTCGGCAACAACCTCTCCTCCGAGCTTCTCGAACTGCTCGACGGTGGTCCTGCGGACGCCCTCAGCGTAGTCGGTGGCCTCGGTGATGGTGGCGATCGTTCGGACGCCGTCGTCCCAGAGCAGGTTGCCGGTGTCGATGCCGAGCTGCGCGTCGTTGAGCGACGTGCGGAAGATATAGTCGCCGGCTTCGGCGATGTCGGGGTTGGTCGCCAGTCCGGAGAACATGATGACCCCGTCCTCCTCAGCCAGCGGGGCCGCTCCGAGCATCGCGCCGCTGCACGACGTTCCGAGGATGATCTTCACCCCGTCCACGTCGGTCAGCTTTCTGTACGCTGTGATCGAGTCCTGCGCGTTGCACTTCTCGTCTTCGACGATCAGCTCCAGCTTGTGACCGTTGATGCCGCCAGCGGCGTTGATCTCGTCAACGGCCATCTGCTTCGCTTGCACGGCGACTCTGCCGTAGGTCTCGCCTGGACCGGTGACCGACTCCATCACACCGATTCTGAAGGGCTTCTCGTCCATCATCATGCCGGCCATAGACGGAGCCGGACCAAGCATCCTGTAGCCCTGGTTGGCTTCAGTGCGTTCGGCCACCGGCAGGATTTCCGCCACCGCGTAGGACAGCCCGACCACTTCGCCCATCTCGTCGAAGCTGTAATCCACTCCAATGGCGCCACTGAAGGTGATATCGTACATGCAGTTGCGGAAGCCGTCCGCGTCCTGGTCATCTCCGGTGCGCCCCAAACACTCGGCGGCGATATATACCGTGTCGTAGGCCGATCCGAGGAACCAAGTGAGGGTAAGGTAATCGTAGCGCTCGCGGAAGTTGACGAGTAGGTCCCGCGCCGTTCTGTTGTTCGGGTCGAGGTCTGCGGGTATGATGGCCTTGACGCCCGCGGCGTGCTCTCCAGCTATTTCGAGCGCGGTCGCGCCTGTGGGAACGCTCTCAGTGTAAATCGGGCCTGTGTAGCCGAGCTCGCGCGCCTGCTTGATGATCGTTCCGCCAGCCAGCTCACCCTGGGTGGCCAGGTGCAACGCGTCCGGGTTTGCGTTGATGAGCTTAGTAAGCTGCGACCTGAAGTCGGTGACGTCCGAGGCGTAACGCTCCATGGCCACGACCTCACCGCCGAGCTTCTCGAACTGCTCGACAGAGGTCCTGCGGACGCCCTCAGCGTAGTCGGTCGTCTCGGTGATGGTCGCCAGATTCCGGATACCGTCCGCCCACATCGCGTTGCCGGTATCGATGCCCAGCTGCACGTCGCTTATGGCGGTGCGGAAGATGTAGTCGCCCGCGTTGGCGATGTCGGGGTTGGTGGCGGAGGGAGAGAACAGGATAACGCGGTCTTCCTCGGCGAGTGGGGCCGCGCCGAGCATCGCGCCGCTGCACGTCGTGCCCAGAATGATCTTCACCCCGTCCACATCGGTCAGCTTCCTGTACGCAGTGATCGAGTCCTGCGCGTTGCATTTCGAGTCTTCGACGACCAGTTCCAGCATCCGGCCGTTGATACCGCCCGCGGCGTTGATCTCGTCCGCGGCCAACTGCTTGGCGTTGAAAACCGGGTTGCCGTAGGACTCGCCCACGCCGGTGAGGGAGTCCATCACGCCGATCCTGAATGGATCGGGAGTCATGGCGTCAGCGACGGCCATTTCGACCGCCATCCGGATGTCCTCCTGGGAGACTCCAGGGCGATCTGCCAGCACCTTGGCTATCGCGGTGGTGACCTCTGCTTCGGTCAGGCCCGGCGTCTGCCTGGTTAGCGCGTCGGCTATGGCGCCCGCCATCTGCGACTCGGTGACCCCTGGCCTCTCAACCAGCGCCTTGGCTATCGTGTCTCCGACCTGTGCCTCGGTGAGGCCCGGCGTCTGCTTTGCGAGCGCATCGGCGATTGCGCCCGCCACCTGGGCTTCGGTGACTCCGGGCTGATTTGCAAGCGCCCCGGCTATCGCGTTTCCTACCTGCGACTCTGTCACTCCGGGCTGATCGGCCAGTGCCTTGGCTATGGAGTCAGCGACCTGCGCCTGTGTCACTCCGGGCTGGGCCGCGAGTGCGGCCTGCACAGCGGAGGCGACCTCAGCGGGCGTTGCGCCCGTCGGCTGAGATTGCATTGCCTGCTGAATCAGTCTCGAGAAGTCCGGAGTGGGCGCGGGCGCGGGTGTATCTTCGCTCGCGCAGGCTGCCGCAAACAGCGACAGAAGCACCGCCGGGACCAACAGTGTTATCAGTCTTAGTCTGCTCATTTCAACCTCCTCGCCTATTGCCCGACCGCCTTCGAGCGCGGCGCATCCGGGCCCATCAACTCCGTACTCGTGTTCCATGTCACATTATATACACGGACGTTATACCTGTGTACGAAGATTATGTGCGTGAAATCGGGTGGGGATGTGGCCCCAGCGTGTGTGCGAATCCATCGGGTGTGTTTCATGCCGCAAAAACGCACGGCGCGTACTACGACTGTGGACTACCAACCTCTTTCCAGAGCCTGCGGCCTACTGAGATTGCGAGAGCCGTGTACAGCGCATCGACGAGCGGGAAATACACCATGTGGGAGGTGACCGCTTCGCCGGTCTCGCTGTCGGGGTTCAGCGTCCAGAACCACTCCCAGAAGAACAGCATCGTCAGTGCGATAGCCCCGTAATAGACTACGTTGAGTCGCAGGTACTCGGTAACGATGAGCTCATCGGCTTCACGGACATGCTTCCGCAGGAAGCTCACGACCAGGACTATCAGCACGCCCGCGGCCATGAACCAGTTCAGTATTTTCCAAACAGGGTAGTCAGGCGACCCGTCGTGAAACAGCGGCGTCGCTATGAGCAGCGCTGCAGCGGCGACCCCAGTCGCTACAAGATAGACAGCCAGAACTCTCTTCAACAGATCCATGATTCTCGTACCCTCCTTTGGTTCTGCCTGTTTGGACGTTAAGCAGACTCCCGAATCATATCCCAGACTTTCTGACAACAGCTAAGATCGAGACACGGCGGCGGTCGCGAGCTGACGTTCTCCCGCCCTCTACGGGGCGACCACCGGTTCATAAGGACGGATACTGTCGATCTGCTCCGCCTCGGCCCTCTGGGCGTGGTACAGGTCCCAACGGAGTTGCAGGTTCATCCAGAAGTCAGGAGACGTATCGAAGAACTTGGAGAGCCGTAATGCCGTGCTGGGCGTGACCCCTCGTCTCCCGCGGACAACCTCGTTGACGCGCTGGAAGGGGACGTGGATAGCTGTGGCCAGATCGCGCTGTGTCATGCTGAGCGGCAGCAGGAACTCCTGCAGCAGCATCTCGCCTGGGTGAGTCGGCTCCCGGTCTGTGGGGATACGCACCATTACTGGTCTCCCTCTCAATGATAGTCGGTTATTTCGACTTCTACGGGACCAGTTTCGGTCCAGACGAAGCAGATGCGATACTTGTCGTTGACGCGAATGCTGTGTTGCCCGCTTCGGTCCCCGGCCAGTCGCTCCAGTCGATTGCCGGGAGGTACACGAAGATCGCCTATGACTGCGGCGGAATCGAGTTGGTCCAGCTTTCGCTGAGTCACACTCCAAACGGGAGAGGGACAGACACGTCGCGCGCGTCGAGTGTTACGTCCGTTGAATACGTCCTCGGTGCCGCCATCCTTGAACGAAACAATCACGAAGACATGATAGCACGGTAGTCGTGCTATCGAAAATGCTCAGCGTGCCAGGTGAAAGTGTCAGACACAGGTTCGTTCCCGTCCATGCTCTCGCACGCTTTCTGCTATATGCGGTGGGGTAATCAATCATAGGATGGCTCCCTTATGAATCTGATGTACTGTTGGTGGGTACTTCAGCAGACAAAGGCAGCCGCCAGACGTTAATCTGAAGGCAACCACTTTGCATAACGTCCAGAGGGCGAATCAGGCCCGGGACGTCGAAATCGGCAGTGGAATGTTTCCCCACAGCGCGGACCATCGTCGGCACCACTGATCGCGCTGCGTTCGTGGTCGCAGTCGAGGACTTCAGGACGCTGATGAGGCGCGCGTAGCCGCCGGTTGTGGGTCCCTCCGGCCGGGCCGCACGGCTGTCAGCCCTGGGCATGTTCGGTTACAATTTCAGTACCGGCAGGTTAGTTGCGGTCTCCGGACCGTTGACAGTGGGGTAAACATGGATGCAAGGGAAACATCGCGGGCAGCCTGGGAGGGTGCACCGTTAAGCGAGCTCGCATCCGAGACGGCGCTCATAGCGGGTGTTGGCGACGCTACAGATGGAGAGTGGGCCTGGACCCTGCCGTCGGAGCATCCCGATCTAATCCCACTGGGAGGCGGCATTCCCGACGCGCCAACGATCCCTTCCGAGCAGTACAGGCGTGCGCTGAACGCTGTTCTGGACGAAGAGGCCGACCACGCCATGGTCTACGGCGGCTGGATGGGATTCGAGGGATTGAGGGAGGGACTGGCCAACCGACAGAACCGACTCGAAGGCCTCGACCTAGACGCGGACAACTTCATCATTCATAACGGCGGTTCCGCAGCGATGGACAACATTGCCAGGACATTCGTCCGTGCTGGTGACGTGGTGATAGTCGAGGGCCCGAGCTTTGCCGGTTTTGTCGAGACAATTCAGGCCTGCCTGGCCGAGATCATTGAGGTCCCTGTTGACGACGATGGCATCTCGCTCGAGGCCGTAGCGGCTGTCATGGCGGAGTCCGAGGCGGCCGGTAAGACGGTCAAGATGGTCTATACGATCCCCGACTATCACAACCCGACCGGCGTCACGATGTCTGAAGCTCGCCGCAGGGCGCTGCTTGAACTGTGTGCCCCCCACCGCGTCATGGTCGTTGAAGACGGCACGTACAGTGAGCTCTACTTCGATGTCCCTCCTCCTCCTTCTATGTACGCACTGTCCGACGGCTACGGAGTAATGAGAATCGGCACTTTCAGCAAGGTGGCTGCAACCGGCCTGCGAGTTGGCTGGACACAGGCCAGGAGCAGCTTCATAAAGGCGCTGACCAAAGTCAGGTATGACATGGGGGCCAGTCCCATACTGCTCAGGGCAATGGCGCGCTATCTGGAATCCGGCCATCTCGAGTCCCATGTGGAGGAGTTGCGCGAACTGTACGCGCTCAAGTGCCGGACTCTGTGCGACTCTCTCGAAGAACACTGCGGCTCATATGTCAGGTTCACCCGCCCCACGGGAGGGTTCTTCCTGTGGCTGGAGTGCATCGGCGCGCCCGCGTCTGAGGTGAGGGCTGCGGCTGCTGAAGAGGGACTCATACTAGCGGGCGGTTCGACGTTCTTCCACGATCCGAAAAAGGCCCAGGACAGGTATCTCAGGCTCGCCTTCAGCAGCGCGTCTGTTAATCAGCTCAGGGAAGTCGGGGCAAGACTGGCAACTGCGTTTCGCAAAGTCGTTGACTGAGGCCTCTTCCCGACTCTGGCCGGCGGCGCTTCTGGTGCTGACGAAACGCGCCGATCGGCCCGGCTGGAACGATTGCACCCGCCTTGATGCCCTCGTACACTGTCGGAGTTTGGAACTTGGGCACACACACCATGGAGGCACGCAATGAGTGAACTGGACGACCGCTACGAACGCGGACAGGAAACGCGGAGGATGTTTGGCGGCGGACAGATCGTCGGCGGGTCGTCTCCGGGAGCGTGGGACATTGCGCCGGACCTGGAACGGATACTTGGCGAGGCGCTGTTCGGCACCATCTGGAAGCGGTCCGCGTTGACGCCGGTGCAGAGGGAGATGATCACCCTGTCGTGCCTCATAGTCATGAACCGCGAAGTGCAGCTGAAGCGGCATCTGGGCAACGCGCTGAACGTAGGACTGACGCCGGAGCAGATCGTGGAGCTGATCATTCACGACACCTGGTACGGGGCGGCGCCTGCGAGCATCCAGGCGCTGACGCTGTGCAAGGAGGTCTTCGAGGAGCGCGGGATAGACTTCACTCCGGCCCGCGTCCACGATACCGACGAAGACCCCGACAGCCTGTTCCAGCGGGGCGAGGAGCTCAGGCGAAGCTACATGGGGACCACTCCAGCGGCGCGGCCGACCCCGCCGACGGAAGCTGAAAGGGAGCTGGGGCGCATCACCGGCGAATACTATTGGGGTGCGACCTGGACTCGACCGGGGCTTGATCTCACCAGCCGCTGTCTCTGCACCATGACGTGCCTGGCGGCGTTGGGACGCGAGGGACCCCTGAGGAGCCATATTCTGGGCGCACTTAACATCGGGTTGACGCAGGACCAGATCATCGAAGTGTTCGGCCACATGACGCTGTACGCCGGGATACCGTTTGCCAGGGGTGCGATGGACATTGCCAACGATATATTCGCCAGCGCGTGAAGATGCTGCAGCCACTGCCCGGCTTTCGCACGGACTGGAATTCCGTTGACGGTCTACATACCCGATGCTACACTCCCCGCGATCTCACGTAGCCTGGGAACGGGCCGTCACTGCATACTCGCTCCCAGTTAGGAACATAATCCCATGAGCTATCGGCTGGGCGTCGATGTCGGGGGAACGTTCACCGACCTCGCCCTCTACGACACCGATACCAACCGTCTCGAATTCGCCAAGACGCCTTCCACGCCGGTCAACCAGGCCCTCGGAGTAGCTGCCGGAATCCGCGAACTGATGGACCGGCACGCCGTTTCCCCGGACCGGATCGATTTCTTCATACATGGCACGACGGTAGCGACGAACACGCTCCTTGAGCGTAAGGGCGCGAAGACGGCGCTGATCGTTACCGCGGGGTTCCGCGACGTCCTGCAGATCGGCAGGCAGGACAGGCCCGACCTCTACGACTGGCGCATTCGCCGCTCCGATCCGCTGGTCCCGCGCCGCCTGCGTTTCGAGGCTCAGGAGAGAGTGCTCCACACCGGAGAGGTGCTGACGCCTATGGAGATAGAGGGGCTCGACAATATCGTCAAGCGAGTCAAGGACGCCAACATCGACGCTGTTGCCGTGTGTCTCATCCACTCCTACGCCAACCCTGTGCACGAACAGGCCATCGGCGACGCTATCCGTCGTGAGCTGCCGGACATCCCTGTCTCGCTCTCTCACGAGATACTGCCGGAGTTCAAAGAGTACGAGCGGATGAGCACGACTACAATCAACGCCTATGTCGCACCCGTCATGGAGCGCTACTTGCGTCGGCTCGAAAAGAGCATCGCCGAAGTGGGCCTCAAGTCGGATGTGTACATCATGCAGTCCAACGGCGGAACGATGGGTGTGGAAACGGCCATCGAGCGTCCCGTTCACACGATCCTGTCGGGGCCGGCGGCGGGTGTCATCGGCGCTGTCGCCATCGCCCAGCAGGCGGGCAAACCTAACAGCATCTCCATCGACATGGGAGGCACCAGCTTCGACGTGTCGCTCTCGTACAGGGGTGAAGTCCGCCGAACACAGGAAAGCGAACTCGAACGCCTTCCTGTCAAGGTTCCAATGGTGGATATCCACACGCTTGGCGCTGGCGGAGGAAGTATCGCGTGGATAGATCCCGGCGGAGCGCTCAGAGTCGGTCCGCAGAGCGCGGGCGCTGACCCAGGGCCTGCTTGCTACGGCAACAGGGGCACTGAGGCGACAGTAACGGACGCGAACCTTGTTCTTGGCAGGCTAGGAGCGACGAGTCTCCTCGGCGGCACAATGATCCTTGACAGGGAGTTGGCCCGAGACGTCATCTCCGAGCGCATCGCCAGGCCGCTGAGCCTCACCGTGGAGGAGGCAGCCGAAGGCATCGTACAGGTCGTCAACGCCAGCATGGTAAAGGGCATCCGAGTCGTATCGGTCTCCAAAGGCTACGACCCGCGCGAGTTCTCCCTTGTTGCGTTCGGTGGAGCGGGACCGCTCCATGCCTCAGAGCTTGCCGACGAGATGGACATTCCCACCGTGCTCGTTCCCGTTGCGCCCGGTGTCACATCGGCCCTGGGGCTGCTGATGGCCGACCTGAGACACGACTTCACGCAAACGGTGCTCAAGCCCGGCAACGAACTGTCGCCGACCGAGATCACGTCCTGGTACGAGCAGATGGAAACGCAGGCAATGGAGCAGATGGCCCGAGAGGCGGTCGCGCCGGAGGACGTATCTCTCGTTCGAGCGGCGGACGCGCGATACGTCGGACAGGGCTACGAGCTAGAGGTCCTGGCTCAGTCAGGCAAGCTCGAACAGCGCGATGTCGAGGAGATCGTGGAGCGATTCCACGATGCGCATGTCCGCAGCTACGGCTACGCCTCGCGCGACAACGCGGTCGAGGTCGTCAATCTCCGAGTCACGGCCCTCGCGTCCATGCCTCGCCCCAACCTCGCCAGCGATTCACGGAATGGCGGCGGAGACCCCTCTCTCTCTCGCATTGGCGAACGGAGCGTGTATTTCCGTAACGAACCGAAGACGACAAGCATCTATGATCGATCAGGTCTCCGTCCCGGGGACGTGATCGAGGGGCCGGCAATCGTAGAGCAGCTTGATTCCACAACGGTCGTCTGGGAGGGCCAGACGGCTACCGTCGACAACCACCTCAACCTCCTCGTAACCGGTAGACACAAGTAGAGTCCGCGAGTCATACGCAACATTCGCAACGAAATACTCTCTCCCCAGGTACGCCCATGACGCCAACCAACGTCGATCCGATTACGCTCGAAGTGATGCGCAACGGGTTTTACTCCATCGCGGACGAGATGATCGCCGCGCTGATCCGAGCGAGCTACTCTACGAACATCAAAGACCGTCGGGATACGTCGGGAGCAATCTACACCGGCGCCGGCGATGTGGTCGTGGTGGCGCAGAGCGAGATTGGTACCCCGCTGCATCTTGGTACGATGCACTCTGCCGTCTTGACCGCTATGGACCAGTACCCGTTCGAGGAGCTGGAGCCGGGCGACGCCGTCGCGCTCAATACGCCCTACCCAGCCGGTCCCGGCCATCTCAACGACCTGGCGCTGATATCACCCGTATTCTATGAGGGCGAGCTCATTGCCATAACCGCCAATCAGGCCCACCACGTCGACATGGGCGGATTCGCCCCTGGGTCGATGCCATTCGGCGTCACGGAGATTTTTCAAGAGGGCCTGCAAATTCCCACCGTGCGCCTGTTCCACAAGGGACAGCTCAACCGCGACCTCTGGGCACTGATCGCTCAGAACGTTCGCCCCAGGACCGAAGTACGGGGCGACCTCCTTGCTCAGTTCGCCGCCAACAACGTCGCCGAGCGTCGGCTGACCGACCTCGCGTCGCGGTACGGACCAGAGATGGTGAGACGCTACCTCGACGAGATGCTGAACTACTCCGAGAGGCGCATGAGGGCCGCGCTGAAGCAGATACCCATCGGCACCTACGAGTTCGAGGACGTGATGGAAGGTGACGGCATAACCGATTCGCCGATCACCATCCGCGTCAAGATCGAATCGAAGGGCGACTCGTTCGTCGCCGACTTCACGGCAAGCGACGACGCCTGCAAAGGGCCCCTCAACTGCCGCTGGCCTTCCGTCGCAGCATGCGTCTATTACGTGCTCAAGGCCTGCCTCGACCCGGAGCTTCCACCTAACGCGGGGGCGTACCGTCCCGTCGAGATCAAGGTACGGGAGGGCAGCCTCCTGTCCGCGCGGTACCCGATGGCCGTGTGCAACGCCAACATCATCACCACGCAGCGGATCACCGATGTGCTGCTCGGCGCGCTTGCGCCCGTTATTCCCGATAAGGTGCTGGCGGCCTGTTCAGGTACGATGAATCTGCTCAACATCGGTGGTATCGACCCGCGCAACGGCATCTACTACAACTACGTAGAGACCTACGCAGGCGGCCAGGGCGCCATGCATAACGCGGACGGGATGGACGCCGTCCAGAACCACATGACAAACACCCGCAACGCCCCGGTGGAGTCAATCGAGCTTGCCTATCCCCTGCTCGTCGAGTCCTACGGCCTGGTGCCGGACAGCGAAGGCGCCGGTCGGTACCGGGGCGGACTGGGAATTCATCGTCACCTGCGCGTGCTGGGTGAAAGCGTCACCCTGACCCTCAGTTCCGACCGGGAACAAGTAAGTCCCTGGGGCCTCTTCGGGGGCGAGGACGCAGACCGATCGGCGTGCATCATAGAGGCCCCGGACGGCTCTGAGAAACGACTGCCCTCCAAGGTCACAACGACCGTACCGCACGACCACGTCATCAAGACACAGACTCCCGGTGGTGGTGGCTGGGGCGACACCGGAGACCGTGATATCGAGGCCGTAACTCACGACGTGAACGAAGAGTTCATCTCGCCTGAGCGGGCCGAGTCTGTCTACGGGGTCACGGTAGAAAGATAAAGTGGCGACCCCGGCAGGTTAGTGCTTGGCCATCATGTGCCGACGCGGGGCTGCGTCACGATATATTTCCGGTCGCTCGCGTCCCCGCCCAGCTTGCGACGGAGCTACTTAACGCGATAGGTGCCGCGATGATTGTGGATGACTGTCACCCTACCCAATAGGGAGATTAACCTAATGACAGTGAAGATTGTTTCCTGGAACATCGGTGGCAGGGTAGCTCCACCGACGACTTCGCATTCAACCCACTTGGGCATGTTCAGGACGAACGAATGCGGGCGAGACGCCCGCGCTCCAGAACATGGCTGAACTGCCACACCTGCAAGACTGATAGAGGCTGGGATCTTACCTGCGCCTTGACAGGTTATAGTATGTGTTCTACGTTGAAACTACTACTTATAATGTGCCTTTGTCTAAACAATGACACAATGTCGCAACCGACACTTCGCAAGGAGATATTCCATGGCCCCCCGTCTCCTGGACAAGATCGATGAACCGGGCGACCTCAGAGAGCTGACCCACGAAGAGCTGGCCCAGGTCGCGCAAGAGGCGCGAGACATCATCATCTCCGTGATAACGGAGCGCGGGGGTCACCTGGCATCTAACCTGGGTGTGGTCGAGCTCACACTGGCCCTGCACCGCATTTTCGACAGTCCCACAGACCGTATAGTCTGGGATACGACCAACCAGCTCTACACTCACAAACTGGTAACGGGCCGCCGGGACGAGTTCAAGGACATCCGGCTGGAGGGCGGCCTATCCGGGTTCGGGGAACCCAGCGAGAGCCCGCACGACACGCTCGCCGCGGGCCACGCCGGCACGGGCCTATCGATCGCTCTCGGCATCGCGGAGGGCGCGGCTGTACAGGCGGTTCGCGAACCGCCCCTACCCTGGACCATCGCTGTGGTCGGAGACGGAGCGTTGACCTCCGGTTCCAGCTTCGAGGCGCTCAACAACATCGTGCACCTCAACCCTGAGAAGCTCATCGTCATCCTCAACGACAATGGGATGTCCATTTCCGAGAACATCGGTTTTCTCACCAACTGGCGCAAGCGTTTAATCACGCATCCTGAGTACCAGTCGATGATCGATCGGATGAAGGCGCTCTCAAAGAGAGTACCCACGGGCGAGCTGATGTACGGGCTGGTCAAGCGGTTCAACACGGCGCTGGCCGGTTTCATCGTGCCCACGATGTTCTGGACCGAGATGGGTTTCCAGTATCTCGGCCCCATCGACGGACACGACTTCAAGCAGATCGAACAGACGCTCAAACAGGCCAGAACGCCCACCGGCCTCGTGCCGCTGGTGCACGTGGTGACGCACAAGGGACACGGCTACGAGCCCGCCGAGGACGACCCGGTCAGGTTCCACCAGCCGAGCTCTCCGCTGGGAGACGCCTCGGGAGCGCCCACGTACTCGAGCGTGTTCGCCCAGACGATCACGCGCATCATGCAGGAGGACGAGTCCGTCGTCGGCATCAGCGCGGCGATGCTCGAGGGCACAGGCCTGGTCGGAGTCCAGCGCGAGTTCCCTGAGAGGGTCTTCGACGTGGGCATCGCGGAGCAGCACGCGGTCAGCATGGCGGCGGGAATGGCTTCCGCGGGACTCAAACCCTTTGTCTCAATCTACTCGACGTTCCTGCAGCGTGCGTTCGACCAGATAGTCCACGACGTCTGTCTTCAGAACCTGCCGGTGACGCTAATCGCCGACCGGGCGGGCATCGTCGGCGAGGACGGCAAGACACACCACGGCGCGTTCGACATCACGTACCTGCGGTGTCTGCCCAACGCGGTCGTGGCAGCGCCGTCGAACGAGAACGAGCTCCAGCACCTGGTATATACGTCCTACAAGCACCGGGGACCTTTCGCCATACGTATCGCGCGGGGAGCCGCCGTCGGGGTACCCCTCGACAGCGACCTCAAGGAGCTGCCTCTCGGCAAGGGCTACGTGGTCCGGGAGGGCCGCGACGTCGCGATCTTCGGTCTGGGCAAGGCTAACAACGCAGCCGAGGCGGCGGCGGAAATGCTTGCCGAGTACGGCATAGACTGCGGGGTGGTGAACCCGGTCTTCGTGAAGCCGCTCGACATCGAGCTGCTCCTGGACACCGTTCGCAGCGTCCCCCGGATTGTCACGGTGGAAGAGAACGTGGTGGCCGGAGGGTTCGGCTCGGCGGTGCTGGAAGCGCTCGCCGATGCCGGCGTGAACGACGCAGCGGTCCACCGCATCGGTATGCCGGACTTCTTCATCGAGCACGGCACTGCTGCCGACCAGCGACAACGGCTACAACTGGACGCCCAGGGCATTGTCGAAAGAGTGCTGAGCGCATTCTTCCCGAACGCTACGAAGAGGTCACGCGCCAGCGCAGTCGACCAGGGAGTGGCAGCGGGGGCGTAGCGGGCTCCGACCTACCGGCGGGCGTCCTGCAGCAGGTGACGCAGACGCGGGTCCATGGCGTCTCGCAGTGCGTCGCCGAGCAGGTTGAACGCGAGAACCGCGCCGAATATGGCGAAGCCCGGGAAGATGGGAATCCACCATGCCGCCTGTACGTACTGGCGACCGCCGGATACGAGCGCGCCCCATTCAGGAAGCGGCGGCTGCGCGCCCGCTCCGATGAAGCTGAGGCCCGCCGCAAGCAGGATTGCGAGACCGAAGTCGAGGGTTGCCTGCACCAGCACCGGAGAATAGCTGTTTGGCAATATATGGCGCCATATCAGCCGGGTTGGGTGGACTCCAAGCGCTCTTCCCGCGAGCATATAATCTTTGCCCTTTTGGGCAAGAACGCTGCTTCGCATCAAACGGGCGTACGATGTCCAGCGGACGATTGCGATCCCAATGATCGCTGACTCGATACTGGTGCCCAGGGCCGTGGCAACCACGAGCGCCATGACAAGATCGGGGAACGCCAGGAAGATATCCGTGACCCTCATGGCGACTTCGTCGATCCACCCACCGTAGAAGCCGCTTATGAGACCTACGGTGACACCAATGCTGCCGGCCACCAGCACCACGAGGGCACCGACTCGCAGGCTGATGCGACCGCCGTACAGCACCCTGCTGAACACGTCGCGACCGAACTCGTCGGTCCCAAACGGGTGGTCCAGGCTTGGGCTGTCGAGCACAGGGCCTACCGCGAACTCATCGTAAGCGTGCGGCGCAATGTTGGGCCCGGCGGCAGCTATGAACACATAGAACAGCACCAGGATGAGTCCAACAGCCGCGGGCGGGTTGTGCCTCAGGATCCGCACGCCGGCTCCCGCCCTCTCGCGTATCAAGGCGCCGGTACTTTGCTGCTGTGGGGTAGAGACCAAGGACTGCCTACGTGTACGTGATTCGCGGGTCGAGGATCGCTACGATGATGTCAACGATGAGAGTGGCCGTGGAGTAGGCGATGCCGATGATCAGCGCGACGGAGGTTACCGCGGCTCGGTCGAGGAAGAAGATCGACTGGACGGCAAACCGTCCGAGTCCTGGCCAGGCGAAGATCGTCTCAGTGAGAACGGCGCCGGACAGCAGGCCGCCCACCAGGAGGCCGAGGATCGTCACCGTCGGGATCATCGCGTTTCGGAGCGCGTGACGGTAGAGCACGACCCTGTTGTGGAGTCCCTTGGCGTGTGCCATGCGGATGTAGTCCTCGCCGAGCACCTCCAGCATACTGGTGCGGGTGACGCGGGCAAGCAGTCCAACGACTGAGAAGGCGAGCACGAATGCCGGCAGCGCCAGGTGGTGGAGGGCAGACACGAATCCCCTGAGGTCGCCAGCGACGAGGGTGTCTATGGTGTAGAACCCGGTTACTGTCTGGGGAACGTCAAGGGTGATGCCGATTCGCTGAGAGGACGGCACCCATCCAAAGTAGAAGAAGAACACCAGCAGCATGATAATAGCGAACCAGAAGATGGGCATGGACGTGCCGAAGAGGGACACAATGCGGACGATGTGGTCCGGCAGTGCATTCCTCTTGACGGCGGCGAGTATCCCGGCTGGTATGGCCATAATCACAGCCATCAGGAAGGCCACCGCGGAGAGCTCCGCCGTGGCGGGGAGGAAGCTCGCCAGCTCCGTCCGTATCTCCTTCCTGGTCACGAACGACTCACCGAAGTCGCCGCGTACCAGATTGCCCATGAACGTGATGTACTGCATGTAGGCGGGCTTGTCGAACCCCCAGCGCTCTCTGAATTTTTCGACGGCATCATTACTGATGCCTCCGGTTGTGTCCATGAGGATCGTTGACGGGTCTCCGGGCATGACAATCATCATGAAAAAGGTCAGCGACGAGACGCCGACGAGTACGAATACCTGGAGGAGCATCCGGCGAATTATGTATCTGGTTAGAGACAAGTAGTAGTTCTCATCAGAGGATCAGAGTAGACGGATTGACGAAAGCGGGGACCCACCGGCGACCGAGCGAAGGCTCAATCGCCGGTGGGTCATCTATGCCCGATTATGGAGTATGCGACGACGACCTGCTATTTCTTGGTCATGTAGCGGAATTCGGGCGTGAAGGCGTGGGCGGCCGGAACGATGTTGCCGATGTTCGTCCGATGCGCGACTGAGTCGCGTACCTGGAGCACCGTCATCTCACCGCAGTTGTCGACCATAAGCTCAGACATTTCACGGTAGATGACGTGGCGTGCCTGCGAATCGGTCTCGATGCGGCCCATGTTGGTAAGTTCGGCGAGCCTTGCGGCAACGTCCGGGACCACGTCGTCGAGTCCAAGCATGTTGCACTCTCCGAGAGCCCTCACGGTGGCGGGCTGATCGGCATCGAAGTAGGTAACGCCGAGGCCGGAGATTCCGAAGTCGCGCATCTCTTCAGCGATGATTTCACCCCAGAACCTGGAGCTGGTCGACTGGACGATCTCTGCGTTGATGCCGACTTCCTTCAGGTTGTTCTGGAAGAACTCCAGGGCCTTCTGGTAGACGACGGAGCCGCAGGCGCCGGTGCGAAGCTGGATCTTGACGTCGAAGCCATCGGCGAAACCCGCGTCTGCGAGAAGCTGCCTGGCCAGCTCGGGGTTGTGGTAGTACTTCGTAGCGATGGTCGGGTCGTGTCCGGCCATGCCGGGGAGGATCAGGCTCTGGTGAACGTCTGCCAGTCCGAGCGCGACGACGTCACGCAGGCCCTGGTAGTTGATCGCGTGCCGAAGGGCCTGGAAGCCCTCGGGAGTGTCGAGCGGCTCGATGCGCCTGTCAACCAGGAAGTTGCAGGTGATGAGCGACGGGTATGTGTAAACGTTGACGTCGTCGTCACCCTGGAACGACTGGAGAGAGACGGGGTCGAGCTGGAGCGCGACGTCGACCTCACCCGCGGAGAGCTGAAGTGCGCCGACGGCAGGCTCGGGAACGTGTAGGTCGATAACACGCTCTACCGATGGGCTCACACCGTCGTGACCGCCCCAGTAGTCCATGTTCCTGGCCATGACCAGGCGCTGCTCAGCGGTGAAGCTCTCCACCATGAACGGGCCGGTGCCGATGGACCTCTCGCTTGCCCACCCGACGCCGAAGTCGGAGCCGTTTTCGTCCATAACCTCGTTGGCGAGCGCCTCTTCGGCGTCGACAATCAGCAGGTCCTTGGAGGTGAGAAGCGGCAGCAAAGGAGCATATGGGTCGGTGAGAGTCCACTGGAACGTCGAGTCGTCAACTGCTTCCATGTTCTCGGTGAGTGTGTACCATGCCTGGCTTTCGGCGACTCCCTCACGCTCGAAGACGTTGAACGCGCGCTGTATGGACTTGTGCACCGCGTCGGCTGTTACCGGACGTCCGGTGGTGAAATTCACGTCTGGGCGAATGTTGAACGTGTAGGTCTTGCCGTCTTCTGAGATCTCCCAGGACTCGGCAAGGTTAGGGACTACGTTCTTGTTGGGCGAGGTGTTGTCGATGGCCACCAGCCCGTCGAACATGTTGAACGACACCCGGCAACCCCAGAAAGAGCAGCCTCTCGGCGGGGTGAGGTTGGCGAAGAAGAACACGTCCCTGACGAGCAGGTCGGGGTAGTCCATCATCATTGCGGGCTCGTCCATGGCGGGCGCGGGCATAGCCATCGAGACCGCTTCGGAAACGGCCTTCTGGATGTCTTCCTGCGTAACGCCCGGGCGGTCGGCCAGCGCCTTGGCGATGGCCTCAGAGACTTCCGCCTCGGTCAGGCCGGGAGTCTGAGCCGCCAATGCCTCGGCGATTGCCCCCGCTACCTGGCCCTCGGTCACGCCTGGCCTCTCGGCCAGAGCGCTGGCGATGGCGTCGCCGACCTGGGCCTCGGTAATGCCGGGGGTCTGATTGCGCAGCGCATCACCTATGGCGCCAGCTACCTGGGATTCGGTGATGCCGGGCGTCTGACTGCGCAGCGCCCCGCCTATAGCGTCGGCTACCTGGGATTCGGTCACGCCCGGGCTGTCGGACATGGCCCTGGAGATGGCGCCAGCCATCTGGTCCTCGGTCACGCCCGGCTGTGCTGACATGGCCTGCTGGACCGCCTGGGCAACCTCATCGGCAGACGCGCCCTGCGGCTGTGCTTCGAGCGCCTGCTGGATAATTGCCGACACATCCGGAGTCGGCGACGGAGCCGGCGCGTCGCTCGAACAGGCGACCGCAAGCAATGCGACCAGCATGATCGGCACTATGAGAGTGGTCATTCTAGCTATTTTCAAAGTAATGCTCCCATCCTTTCGAAAGTCCATTAGCTTCAGAAACCGTTTCTTCAGCCTTCAAAACCTCAAGGGATTTTCGTGTCTCTGGCCTGGATATGTCAAATCAGACAGCAGTATCATTTTCGATCGGGTGTGGACGTATTGACACCTGAGAGGTGATAGGTTGCATCTTGCGAGTGATCCTGAGCTTTCGACATAGAGGGCTGGCAGCCTGTACGAGAGAGGAGACCGCAGCCGTGTCGAGCGTGTCGCGTAGCAGACTGTGACCCCTACCGGGGTCACAGTTCATAGTTGCTGTATGTATGTGGATGCTTTGAGACTAACGCGGGTCTGCTGGCTCCAAGCGTCTCTCGATTAGTGGAAGCCAGTACACAAGGCTTTCGTCGTCTGCTTCAATGTACTCTTGAACATCCTCGACAACGCGGCTCGTGTCCGCACGCACGTCCCATCTCACGGCCGCCACTACGGCGTAAACATCCAGGTCCGTCGCATTCCGAAGGATCCTGGCTCCATCCCTCGCACGGTTGATGTCATGATCGGTTCCAGTAAAGGACGTTTCGATGGCCATGTAGAATCGCTGAGACGAGTTTCTTCTATTCTCAGCCAGCAACACCAGGTCGGTTTCAGGGAAGGAGTTCAGTGCGTCATCGCTGAAGTCCCGGGAATCCAGCGTCTGTTGCCTGTTGGCGAGTATCCATTCCAACTCATCCTCGTCAATCAGGCTGGTCTTGACCAGCCCGATACCTCGCTGTAGGGCGAATGGCCGAATAGCCTGGTACCTGTTCCGCCGTACAGCCTCGCTCGCATAATTGCCTCTGAACGTGCCGAGGTCGTCATGCTGCCTGTCCAGTCTCTCGACGATCGCGTCAATGCGGTCAGTCAGGGCGCTCACTCTATTCGGTAGGGCCAGCACCTCCTCTGTGAGCAGTTCTCGGCGGACACTCGAGCGAACCACTGGGTCTGTCCTCAATATCTCGATGAGGTCATCTGTGTTGTTGATAGTTGTCATGTTTCTCTCTCCGTGCCATTGTATCCGATCAAAGTGTCTTCCCGTATCCGGTGCAGGTGGCCGCGCCTGTATCGGTTTAGCAGGCGAGAGTGTCACCCTCACCCCCATATCGATTACGGGGCAGGCTCTGAGGGAGAGGGGGACTGTTGGTTGGTATTCATGGTAGGGGCAAGTTTGAAACCTGCCCCTACTACTACCCCTGTCAGCCCCCGTATCAAGTACGGGGCAGGCCCTGAGGGAGAGGGGCCTGCCGCCTTGTTCGACAGCACGTTTCCTGAATACGACCGGAACCTCCGAGGGATACAGCGGGTCCTCGTGCCATTTCACTTATAATGCGCTGGCGATCCGGCAGACCGAAATCTACTGGCCCGGATGTCGCGGAGGTACCTCTTGAGAAATCATCAGTCACACGCTCAGAACGATGCAGACGCAATGCGCCCGCACACATTCATTCCCGGCTCACTGGAGTGGCGCTGCGTAGGGCCATTTCGGGGGGGAAGAGTGGTCTCGGTCGCCGGGGACGTCTCCAACCCGATGGTGTTCTACTTCGGGTGCGCCGGAGGGGTGTGGAAGACCAACGACGGCGGCACCTACTGGGAAAACGTGTCCGACGGGTACTTCAAGACCTCCGCGGTGGGGGCTATCGCGGTATCCGAGTCCGACCCCAACGTAGTCTATGCAGGCATGGGCGAGTCGTGCACCGCGATCCCGAGGCTGCATTGGACCTCCCGCGCGGACGGGATGTACAGGTCCACGGACGCGGGAAGGTCGTGGGTGAATGTGGGGCTGGAGAAGACACGGTACATCGCGCGGCTCCGAATACACCCGAACAATCCCGACCTCGTCTATGCCTCGGTACTCGGACACCTGGAGGGCCCGGACACGGAGAAGGGCGTGTTCAGGTCGGACGACGGCGGACGGTCCTGGGAGCGAGTCCTGTTCCGCAGCGAGAACGCCGGATCGAACGATATATGGATGGACCCGACCAATCCGCGAGTCATGTACGCGACGACGTGGGACTCCCGGCGCAGCTACTGGAACTCGTACAGCGGCGGGCCGGACACCCGGATATACAGGAGCCTCGACGGGGGCGATACCTGGACGGACCTGACGGACAATCCCGGGCTTCCGAACGTAATCAAGGGGCGAATCGGCGTAACCGGCACGGCCGCTCGGCCCGGGAGAGTGTGGGCGCTTTTCGACGTGGGCGGCGCGGCCAGTGTGGCTGCGCTCGCGGAGATGGGCGGCAGAACGGGTGGACTGTACAGGTCAGACGACTATGGAGAGACGTGGGAGCACGTAAACGACAACCCTGAGATGACAGTGCGTCCACACTACTACAACCACATCTTCGGAGACCCCGGGAACCCCGAGGTCATATACAACCTCAACCAGCCGTTCTGGAAATCGATAGACGGGGGACGAACGTTCAACACGGTGGAGCTGCCCCACTACGACAACCACGATCTCTGGATCGACCCTAACGACTCCAACCGCATGATAAACGGCAACGATGGCGGGGCGTGTGTGACTTTCAACGGCGGCGAGACGTGGTCGTCGATCTACAACCAGCCGACGGGCGAGTTCTACCACATCACGGCGGACCGGGAGTTCCCATACCGCCTTTACGCCACCCAGCAGGACAACTCCTCGATAAGCGTGCCGAGCCGTTCGAGCAGGGGAGCGATTCGGTGGGCTGACTGCTACTCGGTCGGCAGCTCGGAGAGCGGACACATTGCGGTCAGGCAGGACAACCCGAACATATCGTACTCCGGCGCGCTGGGAAGCTCGCCCGGGGCCGGGGCGATCATGCTCAGGTACGACCACTCGAACGAGCAGGTGCGTGTCGTCACCGTGTGGCCGGACCTTACCGGGCTGACAGTGCCCAGTAGAAAGTACCGGTTCGAGTGGGACAGCCCCATAGCGTTCTCTCCCCACGATCCGAACGTGCTGTATTCGGCTGCGAACGTGGTGTTCAGGTCCGTGGACGACGGGTCGAGCTGGGAGGTGATCAGTCCCGACCTGACCAGGGACGACGTGTCGGACAGAGAGGACTTCGATCCAGACACGAACATCGCGCCCTTCGAGCGGTGCGCCATATCCAGGTTCGCGGAGTCTCCGGTTCAACAGGGGGTGTTCTGGACGGGCTCCAGCGACGGGCTGATACATGTCTCGCGAGACGGTGGAGCGACCTGGGCCGACGTTACGCCCGACGGCCTGCCTGAATGGACTCCGATCTACGGACTGGAGGCGTCGCCCCACGACGCGGGAACGGCCTACGTCGCGGCAGCGCGGTACCAGCACGGCGACTACATGCCATACCTGTTCCGTACCAGCGACTACGGCGCAACCTGGACGGCTATCAGCGAGGGCATCCCCGAGGGGGACTACACACGGGTCATCAGGGAAGACCCGGAGCATGAGGGGCTGCTGTACGCCGGGACCGAGGGCGGGGTTTACGTCTCGTTCGACGATGGGGACTCGTGGGACTCGCTCCAGCTCAACCCCGTGTCGGGGCACGGGGCAGGCCTGCCGCCTGTGCCGATACATGACATGGTAGTCCGGGACGGCGACCTGGCGGTCGCGACGCATGGGCGGTCGCTGTGGATACTGGACGGCCTGTCCACTCTCCACCAGTTCGGGAACGTGGAAGACGCCGCGAGCGCGCATCTATTCCGACCCGGGCCCACGTACAGAATCCTCTCGGAGCCATACGGATACTGGAACCAGGCTGCCGGACGCACCAAGCATTACCAGCTCAGTCTTGGAATCCCGGCGACGTATCGTATCTCTGAAACTGAGCATGGAACGCGATCCATAACGCCAATCGACGCCGGTCAGAACCCGCCTGGCGGAGTTGTGGTTACGTACTTCCTCGACGAGGAACCGGAGGGGGAAGCCACGCTCACGTTTATAACAGACGAGGGCGAGGTCGTCCGGCATCTCTCCAGTCGCGCTGGTAGCCCCAGGGTTCCCAAACAGCAGGGCATGAACAGGTTTGTGTGGGACATGAAGCACGAGGGAGCGCGGCGAGTCGAAGGGGAATCAGGAGCCGGTCGGCCGATGTACGTTCCCATCGTCCCGCCGGGAACGTATCGAGTACGGCTGCAGATCGGCGAGGAGGCCTGGGAGGAGAGGTTCGACGTACTCGCAGACCCGCGCGTGAGCATATCCCCGGAAGACCTGGGACGTCAGCACGACCTGCTGATCGCGATACGCGACAAGGTGTCGGAGTCGTCAGATGCCGTGGAGACGGCCCGCAGCACCGTCGGCCAGATCGAGCAGTGGACAGAGCGTTCGACCGGCGCGACCGGCAGGGAAGTGGTGACAGAGGCGGCGGAAGGCCTGAGGGAGAAGCTGTCGGCGATCGAGGACGAGCTGCTGATGGGAAGCGTCAGTTCCGATACACCGATGCGAGGGGCGTTCTACGCCAGGGGTCTGCGCTCCAGACTCGCTTCACTAGGGGACACTGTCGGAATGGCCGACGGCGCGCCGACTCGGCAGTCCTACGAGGTCTACGAGGACCTGAGTTCCCAGATAGACAGTCAGCTTGATGTCCTGCGCGGCATTCTCGATGAGGACCTCGAAGCCTTCAACAGCATAGTACGCGAGCTTGACCTGCCTCCGGTGATTCTCGGAGGAGACGAATAGGGTTAGCGGACTATCGCCAGGGTGTAGCGTAGTGCGCGGCCTGGTCTACGATTTCGAGACGCGACCAATGAATATGGCAAGGCCGTGATTGGCACAAATTGATTGACGTCCGATTTGACACTGTCTAAGACTCTAGGTAGAATTCTCGCTTGTCGCCACTTGTTGACGACTCGACTTTTGTCTGTTCCCAGATTCGATGCATAGTAGGGGTCTTTTATGCCCACAGTGAATCAATTAATACGGAAGCCGCGCCGCTCCAAGCACAAGAAGGAGAAGGCTCCAGCGCTTCGATATTCGTTCAATTCGCTGAAGAATCGCACTCGCAGGGGCTCCGGCTCGCCACAGAAGCGCGGCGTCTGCATACAGGTTCGTACACAGACACCCAAGAAGCCGAATTCCGCGCTGCGAAAGGTTGCCAGGGTGCGGCTGACCAACCAGATGGAGGTCACCGCGTACATACCCGGGGAGGGTCACAACCTCCAGGAGCACTCAGTGGTCCTCATCAGGGGCGGTCGAGTCAAGGACCTGCCCGGCGTGCGATACCACATTGTTCGCGGCGCGTTGGACACCGAGGGCGTGACCGACCGAAAGCGCGGTCGCAGCAAGTACGGTGCCAAGAGAGACGCCAGAATCCTTTAGTCGGGGTTATTAATCGTTAGAGCTCCCCACCCATGGATTCCGGCCTGCGCCGGGATGACGGGCGGGCTACCTGAACAAACAGTAATAGAGGACACCGGATGGCGCGAAGACGAAGGGCCGAGAGACGCAGGGTCATACCCGACCCGAAGTACCATAACATGGAGCTTGCTCAGTTCATCAACAAGGTGATGCTGAACGGCAAGAAGACAGTTGCTCAGAAGATCGTGTACAAGGCGCTGGATATTGCATCCGACGAGGTACGCCGTCCACCGCAGGAGGTCTTCGATCAGGCGATTCGCAACACGATGCCCATGGTCGAGGTGCGGTCTCGCAGGGTCGGCGGCGCGACCTACCAGGTCCCGACCGAGGTCCGGCCTGAGCGCAGACTTGCGCTGTCGATGCGATGGATAATCCAGGCGGCAAGGACGAGACGCGGCAGGCCAATGGCCGAGCGGCTTTCGATCGAGTTCGCAGAGGCCGCTCGCGGACAGGGCTCAGCCGTCAGGCGCAGGGAAGACCTGTACCGAATGGCCGAAGCCAACCGCGCTTTCGCGCACTATCGCTGGTAGGCGCTGGTAGGCGCTGATAGCGCTGGCAGCAACTGGAGGAAGGATTCGGCCTTCCATCAGAACGGCTTGTTTTGGCAAAATGTAACGTCTCACCAAACGGGGTGAACTAACTGAGCGACCAAATGCCTCTGTAGGGGCGGGTCTGCGGACCCGCCCCTACGATGGTTGTTGAAGGGGACTATCCCCCGCACCCACGGGCGAATCGGCAAGGCATAGATGAATAACGATCTTCTTGAAAATACCCGAAACATCGGGTTCATAGCGCACATAGACGCCGGCAAGACAACGGTCACCGAGCGTGTGCTCTATTTCGCCGGACGCATCTATAAGATCGGCGGCGTCGATGAAGGCACGACTGCCATGGACTGGATGGCGCAGGAGCGAGAGCGAGGTATCACCATTACCTCTGCGGCGACCACCTGCACCTGGAAACAGTACACCATTAACATCATAGACACCCCGGGCCATGTGGACTTTACCGCCGAAGTGGAACGAAGCCTCCGTATTCTTGACGGAGGCGTCGTCGTTTTTGACGCGGTCGCGGGCGTGCAGCCGCAGTCGGAGACAGTATGGCGCCAGGCGGATCGCTACAACGTCCCCCGCATCTGCTTCATCAACAAGATGGACAGGGTGGGGGCTAACTTTTTCAGGGCCACAGACTCCATTGCCCGCAGACTGAACGCCAATCCGGTTGCGATCCAGATACCGATAGGCTCTGAAGATGAATTCCGCGGCGTGATAGACCTGGTGGACGAGAAGGCTTTCTTCTTCGAAGAGGATGGGCCGGCGGTTCCGCGCGAGGGTCCAGTCCCTGAAGAGATGATCGAAGAGTTCAGAAACTATCGCAATGTGCTGGTAGAAAAGGTCGCCGAGACCGACGAAGAGCTGATCATCAAGTATCTCGAAGACGAGGAGATCAGCACGGAGGAGATCAAGCGCGCGCTCAGGCGAGCGACGCTTGACTACAAGATGGTGCCCGTAATGTGCGGGACCGCCCTCCGGCATCGCGGTATCCAACCACTGCTCGACGCAATAGGCGACTACCTCCCCTCCCCTCTCGACGTTCCCCCCACCGAAGGCAAACATTACATGACCGGCAAGCCGGTCAAACGCCACCCCAGCGACCCTGAAACGCCATTCGCCGCGCTTGCTTTCAAGACGGTGTCCGACCCATACATCGGACGCCTGGTCTACTTCCGGGCATACTCAGGGAGCGCAGCGAGCGGTTCGATGGTGTTCAACGCGACCAAGGGCCGCAGGGAACGACTCGGTCGTCTGGTGCAGATGCACGCCAACAGGCGGGAGGAGATCGAAGAGGTCAAGGCCGGTCAGATTGTCGCAGCGGTCGGTCTGAAGACCACCACAACCGGCGACACTATCTGCGGCAGCCAGGCCGACGCCACCGTGCTGGAGACAATCACGTTTCCCGATCCGGTGGTCTCGGTGGCAATCGAACCGCGGTCGCGCGCCGACCAGGACCGGCTGTCGGACGCACTCGTACATATGTCGGACGAAGACCCGACCTTCAGAGTGGCCTACGATGACGAGACCGGCCAGACGATCATCTCGGGAATGGGAGAGCTCCACCTCGACATCATCGTGGACAGGATCAAGCGCGAGTACAACGTAGAAGCGAACATTGGGCGTCCCAAGGTCGCCTACCGAGAGACCGTGACAAACGCGGCTCTCGCGGAGGGCCGGTTCGTACGGCAGACCGGCGGTCACGGCCAGTACGGTCACGTATGGATGGAGATAGAACCGCTGGAACGTGGTGGCGGTATCCAGTTCGAGAACAAGGTATCCGGCGGAGCAATCCCAACCGAATTCATACCTGGGGTGGAAGCTGGCGCGCGCGCGGCGCTCGTGTCCGGCCCCATTTCCGGATTCCCCGTGGTGGACGCGAAGCTGACGCTGATAGACGGGAGCTACCACGAGGTTGACTCGTCTAAGATGAGCTTCCAGATTGCGGGCTCCATGGCAGCCAAGTCGTTGCTTACCAGGGGCAAGCCCACGCTCCTGGAGCCGGTCATGAAGCTCGAAGTAGTCACTCCGGGCGAGTTCCTGGGCGACGTTCTCGGAGACCTGGGGCGGCGCAGGGGGAAGATCAAGAATATCGAGGGCGTCGGTGACGTCCAGTCGGTGCGTGCCGAGATACCGCTCGCCGAGAGCTTCGGCTACGCCAACGCGATCAGGTCCCTGACCCAGGGCAGAGCAAGCTACACAATGGAGTTCGACAACTACGTCGAGGTCCCCAGAGAATTGGTCGAGAGCGTGTAATGGTAACCGATAACAGGCAGAAGATCAGAATCATCCTGAAAGCATTCGACCACAGGGTCCTGGACCAGTCCGCTGGCCAGATAGTCGAGACCGCTGAGAGAACGGGCGCGCGGGTCTCCGGACCGGTGCCGCTCCCGACCTCTATCAAGCGGTTCTGCGTCATCAGGTCCCCGCACATAGATAAAGACTCGCGGGAGCACTTCGAGATAAGGACGCACAACCGCCTGATCGACATCCTGGAGCCGACCTCCAAGACGATCGACCAGCTTACGCGGCTGAACGTCCCGGCGGGCGTGGACATACAGATCAAGCTGTAGGACAACCTCCAGATAGTTTTGCACTTATAGGAAACCACTCCCAACTCTGGATTCCGGCTTTCGCCGGAATGACGATTGGAACATACAAAATGTCCATACATGGAATGATCGGCAAGAAAATCGGGACGACCCAGGTGTTCGGCGACAACGGAAGGTCGGACGCTGTAACCGTCGTACAGGCCGGCCCGTGCACCGTCACCCAGATCAAGACCCAGGAGGCCGACGGATACATCGGCGTCCAGCTCGGTTACAACGAGGTGAAGAGGCTCAACAGGCCGGAGGCCGGACACCTCAAGGCATCCGGGAAGAACTTCCGCGTGCTTCGAGAGTTCGGCATTGACGACCTGGCAGAGATCGAACTTGGACAGCAGATCGACGTCAGCCTGTTCCAGGCCGGGGAGTTGGTGGATGCCACGGCCCGGGCCAAGGGCCGGGGATTCCAGGGCGGCGTGAAGCGGTACAACTTCAAGGGAGGCCCGAAGACGCACGGACAGTCTGACAGACACCGCGCTCCCGGCTCGATTGGGGCCGGAACCACGCCGGGCAAGGTTATCAAGGGCCTCAAAATGGCCGGACACATGGGAGACAACCGTGTGACCGTGCGTAAGCTGGAGGTAGTGGAGGCGGACCTCGACCGCAACCTGCTATTCATCAAGGGTGCGGTACCCGGGGCAAGAAACTCGCTGGTTCTCATCAAAAAGTCCGGCACACGCAAGCGCAAGTTGGCCAGATAGAATAAAAGCCCTTCTCCCCTGGAGGGAGAAGATCAAGATGAGGGGACAATCACCCTTACCCCAACCCTCTCCCTCGAGGGAGAGGGGACAAGAGGAAAGGCCGAAGTGGAGCTACAAGTCAAAAATCTAGCGGGCGATGTGACCGGCACGATCACTGTCCGTGACGACGTATTCGGAGCGGAGCTCAACCCCGCGCTGGTTCACCAGGTCATGGTCGGTCAGCTAGCGAATCGCAGGCAGGGCACGGCCAAGACCAAGACCCGCGCCGAGGTCGCCGGTGGCGGCAGAAAGCCAAGGCCGCAGAAGGGCACCGGCAGGGCCAGGGCCGGCTCGATCCGCTCGCCCATATGGCGAGGCGGCGGCGTTACCTTCGGCCCACGTCCCAGAAGCTACAGGCACAACACTCCAAAGCAGATGCGAAGGGGAGCGCTGCTAAGCACTCTCTCCGGCAAGGCGCAGGAGGGCAGCCTAGTCGTGGTCGAAAACTTCGATATTTCGGAGTCGAAGACCAAGGCCGTCGCGCAGGTCCTCAAAAACCTTGACACCGTGCCTTCGGTGCTACTCGTCGCCGACGGCGCCAGTGAGGCCACTCTGCGTGCCGCAAGGAACATACCGCGACTGAAAATGAGACCGGGCCGCACACTGAACGCGATCGATCTGCTGAGCAACCGCACGGTCGTTATGACCGTCGAGGCGGTCCGCAACGCAGAGGCTGTTTTTGGCGGAAGGTTCGAGAGAAAACCTTCTGAAAACGCCGAGGCGGCTGCGGAACTGGTGGGGGTCGAGGAGTAGACCATGGACCTGCACCCATTTGAGATAATCCGGCGCCCGGTTATCACTGAGAAGAGCACGCTTCTCCAGGACGAAGACCGCTACACGTTCGAGGTGGCAAAGTCCGCCACCAAACTCCAGATCAAAGAGGCGGTGGAAGAAGCGTTCAACGTTACAGTTCTGAAAGTCAACACGATGACGGTCAGGGGTAGGCGCCGCCGTCTTGGTCCCAGATTTTCGGTATCCCGGAGCTGGAAGAAGGCAGTCGTCCAACTGGCGCCGGGTAACACGATAACGATATTCGAGGGTGTATAAGTCATGCCTCTAAGAGTCCAGAAGCCCATGACGCCCGGCCAGCGCGGCCAGGTACGTCAGACAACTGAAGACATCACCACGTCGCGGCCCAAGAAATCGCTGCTCAGGCCGCTGAAGAAGCGATCGGGCAGGAACCACCAGGGTCGCATTACCGTGCGACACCGGGGTGGCGGACACAAGCGCCGCTACAGGGTGATCGACTTCAAGCGCAACAAGACCGGGGTCCCCGGAGAGGTCTCCTCCATTGAGTACGACCCAAACCGCTCCTCCAGGATTGCGCTGATCAAGTACGCTGACGGCGACTGGCGGTACATACTTGCCCCCAACGGCTTACAGGTTGGAGACGCGATCGAGGCCGGGGAGCGCGCCGAAATCAGGGTCGGTAACGCTCTGCCGCTGCGAGCGATTCCCTCCGGTACGCAGGTCCACAACGTAGAGCTGCACGTCGGGAAGGGCGGTCAGATAGTCAGGGGAGCAGGGACCAGCGCGCAGGTGCTGGCCAAAGAGGGCAGATACACCCTGCTGAGGCTGCCCTCGGGTGAGATGCGCAACGTCCTGAGCGACTGCATGGCTACGGTCGGGCAGCTCAGCGCACTCGACCACAAGAACACCAAGCTCGGAAAGGCCGGACGCAAGCGGCACCTCGGCCGTCGTCCCGAAGTGCGCGGCGTCGTCATGTCTCCAAGAGACCATCCGCACGGAGGAGGCGAGGGACGTTCGCCAATTGGAATGCCGGGGCCGAAGACGCCCTGGGGCAAGCCCGCGCTCGGATACAGAACCCGGAGGAACAAGCGGACGGACAAGTTCATCGTGCGCCGGAGATTCCAGCGATAGCCGCTGGGCGGTCTCCAGCCCGTTGTCAACTGTCTGTTAGCAGAAGGAAAGAATGAGCAAATGTCCAGGTCGATAAAGAAAGGGCCATACGTACACGAGAAGCTGGCCAAGAAAGTCGATGCGGCGAGGAACAACCCGTCAAGACAGGTGATACGCACCTGGTCGAGGGCGTCCACGATCATGCCCGACATGCTGGGCCTGACTATCGCGGTACACGACGGCAGGAGACATGTGCCGGTGTTCATCACCGAGAACATGGTCGGCCACAAGCTGGGCGAGTTCGCTCCCACGCGGACCTTCAGGGGCCACTCCTCGAAGTCCGAGCGCGCCTCGGCAGTGAGATAGGGGTCCGGTAATGCCTGTAAGCGCAACCGCCAAGAATACCGGCATCTCAGTGAAGAAGCTGCTGCCTATCCTGGATCTCGTTCGAGGAAAGAACGTTCAGGAGGCCATGGACATACTCGAGTTTCTGCCCTCGCCGGCCGCGACGTCGGTGGCGCGGGTGGTGAAGTCCGCCGCATCGAACGCCGAAGAAGAGATATTCGCTCGGCCAGCCGACCTGACAATCACCAAGATATACGCGAACGAGGGCCCTAGGCTCAAGAGGTTTCGAGCCAGGGCTCGGGGCCGCGCGACACAAATCATCAAGCGCAGCAGCCACATAACGGTGGTAGTGGACGAAAACGAGGAGCTCTAGCTTGGGTCAGAAAACTCACCCGATTGGATTCCGACTGGGAATCGTCAAGGACTGGCAAGCACGGTGGTTCGCCGCGAAACAGGAGGCTTACCGCGGCCTGGTGTTCGAAGACCTCCAGGTCCGCGGCCGGATAACGGAGAGCTACCCGGACGCGGGGATATCTCGGGTTGAGATTGAACGAAGCAACAACGACGTCACTGTGACAATCCACACCGCGAGGCCGGGAATAGTGATCGGTCGCGGTGGGCAGCGCGTAGAAGAGCTCCGCAAGGACCTTGAGCGCATCATCAAGCGGCGGGCAAGGCTGAACGTGCAGGAGATACGTCAGCCGGAGTTGGACGCCTTCCTGGTTGCGCGAAACGTCGCAGACCAGCTGGAACGCAGGATCGCGTTCCGACGGGCCATCAGGCAGACGCTCGGACGCACGATGCAGGCGGGGGCCGAGGGTATAAAGATCCTCTGCTCCGGCAGGCTCGGCGGCGCCGACATAGCCAGATCGGAGAAGGCGATGGAGGGGCGTGTTCCGCTCCATACGCTGAGGGCAGACATAGATTACGGACTTGCCGAGGCGGCGACGGACTTCGGACGCATCGGAGTCAAAGTGTGGATCTACAAGGGGGACATACTCCCTGAGGTTGTTCCTGAGCCGGAGATCGAGGAGGAGATCTCTCCGATCGAGGTCACGTTGTCCGCAACCCCCGACCCGATTCCCGCGCCCGCAATGCAGCCACAAGCTGTTCAAGCTGCGCCTGCAGCACAGCCGCCAGTCGCTCCGACACAGCCGCCCGTGGCGCCAGCACCACAGACACAACCACCGGCGCAGACACAGCCACCCATGGCGCCAGCACCACAGACACAACCACCGGCGCAGACACAGCCGCCCGTGGCACCAACACCGGAGGTCCAGAGCAATGCTCCAACCGAACAGGGTTAAGTTCCGCAACATGCACCGGGGCCGACGCAAGGGCATGTCGGTAGCCGGAAGCCGGATCAACTTCGGTGAGTTCGGCCTGAAGGCAACCGAGTCTGCGTGGGTAACCTCCCGCCAGATCGAGGCAGCCCGTCGCGCGATGACCCGATACGCTCGCCGAGGCGGGAAGCTGTGGATTCGCGTCTTCCCGGACAAGAGCGTAACCGCCCGAGCTGCTGAGACCCGCATGGGCAGCGGCAAGGGAGCCGTGGACCACTGGGTAGCGGTGGTCAGGCCCGGCCGGGTGCTGTTCGAGATTGCCGGCGTGCCGGAAGAGACTGCGAAAGAGGCTCTACGACTGGCTTCGTCGAAACTGCCAATGGCGACCAAGATCGTCACAAGGCTGCCGGCGTAAGCGACGAACGGCCCAACCGGAGTCATCAATCCCACAGTTAAAGGCCCACAGTTAAAGGCCCACAAATACAGGACTAAGAAATGCCGATAGACGACATAAGGGCAATGCCCGCAGAAGATCTGGCGACGGAGTTGTACGAGACGCGGCGGGAGCTAATGAATCTCCGCTTTCGAGCCGCGACCATGCAGCTCTCTAACGTTAACGAGATAGGCAGAACGAAAAAGCGGGTCGCGCAGATCCTGACGGTGATGCGCGAGCGCGAGCTAGGACTGACCACAACATAGTCTGAGGCGACGACGATTGCGCACGGGGCGAGCGCAGGCTCAAACCCAGCATCAGGAATCTGAGAGAACGCAAGCATGAGTTTCGAGAGAAGAAAAGTCAGGGTCGGCAAGGTCGTAAGCGACAAGATGGACAAGACCGCCGTCGTGGTTTACGAGTGGAGCCACCCCCATCCCATCTACAAGAAAGCGGTCAAGCGTCAGACCAAGTTCTACGCGCACGACCCCGAGAACCGGTGCAGCCTCGGCGACACGGTGCGGATCATCGAGTCGCGCCCTTACTCCAAGAAAAAGCGCTGGAAGGTTGCGGCGATCCTCTCGAGCATAGAGATCGCAGAGGTACAGCCGGAAGAGATCGAAGTGGACGAGGATATTCTGTCGGCTGCAGCGACCTCTGCCGCTCAGATGGAAAGCGCGACGGCGTCGGCGCCCGAAGACGACCAGGCGTAAAGCCGACTTTTTGACAGCACAGGACTAGCGATCAAGGCGAGACATCAGACATGATCCAGATTTACACCAGACTGAAGGTGGCAGACAACTCAGGGGCGAAGACCATTAGCTGCATCGGCATTCCCGGAGGCAGCGGCAGGCAGTACGCCCATGTCGGCGACGTGATCGTCGCATCCGTCAAGGAGTCGGCCCCGGCCGCCGCGGTGCGCAAGGGTGAGGTAGTCAGGGCGGTTGTGGTCCGCACCAAGCATCCCTCCCGGCGCGTGGACGGGTCTCGGATAAAGTTCGACGACAACGCGGCGGTGATAATCAACGACGACCAGATGCCCCGAGGCACACGTATCTTCGGCCCGGTCGCCCGTGAGCTAAGAGACAGAAACTTCATGCGGATAGTTTCCCTGGCTCCAGAGGTGCTCTAGTGAGACTCCAGACCAACGACAACGTCCTCGTCGTCAAGGGCAAGGACAGGGGAAAGCGCGGCCGCATTGCGCGGGTGCTGCAGGACAAGGACAGAGCCATCGTCGAGGGTGTCAACGTGGTATCACGCCACCAGAAGCCCTCCGGCGCGTTCCGCCAGGGCGGGATCATCCAGAAAGAGCTGTCCGTCTCCGTCGCCAATCTGAAGTTCTTTCATGAGCAGTGCGACTCGCCAAGCCGGATCGGACTGAGCTCTCTGCCGGACGGCACCAAGGTGAGAATCTGTAAGAAGTGTGGTGAAGTGATCGAATGACGGAGCGATTATCAGATCAAATGGCAGATCAGAAGGCTGAACAGAACGGCTCTCAACGCCCGCTCCCCAGGCTGCTGGCGACGCTCCGCAACGAGGTAGGGCCACAGATGATCCAGGAGTTCGGCTACACCAGCCCCATGCAGGTCCCGAGCCTGGAAAAGATCGTGATGAACATCGGCATGGGAGAGGCGCTTCAAAACGCCCGCGCAATGGAGGCAGCCACCGCGGACCTGACCGCCATCAGCGGCCAGAAGCCACTGGTGACCAGGGCCAAGCGGTCGATCGCCCAGTTCAAGATCCGCGACGGGATGCCCATCGGGCTGACAGTAACCCTGAGAGGGTCACGAATGTGGGAGTTCTACGACCGGCTGGTCAACTCCGCGCTGCCCAGAATCCGGGACTTTCAGGGCGTGTCCAGAAACTCGTTCGACGGCAGGGGGAATTACTCTCTGGGCCTCCGCGACCAGGTGATATTTCCCGAAATCGACTACAACGCAATAGACAGGCTCAGAGGTCTGCAGGTGGTCATAGTGACCACCGCGCCCAACGACCAGGAAGGGTTGAGGCTGCTTGAGCTGCTCGGTATGCCGTTCGCGAGGACGCGCGACCCGATGCTCGTATAGCGAAGCCTTAAACTGGGAGTTGCTAGAAGCTAGAGAGCCCCCCGGCTCCAATCAGGAAATGACAGGTCTGACAGGATGGCAAAGAAGTCTAAAATCGCACGCTGGAAGAAACCACAGCGGTTCAAGGTCCGTGAGCACAACAGGTGCAACAACTGCGGAAGGCCGAGGGCATACATCAGGCACTTCGGACTCTGCCGCATCTGCTTCAGGAATATGGCCCTCACGGGGTTTCTCCCCGGTGTACGCAAGGCCAGCTGGTAGAGGAACAGAAGAATGGCAGTGACAGATCCGATAGCGGATATGCTCACGCGCATACGCAACGCGGTGAATGCGCGTCATGAGTCGGTAAATATCCCGGCCTCGAAGCTGAAGGTCGAATTGGCCAGAATCCTGGCCGAGGAGGGCTTCATCGAGAGCTACGACCTCGTCAGGTCGGGCACACCACAGGCCAACATCAGAGTCAAGCTCCACTACAGGAGCCGCAGTGAGCCTGCGATCGCGGGCTTGAAGCGGGTGAGCAAGCCGGGGCTCAGAGTCTATGTAGGGAAGGGGGAGATCCCCAGATACTACGGAGGACTCGGAGTGGCTGTGATGTCCACCTCACAGGGCGTAATGACGGGGCGCCAGGCGTGGCGCAACGGCGTCGGCGGCGAGCTTCTTTGCTACGTGTGGTGATCAGAGGAGTGAGAGCCCCCTGCCCCTGGCTTCCGGTTCAAGGCCGGAATGACAAGTTGAGAGCTGTGTTGGTGGGTCATTCTCATACCTCTCATACCTTCTCATACCATTGATAGAAAAGGTAGAAAATGTCCAGAATAGGTAAACAGGCGATTCCGGTGCCCCAGGGCGTGGACGTTCAGGTAAGTGGACAGGCCGTGACGGTGAAGGGGCCACGCGGCGAACTGAGCCAGAGCTTCCACGCGGAAATGTCCATAGTCAGGGATAACGGCTCCGTGGTCGTCGACCGACCCAGTGACTCAGGCGAGCACAAGGCGCTCCACGGCCTCACCCGGAGTCTCATCAACAACATGGTTGTCGGGGTGAGCGAGGGCTACGTAAAGACGCTCGACCTGGTCGGAGTCGGCTATCGCGTCGCTCAGAGCGGCAGTGGAATAACCCTCAGCGTAATGCTTAGTCACCAGGTAGAGATAAATCCGCCGGACGGCATCACGCTTGAGGTTGAAGGAAACAACCGAATCCGCGTACGCGGAATAGACAAGCAGGCAGTGGGCCAGCTGGCAGCCGAAATCAGGAAGGTGCGGCCGCCCAACGTGTACACCGGCAAGGGTATCCGGTACTCGAACGAAGTCGTACATCTCAAGGCTGGCAAGAGCGCCAGGAGGGCATAAGGTGCCACAGTCAAAGATGCGCAAGGCGCGCCGCATGATGCGCCACAAGCGTGTACGCCGGAAGATCACGGGCACTTCGGGCCGTCCCAGAATGGCGGTGTTCCGCAGTCTCAATCACATATACGTCCAGGTGATAGACGATTCACGTGGACATACGGTCGCGGCGGCATCCAGTCTGGAGCCGGTGATACGCGAGAACCTCAACAACGGCGCTCCAAAGTCGGATGTCTCGGCGATGGTCGGGACGCTGATAGCCGAGCGCGCGACCGAGCAGGGCGTGAAGGGCGTCGTCTTCGATCGGGGCGGGTTCAAGTATCACGGCAGGACAAAGGCACTGGCAGACGCCGCCCGCGAAGGGGGTCTGGTTTTCTAGATGACCACTAATTTCCGATCTCAGCAGCGCAACCAGCAACGGCCTCAGCAGCGTAACCAGCAACGCAACCAGCAACGGCCTCAACAGCGTAATCAGCAACGCAACCAGTACGAAGACCCGGACGAGCAACATCTCGTAGAGAGGGTCGTCCGCATATCTCGCGTCGCCAAGGTTGTCAAGGGCGGACGCCACCTGAGCTTCAACGCCGTAGTGGTGGTTGGAGACGAACAGGGCAGCGTTGGCGTAGGCATGGGCAAGGCGGACGCCGTGCCCGACGCCGTCAGGAAGGGTGCGGTCAAAGCTCGAAGCAATATGATTGAGGTGCCCCTCAAAGGCTCGACAATCCCGCACGACATCGTTTCGAAGTTCGGCGGGTCGGTGGTCATGCTCAAACCGGCAGCTCCCGGCACCGGCGTCATAGCCGGTGGCGCGGTCCGAGCGGTCGTCGAGCTCGCCGGCGTGCGCGACATTCTCACAAAATCTCGACGCAGCAACAATCCCGTAAACGTGGTCAAGGCGACTTTCGAAGGCTTGAAGAAGATGAGACTTCCCGAAGTTGAGATCGCCAAGCGCAGACAGTTCGTCGAGGAAGTCAAGGAGCGGCAGCGTGTAGCCGCCGCTCGCGCCGAGGCCCGACAGGCCGAGGCGGCTGCGGCTGCGGCAGCAGCCACTTCTGAACAAGCCTAAACACTGGACCTGTACGACACAAACCAGTAGAGAACAGTACCAATGGCGAAGATAGCAATTACCTGGAAGAAGAGCGCGATCGGCTACGAAAGCTCCCAAAAGAGAGCGATTGAGGGCCTCGGGCTGAGGCGTCTGCACCAGACGGTGATTCATGAAGATTCGCCGTCGATCATGGGCGTTGTGCACAAGGTACGACACCTCGTGACAGTGGCCCCAGTCGAAGAAGACGACACGCATTGATCCGCGGAGCGAAAGTTTCGATATGCAGCAACATATGATGCGTCCCCCACAGGGGGCAAAGAAGAACAGAAAGCGCGTGGGCCGTGGAGACGGCAGCGGAATGGGTACCTACTCGGGCCGCGGCCTCAAGGGACAGAAGTCTCGAAGCGGCAGCGGGTCGATGGTCAAGTTCCAGGGCGGTCAGCTATCGCTGCTCAAGCGGCTCCCGAGCATTCGCGGATTCACCAACGTGTTCAGGCAGGAGTACAGCATCGTCAACCTTGACCAGCTCGCGCTGTTCCCTGACGGAAGCGATGTGACTCCCGAGTCGATGGTCCAGGTCGGATTCGTCAAGAACCTGAACAGCCCCGTCAAGGTGCTGGGAAGAGGCGAAATCGACGTGGCAATCAGCGTTTCAGCGCACAAGTTTTCCGCAGCGGCAAGATCGAAGATCGAGGCCGCGGGCGGAACAGTCGCAGTGACCGAGTAGCCAGTATGCGTCAGGCACAGGCAGCAAGGGCGCAGCAGCGGTCGTCGCGACCCCAGCTCATACAGTCGATGATCGACGCGATGCGGGTCCCAGACCTGCGGTCGAAGATCCTGTTCACGTTAGCGATGCTCGTCGTGTTCCGGTTCGTCGCCCAGGTACCCGTACCGGGTGTCGATACTCAGGCGCTGGCCCAGGCGTTCCAACAGCAGGCGCTTCTTGGATTCCTGGACCTCTTCAGCGGTGGGGCGCTATCGAATCTCAGCGTGGCTGCCCTGGGCGTATACCCGTACATCACGGCATCGATCGTGATGCAGATACTGGTACCGGCGATCCCGAGCCTGAAGGCGATTTCGCAGGAAGGCGACCTGGGACGCCAGAAGATCAACCAGATTACGCACTACGCCACGGTCCCGATCGCATTTCTGCAATCGTGGGGCCAGCTCACGCTGCTTCGGCAGTCGGGAGTTCTGCCCGGGGTGGACTTCGGATTCAACATCGGCACACTGGCCATGCTGGTTTCGATGGTCGCCGGCACAATGTTCCTGGTATGGCTCGGTGAGCTCATATCCGAGCGCGGCCTTGGCAACGGCATCTCGCTGATAATCTTCGCCGGCATCGTCGCGAACTTCCCAACCGTTGTAGGCCAGGGACTGCTTGAGGGCGGTCAGGGGCAGGCGGCAGGACTTCTGGCGGTGGTCGCCCTGGGTTTCGGGATCATATACGTGATTGTGCTGTTCAACGAAGCTCAGCGACGCGTGCCGGTGCAGTATGGCAGAAGCATCTACCGCGGCGGACAGATGCAGCGACAGTCGGGATCGACATTCCTGCCGCTGCGTGTCAACAGCGCAGGAATGATACCGCTGATCTTCGCGTTCAGCATCATCATCCTGCCCGCAACAATCTTCAGCTACTTCCAGAACCCACTGTCCGACTCGTTCTTCGCTAAACTGGCAAAGTTCTTCACGGACACTCTCGATCCTTCCAATCTTCCGTACTGGATAGCGGTCTTCATCCTGGTTGTCATTTTCACGTTCTTCTACACGCTTGTAGTTTTCCAACAGCAAAGCCTTGCCGAGAATTTACAGAGAAACGGCGGTTTCATTCCGGGAATCAGGCCGGGGAGGCCAACGCAGGAGTACCTGAACAGGGTAATCATCCGCATCACCTGGGGCGGCGCGTTGTTCCTGGGGGTAATTGCGATTATTCCATTCTTCGTAACCTGGGTCACGGACGTTCGCGCGCTGACTCTCTCCAGCACCAGCCTGCTGATAATGGTGGGCGTGGCTTTGGACACTATGAGACAATTGGAAGCGCAGCTATTGATGCGCAACTACGAAGGGTTCATCAGGTAGCTGGCCGACAACTATGAACATCATACTCATGGGACCGCCCGGATCGGGCAAGGGCACACAGGCCGCCAACCTGGCAACCAGCCTGGCGATTCACGCCGTGTCCTCGGGCGACCTGTTCAGAGACCACCAGCGGCGGAACACGGATCTGGGGCAGCTCGCCCGCTCTTACATGGAGCGCGGGGTGTACGTCCCGGACGACGTGACGATCGGCATGATAACCGAATGGATCAACGATCCCGATCACGCCGCCGGATTCGTTCTGGACGGCTTTCCGAGGACCCAGGCGCAGGCGCAGGCTCTCGACGAGGCGCTCTCAGATCGGGGCGGAATCGACCACGTGGTATTCATCAGAGTCTCGGACGACGAGCTCGTTCGACGGCTCGGCGGAAGAGTCATCTGCACAGAGTGCCAGCGACCATACAATCTGAACTCGTCGCCTCCCGCAACGGTGGGGAAGTGCGACTTTTGCGTCGGAGAGCTGTACCAGCGAGATGACGACAAGGCCGAGGTGGTAGCCAGACGAATCGAGGTTTACAACCAGGAGACAGAGCCTGTCGTGGACTACTATCGCCAGGCGGGCAGCCTCTCGGAGGTCGATGGAGAGCAGCCGGTTGACGAGGTCGCCACGGCCCTGTCCGAAGCGATCGGAGCACGCCTTGTTGGGTAGCTGGGGTTTTTGTAAACTGACTATTACTCGTTTAAGGATTGTTTCGTCATAACAGTCCATTTGGGGTGAAACCTGCACACGAGCCAGTCGACATTGCCGACAGTTTCATTATCTGCAATAGTAAGTCGGAACCAGAGAACCTCAGGGCGTACGACACGAACGGGAGGACGTTGCGCAGATGGCCCGAAGGCCAAGTGGAATAACGATAAAGTCCGCCCGCGAGCTTGGTCTCATGTTTGAGGCCGGACAGATAGTCGCTCACGCAAAAGCGAAGATGAAAGAGGCAGTTGAGCCCGGGGTTGAAACCCGGGAGCTCGATAATATTGCCGAGCAGACAATCAGAAGTTTGGGAGCGACACCTTCGTTCAAGGGATATAACCCGGGTATGTCGATGCCCTACGCGTTTCCGGCGACGATCTGTGCGTCGCTGAACGAACAGATCGTTCACGGGATTCCGGGCAAGCGGCGACTGAAAGAGGGAGACATACTCAAGATCGACGTGGGAGCCATCTACGGAGGACTGCACGGAGACAGCGCCTTCAGCATAGGAGTTGGCGAGACGAGCGAGGAAGTTCAGCGCCTGATCGAGGCGACACGCGTGTCGCTTGAGCAGGGAGTCGCAAGGATCAGGGTCGGGGGCAGAATAGGTGACATTTCGAGCGCGGTCCAGAACTACGCCGAGGGTCTGGGATACGAGGTAGTGAAGAAGTACGTGGGGCACGGCATCGGTTTCAATATGCACGAGGAGCCACAGGTCCCCAACTACGGACGGTCCGGGCGCGGAGCGCGGATACGGCCGGGAATGGCACTCGCGGTCGAGCCGATGCTTAATTTAGGGACCTCTGAAACACAGGTTGAGGCGGATGGCTGGACGGTTTCGACCGCAGACGGAAGCCTGTCGGCACATTTCGAAGATACGATTGCAATTACTCAGGATGGCCCGGTTGTGACTACCCAATTAATCACGAACGAGACCGGGGGCGACTCGAAAGGAGTCTGATGGCAAGGAAACAGAAGGAGGCGATCGAGGTAGAGGGAACCGTAACGGAGTCCCTGCCTAATGCCAGCTTCAGGGTGGAGTTGGCGAATGGGCACAAGGTGCTCGCATACGTATCCGGCAAGCTGAAGCTGAATTTCATTCGCGTGCTGCCGGGCGACCGTGTGCTGGTCGAGCTCTCTCCCTACGATCTGACACGCGGCCGGATTACCTACCGCTTCAGGTAGGAGCCGCCCGCCAGTCCCGCGTCCCCGACGATAAGTCTCCGAGGTGGCACGGCTGTGCAGTGTCGCCCAGGTACGCCGGGGCCGTTCGATAATCGAGAGATCTGAGGTTGACTATGAAGGTGTCCGCGTCGGTGAAAGTTAGATGCGCCAAGTGCAAAGTGATACGACGGCACGGCAGGGTGCTCATCATTTGCGAAAATCCAAGGCATAAGCAACGGCAGGGGTAGATAGCGATGGCCATAATCTCAGGTGTGAACATCCCGGACAACAAGCGGGTCGAAATCTCGCTGCGCAGTATTTACGGTATCGGGCCATACCAGGCCAAGGACGTCTGCGAGAGGGCGGGGGTCCTCGACAACCCAAAGGTAAGAGACCTGTCAGATGCGCAGCTCGCTCGTCTTCGCGAGATTGTCGACCGTGAGAAGGTTGTCGAAGGCGATCTCAGGCGCGAAGTCAACATGAACATACGTCGGCTTATGGACATCGGCTCCTATCGGGGCCTGCGACACAGGCGCGGTCTGCCTGTCCGGGGCCAGCGAACCAAGACAAACGCAAGGACCAAACGAGGCAAGCGAGTCGCCGTCGCCGGACGGGGACGGATCACCACCAAGAAGTAAGGCTGAGAACAAGGTATGGCAAGAAGACCACGGTCACGGCGCAGAGAGCGTAAGTCGATTCCGGTGGGCAGGGCGTACATCCAGTCCACTTTCAACAACACAATAATCACGATCACGGACCCGCAGGGCAACCCGATCGCCTGGGGCAGCTCGGGCACCGTCGGGTTCAGGGGATCCCGGAAGTCCACGGCATTTGCTGCCCAGCGCGCCGGAGAGGACGCTGCACGCAAGGGCATGGAGCACGGGGTCAGACAGGTCGAAGCGTACGTGCGCGGTCCCGGTTCCGGTCGCGAAGCCGCGATCCGTGCGTTGCAGGGTGCAGGAATTCTGGTGACGTCCATCAGGGACGTTACCCCCATCCCGCACAATGGATGCAGGCCGCCGAAGCGGCGCAGAGTCTAGCGCAACGGGATTTCAAGTGTGGAAGAGCAGTCGTCGCAACGGGAATTCGGACAACGCGGCCTGGGAGACATACTCAACGAGACTTTCGTAATCTACGGCAGTCACTTCAAGAGATACATCGTGCTGGTCGCGATCATTGAGTTGCCTGTCGCACTGCTGACGGTCATCCCATTAGACAACTGGACTTTCGGCATCGTTTTGAACATTATCAATTTCATCGCTCTGACGTTCGCGTACGGAGCAGCGATATTCGCGGTAGGGCAACACTACGTGGCCGGACAGGTCTCCGTAGGTGGCTGCTATGCCAGGGTGTTGTGGCGGGGAAAATCGATCCTGATGCTCGGCGTTGCTCAGGCAGTGCTCGGAGCATCGTTTCTGGGATTCTCAACACTGCTGATCGAGTCCGAGCAGCCCCTCCTGATCCCGGTGATCACGGTACTGCTGGTAGCGTTGCTGCTGTTCATAATCTACATGACAACAGCCGCGCCGGCGGTAATCATAGAGGGCTATCGTTCACTGTCTGCGCTGAGGCGCGGCTTCGCGCTGGCCCGCAAGGCGGAGTTCAGGATTCTGTTCAACCTGATAGCTTACTCGCTGGTTGCGTTGGGACTGGCGATAGTGGTCCTGCTGCCGTTCCTGATCATTGCGTCGGTCACCGCCGCCGAAGAGGAGTTTACGCTCCTCGGCCGCATGGCCGTCATGTTAGGTGCAACTCTCGCGAGCATCTTAGTCCTGCCGGTGACATACATACCGGCGACGCTGCTGTACTACGATCTCAGAGTACGCAAAGAGGGATACAACGTGTCGCGTCTCTCCGAGGAGATGGGAGCCGCAACAGCCTGAAGCAATCAATATCCGGAAGGAAAGAGGACAGGGAAAGCCAATGGCCAGATATAAGGATGCCGTCTGCCGCAAGTGCAGGCGCATAGGTGAAAAGCTCTTTCTCAAGGGCGAACGGTGCTACACGCCCAGATGCGCAGTCGAGCGCAGGCGTCGCCCTCCGGGAAACGCGGTCCCAAGACGAAGGAGACCCTCGGAATGGGCGTTGCAGCTCAGAGAGAAGCAGAAGGCGCGCCTGACTTACGGTGTACTCGAACGCCAGTTCAGGAAATACTTCGATATGGCGCGTGTGCGTCCGGGAGTCACTGGAGACAACCTGCTCCAGGTACTGGAGACGCGCCTGGACAACGTGATCTACAGACTGTCGATGGCGGACTCCAGGCAGCAGGGAAGGCAGCTTGTCAATCACGGCCACTTCACTGTAAACGGGCGTCGCATGGACATTCCCTCCTACCTGGTCGAGCCGGGCGACGCGATCGCGTGGAAGCGCGGAGGCAGAAACGGCTCGTCTCCCCAGTTCATACAGGACCTCACGGTCGGGATTCCCAAGCGTCCGGTCCCCCCCTGGCTACGGCTCGACGTAGCCAACCTTACGGGTGAAGTCGCCTCACTGCCTGAAGTGACAGAGATCGAGACTGGCATCGACGCGAGACTGGTGGTCGAGTTCTACTCGAAGTAGTGGAACTCAGCAAGGAGAGTGGCGCATGACAACAGACCCGACATTCGTGCTATACGACATACCCGAAGAGGAAGAGATAGAGATCCCCGATCCCTCCATCTCGGTAGAGGTGGACGAACCGGAGTACGGCAAGTTCATCATAGAGCCCCTGGAGCCCGGATACGGAGTGACCCTCGGCAACCCGATGCGACGGGTGCTGTACAACGGCCTTGACGGGTCGGCGATAACTTCCGTCAAGATCGAGGGGGTCCAGCACGAGTACCAGACCATTCCCAATGTCAGGGAGCAGGTCACCGAAATCCTGCTGAACGTCAAAGCTGTCAGGCTGCGGTCCGAGGTGGACCGGCCCGGCACGCTGCGGCTGGAGGTCGCCGGCGAGGGACAGGTTAGCGCTGCGGACATCATGGCGTCGGCAGACTTCGAAGTGGTCAACCCGGAGCTTCACCTGGCGACACTCGACTCCCAGGACGCCAGGATATCGGTTGAGCTTAACGTCGAACGCGGCAAGGGCTACCTAGAAAAACCAGAGGGCGAAAGTCAGACGATCGGGGTCCTTCCCGTCGATGCGATATTCAGCCCCACAAGAAAGGTCAACTACACGGTCGAACGCACGCGCGTCGGCCAACGTACGAACTTCGAACGGCTTATCCTGGAGGTCTGGACCGACGGTTCCTTAACACCGGTCGAGGCAGTCAGGAAGGCATCCAACATTCTGGTCAACCAGTTCTTCCTGTTCGCCAACACCGAACAGACCGCTGAGGAAGGCGTGAACGGCCGGACGTCTATCTCGCTGAGCATTCCACCGGAGCACTACGGCATCCCTGTGGAAAGGCTGTACCTCAGCTCGCGCACACTGAACTGCCTGAAGCGCGCAGGTATCGACAGGGTCGGCGAGGTACTCCAGATGAGCAGGGAAGAGCTGCTCAAGATCAGGAACTTCGGCGAAAAGTCCTACACGGAACTGTATGACAAACTCAGAGAGAACGACCTCCTCCCACCGGAGCTCGACCCGAACCTGACGAATGCCGAGGAGCAGGTCGAAGAGGACACCGCCGAGGAGCAGGTGGCACAGGAGCCAGCCTAAAATGAGACACCGACTATCAGGTAAGAAGCTTAACCGCCCCACACAGCACCGATTGTTGATGCTAAGGGGCATGGTGACCAACCTGCTACTCAATGAGACGCTGAAGACCACCGAGGCGAAGGCTTTCGAGGCTCGGCGAATGACCGAGAAGGTGATTACCCTCGGCAAGAAGGGATCTCTGCATCACCGCAGACAGGCCGCGGCGCTGCTAACCGACAAAGAGGCGGTGCGCAAAGTGTTCGACGAGCTTGCGGATAGATATAACGACCGCGAAGGCGGATACACGCGCTCGTACAAGCTGGGCAAGCGTAAGGGAGATGCCGCCGACATGGCGATGGTGGAGCTGGTGAGCTAGACGCACAGCATCATTGGCATGAAAACACCCCCCTCTCCCTCAGGGAGAGGGTTGGGATGAGGGTGAAAATGGCTTGATGGCAAGCTGCTGGGCACCATCCACACCCCTCTGGATTCCGGCCTACGCCGGAATGACGAGTGAGAGTTGGAACGGGAAACTCAGACAATGCGCATGGCGATGATTGTCGAGTACGATGGAACCGAATACAGTGGATTTCAGTACCAGAAGAACGCCCGCACCATCCAGGAGGAGATTGAAAAAGCAATAGAGTCGCTCACTGCGGAAGCGGTCAGGATCAAGGCGGCGGGTCGCACCGACGCCGGTGTCCACGCGCTGGGTCAGGTCGTAGCATTCGATACGGAGGCTCCTTACGATCCCGCGACCGTTCTGAGGGCGCTGAACGCAAGGCTCCCGCAGGACATAGCCGTGAGATCGGCCCGCAGAGTGAGTCCGGAGTTCGATCCCCGTCGCGACGCTGTCAGTAGGCTGTACAGGTATACGGTCCTGGTGTCCGGGGTGAGGTCACCGCTGATGAGGCGCACGGCCCACAGAATTCAGCGTCAGCCGGACCTGGAATCCATGCGAGCCGCGGCAGCACACATGGAGGGAATCAACGACTTCGCCAACTTCGGCGGAGCACTTGAGAACCTGGAGGCCAGCACGATCAGGCGGATCGACAGGATCGACTTGGAGACCGACGACAGCCTGGTCAAAATCGATGTGGAGGGAAACGCGTTTCTCCCCCACCAGGTGCGCAGAATGGCAGGCGCGCTGCTGGACGTAGGAACGGGCAGACTGACAGTAAGCGACGTATCGAAGCAGATTTCATTGGCCGGCGATGCTCCGCCGGCGCGGGCACTTCCTCCGAACGGGTTGTGTCTAATCCGAGTGAATTACATAGACGGCCCGGTCTGACGGTCTGGCCGAAACTGGCATAACCGGCCAGAACAGAACAGGAACGGAATGAAATGGTAGCAACTTCAAAACCATACGAAACCAAGGCTTCTGATCTGAAGCCCAAGTGGCACGTCGTCGATGCCGAGGGTCAGACGCTAGGGCGTCTGGCAACCAGAATCGCGACCATTCTCAACGGCAAACACAACCCGTTGTACGTCCCACACCTGCTCACCGGAGACTACGTGATCGTCACCAACGCGGAGAAGATCCATGTGACCGGCAACAAAGTGGCTCAGAAAATATACTACCGGCACAGTGGGTACCATGGCGGGCTGACCGAACGGACACTCGCTGATATGCTGGAGAAGCATCCCGACCGCGTGATCCGTCAGGCCGTGAAGGGTATGCTGCCGAAGAACTCGCTCGGAAGAAAGATGCTGAAACGAATGAAAGTGTACGTCGGCCCGAATCATCCGCACGCTGCGCAGGTGTCAGGCTAAACGGAGGCATTAATGGTCCAAGACCAGCAACACTACTACTATGCCATGGGTAAGCGGAAGACTTCGGTAGCCCAGGTCCGGCTGTACACCGACACTGGCATCAACCAGGTGAACGGCAGACCGCTGGAAGAGGTCTTCCCGTGGGACTCGTGGCAGCAGCTCATCCGGCAGCCCTTCGACGTGACGAACGCGCACGGCCAGTTCCGGATCGTCGCCAAGATACGCGGCGGAGGAGTTGTTAGCCAGGCCGGAGCGCTGCGTCACGGCATCGCCCGAGCGCTCCAGGTAGCCGACCCCGCTCTGCGGAGACCGCTCAAGAGGGCCGGCCTTCTCACACGAGACGCCCGCGAAAAGGAACGCAAGAAGTACGGTCTCGCCCGAGCGCGCAAGGCCAAGCAGTGGACAAAGCGGTAGGTTACAATCGAGCGAACCTGCGTCTTCCCAATGAACTCTGTTCGAATAACCTATGACTCGGAGGGGGACACTCTCTACATATCCTTCGGCCAGCCGAGAGGCGGGACAGGGTACCAGATTTCGGACCAGATTCTGTTGAGATTGGAGCCGGCCGGATGCGTCCCGGTCGGTCTTACGATATTCAACTTCCTGCATCACATCAATTCGGGACAGGGAATTGAACTCGACGATGTGGACGACGATCTCGCAACTGCCCTTGCCTCAAAGCCCGTCAGCCAATTTCTGCGGGTTCGCAAGCACAACGGTAAGTTGGCTGCCTATCTTCGTGAGCCGTCTCTGCGGGAAGCCGTGTCAACATAAGTCACGCCATGACATGGACATATCAGCGCTACGGCGAGCGTAAGCCTTCGCATACCGTTCTGTTATAATCGGAGAGGTACTTCACTCCACCGATTGTCGTGGGACTGCGATGACTTCTCGCTCTACTTCTCGCAACCGTAAGTCAAAAAACACCGCCACGCGCCTGTCGATGGGCGCGGAGAACTACCTGCTGTCCATATTCCGATTGGAAGAGCAGAACGTGCGCGTTACCCTCACGGTGCTCGCCGACCACCTCAAGACACTTCCAATGGACGAGGGACTGGGGACGTCGCTGCCATCCGTAGGAGGCATGATCCGCCGACTCTCCCGGGAGGGCCTGGTCGAGACGACTGCCAATAAAGAAGTGGTGCTGACATCCAAAGGCCGGAAGCCGGCCGAGAGCATCGTCAGAAGACACCGGCTCGCCGAGTGCCTGGTGGTGGACCTGCTGGAAGTAGACCTGCACCTGGCCCATATCGAAGCCCATCGCCTTGAGCACGCGATCTCCGAATACCTTGAAGAGAAGATCGTGAAGGCGCTCAACGACCCCACTACGTGCCCGTTCGGACACCCCATCCCCGGAAGCGCCTACACTCCCACCAGACAGACCAAGACGCTGGACAAAGCGCAGCAGGGAGAGGAGCTCGTCATAGACTCGGTACCCGAGGATGACCCCGCGCTTCTGAAGTATTTTGTGGAGCAGAACCTCGTACCTGGCCGAGAGGTGGACGTGAGGGAGGCTGCAAAGACTCGAGGAGTCATAACACTTGACTCCGGCGCCGGCGATATAGTGTTCAGCTACGATGTCGCCGCAAAGATACGAGTGTGCCCCAGATAATCAGAGCCTGCGGTCCCCGTCTCTAGACAACTCTCAGCATTTCAGGAGTATGATCGGAATTGATAGACATCACGCGACACCAGGAGCTGATCGTACGCCAGCAGGTTGAGGCGCTTGAAGCCATCACAGGGTTCGAGACCAGAAACCGCTATGAGGTTCTTACTCCAGACGGGCAGCAGGTAATGTACGCCTACGAGGAGTCCGGCGGACTCTCCAGGTTCTTTCTGAAAACACACCGACCGCTCGACCTCCACGTCGTCGACACGAACGGCAACCCGATTCTTACTGCCAGCAGGCAGTTTTTCTGGTTCTTCTCGCACCTGCACATGAGCGACGACTCAGGCCGTCACGTAGGCGCGCTGAACCGGCAGTTGGGGTTCCTCAAGCGCAGGTTTACGCTCACAGATCAAAACGAGCAGCCCATCGGAGAGGTTGTCGGCAGCCTGTTCAGGCCCTATACGTTCTTCGTGCGGGACCTGCGCGGGGAGGAGATAGGCCGCGTAACCAAGCAGTGGTCCGGTCTCTTGAGAGAGGGCTTCACCGACGCCGACACTTTCCAGGTCCTGTTCAACGACTCCGAGAGGTCTCAGGACTTCCGGCTTCTGCTGCTCACCGCCGCGTTCGCGATCGACCTGGACTTCTTCGAAAGGTAGAAGAGAGAAAGCTAGGACGCGCAGATCACGCTCACGAAGAGCTCGTGACCCGCGCAAGAGCATCCCTAATCTCCCCGGCCACGTCGGAGTCGTCCTCTTCCAGCAGCGCCGTTCGCAGCACCCCACGCGCCGTCTCGCCGCCGATCTGACCGAGTGCCCAGGCGGCATGCGACCGGACAAGGGCTTCGTCCGAGTATAGAGCCCGAGCCAGCGCCGGTACTGCCACAGTGTCGCCGATGTTCCCCAGCGCAACGCACACGTTCCTCTGGAGTCCCGCGAGCTTGGCGCGCCGGATGGGACTGCCATTGAACCGCTGCCTGAAACCCTCTTCGTCGAGGCTCAGCAGCGGGATGAGCTCAGGCGCGTCGAAGTCGTGCCGCTTTCGAAACTCCATCTCCCGGCTCGGCGCGGCCTTGCGATTGACCGGGCACACCTCCTGGCAGATGTCGCAACCGAACACCCAGTCGCCCATCAGCGGACGCAGGTCGAGCGGAATGGGGCCGCGAAGCTCGATCGTCAGGAACGATATGCACCTGCGGTTGTCTATAACGAACGGGGCGACGATCGCGTCGGTCGGGCAGGCCGGAATGCAGCGGACACACTCACCGCATGTCTTCTTGAGAGGAGGGTCCGGTCTGAGCTCCAGATCGGTAACCACCTCAGCCAGAAACACCCAGGAGCCGTGGGTCGGAGTGAGAATGTTGGTGTTCTTGCCGAACCATCCCACACCGGAGCGCTCGGCGACAGCGCGGTCGTTCATGGGACCGTCGTCAACGAAGTAGCGGGCTCTGACAGGCCCCCCAACGACGTCGGGCAGATCCCGCACGAACCGCCTAGTCCTGCTCTTTATGAGGCTGTGGTAGTCGCGCCCCCAAGCATAGCGGGCCACCTTGCCGCGCGGCCCTGGAGCGTCGTCCGAAGGTTCTCCGGTGTTGTAGCTGAGCGCCAGCGACACCACAGAGCGTGCGCCTTCGAGAAGCGCCCGAGGCCGGTTCATCCGGCGCACTCGTTCCTCTGTGTACCAGGGAAGGCCATCCATCAGCCCGGAGCGGACACGCTCGACTGCGGCCGCTTCGTCCCGCACGAAGGGTTCGGCGTCAGTGATACCGACGCGGTCGAAGCCGATCTCAAGCGCGAGGGACTTTATGTCTTGTTCCAGAGTCATGATCCTGCTGTCACAGTTTACAGGAGTCGAGTGGAGGTAGCTTGCAGTCCCTCATATCCTGAATTCTGATCGCAACCGCCATTGACCGAACACGGCCTCACGACATACCATATCGTAATACCGTCGCAGGAGGTGGGCGCATGGCGGACGATGGTCTCAGGATACGGTTAGAGTACTGTCAGCACTGAGGCCATGCTCTGCGTGCCGCCTGGATGGCGGGAGAAGCCCTCAGCCGCAACGGTGACTCGATCGCTGAGTTCAACCTGATCCCGAGCACTCACGGGATGTTCCACATCTACGTCGACGATGAGCTTATAGCCTCGCACCAGCACTTGCCGGACGCGCATCTGTTCCCTGACCTACAGGACATGATGGCCGCGATTCTGGCGCGCATTTGAGTCCAGCAAAACACGGCGCCCCCATTTCCTCTGACGACCCGGAGAGTGACAGCGTCGCAGGGCCGAGGTAATCGACATCCAAGACTCCGGCCCACGCCGGCCCATACATGAATGACACAATCGCAGGAGGTTTCCGCGCTATGGGGGTCCGACACCTCAGAGAACTTCGACGAGTATATGGATTCGACGAGGTGGCGATCGCGCCAGGCTCGCTAACGATCAACCCCGAGCTGACCAGCACCGACTTCTCAGTAGACGGCATCACCCTGTCAACTCCGGTCCTCGGCGGGGCCATGGATGCGGTCTCGTCTCCCAGCTTTGCGGGCGCGTTGGACAGGCTCGGCGGAATGGCCGTAACCAACATGGAGGGCGTCCACAGTCGTTACGACGACCCGCAGAGCGTAATCGAGGAGATCGTGGAGACGCCACAGGCAAAGGTGACGTCCCTGCTCCAGAAGGTGTACTCCGCCCCGATTCGAGAGGATCTGATCGGGGAGCGAGTCGAAGAGATCAAGGCAACCGGCGCAAAGTGTGCCGTTTCGTTTACACCGGCAAGGACCAAGAGCCTCGCGCCGCTCGCGGCCGAAGCGGGCGCGGACGTGATCGTCGTACAGTCCACCGTCACTACGGCAAGGCATATCTCGAATAGCGAGCGTGGACTGCGATTCCCGGAGCTGCTCGAAATGGTGACAGTCCCCGTGATCGTGGGCAACTGCGTGAGCTATGACGTCGCGCTCGAACTGATGGAGACGGGTATTCACGGCGTTCTGGTCGGCGTCGGGCCAGGTGCGGCATGTACGACCCGCGAGGTGACCGGAGTGGGAATTCCGCAGGTCACAGCCACTATGGATACCGCGGCGGCGCGCGACGAGTACTACGAGCGCACCGGGCGGTACGTCCCGATCATCACCGACGGCGGCATCCGCACCGGCGGCGATCTGTGCAAGGCGATCGCCTCGGGAGCTGACGCGGTAATGATAGGTACCCCGCTCGCACAGGCTGAGGAAGCGCCGGGCAGAGGCTACAACTGGGGCATGGCAAACCCGGACCCCAACCTTCCGCGCGGGACACGTGTGAAGGTAGGAGTCAAGGGCACGCTGGAACAGATACTGTTCGGTCCAAGCTCAGTAGTGGATGGCACACAGAACCTCGTCGGAGCGCTGAACATCTGCCTCGGCATGGTCGGTGCAGAGAACATCCGAGAGATGCACGAGGTTGCGGAGGTGGTCGTCGCTCCTTCCATCAAGACTGAGGGCAAACACTACCAGCTCGGGCTGGAGTAGCACTGGCCGGATATTTCCAGGTGGCCTTCGACAGCGAAAAAGGAACGCAATTAACGCTCGAAGACGACAACGTATCTCCGAGAGCAAAGCGTGTCGTGCGCAACGGGGCACCCAGCAACGATCTGGTCCTTAGTGCATACGCGGCGGCGAACGAGGATGTCTTTCCAAAGATTCTCGATCTCTATGTAGCACTTGGCAGCACGGTTGCCGACGTGACCTACGGCAAGGGCGTATTCTGGAACAAAGTAAAGCCCGGCACATACGAGCTCCTGCCTACTGACATTGCGACCGGTGTTGATTGCCGCGCTCTTCCCTACGAGGACGACACTATCGACTGCGTCGTCTTGGACCCTCCATACATGCACTCGCCGGGCGGGACCGCTTACTCCAGCCACCAGCCATACGAGAACTACTATAAGAACAACAGCACGGGCAATCGGACCAGGAGCAAGTACCATGAGGCCGTCCTTGACCTCTACATCGACGGGGGACGAGAAGCGCATAGGGTATTACGAGATCGCGGGACGCTAATCGTAAAGTGTCAGGATGAAGTCTGCTCCAACCGGCAGAGGTTCACGCATGTCGAAATCATGCAGGAATACGAAAGTCTGGGATTTGTCCCAGAAGACCTCTTTGTGGTTATGCGAAACAACAGGCCCGGCGTAAGCAGGATGGCCAGACAGGTCCACGCACGAAAGAACCACTCCTACTTCCTGGTCTTCTGGAAGCGCGGTACGACGGGGCCCATCTGGGAGCCCCCTACTTGAACCCGCTGGAGCTCATGCTCGAAGTAATCCAAGAGCATACGCCCACCTCGAAGTGGTACGGCACCACACTTGAACCATTCCGCCAAGTAGCCAATACAAACCGGGGCGACATAGGCGAAGAGTTCATTTTTAGATACCTGAGCAATTCAGGTATAACGGTTGGCAAGGGGGTTTCACGTATAGAGGCGTGGGATCTTGAAGTTGGTAACCTCAAGTTCGAGGTCAAGACGGCATCCGAGGATCGGGGCGGCTCGTTTCAGTTCAACCACATCCGTCTCGACCGGAATTACGACTACTTGCTCTGTCTCGGTATTCGACCCGAGGAGATACTTTTCAACGGATGGCGGAAGGGAGAGGTATCTGAGGGCGCTGCCGGGAGTCTCGTACGAATGGCAGAAGGTCAGAGTGTCACTCATAAGCTGACAAAACGCCCCCGGGATATGAGAAAGATCGAAGAACTGCCCGGCTGGGTCCGGGGCGTTACATCTGCTCTCGAACCGACCTAGGATCCGGCAGACTAGGTGAAGACTTGCAACGAGACGATTGCATAAGTTTCAGAGGGGCGGTTTGGAGAGGCTCTCACTCCTAACCCCTCTCCACTCACTCCTCGAAGATTGCACTAGCGCAATCTTTTCTTGCAACATAGCCATTCCCAGTACTATACTCTGTAAAGTAAGGCGTTTATGCCTAATGTAATGGAGGTGGGCATTCCTCATGATCGAATCCGGCATCACCTCGAAAGGACAAACCACTTTGCCCAAGGCCGTGCGGGAAGCCCTATCGGTGCGGGCCGGAGACCGAGTGAGGTATATCATCCAAGATGGAGAAGTCCGTATCCTACCCGTACGTCCCGTGAGCCGACTCTTCGGCATACTCCGGCATGATGGTCCGGCGGCGACACTGGAGGACATGGATCGCGCCATCGCCGAAGGAGCCTATGAGGGGTGATTGCCCTCGACACCAACGTGATAATTCGCTATCTAGTGGTTGACGACGCCGAACAGGCGGAGGCGGCACGGGCGTTGATGGAAGGGTTAACCTTCGACAGTCAGGGCTTCGTCTGCCGAGAGGTTGTTATCGAGGTCGTCTGGGTATTGGAACGGTTCTACCGGTTCACTCGCGCCCAGATTGCGGACGTCCTGGTCGAGCTGACCGCCACGGACAGTCTGGTCGTCGAGGCCGCCGATGACGTTGCCCGTGCGGCCTTCACCTACCGACAGGGCGGTGTCGGCTTTTCGGACCTGATGATCCTCTCTTCAGCCGAGAGGTCGGGGGCTGTACCGCTACACACCTTCGACCGGAGACTTTCCCGCATGGAGGGAGCAGTCTTGGTAGAGATTTCAGCAACCTGACACGCGGTGCCTAACACAAAGGAACGCCCCCTCTTCCGAGGGGGCGTCCTACTTGAGGAGGAGGCTGTAGATCGTCCGCCGGCCCAGGGGCCTTCAGCGGACTGTACCCGTTCAGGCCACCTTCTTCTTCTTCTTCTTCAAGTCGGCCAGTTCCAGCGACTTGAGCAGCCGGTTCGTCTGCGGTATGTCGCGCATGTAGCCGCACTGGAGGCACTGCCTGTACGGTCCATACATGTCTCTGTTGATGTGCAGGTCGCCCTCACACCGAGGGCACGCTTTGAGCTTAAGCATTCTCTCTCTCCGTAACTCTACTGGCCATGACTCTATTGGACTGTTGTATGAGTTAATTTGATTCGTATTAACTACAACACTTGACACATAGCGTATCAATAGGTACTATGGTCTCAAGTCGTTCGAACTCTGTAACGCCACAGTGTCTCTAAGGTTAGTCTCAGACTGAGACTATCTGCACAATTCGAGAGGTGGGAGGAAACAAGTCCAATGCAGGAAGGTGTATACGTCATCAGCGTCGCCGCGCGCATTCTGGACATGCACCCCCAGACTTTACGAAAATATGAACGGGTGGGCCTTGTGTTGCCCTCACGCACAATGGGCATGTCCAGGCTGTACTCGGACGAGGACATTGCGCGTCTACAGCTAATCAAGCATCTGGTAGAAAATCTCGGGTTGAACCTGGCCGGCGTTCAGGTGACGATGCAGCTTTTCAACAGGATGATCAAGATGCGTGCGCAGATGACGCAGCTGGAAGGACAACCGCTCAGAGAAGCACTCAACGAAAGCCTTGACGAGATGTTCCAGATACTCGCAGGCTGATGCGAGCCTGTCCCCGTGAAAACGGGAAACGAAGAATGGATTCCCGCTCCCCATTTCCACGGGGACAAGCTTCGCGGGAATGACGTTGGAGGACCAGACAATATGACCGAAGACCGACAGTCCGACGAATGTCAGACATTTACGGGTGCAGGGCACGCCCTGCCTCTCGAAGAGCAGATGGAAGCCGAACTGGACGAGGTCACAGACCTCCAGGCACGACTGGATGAGGCCGAGCGTGAAAAAGACCAGTTCAGGTCGATGGCGCTGCGATACAGGGCCGACCTTGAGAACTACAAGAAACGCGCGACCCAGGAAATGTCCGATACTAGGGAGCGCGCGAACGCACAGCTTCTTCTGAAGCTGGTAAGTGTGGCAGACGACTTCAACCGGGCGGTAAACTACCTGCCGGAAGACGCTGTTGACGGCAGCTGGTACGAGGGTGTGCAACTGGTACAGCGAAGCATGGAGAACATGCTCCAGTCCGAGGGACTTTCCCGCATCGAGGCAGCCATCGGCCAGCCGTTCGACGTATCCCAACACGAGGCCGTATTCTTCGAGCCAACAGACGAAGTGAATGAGGGAGCCGTGGCCCGCATCATCCGAGACGGATACAGGCTCCACAGCCGGGTGCTGAGAGCGGCGCAGGTGAGCGTTGCCCAGTCTCCCGAAGACAAGCACACCCCGTATCCCGATACGGGGCAGGCCACGACGGATGACCGTCCAATTTGACCGGATTTAAGGGTGCAGAACCTGCCCTGAACTTGGGCGGGGCCTTCGCCCTACGGATATGACCTAACTTACGGGTGCAGGGCGAGCCCTGCCAACAGGAGAATCAGTAAATGGCCAAAATACTCGGAATAGACCTCGGCACGACCAACTCTTGCATGGCCGTGATTGAAGGCGGAGAACCGCGCGTAATCGAGAACGCAGAGGGCGGTCGAACGACGCCGTCGATGGTTGCGATAAACCCGCGATCCAACGAACGGTACGTCGGGACCACCGCGAAGCGGCAGGCGGTGACCAACCCCGAAAACACTGTCTTCTCGATCAAGCGGTTCATGGGCCGTAGGATCGATGATCCGAACGTGCAGGGTAACGTCGGGCTGATGCCTTACAAAATCGTTCGACACTCTAACGGCGACGCCCACGTCGAGATGGCTGGCGATACGCACGCGCCACCCGAGATAGCTGCCATGGTGCTCCAGAAGTTGAAGCAGGACGCAGAGGCAAACCTTGGCGAACCGGTCAACCAGGCGGTTATCACGGTCCCTGCCTACTTCGACGACAGCCAGCGCAACGCGACCAAGGACGCGGGGAGGATCGCGGGACTGGAGGTGCTGCGCATCATAAACGAACCTACGGCGGCCTCGCTCGCCTACGGACTCGACAAGAACTCGGACGAGACGATCGCGGTCTATGACCTCGGCGGCGGAACGTTCGACATCACCATACTCCAGATCGGAGACGGCGTCTTCGAGGTGATGGCGACCAACGGCGACACGCACCTCGGCGGAGATGACTTCGACCAGAAGATCATCGACTGGATCGCAGAGGAGTTCCGCAAGGACCAGGGCATCGACCTCAAGCACGACCGGATGGCGTTGCAGCGGCTTCGTGAGGCTGCTGAGGGCGCGAAGATCGAGCTGTCCACCCTGATGCAGACAGAGATCAACCTGCCGTTCATCACTGCGGACGCGTCGGGTCCCAAGCACCTGGTCATGAGCCTCACCCGCTCGAGGATGGAGCAGCTGGTCTCCGACCTGGTCCAGCGCACCGTCGAGCCGTGCCGCAAGGCGATGAGCGACGCGGGCGTGTCGGCGTCCCAGATCGACGAGGTGGTGCTGGTCGGCGGCATGACCCGGATGCCCGCGGTCAGGGAGGCCGTGGTCAGCCTGTTCGGCAAGGAACCTCACCAGGGCGTCAACCCCGACGAAGTAGTCGCGATAGGCGCGGCCATCCAGGCGGGTGTGCTCCAGGGTGACGTGCAGGACATCCTGCTGCTCGACGTAACGCCCCTCACGCTGGGAATCGAGACGCTGGGCGGTGTATCGACCGGTCTGATCCCGCGCAACACAACGATTCCCACGTCGAAGAGCGAGGTGTTCACCACAGCGGCCGAAAACCAGACCAGCGTCGAAGTCCACGTTGTTCAGGGCGAGAGATCGATGGCGACTGAGAACAAGTCTATCGGCAGGTTCGTTCTGGACGGCATCCTGCCCGCGCCTCGCGGACTGCCCCAGATCGAGGTGGCGTTCGACATAGACGCCAACGGTATCCTGAACGTCTCGGCCAAGGACAAGGGCACAGGCAAGGAGCAGCGGATCACGATTACCGCAAGCTCCGGTCTTGCCCAGAACGAGATCGAGCAGATGGTGGCGGATGCCGAGCGCTTCGCGGAGGAGGACGAGCGCAAGCGGCAGGAGGTCCAGACGCGCAACAGCGCCGAGAACGCGGCCTATGCAGCCGAGAAGATGCTAAATGACAACGCTGAGAACATCCCGGAGGACCTCAAGAACGAGGTGCAGGGCAAGATTGCCGCTGTGAGATCAGCTTTGCAGAACGACGATATCGCTCGCATCGAGACTACGCTGAACGAGCTCCAGGAGTCGCTCCAGGCGGTCGGACAGGCCGTTTACAGCCAGGCCGGCGCGGGAGCCGGCCCCGGCCAGCCTCCTCCCCCTGGCGCAGACGCCGGACCAAGCAGCGGCCCAGACGACGACAACACCGTCGATGGTGAGTTCCGAGAGGTATAGGCGCAAAGCTCGCTCCCCTGGTCGCCACGTCCAAAGGCAGCCGGGGAGCGAGCTTTCAATAGTAGAGCCAAGAAGAGCCTCCGCTAACGGCTAGCTCCGACCGTTGTCAGACCGGAGCTGCTCCCTTAGCCTCGCAAGCTCGGCTTCGGCGGCTTCACGCGCGGCTCTCTCAGAGGCAGCGATGTCCTCGGCAGCTTGGCGCGCGGCTCTCTCGGATGCTAGGCGGGCTTCAGCAGCCTGGCGCTCTTCCTCGGAGGTTATGGGATCTCTGAGATACTCCCCAGGCGCGGGATTGTAGAAGCGCAGTCTTCCGTCTATCCAGCACAGGTCGAGACCCAGCTGGTCGCTGTGCCCTCGCATGATACCGTCCGGGCCGACGTTCACTTCGATCTGCTGATACGCGCCGTTCACGAGCCTATCGCCGGCCAGGGGAGTGTCGTAGTGGTCGCCTCCGGTCGGGTCGAATCGCCAGTACTCGGCAATGGCTATCCTCGCGTACTCGTCGCGCTTCTCGTTCTGGTCGCGACGCCAAGTGCTCTTTGAGGCGATCTCCAGCGCGAAGTCGGGCGCTTTTCCTGCTCGCCAGACGATGTAGGAATCGTCCTTGCGCACCTCTTCGTCATCGACTCCAAATGCGATGTAGCAGTCCGGCGAGAGCTTGGTGTTGGGGTCTCCCTCTACGTAGTAGATGAACGTGTCGCCGCTGACAAGCACGTCGGGGCGAGCGTTGAAGAAGGTCTTGAGCGTGGCGAGAATCTCAACGTAGTGCGGTTCCTGGTGCATGGCGTCCGGCATGGGAATGCCGTCCTTGCTTGGGTACATGGCAAGGATGGCATCGCGGTCTTTAGCAAGCTCGTGTCTTCGTGCTGCGGTGGTCGTGGTTGTCATTTGCGTCTCCGCAAAGAGCTGTTCATTGACCTGAGCCTGGGTCAGGCTATGCGAACATGATACCACTCGCGGGAGCCAAGCGCCCTCACCCATCCCCCAGACGGAGGACGCGAGACAACGACATCCGTCGGGTGAATAGGATTACGCCGATGATTATGGCGGTGAATATCACTCCCATTGCGACATACGTCACCAGCAGGTTCTGCCAGTCGACCTCGATCACGAACGGCGGTACCACTTGGCCTCCGCGGTCGTCGTGCCCCAAGAAGGGCATGATAGTCGCGCCGAGCCAGATGCCGACAACACCGTGGGGGGCGAGTTGCGGTAGGTATAGACCTTCTCAACACGAACGATTGGCCATTCAATTCAGTGAGTGAACGCTCATGTCATCGACAGCATATGCCTTGAAAGTCATAATAAGAGCATGACTTGGGAAGTCCGCTTTCATGCCGTCTTTGTCCCCGAGTTCTATTCGCTACCTACCTCTGTGCAGGATGAGCTTACCGCACAGGTGAAGGTTCTGGAGACATTCGGACCAACACTAGGCCGACCTCGTGTGGACACGCTGAACGGATCACGCCACGCCAACATGAAGGAGCTTCGCTTCAATGCGGACGGCGGCGTCTGGCGGGTCGCCTTCGACCCCAACCGACGCGGCATCGTTCTTGTGGCCGGTGATAAATCGGGGGTCAGCGAACGGCGCTTCTACAGACAATTGATCAACAGAGCGGACTACCGATACGACCGATACCTAGACAACCTAGCTCAATAGTGGAGGATAAGATGACAACGTTATCCGAGATAATCGAAAGGTTGCCAGAGGAGCGTCGGCGCAAAGTGGAAGAGAGGGCGAAAACACTTATCGCTGAGGAGTTGTCGCTGCGAGACCTTCGTCGGGCCCGAGCGATGACTCAGGTTCACGTAGCCAGAGAACTCGGAATCAACCAGGAGAACGTATCTCGTATTGAAAAACGCACCGACCTGTTGCTCTCCACGCTAACCAGCTACGTAGAGGCAGTGGGGGGACAGCTACGGCTCGTAGCAGAATTCCCGGATCGTCCACCTATTGTCCTGACAGGCATTAGCACCCTCGACAAAGACAACAACGTCTAGTTCTTTGAACATCTTGCTAGCCTCACCCGTCCCCCAAACGGAGGACGCGAGACAACGACATCCGTCGGATGAACAGGATTACGCCGATGATTATAGCGGTGAATATTACTCCCATTGCGACAAACGTCACCAGCAGGTTCTGCCAGCCGACCTCGATCACGAACGGCGGCAGCACCTGGCCTCCGCGGTCATCGTGCCCCAGGAAGGGCATGATAGTTACGCCGAGCCTGCCACCCATCCAGGTCCCGAGCGCCATGCCGACCGCTATGACGAGCGCCTGCTCCAGCCACATTAGCGACACGAGCTGCCGCGTCGTGAAGCCCATCGTGCGCATCAAGGCAAACTGGAGCTCCCGGTTACGGAACGAGATGTAGGCGTGGACCAGGAACCCAAGACTGCTGAGTACCAGGATCGCGCCGAACGCTATCAGCAGTAGCGCCCTCCATCCCGCAAGAACCAGTGGATCGATCTGTGCCACGGCGAGGTCCTCGACGGTGTCGATCGCCCTGCCTGTCTGGAACGGCCTGCCGTGCCTGAACTCATCGAGCAGCTCCGCGCGCTCTTCGCCCGTGACATCGGTCCGCAGCCACATCTCGTTTGCGGTGACCTCACCGCGCGACATGCCGAGGTTCGCGTACGCTCGCACAGTCTCGAGGTCGGCCACAATGAACCTGTCGTTAAAGCTGTCCAGGGTCGGGAAGAAGTCAACCGTGTCCACCAGAACCACCTGCAGCCGGCGGCCGCTGACGGACACCTTTAGCTCATCACCGATCGCGTGTCCGAACCGTCTCATGAACGACGTACTGGCGACCACTGGCACCGGTCGAGGCTCCGACCCGGGGGATACGCCCCTGGTCACAAGGGCGCGGCCGGCAGACCACGCGAACATGAGCGAGCCGTCGCCCCGGGCCGAGACCTCCGACGCTCGCACCCTGTCCTGGTTGGCGAAACCGGACACCTGGAGTACGTTCCACCCGTCGATGTTTCTGAAGTCCTCGAGGACGGCGATCTCTCCGTTGGACTGGCGCACTCGGACCGTGTCGATAACTATCGAGCCCGGCCTGAGCCCTTGCTCAATGTCAGTCGCTCCGATGCCGACCGATACGAGTGTGAACGGACGCGTGGGGAACAGCCTGAATCTGGGGCTGCCAACCTCGAACAGCTCCGCGCTGTAAAGACGCCAGTTGCTGGACTCCAGGAATCCCAGGCGATAGGTGAAGTAGCGTCCGTTGGCATCCCTCAGACGCGCACCGACTCCCACTGACGGGTACGGACGATCGGCCTTGAGCAGCACCTGAATTGCGCGCGCGTTATCCGGTAGCGGGATGCCGAGCGGTATTTCTTGACCGTTGAGCCGGGACATGATCTCCGGGAGCGGGTCGTCCGAGAAGTCATCCCTGAACCACGCGACATCCTCGAATCTCTCGGTATCGACTGCGAGGACGTCGAACGTAGTGTCGCCCCCCCTGATTCCGAGGTGCGAGCCGATCGACCGCAGGACCGGAGCCGCGTCCAGGACCTCGTCCATCTCCTCGTACGTCCTGGCCAGTGGCATGGAGGGGCCCCGATTGTTCATCGACACGTTGGTGAGCCGGATGTCGGATCCGGCGGCGTACAGCACGCGCTCGGTGAAGCTCCGCTGCAGTGTGCCGCCAAAGCTGGCCGCGAATATGCCGAGTCCCGCCATCAGGATGAGCAGCAGTGCAAGTCGTGCATAGTGAGTCGGGTTGCGAGACATCTGCCACAGACCCATCACCAGCCCCGGAGAAAGGCGGCGAGCCAAGAGCCGGCTGGCCAGGTTCATTACCACAGGGAAGAGCCTGAGCAGCACCATTGCCGCGGCGACCAACGTGATCGCGGGCACCGCGAGCAGAAGCTGATTGACCGCGACCTCCCCAAGCAGGTTGGTGCCAGCCAGTGATCCCTGCTCGATGAGCTGGCGGAAGAGCACGATGCTCACCACAAGGAGCATCACGTCGAGATAGTATCGCTGGAAGAACGACAGCCGGGACGGGCGGGCCATCTCCTGTCTGTCCCTGGACATAGGCGATCTGGATGCCTCGAACGCGGGAATCATCAGCGCGCCGAAGCTCAGAACGCCCCCGAGCGCACTCATTATGAACGCGCCCCTCGTCAGCGTGACGGGCAGAAGGGAGCCGCCGGAGAGGTCCGAGAACGCGGGCGTATATCCTAGAATGCTTATCGCGAGCGCCGCGAGGAAGGGGGAAATGACGATCGCGAGTCCGGAGATCGTCAGTCCCTCCAGTACGAACACCGTGAGCACCTGGCGCTCGGTCGCTCCTCTGCCCTGGAGCAGGCTGGTTTCGTTCTTTCGCTGTTCGGCCACCAGTGAGGACAGGGTCACAACGTAGTACAGCACCACTACGGCGATAAGGATCAGCACCACGAACATCTGGAGCTTGGTGAACAGCAGTCGTTCGTCGTAATCGGCGATCGCGTCGTCAAGATCGGTAACCTGTCGGTACGTGAGGAACGTGCGCGACATGCTGCTCTGCATTCCAATGATCGAACGCAGCGCGTCGGTGGCGTTGTTGGCGCGGAGCCGTTCCGTGTCCACCATGAGCATCCAGCCATAGCTGGTGTCCATATCCGCAAACGCACCGCCCAACCCGCGCAGGAGAGTATCCTCAGACACCAACATTGGCACGGCGACGAAGCTGCCAGAGGCGAATGTGTGGAATATCTCGTCGTCGAGACGCCAGATCGGGTGGTCGGGATCCTTCCTGCGGTAGATGCCAGAGACCGCCACCGAGGCGTACGGAGTGGCATCCGCCCAGTGGGGGACCGACGACAGCCGGGACCCGACGGTCAGACCGAGCTCGGTCGCCACATTGTACGGAACGGCAGCCTCCAGCGAGATCGGGCTGCCGTCGGGAGAGACGTCCAGCAGGTCAGAGGGCATGCGCCCTCCCGGAAGCAGCTCGATGTGCTCCTCAATACCTTCAAAGAACATGAAGTAGCTGCGCGCATTGTCTTCGCCGGCGGACTCCTCAGCTCCTGGAGGAGTCATAAAGAAGGTAGCAGTCCGGCCGCCTCGGACGGTCCCGTCGAGCAGCCATCCCAGCCTCCGGCCGTACTCACCCTCCATGAAGTCACGGACCGCGGCGGACTCCCGTGGGCTGGTCGGCCCCTTGGTCGTCTTCACGATGATATCGAGGTCCACCGGATCGTGTCGGGACAGGGCAGACTCGAGAGCCAGGTCCCGAAGCGAGTCGAAGTATATGACGGTGCCGGCCATGATGGTCGACGCGAGGATGACGCCTATGACGACAGACGACAGCAGCTTCCAGTTGGCCAGACTGCGTCTGGCGACCATCGGCCATGCTGAAAGAATTCTGGAGAGATTGGTGAGGATTATCCGGGCCTCAGGGCTGTTTACAGACTGCCGCAACTATGCGGACAGGACAGTCCACCAGTACCGTTTCCATATAGTTTAGACGATGCTACGGGCTGCCCCACCCCTGGATTCCCGCTTTCGCGGGAATGACGGGAAATATCAACACTACCTAGTACATGATCAGATTGGTGGGGACCAGTCGCTGCGACGTGGGGTCCACCGCCAGCCCTAGGCCTTCGAGGGTATAGGCACCCAGCAGTGAGGGAGCGTCATCTTCTCCAAAGACCACCAGAGTAACTTCGCTGTCGCCATCAATTGTGACCCAGGCTCTGCCGATGTCCATGTCAACTCGTCGCCCGTCGGCCAGCAGGAACCTGCGTTTTGCCATTGGCTCGATCCCCAGTTCATGCAGCAGGCGGCTGGGCAGCGTGGTGTATGCGGCGCCGGTATCCACGGTCGCCTCTATGTCCCTAGACTGTTGGCCGCCCATGTCAGAAATCCGCAGTGGCCAGTTGAAGGTGCCCATATTGGAATGCTCTTCTCCGCCTCTATGTTCTTGATTCTAACCGACTGCTCGCCCCCTAAAGGATTCGGTTTGCCTTCGGTACTGTCCCACTATGGTAGCATCGCTTGCGTCTGGATAGGACTCATCCTCAGTTATGCCTCCGGCCCAAGACCCGGATTGATCTGTCTTTCGTGAGCGCAGAAGACGATTACATCTGATGATTGGCGTATTCATCGCTCACTTCTTTCCCAACAGTTTCCACCACACAAATCCCGCGATAGGGCCAGCGATAATTGCGATCAGCGCGAGTGACTGGTAGAACGATCCTAGTGATTCCACTGACTTCTCCGTAATGTTTCTCTTAATCGCGTACCGTCGTCCCTGTTACAGCAATCGTCTAGCTGGTGCGAGATGCTCGCTGCGTTGGCCGGTTCCTTCAAAGTAAGGACGATGGTTCCGTCATTCGACCATAGACTTGAGCTCATTCTGGCTATGGGTCCGAACAACTTCAAACTGGTCGTCACTCAACATACACCAGCAATCCGCAGTACCATTCCGACAGCCGCGCCAATGTCGCAGCTTCTTTAATTCTTCGATATTTCCGGCAGCCTGCCGAACCATTTCGTGGACTCGTGGCAGGTCATCCGCCATTAGAGACTCCAATAGAGCATGTGCCTGTTCGTCCACATACCGACTTTCGAATATGGCGGACTGAATCGCTGAGTAGAAGTATTCACGTTCGCAGTAGGCCCACAATTCTCGTCCGATTCCAACTCGAAACAGCTTTTGGCATTGACTACATTGCCAGACTGCGCTCATCCAGGTTTCTCGAGACTCGACAACTCGCGTTTCTGAATTGCACCAGGGACACGGGGCATCTTGCGCGTCCATCCACAAGACGGAGTCCACGATGGGCGGTAGCACTTTGTTGACCTTGTCGATTACACGGTCTTGGGACACCTTGCGTTCCATGTAGTGATCTAGTCTGGCGTCGGGGGTCTTGTCGCTCTTCCGTATGTTGCAACGCCGGCAGAGAATCTGCAGGTTCTCCATATTGCTAGTACCACCCTGAGCGACGGGTATGATGTGATCCAAGGCCGATTTTCCCTTGCCCGAGACATCAACTCCGCAGTATTTGCACTTCCAAATTTGGGCGTCGCCAACGGCCTTCCTGTGTTTCTGGGCTTGATATCTCAACCGTTCCTTAGCGGCCAGCTCCTCATTCAAGGCAAGGCGAAGTGGGTGTCTCTCTGGACATGCCTTTGGGCGTTTGTAAGATCGACCGGAGGCGATGTTGAGAATGGTTACTGGATTCACGCTATGAGCCAGTGCATGATTTTCGGCTTCGTCAAGCGATAGTGGGCCAAAAGGCAGTAGCTCCCTGATCTTTGCTACATCCTCATCCTTTGGTCGAGTGTCACTCCTTGGCCATCCATTGTCATAGCACCATCTCTCGGGTAAGTGGGGCACTTCATTCATCGTCTAGTTCCTCCACATAAGGTAGGGGATACCTGACATCTCCGTTGTCAAACGGGTACGATCCTTGAATCATACGATCTAAAGAAATCAGATGTGATGGTAGACAATTGGAACACTTGTGTCAATCTAATACCAATTTCGTGTAATGTCGCCGTATTCTCGCTGATCGGACTCTCTGGATTCCGGCCTTCGCCGGAATGACGGACGGGGGCGCTGTCCATGCTATTTGCGGCATAGCCAGAACGAGCAACATGTCGAGTTCGTGCCAGTCTTTGCCCTCTTTCTCGACGCTGACTGGCACGATCGGGAGGAGGTGCTCGTTCACGATTCCTCTTGTGACATTCATTTCAATGGAACTCCTCACTGATATTCTGGCATGTGGATTCCCGCTTTCGCGGGAATCCACATGGGGGTTGCAACCCGCACAAGGAGCAATGAAAATGCGGAGCCTGCCCATGCCCACCCCTGGATTCCGGCTCAAGGCCGGAATGACGAGTTGAGGGCTGTGTTGGTGGACCATTTTCATGCCAATGACGGGCGGGCACGGGAATGACCGTAGGGGCGGGTAATCAGGCGCCTGCAAAGAAAAGACCCCGACTGAATCAGCCGAGGTCTCTGCCAAATTTGATGCCTGAGCTAACTGTCAGGATTTACCTGGCCGTGCAACCTCTTTGTCGAGGCCCAAGTGTCGCTCAATTTTCTTGCGCGTTTCCTCGTCCAGCAGTTCAAAGATTTGAGCGAGAGTCTCCTCGCGCCCTTCCTCGCGCCCTTTCTCCATACCTCTGGCCCACAACTGCTCCCTGTATTTGGCTGCAAGCATATATGCTCCCTTCCACTACCGCGTAAGATAAGCCTCCAGCCACAACCACCACCCACTCCAAGCCATTCCCAACGGCTACTGCGGTAGACAACCAGCTATCCGACGACTCTTCTCTCACCTCTCGCCATACAACCAAAAGCGAACCAATTGAAAATAGAGCGAAGAATAGTATGAGATACCATGCTAGGTTCGCTTTGGAACCTGGACTGTCCGGCTTCCCTGTCGGTTGCTGCATCCCCGAGAGTGTTTCACGCTCCATCTGGTTAAGTAATATAACCACTGGATATTGACAGTCTAAAGGTGCGCTGCGACCTTTTCAATATGTAAGATGCACGCCGAACCTTATCGGTTGACAGATCCAACGAGACTCGCTCCATCAGGTACAGTTCACTAGGTACGGTTGCGGGGCAGGCTCCAGCCCTCTCCCCCGTATCGGAGTACGGGGCAGGCTCTGAGGGAGAGGGGGTATGTAGGCTGGTGTTCACGTTTGCGCGCGTGTTCACATACTCCTGTCAGACCTGAGGGAGAGGGGGCTGCTGTCTGGATACCGGCCTTCGCCGGTATGACGGTTGGGAGTGTCGGGGTTAGACCCATATCTTGGTGATTCTTCGGTTGATGAGTTGTGTGATGGCCCAGACGAGGGCGTCCATACGGTCGGGGGATGCGTCGGCTGGGCCTTTCGGGGTCCAGGTGCACATCTGGTCCTCAAGCTCGGGAAACGTTCCGACGTGGTGGACTTTGCCCTGTTCGTAGAGGGCCGCTATCGGCTCAGCGCGAGCGTACTTGCCACGGCTGGCGTTCACTGCGAGGAATCTGAAAGTCTGTCCGCCGGACGCAGTGCGGAGCACCTCACTTACAAGGTCGCCGCCGTTGTTGGTCTCGCCAACGATCCGGTCGGCGCTGTGCTTTTCATAGAGAGCTATCGCGCGCTCGGCCCAGGTGTTGGGGGACATGCGTCCCGAACCGTCTGCCAGAACGTAGCAGCGCTTGTCGGAGTCCACTCCGGCGACGACTATGCCTGTCTCGTCACTTCGGGGGTTGGACGAGACGGCGGGGTCTATGGCTACGACAACCTCAACGAGGCTGTCAGGGGCGCTCTTGACCCTGGAGTCGTCTATCCACTGTCTCTCCCACAGGGCGTCTTCAGACTGGTCGAGAAGGTCGGCGTGGATTTCCTGTCGTCCTGTGCGGGTGCCCTCGTACTGGGACCTGATATGGGAGTAGAAGCTGGGGGCGAGGTTGTCCTCGTTGTCGTAGGTGGTGCCCCTGGTGACTATAACGTCTGGGCGGGCGACAAGCTCCCTGAGCAGGGCTATGGGCTTGGGTGTGGTTGTGACTACACAGCGGGGGTCCGAGCCGAGCCTGAGCGCGAAGGCGAGGTTGTCCCAGGTGTCGCGCGGGTACTTCCACGATGCGAGCTCGTCGCACCATGCGGCGTCGAACTGCGGGCCTCTGAGCTGATCGGGTTCGTAGCTGGAGAAGAGAAAGCCTGTCGCGCCGTTGGGCCAGGTGAGCTTCTTCTTGGTGGACTCGTATTCAGGCATGGCCCACGGGGGACAGATGCTGAGGATCCCGGACTCTCCCTGGATCATGGTGTCCCTGATCTCTGCGGGAGTGCGGGCAACGAGGGCTATTCTGCCGGCTCGGCCGGACTCGACCTGAGAGCGGACCCACTCGGCACCGGTGCGTGTCTTGCCGAAGCCCCTGCCGGCCAGGAGTATCCACGCTATCCAGAGTCCGCCGGGCGGCTTCTGATTTTGCCGAGCAATGAGAGGCCAGCGGTAGTCAAAACCTGTCCGTTCGTGTTCCGACATGCGCTGTCCGACAGCGCGGACGGCATCGAGACGGACAGCGTCCGCCGACACCGAGTCGAGGCGTGTTGTGAGTGAGTGTGTGTCTGGCATGATTGGTCCTGGGGGCGTGTTACAGGGCTGCGGCCTGGTCAGGGGAAGTGTCCTGAGGTGGGGCCGGCGCCGTACTGGACAGAGCCACGGAACCTGCTTCTGTCCTGTTCGTGCAGATCGCAGTCGGGATGGTCGCAGTCAGCGTAGATCGACTCTCCGAGAACGAACATCAGCTTTCGTCTGTGCTGTGAGCGTGTGGGCGGACGGGGCCCCGGTGGCTCTTCGGACTCGGCTTCCGCTTCAGCCGCCACGGCGGACTGTTGGGCCAGTCGTTCGGCCTCCTCCCTCTCCCTGCGTTCCCGGTCCGCCGCGATCTGCTTTCGACGTTCGATTCGAGTCTCGATCTTGGCGTCGAAGTTGGCGGCCTTCTCCTTGATGATCGCCCGGTACTCCTCGGGATCGATGGAGTTCTTCCACTCCTCGAACCATTTCTGTGAGTTCTCCCACGCCTCGTTGAAAGCTGAGAGGTCGGGGACATATGGTGGGATGTCCGGGTCCTGTTCCGCCTGCTCTGCCATTATGCGATCTGAGCGTTCGATGGCATCGTCGATTATCTCATTGATCTCGGCCAAGCGTTTTTCCTCTTCGGGGTCGGTCTCGGCTGTCGCGATGGCGACCTGGGACTCTTCTGAAGGGACAGGGGCTGGGGAGTGAGAGGGAGTTGATTGGTCTTCTTGCTTTTCACCCTCACCCCAGCCCTCTCCCCCGTATCGGGTACGGGGCAGGCTCTGAGGGAGAGGGGGACTGTTGGGGTGTGCGACTTCTTCTCTGGCGTGTTTGCCGAAGCCTCGGCTTAGGAGTTCTCTTGCGGCGGATATGCGGTGGTGGGGCCTGAATGCGCTCAGGTCGCCGTCCATGACGTTGATGAGGAAGCGGCAGACTGAGCGTCCGTCGTCGGTGGACTCTCGGATGACTTTGGCGAGTGCGTTGTCGAACTCAGTCTCGCTGGATGAACCGGAGTCGGACCTACGTCGGGACGGCTCCGGTGGGTTGTCGAGGGTGAAGTCGAGGGCCTCGTCGCGGTCGTACTTGACGAGCAGCTTGGCTGCTCCGAGTCTGTGACAGGGTTTGAAGCCGTCGAGCTCGGCCCGCATGACGGCGAACAGAAAGTCGACGATGCTGATGCCGTCGTTGGTCCTGTCCTGGATTGTGTTTGCGAGGGTCATGGGTTGGGGTTCACTGATGAATAGTACTGTTGTTCTATTTACTATGGTAAGTGGGTGGTGGTGGCTGCGTCAAGGGCGAGGGGGTTATGCAATTGTCTCCCCATAACTACTAGAACTTTACTTTGGGGAGGGTTGGGCCCAGTGTGCTAATTCTCCATTCTGGAGAGGCGTCGGAGGTCGATGCTCAACACTCTGCCTCCGAACGTGAGCAGGGCGACCACGAATATAGCCAACATAACCACGTACAGCGGCCCCATCAACACCCAGTTCGTGGTCAGGATGAACGGTGGGAGAACGCGACCGCCGCCGTCGGTTACAGCCACGGATGATACCATCATGCGGCTCATCTGGAATCCGGCCCAGGTCCCGACGCCAAGACCGATCAGGGCGACGAGCATATGCTCCAAGCCGATCAGGCCGATGGTCTGGACGCGGCTGAAGCCCAGTGACCTCAGCGAGCCCATTTCGCCCATACTGCGCTCGGCAAACGCCAGGAGATAGACGACGTATCCCAGGCCTGATATGAACAGGACCACACCCAGCGCAACAAGCACTATCGTGCGCCATCCCGCTGAGATGAGCGGATCGATTTCCTGGGCCGCAAGCTGTTCTTCCAGGCCGATCGCGTCGCCCCGCGCCCTGACTGTTCGGGACACACTCTGGAACACCTCCATGTCTGCACCAGGGGCCGTCTCGATAAATATCTCGTTGACCGCAGTGCCGCCGATAGGGTTCAGCGCGTCCAGATATGTGAGCAGGGTGTCTATGTCAAAGACCAGGAATCCCCCGCGCGCCGGATCCAACGTCGGAAAGTAGTCAACTATGTCGGTAACGACCACGGGGACCACGCCTCCGGGCAGGGTGACCAGAATAGCGTTGTTCACTCCCGCGCCCGTGGCAGCCGAGAACGTGCGGCTGGCTACTGCAGGAATGAAGCCGTGTCCTCCGGCGCGATAGAAGCCGCGGAGTCCAACGTTGGTCTCTTTGCCGAACACAAAGTGCGCGGCTCCCGTGCCGGAGTGGACGTTATCCGAGACCCTGGTAACTTCGTCCACTCCGAGCTGGGTGGTCGCCAAATGCACCCAGTCGAACGAGTCCTCGAATCCCTCTACCAGGGTGGCCTCCCCAGACTCGCTGACCGCGGCCAGGTCGTCGAATACAATAGACCCGGCGGTGGCCGTCGCCCCAAACCCGGGCTCGTTGATCTGGATGGAGACGACCTTGATCGGGTGAACGAGATCGCCGGGCAGGTCCGTGTTCACCAGATTCCAGCCGGGCTCCGGCACCTTGCCAAATGTCACGGTGTCCGTCCGTCCGTTAGCGTCCTCCAGCACGATCCACAGGAAGATCAGTGAATAGAAATCCTCGGGGTTGACCCACATTTGGATCTGGCGCGAACCTTCCGGGATCTCGATCGTCCGAACAGGCTCCTCAACCTTGAGCGTAGACAGCACCTGGTCCAGGGTGCGTTCAAAGAAGTCGTCCCGATACCAGGCGTCGAAAGTGTCGGTATCCACTGCCAATAAGCTGAATCCAGTGCCTATCTGCCCAGCACCGATCCTGCCTGTGGCCCGGTGCGCCACGGAGATGGACTGTACACCGGGAACGGCGCCGAACGTCTCTTCCACGCGACCGTCTCTGCGTCCGAGGTACGAGTCGAGCTCGATGACGCGAATGTCAGACCCGACGTTGTATCGGACTCTCTCCTCGTAGCTCCGGTCCAGGGTGGCGCCGACGGTTGTCGACAGCACCCCTATCCCACCTGCCAGGACAAGCAGCAGCACCAGCCAGGAGTACTGGAGCGGATTGCGGGCCATGTGCCACATGCTCATCGAAACCCAGACCGGCGCATGGCGCGCAAACTCCGCCAGCAGATAGAACAGCGCCTGTGCGGGCACAAGGCACAGCAGGGCGATCGAGCCTACGAACACCGCTGACGGTTGGTCTGGATGCGGAGGAGACATGTACGTGAACCACGCGACTGCACCGATCTGTACGGCCATCCAGAATGCGCGCGTAATCACCCTCATCCCCGTATCAAGTACGGGGCTGGCTCCAGCCCTCAAGGGAGAGGGAGTAGTTGATGTGGATAGCCAGTACGCGGCTCCGAATACTGCAATCACCGCGGCTTCGGGGACCCAGCCGGTGAGGTCGCCCGAGCGGACGTCGTCGAATGCGATGGCCGCGACCAGCACCGGAAGCGTTACTGAGGTCGCGAGATGCACCAGCCCCAACGACTCGCCGCTGACGTAGCGTATGAACATCGGGAATATCCGGAAGAACATCAGCCCAACCGCTACCAGGAACAGCACCGGCGCTATCAGCAGCGCCTCGTTGACGTCCTGCTCGCCGAACAGGCTGCCAGAGATAAGCTCGCCCCGAGCCTGAAGCTCCCAGAACAGGATACCGCCGACCACCAGGAAGCCTATGTCTATGTAGAACCTCTGCACCACCGGTATGGACGGAGGTCGAGAGGCCCTGAGCCTGTGGCTGATCAGACCGGCGCGAGCGCCGAGGACTCCCGGCACCACGAATATTATGAGACAGAGCACGCCCGCGATACCGGCGGCCGCGAACGGAATCCAGTTCGGATGCACCGGCAGGGGTCTGCCAGCGGTTATGTGTTCAAAGTAGGGAAGTATCCCGGCCAGCCACACCACAAGCAGAGCGAGGAACGGCGCGATAGCAGCCGCGACAATCGCCAGGATCGCTCCCTCGGCGAGGTACAACTTGAGAAGGCGCCATGTGCTGGTCCCACGGCTTCGGAACAGCGCGACGTCGCTCTCTCGGTTCGGCACCAGGTACGAGACGATCATGAACAGGAAGTAGAGTACCGCAACCCCCAGCACAGCGAGCAGAAGGAGCAGCGGAACGCTGGAAAGAAAGCTCCGCCTCCCGAATCGGACGAGCATGATGTCTATACCGCTGAACGCCGTTGAGCCGGGCAGCAGGAGCGATAGCTCCTCTTTCAGCAACTCCATCCGCTCGCGCATTTCGGCCTTGGACCGGCCCTTCAGCACCGAGGCGTCGATGCCGCTGTACCAGGTGGAGTTGACGGTCGCCCCGGGGAAGCTCGTGCCCACCGCCCCAGCAAGCACCGGCTGACTCACGAACATGCCAAGCGCAGGAGGCGATTGGGGCGTTACCTCACCCTCGGCGTTCGGAATCCTCGGGAGCATGAAAGACTCCAAGTCTGTCTGCCAGTAGGAGTCTTCAGGGTCTATCGCTTCGATCAGCCCGGCTATCCTGGCCGAGACCTTGACAGGCGAGTCCTGAGCTGGGGCAACGACGAGAACGTCGCCAGGTACCAGGCCTCCAAACTCGGCGGCCGTCATGGCGCTCACCAGGACCTCGACCATCGGCCCATGGGTCCCACGGAGCACGGTGTCCTCGGCCTGTCTTCCCTCAGTGACCGTAACATGCTCACTGAGCCCGGTATATGACTGAATAAAGCCCTCGACGGGCTCAGGCAGCGGCTTACTGGGAATGACTACGGAGTAGAACGGGGTGCGCAGGTGGCGTTCGGTGCCGGTGTGAAGCGGCGCGACGCTCGCGTCTATGGCCTGGTCCAGAGCGGCTCCGGTGCCCTCTATCTCACGCTTCTCCAGTGGAATGAAGTTGGACCTGGACGTAATGGTGAAGTAGGTCTCCCCGTCGCGGGCGAGCGCAGACTCCACGGCGCTGTTGATGCTCTGGCGTTCGAGCGCGTCGAGGTAAACGGGCGCGGCCGACATCAGGAGCGTGGCGATCATGATGCCCAGAAAGATGCTGACCATGAGACGCCAATCTGTGAGCAGGCGTCGTAGGACAAGACGACCGGTTGTCAGATTGTCGGAATCCGTACTCAGAGGTCAGTCCCGGGTTTTCTCAGTTCGACCATGCGTCGCGTGGTCGGCCAGATTCTTGTAGGGACGACCCTCATGGTTGCCCGCGTTGGTCATCACACTCAGAGCGCCCACAAGGGACGCCCCTACGGATGAGGCGACTGCCAAGTTGACATAGGCTCGTCGGCCGGTGGGTGTCAGGGAAGTCGTTCACTGGAGTACCAGCCGCCGTTCAAGGGTGTGTATGTCTCGACGGTCTCAAGTGCCGAGAAGCCGAATCCGCCGACAATCTGGACCGTTCCGTCATCCATTAGAAGGGCAGTGTGCCCCCACCTGGCGTCGCGAATCGCGCCGCCGGGCCTCCAGCCACCATCGCGCGGACTGAATATCTCGGCAGACGCGAGGGGTGTTATACTGTCCCTTGCGCCTCCGACGACCAACACCCTTCCGTCGGGCAGTAGGGTCGCAGTGTGAGCAGCCCTGGGCTCAGACATCTGCCCCACACCGGACCATCTCCCGCTCGAAGGGTCGAATATCTCAGCCGACGCAATGGGTTCGCCTTCAACTCCGTAGCCGCCAACCAGCAGAACTCTTCCGTCCGACAGGGTGACGGCAGCGTGGCTGTCTCTCGCCTCGACAAGGTCGCCAGCGTCCGACCAGACTCCCGTTGCGGGATCGTAGAGTTCTGCCGACCTCACGCTCCTGTCACCCTGACCCACGCCACCAGTAATCAGGACGCTCCCATCGGAAAGCAGGCTGGCGGTATGCCCCCAGCGCGGAGACCGCATTGGCGAAGCAGGAGTCCATCGTCCGCTGAGCGGGTCGGGTATCTCGACGCTCGAAAGCGCGCTGATGCCGTCCCATCCGCCAACCACCAGGAGACGTCCATCGGGTAGTGAGGTCAGGGTATGACGGCTTCTGGCGTCTGCCATGTCCTCGTACCTATCCCACACGGCCGCAACAGGGGCGAACACCTCTGCGCTCGCCAGAGGCGTCGCGAGATGTCCCACCCCTCCGGCTACGGCGATCCGTCCATCCGGCAGGACGGCAACCGCGTGTCCCCATCGAAGGTCCCACATGGGCTGGGTCTGAATCCACTTGCGGGATCCCCAGTCGAAGAATTCCGCGGTGTTCATGCTCCGACCGTTTACATCGTAGCCGCCCAGAAGAATAGGCGTCCCCGTATCGGAGTACGGGGCAGGCATTAGCACGGCGACGTGACCCCACCGGGGATACTGAATCCTGCCAGCTGTGGCCCAGGCCCCGGAACCGGGTACGTACAGCTCGGTCCGGGTGAGAGGCGAAAGCAGTCCAGCCCTGCCTCCTGCGACGATCAGGTCTCCGCTGGACAGGAGAGTCGCCGTGTGGCCTCTGCGCGGGGCGAGCATACTGTCGGTCCGCGTCCAGGTATCCAGGGCAGGGTCGAAGACCTCGGCGGTGTTGCTCGGAATCGCTCCTCCCCCGCCGACGACGACTACCCTGCCGTCTGTGAGCAGCGTCGCGGTGTGTCCGCCCCTTGAGCGACTCATGGACGCGCCTGGCGTCCATGTCTGGGCGACCGGGTCGAATGTCTCGGTAGATTCGTGAGCGACGCTGCCGTCCCTCCCTCCGATGACCAGAATATGGCCGCCGGGCAGCGCGGTAGCGGTGTGCTCTCCGCGTTCGATGGACATCGCCGGCGCTGAGGCCCACGAGTTGGAGGCGGGATCGTAAATCTCCACGGAGGAAATCGCCTCTCGCCCCTGTTTGCCTCCGACGATGAGCACCCTGCCGTCGGACATTAGTGTCGCAGTGTGGGAGGCCCTGGCGACAGCCATCCCAGGGCCGGTGGCCCAAGCGTCGGTCGCGGGATCGTACAGCTCTGTCGATGCCGTGGACAGGGACTTGTCAGAGCCTCCAACGACGAGCACGCGCCCATCGCGCAGCAGCGTCGCGGTGTGGTCGATGCGCGCGACGCTGAGCGGCGCTGCGATCGTCCAGGACTGCGAGCCCGGATCGTAGAGCTCCGTAGTGGGTGTAACGCTGCCCACTCCACCGCCGCCGGCGACAAGCACTCTGCCATCAGACAGCAGCGTCGCGGTATGCTCCGCACGGGCCTCCGAGATCGGAGCGACCAGCGTCCACAGGCCGGTCGAAGGGTCGTAGTACTCGGCCGAGGTCAGTTCGTCGTCGTCTCCGGTGCCCGCGACGGCCAGAATAGTGCCATCCGGCATTAGCGTGGCCGTGTGTTCTGTGCGGGCCTCATTGGAGCTTCCCGGAGCGCTGGGGGAGCCGATTCGGGGTTCAGGCGTCGCGGCTGGGGCAGGTTCACCGATCTCGCTGACAGTGTCAGTGGCAGTTGGAGTGTCGCACGCGACGGAGAGCGCGATGAGCGCCGCAGTCAGCAACCCAGCAACAACCCAGACGGCGACAGCCCTCGTCGGTAACCCCATCTGCGAATTGTGTAGCAGACTATCGGGTCAAGTCAACGTGAGGTGCAAGTTTCACGCTTAGGCGTTGAACCAGCAGCGATGCACGGACCCTCCCCCCTCATCACGTCGTCCCGCGGCCCCTGCGCAGGCCGCGGCCGGGTAGTGCGCCGGTGTTGTCGCCGTCGTCGATGACGACCTGGCCGTTGACGATCACGTAGTCGATGCCGACAGGGTAATGCTTGGGGTCTCCATGCCTGGCGTGGGTCTTGACCGTGTCCGGGTTGAATACGACGATGTCTGCCCTGAACCCGTCCCTCAGTATGCCGCGGTCCGGCAGGCCGAGACGCTGCGCGGGGAATGAGGTCATCTTGCGGATGGCCTCGGAGAGACGCAGGTGCTTCTCGGCCCTTACGAACTCCGCAAGCACGATTGGGAAGCACCCATACGTGCGCGGGTTGGGATACTCTCCGAACAGGATCGCGTCTGAGGCGATCATGCCCGCCGGGTGCGAAACGAATGCGTGCAATGTGTGCGGGTTCGTGCCCAGGCCCACTGTCGAGATGCCCAGGTTCTCCTCCAGCAGCAGGTCGAACAGCGCCTCTGCGGGCTCCTGATTGCGCATCTCTGCGATGTCGGTCAGGAGCCTGCCGTCGTACTTCGCGTTCTGAGGCTGGGTGAAGTTGGTCAGCCAGTTGTTTTCGAGCCTGCTCGGGGCCAGCTCCTTGGCCATACGAGCGCGGTCGTCAGGGTCCCGCAGAGCGGCCATGAGCCTCTCCGGTCCGCCGTCCTTCGCCCAGAACGGCAGTCCAATGGTGATGGTGGTGCCGGAGTACGGATACGTATAGCAGTCGAACGTTACATCCATGCCTTCGGCGCGCGCGTCCTCGACCAAGCCGAGGTAGTCCAGGTGGCTGCCGACGCCCTGGGCGCTCTGCCGGTAGTGCGTCAGATGAATAGGTATGCCAGACCGCCTGCCTATCTCCAGGGCCTCCTCCCACGGGGCGAGCAAGCCCGTCGACAACAGGCTGGCACGGGTGTGGGTGTGATAGAAGCCGCCCATGCTTGCAGCGGTCTCCGACAGCGCGACCAGCTCGTCCGTGTCGGCATACGCGCCGGGCGGGTAGTCGAGTCCGGTGGAAAGGCCCCACGCGCCCTCCTCCATCGCCTCGCGAACGACCGACTGCATGTTGGCCATCTCGTCCTGTGTCGCCGACCTGTCGTTCCAGCCGACGCCCCAGATCCGCACGGGCGAGTTGCCGAGGATGTACGCCACGTTTATCGCGACGGAGCCGTCGAACTTGCCTATGAACTCAGCGACTGTCAGCCAGTCCGCTGGCATCGGCGGGTAGCCGTTGAGTCCGGAGTCGAGCCAGATGTACCGGTGAAGCTCTTCCTGCGTCTTGAACGGAGCGTGCGAAATGCCGTCGATACCCACAAGCTCGGTCGTCACGCCCTGGCGCACCTTGGGGTCGTGGTGCGGCTCGCCAAGCATCGTCAGTCCGGCGTGAGAGTGGAGGTCGATGAATCCGGGACAGACGACCCGCCCGGCAGCGTCGATAGTGCGGACAGCTTCGAGGTCTGACACGTCTCCGCGGTGGAGAGAGACCGTGTCGCCCTGGACACCTACGGCCGCGTGGAAGCCCGGGCTGGCCGTTCCGTCGATTACAAGTCCGTTGGTTATCAGAAGGTCTAGCATGGGGACGTATCAACCTCCGGGTCTCAGGTTCACCCGGTCGGCGATGAGCGACCAGAGCGTATCCGCGTGATGATACCATGTATGTTATGAGCTAATGCGCGGGCCGAATCGGATGTGGCTCGCGATACGAGGGAAGCGAGAACAGGTACAGATGGCTGATAACTCCCCGGTTAGTGTGTCCGGCGTTGAGATTGACGGGCAGAACGTGCGCGTCTCGTGGTCGGACGACCATGTATGCGACTTCACAGCGACCTATCTACGCGTAAACTGCGGCTGCGCCGAGTGCGTCGAGGAGTGGACCAACCGGCGTCTGCTCGACCCTGCGAGCGTTCCCGCCGACCTGCGAGCGGAGGACTACCTTTCGGTGGGGAAGTACGCGGTCCAGTTCCTGTGGAGCGACGCACACTACACGGGCATATATCCGTTCGAGACACTGCGACTGCTGTGCCGGTGTGATAACTGACCCGCAAAGAGCGATGGCCGATCACCTGCCCAAGGCGATGCTCATCGATCTGGACGACACGATCCTGGCTTACGAGCCGGTCGCATCAGACGCTTTGAGAGCCGTCTGCGACGCCCACGTCGACAGGCTACCCGGCTGGACGGTCGAGCAGCTCGTCGCAGGGCTCGACTCCTACCGGCGGTGGTTCTGGTCGGACCCCGGGCGGCACCGGCGCGCACGGCTGAGTCAGGCCAACATACGACACGAGCTTGTCGTCGGCGCATTCCGACAGATGGGCATCGAGTCGCTGGACGTAGCACGCTCCATTGGCGACGCCTACGCTCGTGAGCGCGAGGAGCGTGCCCGACCGTTTCCCGGCGCGCTCGAAACGCTCACGACCCTTCAGGAAGCAGGGATAAGACTGGCGCTGGTCACCAACGGCACCTCAGCAAGCCAGCGGGGAAAGATCAACCGGTTCGACCTCGAGCGGTTCTTCGATCTCGTGATGATCGAGGAGGAGTTCGGCGTGGGCAAGCCGGACGAGCGTGTCTATCGGCACGCACTCGCCCAATTGGATTCGCGGCCGGACGAGACGTGGATGATCGGGGACAACCTCGACTGGGAGGTCGCGGCCCCGCAGCGACTCGGGATTACCGGTATTTGGCACGACTTCCGCGACCTGGGACTGCCCGTGGGGTCGACCGTCCGACCCGACAGGATCGTGCGGTCGCTCAGGGACGTGCTGCAGTCCGGGTTCGACGTGTAATGGGACAGACCTCTTAGAAGGTCAGAGACACCTTCAGCGCGCCGTCGCCCCTGGCATCCGACAGGTCGAACGCCTCCTGGACTCGGGTAATCGGGAACTGGTGGGTGACGAACGGCTCCATGTCGATCTCGCCGCTTCTGATGAAGTCCACCGCAAGCTGGAACGCCGGCAGTCCGGGCTCGTCCTGAGCGCCGAACACCGTGTGGAGGTCCAGCCGCTTTCTGAAGAACGTGTCCCAGTCGAACGGGATCCTGTCCATCGTAGGGGGTAGACCGAACACCGCGACCCTGCCAAGCGGCTTCACCAACTGAAGCGTCTGGTTGAGCGTATCTACACTGCCCACAGCCTCGATGACCAGATCGGCGCCTTCGCCACCCGTAAGATCGTTGACGGCGTCGGTAGCACGCTGTCCGGTGACGTCGATGACTTCGTCCACGCCCATTCTCTTCGCGTGGTCGCGTCGCTCGGGCACAGGCTCGATCGCGATTATGCGGTGCGCTCCGATGCGCCTGAGCATGAAGTCGTGAAACAGCCCGACCGAACCCTGTCCGACTATCGCGACTGTCTTTCCTACGAGCGACGGCAGCCTGCGACATCCGAACACCACCGTGCCGAGCTGCTGCGCCATCAACAGGTGAGACTGCGGTACGTCGGTCGGCAGTCGCAGCAGAAACTGCGGGTCTATGAGCTGATATCCGGCGAAGGTCTTGGAACCCCAGATGTTCGGAGCGGTTAGCACCAGATCGCCCTCCTCGAACCCGGTGTCGCTGCCATCGACGACTACGCCGACGCCCTCGTGTCCAGGGTACCCGTGCGGAAGGGGCCACTCGTACACGTTCCAGCCCATGTAGCAGATGTGAAGGTCTGAGCCGCAGATCGAAGCGAGAGTCGTCTTGACCAAGACCATGCCTGGCTCCGGGTCCGGAATCGGAATCTCGTCACACTGAAGCTGCTTGAGGCCGGTGGCCAGCGCGGCGGGCATTGTGGGCATTTTGGTCGTTATCCTCTTTTCGTGTGGGTGCCTAGTACGTCGCCCTGCCTCCGGTTATGTCGAATACGGCGCCGGTGCTGAACGAGCACTCCTCGGAGGCCAGCCACGCGACCAGCGCCGCAATCTCGTCTATCTCTCCTGTACGTCCCATTGGGATACGATCGACCATGTAGCTGATCTGCTCAGGCGTAAACTCATCGAGGATGCGGGTCTGCACAACCGCCGGCGTAACGCAGTTCACCCGGACGCCGGTGGCCGCCAGCTCCTTGCCGACCGACTTGGTCAGACCGATTACGGCCGCCTTGGTCGCGGAGTAGGGCACCATTCGAGGGTTGCCCTCTTTGCCCGCAACGGAGGCTATGTTGACGATCCGCCCATAGTCGCGCTCCAGCATGTGCGGAACGACCGAGTGGGTGAAGCAGAACACACCCCGAAGGTTGGTCCGGTACACCCGGTCCATCTCCTCGACGGGCAGCTCCCAGATGTTGCCATTGACGCCGCCGATGCCCGCGTTGTTGACCAGGATATCGATCCTGCCCCACTCGTCGAGCGCCTGCTGACAGGCGCGCTCGGCGGTCTCAGGCTCGGCCACGTCGCCGACGGTCAGGAGAGTCGGCACGCCGCGGGCCGAGAGCTCGCTCGCTGCCTGCTCGCCGAGACCGCCGTCGACGTCGACCATTGCGACGCTCGCGCCTTCAGTTCCCAGCCGACGCGCTATTCCGTAGCCGATGCCGGTTGCGCCTCCGGTGACTATCGCTACCTGGCCGTCGAAGCGCGACATCGTTACAGCACGCCCTCTTCACGTAGGTCCTTGAGAGACTGCGAGAAGGCCTCGAGGGTCCGGTCGACCACGTCCTCATCGTGAGACGAAGAGACGAGGAACGCGCGGCCGCCCATTATGTCGACACCGTTGACAAGCATCGCCCTGCGCAGCGCCCGCGTGGTCTCCCCGGGCATTGTGTCGTATATCTGCTGGTAAGACATGTTGCACAGGTCGCGACCGCAGGAGCATTCCGCGCCAAGATTGACGTGGATGATGGATGCTATCCCGTGAGCGTGTCCGGTGACCTCGTTTCGGATGAAGGCTTCGTTGAGGCCCTGCTTGAGCCGGTCGGCCATGGCGTCCGCCCTGGCGTTCACCTCGCCGGTGGCGATGGCTTCAAGGGTGGCGATTCCGGCTGCCGCAGTTACTGGCTGGGCGTTGAACGTGCCTCCCTGCGCCACGCGGAGGACATTATCCCACTCCGGGTCGTCCCTGAAGGCCATCAGCTCCATGATATCTGCACGACCGCCGACCGCGGCCCCGGGCTGCCCGCCCGCAACGATCTTTGCCATCGTCGTCAGGTCAGGTTCCAGATCCCATCGTACCTGCGCTCCGCCTGAAGACAGCCTGAATCCGGTGATAACCTCGTCCATGATGAATACGACGCCATGCTTGGACGTGACGTCCCTGATGTCCTGTAGGAAGGTCGGGTTCATCAGCGGGAACGTGCCGTAGTGCGCGCCGTTGCACTCCACGATCACGGCAGCGACATCGTCGTCGTCGGTAAGGATTCTGTCGACCGCGGCAGCGTCGGCGGGAGCGACGATTACAGTGTCGAGAATTTCTTGGGGAATGCCGCCGAGCGCCTGGCCGGACTCCGGTGTCACGTAGTCATGCCAGCCGTGGAAATGCTCATGGAACTTCACGATCTTGGTCTTGCCGGTATATGCGCGAGCGAGTCTCAGGGCCAGGTAGGTCGACTCCGTGCCGGAGGTTGTGAAGCGCACCCGTTCGAGGTTCGGCATCAGCCGCTTGACGGCCTCCGCGTACCGGATCTCATGGCTGGTTGCGCCGCCGAGGTGCGTGCCGCGCTGGGCCTGTGCGGTTACAGCAGCGGTAACCTCCGCCGGGCTGTGTCCCATCATCAGGCTGCCGTTGCCCATGACGTAGTCGATCAGCTCGTTGCCGTCGATGTCGTACTTGAACGGCCCCTGGCCGTGTTCGATGTAAACGGCGAACGGTGACGTGAACCTTGTCTGGTGTGTGATTCCGCCTGCGAAGAGCTCTGTTCCCCGCCTGTGCCAGTCCGCCGAGCCGCTGAATTTCTCCCCAAATCGTTCCACTATCGTCGGCATCGTATCCCCTCCCTGTGAACCTGTGTCTCCCGCAAGCCCTTGCTGCGGCTGCGGCCATTATACAGAGAATAGCGCTGAACGGCGTCCGGTCGTTCCGTGACACGCACGCATGAAGTCAAAAGGGCCTCCCCTGAGTTGGAGAGGCCCTCGATTCGTTCAGATGTGGCTGTCAGACGCTAGACGCCGCCGACTCCAGCAGTGGACGGAGTGGCCGCGGCGCGCTCGCGCGTCCGACTGATGCCGATGCGCCGGGAGATGATGACCTTCTGGATCTCAACAGTGCCCGCCGGGTGCGCGCCGACCAGGCTGCCTCGCTGGTACACCTCCGGCTCGCCGCCGTAGGGAGCGCGTGGCTCCTCGGTCCCGCACAGGCTGTACATGCCCATGATGTCGCGGGCACGGTCAGCGTTCTCAATCCGGTAGAGCTTCCCGAACATGGAGGTCTGCGAGCCGTGGTAGGTCATCTCCTGCCGAGACTGGTACATTCCGTAGTTCCGCAGGTTCATCAGGCTGTGGACATGGGAGTCGATGTAGGCCGACACGGTCTCCTGCTGGATGATCGGGTCAGACCCCAGCGCCTCGCCTTCACGCTCGGTGTTGCGGACGTAGTGCATCAGGTTGTCCAGCGACTCGTCGCGCGGGAACGCCTGGCCACGTCCGCCGTGCTCGACCTCGAGCGTTGTCTGCGTAACCTGCCAGCCCTGCTGGTCGCCGCCGATGAGGTGGTCTCCAGGGATCCTGACGTTGTCGAAGAAGAATACGCTCTGGTCGTCGCCCGAAAGCAGGTCCATCCGCTCCTGGGACAGACCTTCTGCCGGGAACGGCACCATGAAGTAGCCGAGATTGCGGTGCCTGGGCGCGTCCTGGTCGGTCATGAACGGGCCAAACAGGAAGTCAGGCTCCTCTACGCCGCTGATCCAAATCTTCTGCCCGTTGAGGATGAAGTCGTCGCCGTCACGGACCGCGCGGCTCTGGAGCGAGGCGAGGTCGGAACCGGCGTTAGGCTCGGAGAAGTTCTGGAACGCGATCTTCTCCGCGCTGAGCAGCGGCTTGAGGAACTTCTCCTTCTGAGGCTCGTCGGCCCAGACGAGAAGCGTCGGGAAGACCAGACTATTGGTGAAGCCGGGAACGACTCGCACTCGCCGGAACTCCTCCTGGATTATGGTCTCGTGCTCACCGGAGAGACCGCCTCCGCCGTACTCCTTGGGGTAGGTCGGATAGAGCCAGCCCTTGTCGGCCAGGACCATGTGCATGTCTCTCCAGAACGAGTACTGCCTGTCAGTGAGCTCGTTCCGGTCAACGGGGGCCCTCATGTCGTCGGGAATATTCTCTTCCAACCACGACCTGACTTCCCTACGGAACTCTTCCTGATCTTCCGAGTACTTATAGGCGAAATCCATCCGTTGTCCTCCGGGCGCAAACTGATCCGCTTTTGGACATTTTCCAAGCAGTGAGGTAAATGGTAGGGTGCAGGTTGGAGCATGTCAACTATAGCTGCCGAGGCACTGTTGAGACGGTCTGCTATGGTCATCTAGGATGACAGGACCCGTTCGGCCAGGTTTCGCCACCGAAGCTAAGCTGACCCTATAACCCCGGGAAAGTAGGTGCAATGATTCCCAACCGCATGAAAAGCAAACTGCTCTCCGGGCAGCCCGCGTTCGGAGTCTCCGTCATGTTCCCGTCTCCCCACATCGTTGACATTGTTGGACGGCTGGGGTTCGACTGGATTCTCATCGACTGCGAACACGGCTCCATTTCGCTCGAAAGCGTCGAGCTCATGGTCATGGCCGCCGAAACCGCCGGCGTTACACCCATCGCCAGACCGCCAGTCAACTCATTTGAGTCGATAGGTCAGCTCATGGACAGGGGTGTAATGGGAGTGCAGGCGCCTCATGTGAACACCGCGGAAGACGCCCGCAGAGCGGTTAAATCGGTCAAATACCACCCACTGGGGGAACGAGGGCTTGCCGCCGGAGTCAGGTCTGCCTCGTACGGGTATGGTATGTCAATGTCCGAGTATGCTGAACACTCCAACAGAGAGACCCTGGTCTGCGTCCAGCTGGAGGAAGCGGAAGCTGTCAGAAACGTGGACGAGATTGTGCGGGTAGAGGGCGTGGACGTTTTCTTCGTGGGCCCGTCCGACCTATCTCAGTCGCTGGGATACCCGGGACGTCCGGACGCACCGGAAGTGCGACAGGCGATGGATAGCGTGTTCGCTACAATCATGGCGGCTGGAAAGGTATCCGGTTCAGCGGGCAATGCCAACGCCACGCGACGATACCTGGACCAGGGCGTCACCTATCTTTATACCCATCTCACCACGCTGCTCTCGTCCGCTGCCGGAACGTTCCTGGACGAGGTAACTTCCTGATTCGGGCCACAGCATCCGACCCAACCTTCCATAGCTGGACAACCCTCTTACACTGCACGAGCAACCATAGCTTGCGACAATCTCTCGAAGTTACTGTTGCATAAGGTTAGAGGAGTCCGGCAGTGGTGGCGTCACCAGAGATCGCAGCCATCCGACCTACCAGGAGGAACGCAATCATGAACAGCGAAAACAGAGTCCAGTGGGTGTACGCCTCCGAGAGCAATGAACAGCTCCAGGAACGATACGACCAGTGGGCGCAGGAATACGACGAAGGCATGGAGTCAGACTTCGGCTACGTCATCCCCAGGATTGCGGCTGAGACGTTGCAACAGTTCGTCCCCAAAGAGTCGAGGGTGCTGGACGCGGGGGCAGGTACGGGACTGGTCGGCGCAGAGCTGCACCGCCTGGGCTACACGAACCTCGATGCGATGGATATGTCCCAAGGTATGCTGGACGAGGCGCGCCGCAAGGGAGTGTACGGCAACCTGTATCAGATGGTCATGGGCGAGCCTCTCGACCTGGAGACCGGCAGCTACGACGCCGCGATCTGCGTTGGTGTGCTGACCCTGGGACACGCGCCCGTGCACTCCCTCGACGAGCTTGCGCGTATCGTCAGGCCGGGCGGCTTCGTAGCCTTCACCCTGCGTCCCGACGTCTACAGGCAGAACGGCTTTCGCGAGAAGCAGCAGCAGCTCGAGTCGGATGGAGCGTGGGAGCTCGCGAACGTCACCCGGGAGTTCCTGGGTATGCCCAAAGGCGAGCCCGACGTATTCTTCCAGGTCTGGACGTACCGCATCGGGCCGCGCTGAGAGCGCCGGCCTCTCCTTCTTCTCGAAGAGGACACCGTGGGAGTCCACGACCTGCTGGCGCCTGCGTGTGATCCGCTGCGATACCTGGAGGACTTTGGCGAGGAGAATCACCGCAACTGCAGAGACAACCTCAACAACGTCGGCGACGTCTTTGTCGACATCGATAACCCATCCCATGTCGAATGGCCATAGCCTGGCGTCGGGTCACCCTTGCAGATAAGCGTGTTTGCTATAATCCGCGTTTCGTGAGCCTCTTACCCGGCAAACGGGTTGACGATTTCGAGGCTGTCGATTCGAGGATAGGCACCGAAATCTTCTGTGTACAGTCGTTCGACGCCAGTATGGAGGCAAGCCGCAACGATCATACTGTCCCAGAAGGACAAGCTGTAACGACTCCACAGATTCTCGGCGATCTCCAGAGTGGGCCGTCGAGGCAGCACCAAACGCCACGGCCCCTGCAGTTCTCGGACATCGTTCAGTGCGTCACTGCGGCTGAATCCGAACTCTCTAAGCTTTCGACTCGCTGAGATGTACTCGCAGGCGACTTGCCAAAGTAAGACACCGTCCGTAAGAGTCAAAACCAATTGGCGTGCTGCGGTCTGCTTGAAAGGGTCACGCGGATCACGAACGTACATTAGCACGTTCGTATCAACGGCGTTCATGCAGTTCGTCCCTGGTGAATTTGGGCGCGTCCGGGCTGATCGGATTCTGCATCATACGGTCGACCACAGACTTGAGGATTCGCTTTCTCTCCTCGGGGTCTGAGACCAGTGGAGGTACTACACCGCCATCGTCCAATGCCAGCGTCACCATCGTTCCCTCCGGAAGATCGCAGGGATCGTCGGGGTGAAACACGCCGCCCCTGTAAGTCGCCGTTATCGTCTGTCTCATGAGGAGCCTCCGGTCAAAGCTGCTAAATCAAGTGTACATGATGCCCGACAGACGCGACCGAGCCAATTTCTCGGAAGAACCTGTACCAGTCCAGGCTGACTCAGCTTCCGAATGTTTACTTGCCATTATGGGAAAGCATGTTTGCTATAATCCGCCCAATCTGTCGAGTTGGGAGTCTGGGTATGCCACTCGAAAGCCTGTTGCAACTGGTTGAAACGCTCAGAGAGCGAATTAGCGCCCATCGCGCCGTCCTCAGCCAGAGCGAGGCGCTAACCCGTTATGCGTTGATTGACCCTCTGCTAAGAGAACTGGGCTGGGATACCGAAGATCCTAGTATGGTTGTGCCTGAGTATCGGGTGCCGAATAATCAAATCGCCGACTATGTCCTGTTTCACGGCGACCACCCTGCAATGGTGGTCGAATCCAAGAAGCTGGATGAGTCGCTACAGGGTGGCAGAGCTTTGGACCAAGGGATACTGTACTGCGCCCACACAGGCGCGAGCTACTTTCTCTTAACCGACGGCAACCGCTGGGAACTGTATGAATCTGGCAGAACAAACCCCCAGACGGCGTTTAGTCTGACGGACGACTCACCTGCCCAATCTTGTTTGAAAGCTTTGGCGTTATGGAGACCAAGTGTGCAGTCGGGGCAAATCAGCATTGGGCAGGTTCCAGTCATCAGAGAAATTGAGGAACCCACTGCACTGCCAGCATCGCCTTCGTCCGGGCCGCCGCTGCAACCTGTGGCAGAAAACACCGAGCGCGCTCAGGCAGCGTCGCAACGTGTCGTAGCTGATGCAAGATGGACCCCGATCATAGATGTTAAGCCAAAGAGTAGAGACAGATCACCAGTAGCAATCATGTTCCCCAACCAGACAAGTGTTCGCATAGACAGATGGAAGTCTGTGCTGGTCGAAGTAGCGCGGTGGCTTATAAAATCCAACAACCTGACTACCGGGCACTGCCCTATTCCGTACTCCCGTCGTAGTTACAGGCGCTATGTAGTATCCACTTCCCCCGTTCACCAAGACGGAACACCATTTAGTGAACCAGAGCGAGAGCAGATAGATCAGTTCCACATAGATACAAAACACGCTGCTTCACAGATACTGACCCCAACCCAAACCATCATCAAGCACGTCGGCCAAGACCCGGCGGACTTCAAAGTCCGGTTCTCCTAGATCCGTCGCCATCTACTCGGCAAACGGATTGACGATTTCAAGGCTGTCGATCTGTGGGTAGGCGCTGAAGTCTTCGGTGTAGAGTCGTTCGTGTCAACGGCGTTCATGCAACTCGTCTCTGGTGAATCGAGGAGCGTTCACGCAAAGTGGGTTTTCGGTCATCCCCTTCACGAGATCGGACATAATTCTGCGGCGCTCGGCAGGGTCAGCCTCCAAGGGAGGCCTGACCCCATTCGGCAGTTCCCTGATCTCCACCGTCGCTCCATCCTGAAGATCGCAGGGTTCGTTGGGGTGGAACACGCCGTCTCTGTATGTGGCTGTTATTGTCTGTTTCATGGGAGGCCTCCACCACAAGATGCAGTAGTCACAGTGTACGCAACTTACGACAATTCACTCCAGCACAAGCCCCGCGTCTTCGGCGTTGTCGTCTTCAGGGCGCATCAGGTCGTTGGCGCGGTCGATGGCGTCGGTGATGGCGCCGACGTCTGCTGTATCGGCATCGTAGACCACGGTCGCCATGCGGTCGCCGAGATCGAAGCTCACTTCGATAATCCCTTCCAGTACGTTTACCTCACGGGTAACGTAGTCCGCTCAACCGTCTCAAAACGCGTTGGGGACCGACCGGGTCAGCACCTGGTTGGCCATATCTCGCTACCTCCTAGACTTCGGTGTGCATGTTAATCTCGCAGACTGGGTGCTCACAAGCCGCCGCCGAGGTAGAGGCCGTGCTCGCGTATGTATCGCTCGACAGGCGGCGGCACGCAGTCGCTGATAGACTGCCCGTCGGCGACACGAGTCCGAATGTCCGTTGCGCTGATGTCCAGCATCGGACCTCGGATCGTCCTGGTCCTGCCGCGAGCCTCTGTGAAGGAACGCTCTATCTCGTCGGACGAGACATCTACGCTGTCCGGCCTCGACACGGCGACGACAGTACACAGATCGAACAGCCGCTCAGGGTCGCGCCAGCGGTGCAGCTCCCGGACCGAGTCCATACCCAGCACCAGGTATAGCTCGACTCCGCTCCCCAGCTCCTCTCGCAGCTCAGCGAGCGTGTCCACCGTGTAGGTCGGGCCAGGTCGGTCGACTTCGATAGGGGACATTTCCAGTCCGGGCCTGTCCTCTATGGCCAGTCGAGCCATGGCCAGCCTGTGCCCAGGCGCGCTCACCATCTGGTCTGACTTGAGCCAAGGTCGGCCGGCTGGAATCAGGATGACCCTGTCGAGGTCCAGCCGGTCGCGAGCAGCTTCGGCAATCGCCAGATGCCCGAAGTGTATCGGGTCGAACGTCCCTCCGAGAATGCCGATTCGGTGCGGAGTCGTAAATGCCAAAGGACCTCTCGTGCTCAATTGCGAGGAAGAGTGTCAGGGCTTAACTACACAGTAGTCCATGTGTAATATATCCCTACTATACCGAACGGGGGACTCACGCGAACTGCGGAACATCCCCGACAGGAGACAACCATGACCGACATCACACCCACCGACCATAACGTTGAAGTCAACGGACTCAACATCCACTACCTGGACTGGGGAGGCCCGTCGAACCGCAACCTGCTTCTCGCGCATGGACAGGGCGGCAACGCCCACAACTGGGACCACATCGCCCGCGCGCTGCACGAAGAGTTCCGGGTAATCGCCATCGACCAGCGCGGACACGGCGACTCCGACCACACCTGGGAGGGGTACGGTGTCGAGAGGTTCGGAAGCGACCTGGCCGAGTTCGTCGAGAAGACCGGCATAGCCCCGTGCGACTATGTCGGAGCCTCTCTCGGCGCTCGCAACGGCATCGCCTACGCGGGCGATCGCTCCGACCACCTCAAGCACTTCGTCTGCCTCGACTACGGCCCCGAGATGAGCGCCGTGTCGGCTCGCAACCAGATCTCCGGCATGAACAGGCGTCTTCTGGGGTGGCGTAGCATCGAGGAGTTCGTCGAGCTGCAGATGCAGAACAACCCGAGGCCGGGCGAGGCCCACTACCGCCACCAGGCCGAGCACAGCCTGCGACTCAACTACGCGGGCAAGTACGTAGCGAAGTCGGACCCGGACATGTTCTGGATCAACGGCAGCTTCGGCGTCAGAGAGGTGCCGTATCTGTGGGAGCAGTGGGGCAAGATCTCGTGCCCGATCATGGAGATGAAGGGCGGCGAGAGCGACTTCCTCTCAGGCGAGATCAAGTCGCGCATGATCGAGATGCAGCCTTCCATGACGTGGGTAGACGTCCCGGACTCCGGTCACGGCATCACCGGCGACAACCCCGACTTCCTGCTGAGTGAGCTTCGAGCTTTCTTCGTAGACTAAACGTAGGGGCGGTTCGCGAACCGCCCCTGCAAGAAGAATTATCCCCCGCGATACACCGACCAGAATGTCAAGTACGGCGGGGCAATCGACTTGAAGTGCTCCCATGTCCCGGGCTCCAGCACGGCGTCCGGGTCGTTGTCCCTGAACTCTCGGACCTTGACCACGTTTAAGCCGAGCTCGATCATGCCGTTCACGAGCGTTTCGAGCGTGTGCCGGAACTCTCTCGGCCCACGAACGCTGCGGTCGGCTCCGTCCGGGTCGACGAACGTCCAGTGTGGGTCGGCGATCGCAAGCTCGCCGTCGCCGTATCTGTCCCAGAGTCGATAGCCGTTCTCGTTCCACTCCTCCAGTTCGACGTTCTGGAAGTACGGGTTGGCACACGAAAGGTGGTAGATCCCGCCGGGGCGGAGCACCCGGACGACCTGCCCGAAGACTCCCCTGGCGTCAGGGACGAAGTTGATCGAGTGCCCGTGCCAGACGACGTCGAAGCTGTCGTCTTCGAAGACCGACAGGTCTCTCATGTCGCCCTGGATGGTGCGCACGTCGAGGCCGTAGTGCTGGGCCGCCTGCCGGTCGCGTTCGAGCTGCACTTCTGATATGTCCAGGACCGTCACGTTCGCCCCCAGGACGCTGAACGCCGCAGACTGCTGCCCACCGCCGGATGCAAGACACAGGACGTCTCTGCCCTCAAGGTCGCCAACGATGCCGTCCGGGTCCACGAGCTCCCTGGCAGAGTCCTCGTCAAGGTCCAGGTATGGGATCGTGTACTGGACTCCGGCCTGGGCAAGCTCGTTCCAGCGGCCCATGTTGTAACGCGCTACTTCATCCATAAACTGGTCTCCATCCTGTTCTTGCAGAGGAGTGCAGAACTCAATTGGCAGTAGTCTCGTCACTCCCGCGAAGCTTGTCCCCGTGAAAACGGGGAGCGGGAGTCCAGTATGGCGAACCATGGTTGCCGACCTGTGGATTCCCGCGTGCGCGGGAATGACGGATAGGGGCCCGGAGTATTGCACTTCTCTCTTCCTGTATTCCTGCTAATCTCATTGATAGAAAGAGCGTTATAGATTCTACATGGCTCGCCTATAAGGCGACGTCGGACAGCAGCGCAAAATCCGGACCACCGGTGCAGACTTCTGCGGTACCGAGGTGCTCACCATGCTGAAACGAACAATAGCCCCTATCCTGATTGTGCTGGCGGTAACCGCCGGCCTGCTCGCGGTCGCCTGCGGTTCAGACCCTGACCCGCAACCGGCGTCGCCTGCCTCTACCCAAACCGATTCGACCGCTGCCACCGCGCAACCGGCGACTATGGTTGCCGCCAACACGCCTGCGGCTCCACCGACTATAGAGTCGGGCGAGACACCCACAGCGACCATCGCCGCAGACGTCGTGGCACGCGCACAGTCCGTCCCCGACCCGGCACCCACCACCGCGCCGACACAAGCGAAGCCCACGCCGAGCGCGACTGCGGAGCCTCAACTCCAGGCAGTGCCTGAGCCGACCGCGACAGAGCCTCCCAAGCCGAGCGAGTCCCAGATGGCTGTCGAGGGCAGCGCAGGCACCAAGCTCCCCGGCGCGGCCAAAGTATCGCTCGCGCCGACCGTCTCCCTGCCAACCACCGAGGTAGTCCAGCTGCTCACGCCGTCGGTCGTCAACATCACGACCGAGCTCGCGTCCGCAAGCCTGCTCAACACTCCATTTCCGCCGAATGGCACCGCGACCGGCGTCATTCTCACCCCGGAAGGACACGTACTCACCAACAATCACGTCGTGGAGACCGGCCAGAGCATCACAGTCACGCTCAACGACGGCTCCAACCACGAGGCCGAGGTGGTAGGCCAGGACCAAGTTACAGACCTCGCCGTCATCAAGATAGTGGATGTCGAAGGACTTGAGCCGGCGCGGCTTGGAGACTCGTCCACGCTGATGGTCGGCGAGGACGTTATCGCCATCGGTCACGCGATGGGACTGCCGGGCGCTCCCACGGTCAGCAAGGGAGTCGTCAGTGCCCTGGAGCGCTCGATCGATACGACCCATAACACCACGATCGTCGATCTGATCCAGACCGACGCCTCTATCAATCCCGGCAACAGTGGGGGACCGCTGGTCAACAGTCGTGCCGAGGTGATCGGAATCAACACCATAGTCGTCAGCGTCGGACAGGGCATCGGGTTCGCCATCAACATAAACGATGCCAAGGAGGTCGCCAGGCAGATCATCGACCAGGGCTTCGTGCGTCGCGGCTATCTCGGCGTTCTGCCCGCCGCGATCACCCCGCAGGTCGCCGCGTACCTCGGTATCGATTCCGACGTCGAGGGCATCTTCCTCCGACAGGTGCTTCCGGGCAGCGTGGCGGACGACGCCGGCCTGAAGCCCGGGGACATCATCCTGAGCATGGACGACCAGACGCTGCGCAACACCGGAGAGCTTTCCAAGTTCTTGATCTCGCACCAGCCCGGAGACACCATGAACGTAACCCTGCTCAGAGACGGCGACGAGCTGATCGCCAGCATAACGCTGGGGGAGAGGTCGGGAGAGTAGGCTCACAGTCCGATACATCCCGTAGGGGCGGTTCGCGAACCGCCCCTACACCAGATGCGATAGGCCTAGCCCCCAACCGCCCATCCGAGCCCGTGGTAGAATTCCAGGGAGCCAGGAGAAATCCATGACCACCAAACCTGTCACCATAGTCTACCCAGAAACGGACGGAATGCCGTTGCCAGACGGATCGTATCAAGCGCCGCTGTATAGCAAAGTCACCAGAGACCTGGATGTCCACTTCAAGGACGACTCCCACACCGAGGTGAACGGCAACACCTTCATCTACTACACCGAGGGAGACCCGCGCCGTTCGGTGTCTCCGGACTGCTTCGTGATCTTCGACCTGTCCGACGAGGCGTTGGAGTCGATCGAGCGTCACAACACCCACCTTCTGTGGGAGATCGGAAAGGCGCCGGACTTCGTTCTGGAGATAGGTTCCAAGAGCACTGCTGCCGACGATCTTGGACTCAAGCGCAACCTGTACGCTGAGCTGGGAGTGCGTGAGTACTGGCGGTACGACGCGACGGGTGGTGACTTCTACAGTGAGGGACTGGTGGGTGAGCACCTGGTGAACGGTGAGTACCGTCGTTTGGAGATGCGTATCGAGGGTGACGGTAGGGTATGGGGACGCAGTGAAGTCCTGGGACTGGATGTGTGGTGGGGTGAGGACAGGCTTCGTTTCTGGGACCGCGAGTCCGAGCGCTGGCTGCTGAGTCAGGAGGAAGAGAAGGCCGGGCGGCTGGCTGCCGAGGCCCGCGCCGAGGCGGCCGAGGCGCGCCTGGCTGAGCTTGAGTCCGAGTTCCGACGACTGCGCGGGGGATAGGGGGTCTGCCACCCAGCGGAGCGTGCTACCATGTGGTCGTGAACACGAACCTACTCGCCACCTTCTAATCGCCCATGCCAGTCGATGAACGCACATTCGCTGCCGAAGTCGCGGGCTGGGTTACCGAGTTTCTCAACGGCAGGCCCGACCTGCCCTTCAGCCGGGCCTCTGTCGAGGAACACGTAGCCGAAACGGCACAGCGACACGACTTCCGGCTATACAGGCGTCACACTGATTTCCCCGTCCTGACTGGGGAGATCAAGATGCCCGACTCCCCTCAGGGCAATCATCCGCTAAACGCCGACCTGGTTGACGACGCGCTGAGTAAAGCATCCAGGGACGGGATCAGGTACTGCTTCACCTGGAATGTTCGCCAGTTCGTTCTGTTCGACTCTCACATTCAAGGCGTACCGTTCGCGCAGCGCCACATCGAGGGTCCGACAGATGTGGTAGACGCTACCGTCAGCGACGACGTGGAGCGGGAGTGGGCACGCGACGCCATTCGGAGCTTCTGGGAAGACTTCCTCGAACGCTTCGCCGATCTGCTCGCCGGACGCCGCACTTTCGAGCCGTCGCCCATCGACCAGCGTTTCATAGGCTGGCTCGAGGGCGCGCTGGAAGACCCTATCGCACACACCGAAGACGCCCTCGTCGCACGGTCGCGAACCGACTCCGATCTCAACAACCGTTTGACTTCGTGGATGCTGTCCCAGGGCTGGGAGCCTTCGTCTCACCAGGACCGACACAGGGAAAACATGGGACGCGCCTCGCGGCTATCGTGCTACATCCTCGTCACACGGCTGGTCTTCTATCAGGTGCTGCGCCGCAGGTTCAGGCAGATGTCCTCGCTCTCAATCGAGGGCGTCGACACACCCGAACAGTTGCGTGAGGTACTGGACACGAGGTTCAAGGAGGCCGTTTGCTACTCGCGAGACTACGAGACCGTGTTCGTGCCGGACGAGACCGACCTCGGATACACGATTCCGTTCCTGTCTCCTACTGCGCCCAGGGACTGGGCGCGACTGGTCCAGCGGATCGAGGAGTTCGATTTCTCAAACCTGGGCTTCGACGTGATCGGCCAGATGTACGAACGACTCATCAGCCCTGCGGAGCGCAGGCGGTTTGGCCAGTTCTACACGTCGCCCGATGTGGTGGACCTCGTCAACGCCTTCTGCATCAGAAACCCGGACGACCGTGTGCTCGATCCCGCGTGTGGTGGTGGTACATTCCTTGTGAGGGCATACTCCCGCAAGCATGCGCTCGCGCAGTCACCCGGTGGCCCTCCCGTTTCCCACGAAAGCCTGCTGAGCGAGATATTCGGCATAGACATCGCCGCGTTTCCGGCGCAGCTTTCAACCATCAACCTCGCCGTCCGCTACCTCAGCGACGAGGCGAACTACCCGCGCGTGGCCAGGGACAGCTTCTTCAACGCCCAGGCTGGCATCCCGCTGTACGACATACCCCTGACCGGCGACGCGGTGCGGAGCATCGCACTGGAACAAGTCGACGCGGTGGTCGGCAATCCGCCGTACATCCGACAGGAGAGCATCAACAAGGTCGATAAGGACAACTACCGCAATCTCCATGAAATGGAGTGGCCGGGCCAGACCGGACTGTCCGGGCGGTCGGACATCTACGCCTACTTCTTCAGCCACGCCGCCCATCTGCTCAAGCCCGGCGGCTACCTCGGCTTCGTCACCAGCGTCGGCTGGCTGGACACCGAGTACGGCTTCAGGCTCCAGGAGTTCTTTCTGCGCAACTTCCGTATCGTCGCGGTCATCGAGTCGCAGGTGGAGAAGTGGTTCGAGGACGCGCGTGTCACCACCGCCGTAACGATTCTCCAGCGCGAGCCTGATCGCGCGGAGCGTGAAGATAGTCTCGTGCGCTTCATCCAACTCCGAAGGCCGCTCGCTGAGATCTACTCCGCTGCACTCGATAGGCCATTGAGCGACGAAGACGAAGCGACCCGACAGTCCGACATGGACGCCATCCGTGGCCTGATAGAGGAGATCGACACAGACCTGACCACCGACTACTGGCGGGTGAAGGTGCGCACCCAGCGAGAGCTTTGGAAGGAAGGGGCTGCCCCCTCTCCCTCGATGGGAGAGGGCCGGGGTGAGGGTGTAAAATCTCCGTCCCCCTCGACAGGCGCACCACGCTACACCGGCGGCAAGTGGGGACAGTACGTGCGCGCCCCTGATTCTTGGTTCGAGCTTATAGAGCACACCCGAGACCGCATGGCGCCGCTCCAGGAGCTGGCTGAGGTGCGATTTGGATTCAAGACCGGCGCCGACCGCTTCTACTGCGTGCGCGACGTCACACAGCAGCATCTCGACGCCATCCCCGACCCACAGGAGTTCCAGGACCGCTGGGGAATATCTCGCAGGGACACCCGGCGCGTCCGCATAGTGCGCGACGGCGCGAACGTCGAGCACCTAGTCGAGAGACGTTTCCTGGAGCCGGAGCTTCACTCATTGATGGAAGTCAAGCGCGCCGTCGTCCGCAGGGGTGACGTGGGGCGCATGGTCGTCAACGCATCCGTTCCCCGTGCACGGCTCAGGCGTACCCATTTCGCGGACTACGTCGCATACGCCGAGCGACAAGGCTGGCACACAGGGTCCACCATCTCCAGCCGCGCCCGCACTCGTCCTTGGTACGACCTGGGATTGAGGCCCAAGTCGGAGCGAGCTCCCATTGTCTGGTCCAAAGGGCAGCAGTATAGGCACGTAGTTCCTCTCAACAGGGACCAACTTCCTGTGAACTGCGCACTGTATGACATTTGGGCTCGTGACGATAAGTCACTCGAATCTTTGTGGGCGATTCTGAACAGCACATTCGTCGCACTCTCAAAGCACCAGTTTGCCAGGTCTGCAGGTGTTGAAGGCAACGTGCAAACTGATGTCATAAGCGCCAACATGATGCTCGTCCCAGACGTTCGCAATGCATCGCCGGAGGTAGCCTCACGAGCCGTCTCCGCCTGCGAGCGGATGTCCAGGCGAAACGCGAGTCGCTACCTGTACGAAGAGTTCACACTCGACGACCGCCGCGAACTGGACGACGCGACCTTGGAGATACTGGGAATCGAGGACGCTGACGAGCGCGTCGCGCTGAGGGACAGGATCTACCGCGATGTGACTGATATGCAGCATTCAATCAGAGACCGGGAGCTCATCGCCCAGGGCGACCGTCGCCGCTCAGCGCGCAGAGGCACGACCACTCCACAAGACATCGCCGACGAGCTGTGGGCTGAGCACGAGTCCTCGCTCGACCTGCTCCAGTTCCCGGAGGACTTCGTTACGCGCTCCAACGAGGGCGAGATGTTCGATCTGCCGTCCGGTGAGGTCGAGGTGGGCGAGGCAATGATGGACACTGGCGATCTATTGAAAGTCGGCACGATCCGTGTCGGCGGACGGGATGGCGAGGTGCTCGACGTGGCGAGCATGTCACAAGCTCGCTTCCTGGAAGCCTTGTCCCAGTGTCACCGCGACGGCCAGATCAGGCTGCCCAGCGACGAAGTGTGCGACGACGCGGTCAGCAGTTTCGGTCAGTACCGATCCGAGCTACGAGACCGCTGCTCACAGCTTGCCCGGCAGAGAACCACTGACCAGCGTCGACAGAGGGCCATAGTCGATGCGCTGGTGCGCAAGGCGCTGCAGTGGCGGAGACCTTAGACCCCCGGTAGAACCGCCCCCGTCCTCCTTGCGGCCTCACACCCGCCTCGTGGTATTATCGAGCCTCTTTCTCAAGGATGGGGACATTATGGTCGCGACCTCCTCCGACCCTGGGCAGCTCTGGGCGGCTGTTCTGGGCCAGCTGCAGATGCAGGTCACCAAGCCCAACTTCGACACTTGGCTGAAGCACACTTCGGGCCTGGCGTATGCCAACGACGAGTTTGTCGTGGGCACGCCGAACGCGTTCGTGGCCGAGATGCTCGAGCAGCGGATGTACTCGCTCATCGCGCAGACGGTCGAGGGCGTCGTGGAAGCCGAGGTCGAGGTGCGGTTCGCCGTCGAATCGACTTTCAACGCATCGGAACAGGCCGCCGACCCCAGTTCTGAGAGCAAGCCTGCCACAAGCCTGCCAATTCCCGCGCCGGATAGAGTGGACGGCCGGTCGCCGATCCTGAATACCAGGTACACGTTCGACAGTTTCGTCGTCGGCAAGTCCAACGAGCTCGCACACGCGGCGGCCCTCGCGGTCGCGCGGCAGCCGGGCCAGCTATACAACCCGCTCGTCATGTACTCCGACGTCGGCCTGGGCAAGACCCACCTCATGCACGCCATCGGCCACCAGATAGCCGCCCGCGGCATGTCGCTCATCTACTCGACCACCGAGGAGTTCACCAACTCCTACATCAGGGCGATTCGCGAGGGCACCACAGACGAGTTCCGCGACTACTACCGGAACGAGCACGTGCTGCTGCTCGACGACGTACAGTTCCTCATAGGCAAGGATCAGACTCAGGAGGGCTTCTTCCACACGTTCAACGCCCTGCACATGACCAACCGCCAGATCGTGCTGACGTCGGACCGTCCGGTAAAGGCGCTGACGCTCCTCGAGGACCGGATCCAGTCCCGGCTCGCCGGGGGCCTTGTCGTGGACATCCAGCCGCCTGACATCGAGACGCGCATCGCGATTCTCCGCGCGAAGGCCGACGGCGTGCGCCAGACGATCTCCGACGACGTGCTGCACTACCTCGCAGAGCGCATTCACAAGAACATCCGCGAGCTGGAAGGCAGCCTGAACAGGGTGATCGCGTTCGCCGACCTGATGGGGACTCCGGTAACCGTCGACCTCGTCAAGCGTGCCATCGCGGACATGGTGGAGACCGCCGCGGAGCGACAGATACCCGAGACCGTCGTCATCGACACGGTCGCGGCGCACTTCGGCGTCACCGTAGAGACGCTCAAGGGGCGGAAGAGGGACAAGAAGACGTCGCTGGCGCGACAGGTGGCGATGTACCTGCTGCGGGAGGAGTCCCAGCTCGGCCAGTCTGCCATAGGCCACGCGCTGGGCGGCAAGGCCCACAACACCGTCATGCACGGATGCGAGCGCATAGCCAACCAGTTGAACGTCGATCCGCACCTCCGCCGCGACATCATCAACATCAGGGAAGCGCTGGCCGCCCACTGACGGACGCTGCCTCTCGGCGGACAAGGGTTCTACGATGTCACCTAATCAGATTTCCGACCTCGATCAAGACAAGAAATCGACTTACTTGACATAACTATGTCGATAACTGCTTCCTAAATGTCGATAACTCACTGCTGATGTCAATAACTCCACGGGCTGGACGGTTTCCGAACCTTGTATAGACATCATATCGCTCAAACATTCCCACTTGTCGACAGCCTATGTACAGACTGGGCCTGCGGGGCACAAAGCCGGTGAAGGGCAGCGGGCGAGAGTTATCGACGTTATTAACACCCTTATTACTATTACTAGATATACTGGTTCTATGATTGACAGAGTCACTATCCATATAACATCAGGTAACGGAGGGAACGGCTCCATTAGTGGTCGGCACGAAAAGTACGTGCCCAGGGGAGGGCCTGACGGCGGGGATGGCGGGAATGGTGGGAGTGTGTACATCGAGGGCGACCCGAATCTCAACACCCTCATGCCGTTCCGCTACCGCCGGTACTTCAAGGCTGAAGACGGGCAGCGCGGTGATGGCAAGCTCAGGTACGGAAGGAAGGGCGAGGACCTCACTCTTGCAGTTCCCGTCGGAACCCAGATCTGGTTGGAGGGCGACCGGCCGTCGCTCGCAGCCGATATCGACCAACCCGGTGAGAGGTGGCTTGCGGCAGCCGGAGGCAGCGGGGGCGCGGGCAACGCTCACTACGCCACCCCAACGAACCGGTTTCCGAGATTGGCCCAGGCAGGGGAGCTTGGTGAGGTGCGAACTCTCCGGCTCGAGCTGAAGCTCCTGGCTGATGTCGGGATTGTCGGAGCGCCGAACGCCGGAAAGTCGAGCCTTATCTCGGCAGTCTCGGCGGCCAGGCCAAAGATTGCTGATTACCCGTTCACCACGCTCGATCCGTCGCTTGGAGTTGTCGAGCACCGCGGCGAGACCTTCGTTATGGTGGACATACCCGGGCTGATCGAAGGCGCGCACGCGGGCGTCGGACTTGGTCATGAGTTCCTGCGCCACGTGGAGCGCACCAGGGTGCTTGTTCATCTGGTAGACGGCTCCGTGGATGATCCGGTCCAGGTTTACAGGCAGATAAACGAAGAGCTGGTCCGGCACGACGAGCGTCTCGCCATGAAGCCGCAGGTTCTGGCGATCAACAAGCTGGACCTGACAGACGTATACGTGCTTCAGGACGACATACGGGAGGCGTTCAAGAGCGGGCTCGTTGGTGATGAGATGTACTTCGTCTCCGCGGTGACCCACGCGGGTCTGGAGTCGCTGCTGGACGGTGTGCTGAACATGTTGCTGGAGGCGCCGGAGCCTGTATTCAGAGTGTCACGTGCAAACGAGGCGGAACTGCCGGTGCTGCGCCCGGAACCGCAACGACGACGGCCGGAGGTGTACGTGGACGAGGACAGCGCATTCGTTGTCGACTGGCCGCCCGCGGCGCGGATGGCAGGGATGGTCGACCCGGACGACTGGGCCGCGAAGCTCCAGTTCTACAACCGGCTGGAGCGGTCCGGGGTAATTTCCGCGCTGGAGGCAGCCGGAGCAGGCCCTGGCGATCTGATCCGAATCGGCGATGTCGAGTGGGTATGGGCGTAGCGCTGACGTAGATAGGTCAGCGCCGACTGGGATCCTGGATCTGAGGTGTGGGGTGTCTAGCGTCGGCGCCGGCGCCGGATGCGTCGCAGACTGCGCTGCTTGTCCAGCCTGGTCTGTTCTCCCTTGGAGCGGAAGAACCGGCGGTTGCGCAGCTCGCGCAGAATTCCCGATCTCTGCATGCCCGTCTGGAACCGTTTGAGCAGGGCTTCTGCGTCCTCACCCTCCCGGAGCGTTACATAGGCCAAATATCTTCTCCTTGCGTTTGGATTTCCCAACCTGGGGCATACGACAGACGGCTCGATCGGCGACATACGCTGAACGGCCCCGAGAATATCGGGGAATTTCTGCCCCTGCCGGCGGAATTATAGCATGGCTCACGATCATTTTTCTTGACACTCTTGCGCCTCGCACTTAAACTTTGCCCAGATTTTGCCGGAAGCATCGGCGATGTGCAGGAGCAGACGGAATGACCCAGGAATCAGCGATCACCCCCGAGATGCGGGCGGCTGTCGGCGTGGAGTCCGAACCTCATGTGAACGAGGTCGAGAAGGGCGCCATCATCAAGTTCGCGGTCGCCATCGGGGACACGAACCCTATCTTCACAGACGAACAGGCGGCACGAAACTCGAGGTACGGCGGGATCATAGCGCCGCCGACGTTCTTCCGTACGATGAGCTCCGGCTCGATGAAGGTGGACGTCAAGAGTCCATATCCGGCTAACCTGGACGGCGGGAGCGAATGGGAGTACTACGAGCCCGTCCGACCGGGAGATCGTATCTCGGTCACTATGATGGTCTCGAACGTCTTCGAGCGTCCCGGACGCCTGGGGAACATGCTGTTCATCCAGCGGGAGTCCAAATACGTCAACCAGTTCGGGAGGACGGTGGCGATCCAGCGGACAACCGGGATCAGCTACCAGCCGCCCGAGGACGAGTGAGATAGGCACGACACAATCGACTCTCGATAGCGCGAGGAGTTAGCACGATGGCAGAGCAGGTCTACTTCGACGACGTCGATGAGGGAATGGAGCTACCGGTACTGCGTAAGGACCCGACGACGCAACAGCTAGTCAAGTACGCCGGCGCATCCGGCGACTACTACCAGATCCACTACGATCTCAATTACGCAAAGAACAACGGGCTTCCCGACGTAATCCTGCACGGGGCGCTGAAGAACGCCTTCCTCGGGCAGGTGATGACCGACTGGGTCGGCGAGTGGGGCACCCTCAAGAAGCTGAGCGTCCAGTACAGGGGCATGGATGTCCCCGGAACGCCGGTCTTCGGCAAGGGCGTCATCAAGAAGAAGTACCAGGAAAACGACGAGAACATCGTCGAGTGCGAGATCTGGCTGGAGACCGACGAAGGCCAGCGCACAACGCCCGGGTACGCAGTCGCGGCCCTGCCGAGCAGATAACGGCTCCGCCAGCTAGCCGTAGTTCCGGCACGGGCGGCGCCCCCGGAACCCTGTGAAAGAGAGAGTCCCATGTCGATATTCGTCCTCGTTCACGGTTCGTTCCAGGGTGGCTGGATATGGAAGCCCACCGCCGAGGTGTTGCGGCGAGCCGGTCACACCGTCTATGCGCCCACGCTAGACGGCTGCGGCGAGCGACACCGGCTGATACGTCCCGGCATCACCATCGCCGCGCAGGCGCGCGAGGTCGCTGACATGATGTTCTACGAGGACCTCCACGACGTTGTCCTCGTCGCCACCAGCACAGGTGGGCTGGTGGTGTGCAAGACGACGGAGCTTGCGCGCGACCGTATAAGCCGGCTGGTTTTCGTCGATGCTCTTGCCCCCCAGCCGGGAGAGCGCGTGTCGGACATCGTCCAACGCGACCCCGCCGCGCCGCCTATGCCTACGACCGATCTGACACGCGGCCCGACACGACACGAGATGGAGACACGCCTGTTCGCCGATCTCGACCCGGAGCTGCGCGAGTGGGCGGCCGAGCGCGCTACCATGCACCCTGTCGAGGCGTCTGACGCGCCTGGGGAGCTGGACGCGTTCTGGGCGACCGCCGGGACGATACCGGCGCGCGTGGTCCGCTGCCGGCAGAGCGTCAACCCGCCCGAGTCCCACCAGCGCCGCACCGCCGAGACGCTTGGCGCCGACTGGCACGAGATGGACGCAGGCCACTACCCGATGCTGAGCCACCCAACCGAGCTCGCCGCTCTGCTGGAGTAGGGGTCCGCGGGGGTTGAGCTAGTTCATCTCCGCAAGCACGCTACGCTACCGCGACCAGCGCCGACTCCACGCCTTCGGCGATCTTTCTGTACTCGGAGAGTACGGCATCGTTTGTCGGCGTGCACGGCACACGGATTCGCAGTCCCCTAAGGCTAACCTGGCTTGGCGGCTGGTATAATCCAGCCAGAGAGTGGGTACGATGATAACGAACATTACTCTGCAAAACTTCAAGTGCTTCCGTCACATTAGCGTCGATCCGAAGCTAATCACGGTGTTTATAGGTCCGAACGGCACCGGCAAGTCGGGTGTGCTACAGGCACTCTTGCTGCTGAAGCAGTCGAGACACGATGTCAGCAACTTGATCTTGGCCGGAGAATCGCTACGGTTTCCGCCAGAAGCGTTTATGTGGCAAGGAGCTGAATCAAGATTGGATGGCGTTCGGCTATCGTTGTCTGGATGTTCGCCCATCGACTCAAAAGAGGTCCAGGAGCCGTTAAAGTTCGAGGTTGATCTACAGTATTCCGGACAAGCTAATCTAACCGCCGACCGTGGATCGACAAGGTGGATGGCGTCCGGCCATGAGTATGAGATTTCTTTTGACCGGAACCCTCGCCAAGGTGAAGCCAGAACACCAAGAGGTTCAATCGAATACGAGGTGTTGCCTGCAATCAACAGTTTCAAAGTCAAGTACGGTGTGGGAGGTGAAGACCCGTCCTTGCCTTTGTGGCAAAAACTGTCACTAGCCCCTAAGAAAACTCTGGCTAACTTGAAGATGGTTCCGGCGGCTAGAGGTTTAACTCGCGGCATTTACGCGTTGGGTCCGGAATCTTCCGACGACATTTCAGGGGCAAACGGACTAGGTACACAGGAGCACAACACCGCAACGACCCTGGCTTATTCCCGACGTGAGGTGGAGAAGGTTTCCCACCTGATGAAACAGATTACTGGCGTCGGCTTCAGGGTAGACACCATTCCACCTCAATCCGCAAAGCCTGTCTCCGAATCTATTGCCGGTGATTTCAATCTTTTGGCTGAAGGCTTCGGAACCAACGCCCTTGTCCACCTCTTGTTCGAGATCGCCAGAACTGCCCCGGGGGCGACCGCGTTGATCGAGGAGCCGGAGATTCACCTACACCCCAAGGCGCAGGCCGATCTGGCGTCGGTGCTGGTTGAAGAGGCCAAGTCTGACGGCAAACAGATGATCCTTACTACCCACAGTGAGCATGTTGTGGGACGGTTCTTGACACTTGTCGCAGAAGGAATGCTATCCGCTGACGAACTCGCCATTTACTCCTTCGAGAAGGACGAGAATGGAGCTTGCTCGGCCAGCGAAATCGAGGTGACAGACCGGGGACAGGTCAGCGGGGGACTGAAGAGCTTCTTTGAAACCGACCTAGATGAAATGCGACGGTACGTTGAAGCGCTTCGCGCCAAGGTATGATCCCCTCGTTCATCCTCGACGAAAACATAGTGATCTTGGCGCAGGAAGGGCAGGACGAATACGGGAACACTGACCCAGGATGCGCCAACCTTGTTCAGCAGATCATAGAGATATGCCACACGCTAGTGGTGGATGATGTCCTATGGGACAAGTATTTCGAGCAACTGTACCGTCCCCGTCACCGTCATCCCACTTTGGGACAATTCCTCATTCGTGCGCTGTCTAACGCCCTCACAGTCACCGGGAAGGTGAATGGGCTCGGTCATACCGCGCCCGTCATGGACGACGAAGGGTTGATTCCTCATGGCAGCCAAGACGATGTCTATCTCGTAAGGCTGGCGGTGGAAACGGGAGCGGTCCTAGTAACGACGGACGGACCACTTCGGGACGATCTAGAAGCCTGCGGGATTCAATCTAAGTACGATTTGACTGTGGTCTCTCCCGAAGATGCTACGGGACTGTTGTAGCTCCGTTCCCAGTCAACACCTCAGCTGCCAGCCGAGTTTTGCACACGGCTATGATTCGTCTCCGCATGTAGACGACGCGCGCTACGCTACCGCGACCAGCGCCGACTCCACGCCTTCGGCGATCTTTCTGTACTCGGAGAGTACGGCGTCGTTGTTGAGTACGGTGGGCCTGGAGGTGTCGCGGTAGTCGGCTCGCATCTCGACGCGCCCTAGGAACGGGATGCTGAGATGGTCTGCCATCTCCTCGCCCGCGCCTGAGCCGAAGATCTCGCCGGACAGGTTCTCGACCACGCCCAGGACGTCGATCTGCAGCTTCTTTATCATGTTCACCGACCGGATTGCGTCGATCTTCGCGAGCTCCTGCGGGGTGGTGACGACCACGAAGCCGTCCATCTCCAGTGCCTGCATAACGGTGAGCGGCGCGTCTGAAGTCCCGGGTGGAAGGTCCACGACCAGGTAGTCCAGCTCACCCCAGGTGGTGGACTGAAGGAGCTGATTGATCGCGTTGTGGATCATCGGCCCTCGCCAGATGATCGCCTCCTCCTCGTCCTTCTGGAAGAAGCCCATCGACATGACCTTTACGCCGAAACGCTTCGGCGGGATCATCTTGCGGTCGTCGGTCGCCATGGGGGCCTCTGTGATCTTCATTGCGCGGATGACGTTCGGGCAGTCTATGTCGACGTCCAGGATGCCGACACTGGCGCCGTCGTTGGCAAGCGTGACAGCCAGGTTCACGGCGATGGTGGTTTTGCCCACTCCGCCCTTGCCGCTGTAGACGCCCACCTTGTACTTGATCTGCGAGAGCGTCTCGGAGATCGCGCGCTTCTGCGCGAACTGCCGACGCATGGCTTCGACCTTGGCCCTAGCCTGCGCCTGCTGCTGGGGATTCATTGGACCCCCCGGCGGCCCCGCCGGACTCCCCTGCGCATGTTGATGCTGCTGATGGGGGTTCATTGGACTCTCCTGTCACGCACTCTTGGTTGCAAAGCTAAGGGGCGACCCCGCCACGCTAATCAAAGCGACTTGGCGTCGGGCGCCCCTGCGATGATCCTGGTTCTGTTCGCCGGGGTCTTTTGTAAAGCGCCCCGGTGGTCGGGCCGCTAGTCCAGACCGAGAAGTTTCTTACCCTCGTCAGTGATGAGGTCCGGGGTCCACGGAGGATCGAAGGTCAGCTCGACGTTCACGTCTTCAACGGCGTCCATCTCGGCGATTCGCCACTCGGCCTGCTGGGCAATGTAGGGTCCCATGCCGCAGCCGGCAAATGTCAGGGTCATCGTGACGCCGACGTTGCCCTCATTGACCTCGACGCCGTAGACGAGCCCCAGGTCAACTACGTTGACTGGAATCTCCGGGTCGTAAACGTCCCTCAGCGCCTCGTATACTTCCTCGGTGGTTAGTGTCTGTGTAGTCATGGTGCGTGCCCTCCGGCGCTGAGATGTGTAGGATTGCGGAAGCTCGGCTAAGTCAGTCCAATTGTATCTTTGGGTCTAGTCGGTGTCAAAGAAGTCGGACAGGTGCGCCATCCCTGTAGGAGGGGTCGCGAAACCGCCCCTACTACCTGTCCCGCGAGCCACATTGCCCCGTCTCGCGAACTTCCCCTACTCGGCCAGGGCTCGCAGCATCAGCTCCTCGGCTCTGGCCTGGGTGCCCGCGACCGTCGCGTAGATCAGGCTTCCCTTGTTCTTGATAATCAGGTGCCCGTCCTCGATCTCCAGGTAGCGCGCGTTGGTATTGTCGAGGTCTATGGTATCCATCCCGATCTTCCCCGCGATCGAGCGCACCAGGAAAGCGACCGCGACTCCGGCGTACCCGGCTCCGCCGACCAGGACGACTCCGGTGTCCAGACTGTCCATCAGATCTATGTCGATCTCTTCGGGAATCGTCTCCGGCAGGTCGCTGTAAATACCGAACGCGACGTTGTTCACTCGCACAATCCCGAAGGCGGTGTCCAGGCCCGGTACCTCGATACCGGCGCTGTCGGCTATCTCCTTGATCAGATTGCCGTCAGTTGAAATGAATCCCGCCGCGATCGGGGGGTCGTCTTCGGAAACAGGCAGGTTGGTCAGCATATTCCACACCTGCGGGCTTCTCTCACTGAGCGACGCTAGCTCCACCGATTCGAACTGTTCGGAGAGCCCATCGGTCCACTCGGAGTCTCCGCGCATGATCTGGACCGTAGTGGTGGAAGCTAACTGGGCGACGGTCGGTGGGTCAGTTGCCGGATTCTGCTCCAGCAGGCTGCCCACAAGCGCCGCGTCGCTGGAGGTGGCAAAGCCGAGAATGCCCCCGAACTGCTCAAGCGATGTCGCGACCATCGAAACGCTCGTGAGGGAGACTTTGTCGTCGTCTCCAAGCGTGAGCACCTCCTCCTGGTCTGTGCCCAGGAAACGCTGGTAATCTACCGCGACAGGAGCGTTGGGGTTGAAGTACAGGTATAGATCGTATTCTACGTCGGGAACGAGGTCATCCTGCATACCGGCGGGCAAAGTGCCGCCGCCTTCATCAACCTCGGATGAACACGCCACTCCGAGTAGGATGAAGGACAGGATCGCAAAAACTGTTGCGTATATGCGCAAAGTCGCCTCCGCGACGTGCCCAGATCGGCTGCTCCCTACATTGAATACGAATTCCGGTGTCTGGCGGACGCTTCCCCGTAGGGGCGGTTCGCGAACCGCCCTTATCCGACCATCACTTTTCTCAGATCGGTGATCTGGTCTCTGAGCAAGGCTGCCTTTTCGAATTCGAGGGACTTGGCTGCCGTCTTCATCTGTGATTCCAGATCTTTTATCAGCCGCATAATGTCGTCTCGCGGCATGTCTGCCGAGTCCACCGCGTAGGTCGCCCGGGTCTCCGCTACGGCCCTTACACGCTCGGTTATGTCGTGAATTGTCTTCTGGATGCTCTGAGGAGTGATCCCGTGTTCCAGGTTATAGACCCGCTGGATCTCGCGCCGCCGTTCTGTCTCGTCTATCGCCCGCTTCATCGAGTCGGTGACCCGGTCTGCATACATTATGACACGACCGTCAACATGACGTGACGCGCGTCCTATGGTCTGTACCAGCGAGGTGGTGGACCTCAGGTACCCTTCCTTGTCGGCGTCAAGGATCGCCACGAGGCTGACCTCGGGCAGGTCCAGCCCCTCCCTGAGCAGGTTGATCCCGACGATCACGTCGTACACCCCCAGCCTCAGGTCGCGCAGTATCTCGCTGCGTTCCAGGGTGTCTATCTCAGAGTGCAGGTAGTGTGTGCGAACGCCCATCTCGCGAAGGTAGTCGGCCAGCTCCTCGGACATCCGCTTCGTCAGTGTGGTGACGATGCACCGCTCCCCACTGTCGACCCTGAGCTTGATCTGGTACAGCAGATCGTCAATCTGCCCATCCGTGGGTTTGACGTCGATGATTGGGTCGGTCAGACCGGTGGGCCGTATGACCTGCTCCACCATCTGTTGCGAGTGCTCGAACTCGTACGGTCCAGGCGTTGCAGAGACATAGACGGCATGGTTGACGAACTGCTCGAACTCGCCGAAGTTGAGCGGGCGGTTGTCCAGGGCGGACGGCAGCCGGAAGCCATACTCTACCAGCACCTCCTTGCGCGCGCGGTCGCCGTTGTACATACCCCTGATCTGGGGCAGGGTCATGTGCGACTCGTCGATGAACAGAAGATAGTCCTCCGGGAAGTAGTCCATCAGGGTGTAGGGTGTGCTTCCGGGTTCGCGTGCGGCCAGGTGGCGGGAGTAGTTCTCGACACCCGCGCAGTAACCCGTCTCGCGCATCATCTCGATGTCGTAGCGAGTGCGCTGCTCCAGCCTCTGCGCCTCCAGGAGCTTGCCCTGACGGTTGAGGATCTTGAGCTGCTCGTCGAGCTCCCCTTCGATGCTCCCGATGGCCTCTTTCAGCTTCTCCTCCGAGGTGACGAAGTGCTTGGCCGGATATATGTCGACGTCGTTGCGTTCTGCCAGCACCTCGCCCGTCAGCGGGTCCAGCTCGACTATCCGCTCGACCTCGTCTCCCCAGAACTCGATCCGTACGCCGATCGTGTCGTAGGCGGGCAGTATCTCCAGCGTGTCGCCGCGTATTCGGAACCGTCCGCGGGCGAGGTCGAAGTCGTTCCGCTCGTACTGCATGTCGATGAGCTGCCTGGCGAGCCGTCCCGGACTGCGTATCTCGCCTCGCTGCACGTGCGCCATGAATCCCTGGTACTCCTCGGGAGAGCCGAGTCCGAAGATGCAGGAGACCGAGGCCACGATCAGCACGTCCCGGCGCGTCAGCAGCGCGCGTGTCGCCGCGTGTCGGAGCTTATCCAGCTCCTCGTTGATGTCGGCGTCCTTCTCTATGTAGAGATCGCTGCGCGGGACGTACGCTTCCGGCTGGTAGTAGTTGTAGTAGCTGACGAAGTACTCGACCGCGTTGTCCGGGAAGAACTCCTTGAACTCCGTCGCGAGCTGCGCAGCAAGGGTCTTGTTGTGGGCGATGACCAGTGTCGGGCGCTGGACACGCTCGACGACGTTCGCCATGGTGAACGTCTTGCCGCTGCCCGTGACGCCCATCAGCGACTGGTGGACCATGCCCTTGTCGATGCCGTCAATGATCTGATCGACGGCCTGCGGCTGGTCTCCAGTCGCCTGGAAGTCGGAGACTATCTGAAACTGGGGCAAGCTGCGTCCTTCCGGCTCTTGCGGTGTGTCTATTGCAGGGGCGGGTTTCAAACCCGTCCCTACCTTCTATCGCCGGTTATCATCCACGAGCCGGAGGGTCTCCGCGATGATGCGTTGAGTCTCGGCCAGCAGCTCATCGCCTGACAGACCACTCAGCCTGTCCAGAAGCTCCTGGCGGCCTTCCTGGCGGCCTTCCCGGCGACCTTCCCGGCGACCTATCTCGCGTTCCCTACGTGCATATCTTTCAGCTAACATGATGACGACGAACTCCGCCGCGCGTTTGGCGCTTCACCTAATTATACAGCTTTCCGGGAGTGGGTTGAGAGGAGCCGCCGGAGTCCGTCAGGCTGCGCAGCAGGCGGCTTTACAGGTCCTCAGACCGAACAGGCAAGCGCCACAGGAGCATAGCTGCGCCTCGTCGTGGTCATCCTCGCCCCGGATGCCCTCCAGTCCCTCGCGGAGGAGCCAGGGCACGAGCAGCAGCGCCGTAACGGCGTCCAGCCACCACCAGCCCAGCGCGGCGTTGGCAACCAGGCCGACGAGCAGGGTGAGGGAGAGATACGAGCAGGCGATCGTCTCCTTCGCCTCGATGGCAATGGAATGCAGCTTGCCTTTCGCCGCAATCCGCAGTTTCCAGACCGCCACCAGGGGCATGAAGATCACGGAGACTATCGCGAGCCCAATGCCCACCAGCGACTCTTCGGCTCCGGCCCGTTCGATGAGGGCCCACACCGTTCTGAACACTATGGCCGTCGCCAGGACCAGGAAAGTCCAGCCGATGAACCGTACAATGCGGTGCTCCACCACCTCCGCGTACTCACTGTCCTCGATGCCCAGTCTCCAGAGCACGAGAGAAGCAGCGGCCACCTCTATGTAGCTGTCGGCGCCGAAGGAGACCAGCGCGATGCTGCCCGCAGCGATCCCCGACCACAGCGCGATAACCCCCTCCACGACGTTGTAGAGGATCGTCACTATAAGCAGAAGTCTGGCGGCAGTGAGAAGGCGGTTGGTCTCCAACATGGTAGGCTCGTTTGTAACACAGGAGTGCGCGGTAGTCCAACGTCCGCCTGGCCGACCAGATCAGCGCAGCGCAGCCTTCCCGGGACCTACGGGACTTTCGAGACCTTTTTCGGCCCTGCTGAATTTTTGGTAATCATCATGAGGGGTTGACAGACGGGGGCAATTCCAACCTCGGGCAATTAGCCGAGTCCAGATCGGACGTCGTCACCAGAATCGCGGGAATGAACGGGAAACGGTTGGGGTAACGGGATTTGATTGCGTAGTAATCTGTGCGTCCGACAAGAAGTCCATCACAGAAAGTAAGAGGCCCGGATTCTCCGGGCCTCTTACTTGGGTTAGGATACTTGTGCTTCCCTGCGTCTTTTGCTGGGCGGCGGCTCTTTAAATGGGCGCCCATCCTTTATCGCAGCATCTCTGCGCTCAATCCACATCTCCCATTCCTTGTCTCTCTCCGCCCTGGTCTTGTCCTTGTTTGCCCAATCGAATAGTGCCATCCCAAGCCTCCGTGCCGCTATTATCATAAGTGCTAAAATCGCAGCGGACAGGCCGACAATGCCTATGTCTTTGGTAAACTCACCTATTGTCAGTACCAAGGACTCTTCGGGGTCTACCCGAAATCGCAAATAAGCATGGTACAGCGTCCCCAACAACCATATTCCCGGGAATAACCAAGCGTACCAGCGTTGGTCTTCATCGAGTACGCTCCATATGGGTACCCGGTTAGGTTGCAATTGCCCCTTGAGAACCCTTCTTGACAGGCGTAACGACCGCCTTCAGCAACTCCTCAAATGAGGTGTCGATCTTGGGTAAGGGAGTGGACAGGCAACCGACTGGCTTACCAGTCGGATTCGTCGTCGTTGCTACGGTGTCCTCCTTGTATACCGTGGGACTTTTACGAGAATCGTCCAACGGTATATGCTCTTTGTATCTAACCCACTATAGACTGTCAACCCCTTTTACAGGCTGCATAAGGCCGTAGGGAGTTGTATAAGGTCGTGCAGGTCTGTAGGCGTTATCGGCCCTAGTGTGTGCAACCCCTACATAATGCTTTATTGTGGCGTTTCTCCCCCGTGGGTAAGATTCGTTGCAATTCCCATGATTTAGCGGCTCTGGGTTGCGCCCGATGTCCCCTGTGGGGGCGACTTGCGGAAATCACGGTAGGAATTCGGTATTTTGCACTCCTCTCCTAATCATCAGGAGGGGTTGACAGGCGGGGGCAATTCCAATTTACTCCCGTCAATTGGATTCGAGGGGTTAGACGATACTAGGCGAGATAGTGACATGACTTCCACGGCCCACTGGACAGAGCCCAGCGCGAACTACGCCCTCGGTAGAAGGCTGGGCAGGATGCTGCCCAGCTACACCGTCCTGTACGAAAACACCCGGCAGATCGTCGGCCAGCCCGCCCTGCAGCCGGACATTCTCATCACCGCGCCAGGCCGCACTCCGGTGGTGATCGAGGCCGAGTTCATGCCGGCGTACCACGCCGAAGAAGAGGCGAAGGGCAGACTCGGCCTCGAGGTCAAGAACACTGCACGACAGATAGACGCCGCCATCGCGCTCCGATACCCCGACGGCACCGCAGACACAGACGACCTCTCCGCTGCCGTGGCTGACGCTCGGCTGTCCTACTGTGTCTGCTACCAGGACGGCACACGTTTCCCCGCGTCCGGCTGGCTGGAGGGGTCGGTCGAAGACTTGGCAGACCTCATCCGACTGGTGTCCGTGCCGCAGCGCGCGGTTGACGAGGCCGCCGACGCGCTCGAAAAGGGCATAGACCGCACCGCCGCCATCCTCGGGCAGCTTGCCGAGTCCAGGCCCGACGTCGTCACCAGCATCGCGGGACTGCTCGGAATGTCCGAGGTGCTCCAGACCTACCGCATGGCCGGAGCTATCGTCGCCAACGCGATGGTGTTCCACGAACGGCTTGCCGGACTGCACGGCGTCAAGCCGCTGTCGCAGCTGTGCTCGACCTCCGTCGCCAATCCAAAGTCGAACATCCTCGACGCCTGGACTCAGATCCTCAGGGTCAACTACTGGCCGATCTTCTCAATCGCCCGCGACATCGTCGAGCAGCTTCCGGCGGCAGAGGCCTCTCAGCTTCTCACGAACCTGCGCGCCACTGTCGAGGACGTGGCCGCCACCGGCGCGAACCAGGCGCACGACCTGACCGGTCGCATCTTTCAGAAACTGATAGCCGATCGTAAGTACCTGGCGACGTTCTACACGCTCCCGGCGTCCGCGGCTCTGCTCGCGCGACTCGCGGTGTCCAAGATGGACGTGGACTGGTCCGACGCCGACGCGATAGGCAAGCTCAAGATCGGCGACTTCGCGTGCGGCACCGGTGCGTTGCTGTCGGCGGTGTACGAGCAGATCGCCACTCGCCACGAGAGCACCGGCGGCGATCTGGCCGCGCTTCACCCCGTCATGATGGAGGAGGTGCTGTACGGCTGCGACGTGATGCCGTCGGCCATCCACATCACCGGCTCGACGCTGTCCGGCGCACAGCCCAACGTCGGGTTTGGCAAGACACGGCTGTACACGCTCGCCTACGGCAGACAGGAGGGCGGCAGCGTCGCCATAGGCTCACTGGAGCTGCTCCAGTCGTCGTCCACGATGACCCTGTTCAACATGAGCGACCCCGCGCTCCGCACAGGCAGCGTCGGCGAGGAGACCGCCACGCAGGTCGTCGCAGACATCCCCGATGAGAGCTTTGACCTCGTAGTCATGAACCCTCCGTTTACCAGCAACACGAAGCATTACGACGCTGGCGATGGAGTGCTGAACGCTGCTTTTGCCGCGTACGACTCGTCAGAAACCGACCAGAAGCAGATGGCCTCACGGCTGAGGCAATTGGCTAAGGACAGCGCTTACCACGGTCACGCTGGAATGGGATCGGCATTCGCCTCACTAGGAAACCGCAAACTGAAACCTGGCGGGGTTATAGCCCTAGTCCTTCCGTTCACCGCAATAAATGGAGCGTCTTGGGCTAAATTCAGGGAAATGGTTGCTACTGAGTACACTGACGTGAGCGTTTTGAGCCTCGCCGCCAATGGCAAGGAAATGTCCTTCTCTTCTGATACCGGCATGGCGGAATGCCTCGTAGTAGCTCGAAAGAGTCAAGCGGACATGCAGCCCATGCGGGCACAGTTCACGTCGTTGCGCCAGCGACCGCAAGGGTTTGCCGAAGCCAGCACTATAGCAAGAAATATTGTCGGGTGTGACTCCATTCGGAGTATTGAGGACGGGCCATACAATGGAACTGTATTCGGTGTCGGGGACGAGTTGGTAGGCGAATCTCTAGATGCTCCTGTAGACGACTATGCAAACGGGTGGGGTGCAGCCCGAATCTCTGACGCATCCGTAGCCCAGGTTGCCTATTCGCTTTCAATCGGGAGTATATGGCTTCCAGCAGAGCCAAGGGCCTATGAATTGCCTGTTGCGGCCTTGAAACAGCTGGGACGCCGGGGTGTTGACCATCAAATGCTAGTTAGCGCTGCCCACAAGGGACCGTTCGCAAAGGCCCCGGCGAGTCTCACTGCCACATATCCCGCTCTATGGAATCACAACGCCAAAAGCGAGCGACTCCTTGTATGCAGTCCAGACATGGCACTGTATGTGAAACCAGGAATGGAACACAGGGCAGCAGAACTCTGGGTGACCTCTAGCCGTACGCACATAAACGCAGATTTCACGTTCGGCTCACAGCCTCTCGCGATAGCATTTACCGACCAACAATCACTGGGGGGCAGAGTTTGGCCAAATGTCATCTTCAAAGACCCCCGGCATGACTACGCATTTGCGATATGGGGAAACAGTACGCTCGGCCTGCTCTCTTACTGGTGGCACTCCAGTCGGCAACAGTCAAGTAAGGCAAGTATGACCATTCGCTCAATAGAGGTTCTCCCAATCCTCGACTTCCGAGCACTGACCGACGATCAGCTATCCACCGCCGAGTCCATCTTCGACGAGTTCCGGGACAAGGACCTCATGCCGGCGTTCCTCGCCGATGCCGATCCCAACCGCGCCCTCCTCGACCGCCGAGTCATCTGCGACCTGCTCGGCTTCGACGATAGCGTCTACGAGGCCGTCCGAAGACTATCCGCCAAGTGGTGCGCCGAGCCCTCAGTCCACGGCGGCAAGAAAAGGCCGAGGGATGCGAAGTTGGTGATGTAGCGGCTGCGAGGGTCCCGGGGCTTTTACGTAACCTCGTCGTTCCGGCGGAGGCCGGAACTCAGAGGGGCGGGGATGCTTCCTAGTAGCTTGGGATCAAGGCCTTTTCCCTTTTCACCCTCACCCCAGCCCTCTCCCGTCAAGGGAGAGGTTGATTGATGCTCAAGCATGAAGAGCAGTTGTCTGCCTATCCCCGCCAGGTGAGAGGGGCTAACAAGGGTCGGCGAACCGATTGGCCGTTCGTACCCGGGCTCTGGGTTCCGGCCTCCGCCGGAACGACAACACGGATGTGGGTTACGCTTTTGTGGAGGATGATGTAGCAACCGAGACAGCTCTGGCGTGGTCTTGTGGATGGATATCGTCACATCGTATGTTTGAATGAGATCAGGAGAGGAGCAACACGATGCCGGGGGTTGTGATAGGAGCCTTTGCAATAATTGGTGCTCTGCTAGCATGGGGAATCTATGCTGTCATGGACATCAATGCTCTGCCCCCTCCGGTAGCAGCAATACTGGGCGGCTTGCTTGGTGCGGCAGTGGCGATAAAGGGACTACAGAGTGAATAGTATCGGGCAGCAAGACTTCCATAAGTTGGCTGTCGGACTATGGGCATCCTGCAGATCACAGTTCCCAACGATAGTAGGCGTCGTTTCCGCTGCCATCCTGGTGGCAGGGTTCGTTTACGACGGGCGATTTGACGATGTTAACGACAGGTACACGCAGCTCGATGCCAGATTCAACCGTGTTGACGAAAGGCTCGAGCGACTGGAATCCAAGCTGGATGAGGCTGTCAACCTGTTAGATGCCCGAATGACGCAGACGGATAGGAGTCAGGCCAGACTGGAAGGCTCCATTGACGTAATCCTCGCTATCCAGTCCCGTGACGAACCCTAGAGCATCTCTTTCGCCGGCAGGTGCTATACTTTTTCTGATATGAATCGCGTGCTTGTCAGAGTGTGGCCTGTCGGCCTTGCCGTCGTGATGGCGGTGCTGCCGTTTCTCGGGCCGGTCATCGATCACCACTTCGCTGAGCGCCAGCCATACCATGCGCACTTCGGGACCGACGTGGGCCACGAGCACTACTACGCGAGCCTGCACGCTCACCAGAGCCTGCCCCGGACTGGGTCCGGGGTCGAACAGGCCGCCGAGAACCTGCCCCCGACCGGATCGGGGGGCGGAATCGCACTGTACAGCTTCGAGGTCTCCTCAGCCGGTCCGTCCATAGCGATGCTGACCGACTCGGAGCTGGAGAGCCGGCTGACGCCGGACCCTGACGCGGTCCTGACCCTGCGCGCGCCGGCGTCCTCGGTGCTGAGGTCGGCGTCCGTATCCCCTCTCGAAAGACCTCCTCGCGCCTAGCCTCCGGCCATTGTCTCTCTGACCCCGTTCTGCAACGGGGCAGGCTCCTGGGGTATTGGGTAAGTAGGTAGGGCTTGTGCGGTTTTCTGATTTACGGGTGCAGTGCCTGCCCCGGGCTAGACCCGGGGGCGCGCCCTGCCTGAGGTACGCGCTTACATTCGCTATCTTTGTGGCAGCGACCGCCGTGGCGATTCTGTCCGCCGACTGGGTCAGCGCGCACGGGAGCGGGTTCCAGCTCACCAAGCAGGCCCAGGCGGGTCCGTACGAGCTGCTGCTCGGCACGATACCCGACCCCCCGATCGTGGGCGAGGCTATCCTCATTCTCCAGGTGGCTGACCCGGCCACCGGCGACCGCGTACAGAACGTGGTCGTCAGGGCGGCTCCGGTGGGGCCGGAAGGTCCGGGCGTCCCCTTGGCGTTCGGCCCGGACTCGTACGATCCGACACTGTACGAGGCGCGCGCTTTCCTGGAGAACGAAGGACCCTGGGAGGTCACGATCACCGTGTCCGGTGAGGACGGCAGCGGCTCGGCGCTTTTCACGTACGACGTGAAGCGCGCGAGCCCGATCGCCGGGCTCATAACTCTGGCGACCCTGCTGGCGTTCGTGACCATCCTGGGACTTTCCATGAGAGCATTCCTGAAGCAGAGAGCCAGCGGCCAAAGCGGAAAACGCCGAAGGGCGTAGTGGGCTAGACAATCCCTTCGGACGAGGGGAAGTCATTCTTTGGAGGTTGGTCTTGACCAAATCACTGATAGCAATTCTGATATTGGCGGCGTTCGTTGCGATGGCAGCGTTCGTCGTCCCCGTATCAGGTACGGGACAAGCTCTGGCACACGAAGATAGAGAAGAGGGCGGCTACAAGCTCGTCGTTGGCTTCCTGCACGAACCCGCCTATGAGGGAGAGAGAAACGCGGTGAGCCTTCGCGTGACGAAGGGAAGTGGAGACTCAGAGGAAGAGTCGTCGACTATGGGTGGGCGCCACGATCCTGAGGCCGTCGCGGTCGAGGGGTTGCAGGACACGCTCCAGGTCGAGGTGACGCATGTGCCGTCGAACGTCTCCAGGACGATGAACCTGAGAGCCGTCTTCAACGATCCCGGTCACTACGCGGCCGACCTGATTCCGACCTCGCCGGGCCACTACCGGTTCCGATTCTTCGGCGTTATAGAGGGTGAGGCGATCGACGCTACGTTTGATTCGAGGGCCGGGGGCGGCCACTTCGACGACGTGCGGGTTGCGACTGCGATACACTTCCCTGATGCGGTCGCATCCGCGCGAGAGCTGGAGTCCGCGGTTCGAGGGTTGCAGGCGGCGTCCGAGGAGTCGCACGATGAAGACGATAATCGGGATAGCGCCGTTGCCACTATGGCGATAGTCGGCATCGTCCTGGGAGCGAGCGGTATCGCTTTTGGCGGCGTGTCGCTGGTACTGTCCATACGTAACAGGAAGTCGTAGCTGGGAGAAACGATGTCAGCCCCACTCCAGAACCATAATCCCTACATGAGAGTGGGGCTATATCTTTTGGCGGCCCTGGCGGTCGTCCTGGTCGCCGGCTGCGGCTCGGAGCCCGCACCCGCGCCGCAGCCGGCACCAACTCCGACCGCAGGGCGCGACGTTGTGATCAGGGCAATTGAGAACGTGCCGTCGCCGACAGCAGTTTCAGCCGCAGCTCCGACAGCAACCGCCTCGGTTCCCGCTCCGCCTTCCGGCGCCGGCCCCTCGGCTCGCTCGATGGCCCCCAACTTCAGCCTGGCCTCGGCCGATGGCGACCAGGTGGCGCTGTCAGGACTTCTCGAAGACCACGAAGCCGTCGTGCTGGTGTTCTATCGAGGGTACTTCTGAGGGATATGTCGGAGCCAGCTCGGCGAGCTGGCAGAGGCGTATCCTGAGTTCGAGAAGCGCGACGTGGCGTTGGTGGCAATAAGCACGGACCACGTGCTCGACGCGAAGAACATGGCTGAGTCTGTGGGGGCAGATCCCGTATCGGGGTACGGGACGGGCTTTTACATCCTCGCTGATGACGACGCGAGCGTTGCGCGTGAATATCGTGTATTCGACCTGCACGCCGACGGTGTCGCAGCGCCCGCGACGTTCATCCTGAACCAGGCCGGAGAGGTCGTCGCGTATCACGTGGGTCGTGACATCACAGACCGCCCGACGACTGAGGCGATCCTGGCGCAGCTGGACCAGATGTCGCCGTGAGCGGCAGGACCTTTGCAAAGTTCCCTCTCCCCTTCGCGGGAGAGGGTTAGGGTGAGGGGGCGTTTTCCGGTGCGAATCTGTCACCCTCATCCTAACCTTCTCCCATCAAGGGAGAAGGGACTTCCGAGACTCCTCTTATGACATTTGTGGTGACTTGGGTCGTGCTGGGCTTGCTCGTTCTGCTTGCGCAGGTCCCGGGGACAGTGGAGGCACACGCCAACTACGCGGAGTCCGACCCGGCTGCCAACTCGGTGATTGAGGAGTCGCCGGAGCGCGTCACGGTCCGGTTCACCGAGCCGCTTGAGCCTGCGCTCAGCGAGGTCCAGGTGTTCGACTCGCGGGGCGACCGCGTGGACAGACAGGACAGCGCGGTAGACCTCTCCGACCCGCTTCTGATGTCGGTGTCAGTCGAGCCGCTGGCCGACGGCACGTACACAGTGGCCTGGAAGAACGTATCCACCGTGGACGGCCATCGTGTCAGGGGTGCATTCGTCTTCTCTGTGGGGGAACCCATCTCCGGAGACGCTGCTGCGGCAGTCGCCGACCAGCCACTGCTCCAGTCCCCGGCGGAGCCGGTCATCCGATGGCTGGCGCTGCTGGGCGGACTGACACTCGTGGGAAGCGTGACGTTCCACCTCCTGGTCTCTCGGCCCGTGCTTAAAGCCGGTGACGGAGAGGGCGAACGCGCCCCTCTCATCGCGTCCCTGAACGGCTCCCTTGCCCGGCTGGTGATCACTGCGACCGTGGTCCTGCTGGCAGCGTCCGTGGCTCAGCTGGTAGTCCAGGCGTCGGTGGTGTTCGAGTCGTCGCTCCCCGCTGTGTTTGGCGGCCCCGTATGGGATCTGCTGTTCGGTACGGAGTGGGGACGCCTGTGGCTGTGGCGTGTCGCACTTGGCACGGCGTCCGGGGTCGCAGCGGTTGTCGCCTGGCGCGGGGGAGACAACCCAGGGCTGGCACTGCTCAGCGTCGTGCTGGGCGCGGGGGCACTGCTGACGATCAGCCTGACCAGTCACGCGGCCGCGACCGTCAATGTAAGAACTGAGGCGATACTCAACGACTTCATACACCTGGTCTCCGTGGCCGTATGGGTCGGTGGGCTGTGTGGGCTTGTCCTGGCCGTGCGGCTCATTCTGAGAGTCTGCGACGAGTCGGAGCGACGTGGAACCCTCTTGGCGCTGGTACGCAGGTTCTCGCTTGTCGCTGGCATCAGCATCGCCGCGATCATACTGACGGGACTCTACAGCGCCTGGGCCCAGGTGGTCACCGTGCCTGCCTTGCAGGTCCCATACGGCAGGGTCCTCGTCTTCAAGGTGGCTGTCGTCGCAGGCCTGCTGTTGGTCGCGGGCGCGAACCTCATATGGGTGAGACCGAGACTCCATGCAGGCGACGCAGCGGGCCTCTGGCTGAAACGGTTGGTGGGAGCCGAGATCGCGCTTGCTGTCCTCGTGCTCCTGATCGTGGGCTTCCTGACCGCCATCGAACCTGCGCGCCAGGTCGCGTCGCGGGAGGGCATCGGCGTCGAGAGCGGACTCAGCTTCGAGGAAACGGCTGAGGGCACTCACATGACGCTGGAGGTCGGTCCTGGGCAGGTTGGACCGAACACCATCCGCGTATCGCTGACAGATCAGTCTGGCAGCCCGATTACCAACACGACCGACGTGAGAGTCCGGCTATCGTACCTCGACGCGGACTTCGGCGAGACACCATACTCGGCCCCAGGGGTGGGCGAAGGCGAGTACGTGCTCGACGAACAGCTCATCAGCATCGCCGGAGCGTGGCAGGTCGAGCTGGTCGTCCAGCGGCCGGACGCCTTCGACGCCCGCGCCGCGTTCAGGTTCGAGGTCACAGGCGGAGGTGGAGGGAGCCTGGCGATAGCCCCGGAGACGGACACGGGCAGGACTCTGCTGGGGATCGAGTTCGTGCTTCTGGGCTTCCTGTTCATGGGAGTCAGCATCCCGATCGGGGGCTGGTACTCACGCAGAGGCGCTACGGCGATGATCGCTGGCACGGTGGTCGTAGTCGCGGGCGGAGCGCTACTATTCGGCACGCTCGGAGCGGGGGAGGAGGTCCCTGTGAGAAACCCGATCCCACCGACACAGGAATCGGTTGCCGCCGGGATGCTGTTGTACCAGGAGAACTGCCAGCTATGTCACGGCACCGGAGGTCTGGGCGACGGCCCTTCCGGTGCGGGCCTGGAGCCGCCTCCGGCAGACCTTACCGTCCACGTGCCGCTGCATCCCGACCGGGCGCTGTTCGAGTTCATCCAGGAGGGCATCCCAGGCACTGCGATGGCGCCGCTGGGTGATAAGCTGTCCGAGGACGAGATATGGCATCTGATCAACTACATCCAGACGTTGAAGTAGGGGCGGTTCGCGAACCGCCCCTACCCTAGACGGGCTTACAGGGGTATGTAAATGGCACTCATGGTACTGCATGGTGGATGATTTTCATTCCGGGCGGTGGTTGGGGCCATGCTTCGGGAAGCAGCCACACCCTCTTCCACACTCTGCCCCTGTGAAGAAGCCGTCTCAGCCAGACCGTGCCGAGCCTCAGCACACTGACACTCCGACCAGGACTGCTGTGTGCACTACGGTGAGTTGGCGCCAGACACTCAGGCGGTGCTCTGAGGTTGCCCGGTGCTCGACCCAGATCGGTGGCATCCTCGACTCGGCTGCCGTACGCCATTGTCAGCAGTGTCGCCACCGACAACACCAGCCAGTGACGGCTCACCCTGTTCGGACTGGTTCTGCGAGTGTTCTGCCACTGCCAGCCCAGACTCTTGAGCGCTCTGAAGCCCATCTCTATCCAGAACCGAAGTGCGTACCAGCACACTCCGGCATCATCCGGAGCCAGGTCGGTCATCACCAGCCACGGCTCGTCCGCCCCATCCACCCACACCACAATCATCGTTCCCCGACGACGCTTGGAGGTGTCCCTGAACGCTGTACCGCAGCCGACATATGCATGATTCGGTCCTGGGACCAGATGTCGCGCTCTCACACGTGTTCCTCCCTCAGGGCAGAACACGGTGTTGATCGACTGTCTGATGCACGGATGCCAGCCCACAGAGCATATCTTCTTCCACAGTCTCGGACTCCTCAGTTCTCTGTCACACATCACCACCACACTCATGTGGTCGGGCACGGCGTCGGCCAGCAGATCGAGCAGCCTCAGAGTGGGCGTTATCCACTCGCCCGGTCTGTTCGCAGCCAGCACATACCAGGCCACTGGAATCGCACAGCTTCGATAGACCACGCTTATGACTATCGAGTTGAGTTGGTCGCCCTTCATCGTGGGGTCTATTGCCAGAGCCAGCCTGTCCGACTGCCACAGACACAGCACCCACCTCAACAGTGGAGCGAAGCACGACTCGACGTCGATCTGTGTTCCAGTCGGTCTGGCCCTGTGCTGTCCGTCGTACAGCCACTGTCTGAGGTACTGACGCATGGCACTGAAGCTGCCCATGAACGAAAGCGCTGTCGCAACTGCATTCTGGCAAGCGCTGCCCATGAGTATGGTGCCGTACACCCACAGAGTCAGCCCCCTGGACTGAGACTCTCTGAGGTGCGGCAGGTGGCATCGTATGGTCTGGGCGATCTGGTAACATTCGGACGGGAGGCGCATGGCGAGTCTCTGGCAACCTTTCTGTTTAGTACCAAAAAGATGCCAGAATGCCATGCGCTTTCCAAGTTCTAATACGTGCCCAACTGACTTTACATACCCCTGTCAGCCCTAGACGGGAGAGGGAGAGGGTGAAGACAGATAGCATTTATCGAGGCTGACAACCACAGTCGGCGCTGGAGACTGGCCCGGATGATTCCGGCGGCTGTGGCCGTCGGCGCGCTGGCTCTGACAGTATCTCCCGTCGCGGCGCACGCCTTCGGACAGCGCTACGATCTGCCCATACCCCTGAACTACTTCCTCGTCGGTGCCGTTGCGACCGTCTTCCTGTCGTTTGTGCTGATCGGACTGTTCGTCCAGAGACATCCCGGGAAGTTCGGCTACCCGCGGCTGGACTTGCTTAATGTTCCGATTCTCGGAGCAGTCCTGTCGAGCCCGATAGTCCATGTGGTCGTCCGGGCCGTTTCGGTGTTGATGTTCCTGCTGCTGCTGGTTGCGGGATTCTTCGGCACCGACCGCGCAATCGAAAACATCTCCCCCACGTTCATTTGGATCATCTGGTGGGTCGGAATAGGGTACATCGTCGCGCTGGTCGGCAACGTCTGGGTGTTCGTCAACCCCTGGAAGATCACCTTCGAGTGGTACCGAAGGTTGAGGGGTCACGCCGACGAGCCTGAGGACCCTCCGTTCACCTACCCACAGGGTCTGGACATCTGGCCCGCGCTGCTGCTGTTCTTCCTGTTCGCCTGGGCCGAGAACGTCTATACCGGCGCGTTCAGGCCGTTCACGCTTTCGGTGATGGTGGTCATGTACTCCATCGTCATGTGGGTCGGGATGGCGGCCTTCGGCAAGCATGTCTGGCTCAGAAACGGCGAGGCGTTCACCGTGCTCTTCGGGTTCTTCTCACGCTTCTCTCCCACCGAGCTGAGAGTGGCGAACCGCGACGTGTGCAGAGACTGCGCCTCAGAGTGCCAACTGGAGCCCGAGTGCGTGGACTGCTACGACTGCTACGAATACTCGGCCGCTGAAGACAGGCAGCTAAACCTGCGACCGTTCGCTGTGGGACTGGCCCTGCAGGAGCGCCAGCTTAAAGCTGGACATGTAAAGGTCGCGACCGCAGCGTTTGTAGTCCTGGCGCTGGCCACTGTCAGCTTCGATGGATTCCAGGACACGGAGACCTGGGCGAACATGCGCACCAACATGCTGTCGTTCGCGACCTCTGACGTGGTGGACACGCTCGCGCTCGCGCTTGCCCCCGCGTTGTTTGCCGTCGTCTACCTGGGATTCGCCTGGGCGATCAAGACGCTGTCACGCGAAGAGTCCGGCGTGATGCAAGTGGCGAGCGCCTACGTGTTCTCACTCGTTCCGATAGCGCTCGCGTACAACCTGGCCCACTTCATAACGCTCCTGCTGATCCAGGGGCAGCTGATAATCCCACTGGCGTCGGACCCGTTCGGGCTTGGGTGGAACATATTTGGCACGGCGGAATACAGGCTCAATCTGAACATCATCGGGGCCAAGGCCGTGTGGTTCATCAGCCTAATAGCGATTGTGCTTGGCCACGTGACCTCGGTCTATCTGGCGCACGTGATTTCCCTGAGACGCGCATCGAACTCGTCCGACGCTCTCAGAGGCCAGATACCCATGCTGGCGCTGATGATCATCTACACCGCCACCAGCCTATGGATAATCGCCCAGCCCATAGTGGGGTGAGGCCGGAAGCTGTTCCAGATCGGTGGGCAGAACCCTATCCGTCATTCCGGCGAAAGCCGGAATCCAGGGGTGGTGGGAGTCTCACTCAGAGACCGCTTACTAAACGGGGACAGGCACTTGAGGCTGGATCGCGGTTGTCTCGCGCCGTCGTGACAATTAGACTCTGAATATGGATAGCGTAACCCTCAAGGACTTCCGATGCTTCCGAGGAGAGCAGACGGTGCGAATGGCGCCGCTGACGCTGCTCGTCGGCGAGAACAGCACGGGGAAGACGTCGTTCCTCGCCATTCTGCGCGCACTGTGGGAGGTCGCGGTTTACGAGGAGGTACCTGACTTCCGAAGAGAACCTTACGACCTCGGCGCTTTCAGCGAGATCGTTTACAACGACAATAGCCGGGGCGATCAGCCTAATGCTTTTCAAGCGGGGTTTAGAGACTCCGTACCGGAGAACTCCAACAAAGTAGTGTCGTTCCGATTCACATTCCAAGATGTCGATGGTGTGACATTTCCGATTTCGAGATACGCAGCCTTAGGCGAAGTATCCTTCGAGGTCGTCGCTTGGCCAGAGGTGAAAGGCGAGTTTCGGCTTGGTATCGATGACTGCAGATGGAGAGTGGATTCCGCAATAGCTCGATTTGGTTCCAGTGGCGAACGGCTGGTTCCCATTGATTTAGCGGTCTGGAGTGCTCTCAGGAGAGGCGAGCAGAACGGAGAGTCGGATTCCGTCAGGGATACAACCGAGCAGTACGAGGGGCTTTCTCTGGAAGACGACGACGTACGACGTGTTAAGGAATCACAGGAGTGTTTGGAGGCTTGGCAGCGAGACCGCCGATATTTTCTTGGTCGCGGTGGTGCTGCGTTGTTTGCGGGAGCGCCGGTTCGCTCAAAGCCAAGGCGGACCTACGATCCTTCGCGTCCTATTAGTGACCCAGAGGGCGAGTACATCCCCGCCTACCTGTCTATGATGTCGCGTCGCGACCCAAGCACATGGAAAGACCTAAAGGATCGTCTCGAACGGTTCGGGATCGACTCCGGGCTGTTTGACGAAATCTCGATTGAGTCCTTCGGCCAGACGGGCGATGCGACTCCGTTCCAAATTCAGATCCGCAAATTCGGCGGGGATCTCAAGGGCAACCGTAGGAACTTTATTGACGTGGGGTACGGCGTCAGTCAAGTGCTGCCCATTATTACCGAACTTCTGCGCCCGGATGCACCGTCTATGTTCCTGTTACAGCAGCCGGAGGTACACCTGCACCCGAGCGCGCAGGCCGCCCTCGGAAGCCTGTTCTGCTCCATCGCCGGACCTGATCGGCAGCTGGTGGTAGAGACGCACAGCGACTACATCATCGACCGCGTTCGCATGGACGTCCGAGACAAGAAGACCGATCTCAAACCTGAAGACGTCTCGATTCTCTACTTCGAGCGCGGCGAGTCGGACGTAAAGATTCACTCAATCAGATTGGACACCGACGGAAACGTGCTAGACGCGCCTGAGGGCTACCGCCAGTTCTTTGCTGATGAGCTAACTAGGTCCATCGGCCTGTAGATGTGCGCAATAGTAGATACGAACGTCTACCACCAAGTCTTTTCTACAGGGAGCCAGTCCAGCGCGGGTAAGTATTTCCTCGATTGGTTGATGAGAAGGAATGGAGGAACCCTCGTTTCTGGTGGCGGGCACCTGCGCGAGCTGAACCGAATCGCAGATTTCAAGAGAGTGTTCGCTGAAAGGTTGCAGGCAGGACGCGCCAGGCGCATTCCTGATGAAACAGTAGATGCGGAGACAGAAGCTCTCCGATCAAGTGACATCTGCCGTTCCAACGACGAACACGTAATCGCGCTGGCCACAGTTAGCGGTGCCCGACTGCTCTTCACGAACGACAATGCCCTCCAGGACGACTTCCGGGACAGACAGATCATCGGTGGTACACAGGGGCGCATATACACGACACAGCTCAGCAGCCGCGTCAGCAACACGCACAGGAACCTTCTCCGGCGCCGCGATCTTTGCGACGGATAGACCGCAATTAGCCCCAACCCGCGTTGACCGTCCGCTAACATCGCGCTTATAATTCCCATGCGGTCTCCTGATCGCGTGGCGCTAAGCGGATTCAGCCCGAAGCGAAGTTCATGGCAACGGATCGAGGGAGCGAGTCCCATAAATCCTGAGAGCCTGAGATTCCCGCTTTCGCGGGAACAGAGCCTGCCGACAGAGCCATCTGTCTCTGACGCGGACACCGCTCGTGAAGCCTGCGGTGTGGTGGGAGTTTATCACCGAGGACAGGACGTAGCCCGCGTCGCTTTCTTCGGCATCTACGCCCTGCAGCACCGTGGACAGGAGAGCGCCGGTATCGCGTCGGCAGACGGCCTCCGAGTTCACAACCGCACCTCAATGGGCCTCATCGGCCAGGGCTTTGCCGAAAACGATCTGGTCGACCTCCCCGGTCACATATCGATCGCCCATACGCGCTACTCCACCACCGGCTCCAACCGCATCGTCAACGCGCAGCCTGTCATAGCTCGCGGTCCGGACTTGGAGTTGGCGCTCGGCCACAACGGCAACGTCATCAATGCCCTCGAATTGCGGCAGGACATGGAGGAGCAGGGGTTCCGGTTCGACGGGACCAGCGACACCGAGATCATCGCAAGCCTGCTTGCCAACGCGCCCGCACGGAATTGGGAGGACCGCATCTCCCACCTTATGCGCAGACTCAAGGGCGCATACTCGCTGACGGTGCTCACGAAGAACGAACTGATTGGCATACGAGACCCCCTGGGAGTCAGACCGCTGTGTCTCGGGCGACTCGGCGATGGGTGGGTGATCGCGTCGGAGTCCTGTGCCCTCGACCACGTCGGCGCCGACTACATTCGGGATATCGAACCAGGCGAGGCCGTGTTGATCGACGATTCCGGTCTAAGGACGGTCAAGAGCCCTCGCTCGGACGGAAGACGCGCAAGCTGCGTATTCGAAAACATCTACTTTTCCAGGCCCGACAGCGTTCTTGACGGCAGACTGGTCTATAGCGACCGCATGAGGATGGGCGCGGAGCTGGCAAGAGAACACCCGGTGGATGCCGATATGGTGATCGGCGTGCCCGACTCGGCAACCGCGGCGGCCGTAGGCTACGCGCAGGAAACAGGTATTCCGTACGGTGAGGGCTTGGTCAAGAACCGCTACGTCGGCCGTACATTCATCGAACCGACCCAGTACTTCCGCGACCTCGGCGTCAGACGAAAGCTCAACCCGCTCCCAGAGATCATTCGCGGCAAACGACTGGTCGTTGTGGACGACAGCATCGTGCGCGGCACCACGACGCCGCACGTGGTCAGGCTTCTGCGCAAGGGAGGCGCGGCGGAGATACATTTGCGTATAACCGCTCCGCCGATCGTGTCCACGTGCCACTTCGGAGTGGACATGGCTACCAAGAAGGAGTTGATCGCCGCCAACATGTCGGTCGAGGAAATCCGTCAGCTGGTCGGCGCCGACTCTCTCGGATACCTGAGCGTCGAGGGGCTGTCGCGGGCCGTCGAAGATGCGGGAAACAACCACTGCATGGGATGCTTCACCGGCGAGTACCCGATCCCCGTCCAACTGGAGATGGACAAGCTGGTGATGGAGGCGTAGGGGATGGTTTCAAACCATCCCTTGTACGGACGGGTTTCAAACCCGCCCCTACCGCTCGGTGTGTTGGCCTCTCACGGTGGCTCCAACCTTCAGGCAATCATCGACTCATGTCTCAGCGGTGCCGCAGACGCTGAGGTTCGGGTGGTGATCTCGAACAACTCCCGATCTCTGGCACTGGAACGGGCACGGAGAGCCAACATACCGGCCTCTCACCTCAGTGGCAGCACTCATCCGACCCCAGACCTCCTCGACGAGGCGATTACCGAAACCCTGCAACGACACGGCGTGCAGGTGGTCGCCCTGGCCGGATACATGAAGATGCTGGGGCCACGTACACTTGATGCTTACCGGCACCGCATACTGAACGTGCATCCGGCGCTGCTGCCGAAGTTTGGCGGGCCGGGCATGTACGGTGAGCGTGTGCACGAAGCCGTTCTCGCATCGGGCGACAGGGTCTCAGGCGTCACTGTTCACCTCGTAGACGAAGAGTACGATCACGGCCCTGTCGTTGCCCAGACGCAGGTCCCGGTGCTTCCCGACGACACACCTGACACGCTGGCGGCTCGCGTGCTCGAACAGGAGCATATTCTCTACCCCGAGACAATCCAGCGCATCGCCACCGGAGAGGTGGACCTCGACCAGCTCCAGCTTAAAGCTGGACATATATAAGGAATGAAACACGGTACTTTTCCATGGCAGAACAGACTTACAGACAGGCAGGAGTCGATCTCGAGGCGTCGCAGGACGTGAAGCGCCGCATCGGCTCCATAGTTAGACGTACTCACGGCCCGGAAGTGCTGGCAGGAGTCGGCGCATTCGGGGCCATGTACGCGTTCTCCGGGTACACAGACCCGGTGCTTGTCACAAGCACGGACCCGGTCGGGACCAAGCTGAAGCTGGCGGTTATGACCGGACGGTTCGAGGGCATTGGAGAGGACCTGGTCAACGCCTGCGTCAACGACGTCATCGTCTGCGGAGCGAAGCCGATCCTGTTTCTGGACTACATCAACATGAGCAGTCTTCGCCCAGACGTGGTTCTGACGCTGGTCGAGGGGATGGCCCGTGCGTGCGAGGACGTCGGCTGTGCCCTGATAGGCGGCGAGACCGCGGAGATGCCCGGCATATTCGCCGGAGACAACTTCGACGTGTCCGGCTTCGTTCTGGGAGTGGTCGAGCGTTCTGACATGATCGACACCTCGCGAATCGGCGTCGGAGACGCGCTGATAGGTGTCCCGTCCAACGGCCTGCACACCAACGGCTACTCGCTCGTCCGGCACGTGTACGGGCTGGACTCCGACCCGGCTCCCCTCTCCGAGTACAGGCCCGAGCTCGGCGAGACGCTTGGAGACGCCCTTCTCAGGCCGCACCCGCCCTATCTTAATCAGCTTGAGCCCGCGTTCGGGATCGTCAACGGCATAGCCCACATTACCGGCGGCGGACTGATCGAGAACGTTCCCAGAATGTTGCCCGACGGCGTGTCTGCGAGGTTCGACACGTCGTCCTGGCTCATACCACCCATCTTCACCCAGATACAGGAAGACGGCGGCATCTCACGAGACGAGATGTACCGCGTGTTCAACATGGGACTGGGCATGGTGCTGGCGTGCGATCAGAGCCGTGTGGCCGAGGTGCTGGCCAAGGTCCCCGGCGCTCTGGAGGTTGGCGAGGTCGTTGAGGACGCCGGCAGAGGTCGTGTTATTCTGTAAGCTCCACAAAGGAACTTGAGGGAGCAAGACGTAATCGTGCACGAAGCTCAACAAGGTTACGAAGCCTCCGTCCCATGGTCTCCGATTGAGCCGCTCGACATGGACTCGATCGACATGGATTTCAGGGCGATTGATGGCCTGCATCGGCAGTGGTTGGAGGTTAGGGCCAGTGTCGAAGAGTCCACCCCCAAAGCTTACGACCAGTTCAACGAAGAGTTGTTCCGAAGTTGGGCTATCGAGACGGGGATCATCGAGGGCCTGTACGACCTCGATCGCAGCGTTACCCTGACACTGATTCAGCAGGGATTCTCCGGCGACCTTATCGATAGACTGTCCTCCAACATCCCACCGAACGATCTTGTCGCAACCTTGCGGGCACACAGAGACTCGATCGACTACGTGAATGGTTGGATAGAGGAGTCTCGACCGCTCACCAAATTCTTCATCCGGAGTCTCCATCAGGCCATAACCTCGACGCAAACGACTTATCAGGCTATCAACACGCTTGGTCAGTGGTTCGATGCCGAGTTGCACAGAGGGGAATTCAAGCGACTTCCAAACAACCCGACGCGCCCTGACGGGGTTGTTCATCAGTACTGTCCTCCTGAGCAGGTCGAGAGCGAGCTAGATAACCTGACAAGATGGTACGACGCGTCCGTCGGGCGCGGTGATCATCCACTCGCTATTGGAGCATGGCTTCATCATAGGTTCACGCAGATTCACCCGTTCGAAGACGGCAACGGACGGGTGGTTCGAGCGCTCCTTACGTGGCACCTGGTCAAATCAAAATACCTACCGGTAGTGGTCACGCGCGATCTGCGTGGTGAATACATTTCGACATTGGAATGGGCAGACCACGGAGACTTGACGTCGCACGTCAGGTTCCTGACCCTGCTCGAGTTGGACTCCCTGCATAAGGCGCTGAGTGTCGAGGTAGGACAGCCTCCCAGCAGCGCAGATACCCTCGGCGAGGTTGTGGGATTCATCGTCGACAAATTCAACAAGAGGCGGCTCGACGATGAACGAAGACTCCGTTCTGTACAGACGGTCGCCGCCGATCTGAGGCAGCAGGCTGAAGTTTTCCTGAGGGAACAGTCAGAGCGAGTTTGCGAGCAGCTCGAAGCAGGCACGCAAAAGGAGTTGACAGCGCTAACTCTGCTTGGTGGACCGGAAGAGGGCAATGAGTATTACTACAACAATGAGATACTCCAGACTGCCAAAGACGCGGGCCACTGGTTCAATCGTCAGGAAGCGCGCTACTTCATCAGGGTAACCTTGCGAGTTACAGGATCGAGCACACCGGTGATGGTGTTCGTGGTTTCACTTCATGGAGTCGGGCGTGGATTGACCGGCATCATGGCGGCCACGAGCTTCCTCAAATATAGCTACCCTGCGGATCAGGGTGACGACGATGATTACCGTACTGATGGCACCGAGTTCATGGTATGCAACCCTGAGCCGTTCCTGTTCACGGTCAGTGACACTGCGAGCGATCTTCGTCCAGCCTTCGAAAGGTGGCTGACGCAGGGCTTTAGCGCCGCGCTCCGCCGATGGGGAGAGTCGGTAATCGATCTGGTTTGAGCTGTGTTACGTCGATACGGCAGTTGCGTGCGAAGATAGTCGAATGACTCATCCAGATACAGGAAGACGGCTGTCGAAGACCAGCATAGATGTCCGCCTAACTGACCAGGGAAAATGTCACCTGTCTAACTTGCGACTGTAACAGACTACGATGCTTTGGACATCACCCGAGGACGATTCATCGGCGGACTGTCGGTCTTAAGGTACCTCCGTACGGTGTTCCTGTGGATGCCCGTCTCCCTGGTTATTGCCCTGATGGACAGGCCCCTGCGCTTCGCTGCGTGAACCGTCTCCCACCTGGCGATCTGCTTCGGAGTGGGCTTCCTCGGTACAGAGGTTGCCTTCCTGCGGATCCTGGCTGCACCACTGTCGTGGTTGCGATCGTTCTCTTCGGCTCTCTCCCTGTCGAGTGAGGCCAGAACTCTCTCCCAGCGGCTGCCCAGACCGTTACGATACGGCGGTGCGTGTGAAGGGTATCCATTCACACCGCGCAGGATGTTCGGACGGGGTGGAGCCTCCTGGCTGGGGATGAGTTGACCCTCGTGCTCAACGACCAGTTGACCGTCCAGTCCCTCGAGCACGTCCACCTTCACTCCAGCGTAGGTCGGACGTTCCATGCCGGGCAGCAGCTGAAGCGTACTCCGTCGGTATCTCACTCGGAAACTGCCGAGTCAGTCAGTTATTCACACATTATTGGACGAAAATACAGGTGTTCCATCAGCACGTTCCCGGCGTTCGGCAACCCACGCCGACTAGAACCGGATGTTAACGTGGAATAGCACCAGGTGCTGATGGTATTATGCGACCAAGCGCTTTTTCTTGGAACATTGGCGCTGTTTAGATGCGATTGCCCTGGATAGCGAGGCGGTTGAATGCCACGCTCAATATGATCGGGCAACCGGCTTATGACTTCACTATCGCGTGGAAAACCGATGAGGGCACGGCCACCGTCCATTCCGATTTTGAGTACGTCGATTGGGCCACACAGAGCAACAACGACTTGGCAGCGGCGCATACGCTTCCGCGGGCTGAAGTTTGACTCGGACACTTCCGGCGCAGCGGTAGTATCCGCCTCCGCGAGGTCCGGCGTCTCCCGTCGCAACCAGAGGCTTTGACAATGCGCGCACTAATCACAGTAACCTCGATCATCGCTCTTGTCCTGTCAATTGCTGCCTGCCAGGGAGATGCTGGGCCTGCCGGGGAGCAGGGGCCTCCCGGGCCGCAGGGCCCCGCGGGCGCACCCGCCCTCGTGGATGAGGCCACCGTCGCGTCTCTCATCGAGCAGATGCAGGAGCAGTTGGACACGGGTTATACCATGGCGGCCGTACCTCCCAAGTCGACGCCCGCCGACTACACCAAGTTCCTGGTAAGGGACGCCATCAGCAGATACGAATCGGAAGGACTCGATGCCACCGTCGCCTACTACAACGCCAAGGAGAGCGTTGACGGCCAGTGGTACGTCTTCATCATCGATGAGAACCAGACCATCATCGCTCATGCCCCCGACCCCGGCCTCGTGGGCAAGCACGTCTCCCAGGCCCTCGGACCCAACTCCTACCCCACCGGGTCCGCCGTCGCCGCCTCCGCTGACCAGGACGGCGCCTGGTTCGACTACACCTATGCCAATCCCGCCTCTGACATTGTGGAGACCAAGCACTCCTGGGTGGTGATCCACGACGGCATCACCTTCGGCTCCGGCTGGTACGAACGCGGCCCCGGCAAGTCCGACGCCCCCGCCTACACCAAGGCCTTCGTGCAACAGGCCATGAACCTCTACGTCGCCCTCGGCCCGGAGGAGACCGTCGCCTACTACAACGCCAAGGAGAGCGTTGACGGCCAGTGGTACGTCTTCATCATCGATGAGAACCAGACCATCATCGCTCATGCCCCCGCCCCCGACCTCGTGGGCAAGCACGTCTCCCAGGCCCTCGGACCCAACTCCTACCCCACGGGGTCCGCCGTCGCCGCCTCCGCTGACCAGGACGGCGCCTGGTTCGACTACACCTATGCCAATCCCGCCTCTGACATTGTGGAGACCAAGCACTCCTGGGTGGTGATCCACGACGGCATCACCTTCGGCTCCGGCTGGTACGAACGCGGCCCCGGCAAGTCCGACGCCCCCGCCTACACCAAGGCCTTCGTGCAGCAGGCCATGAACCTCTACGTCGCCCTCGGCCTGGAGGAGACCGTCGCCTACTACAACGCCAAGGAGAGCGTTGACGGCCAGTGGTATGTCTTCATCATCGACCCAGACGGCTACACGATAGCCCACCATAACCCGCAGTTTCGAGGGCGTGATCCCAGCCTCCGTGTGGACGCCACGGGGTATTTCTATGGCGACGACTTACTGAGCGCCACTGAGGCGGGTCATTGGGTCGACTATGTGTTGCTCAACCCGGAATCGGGCGAGAACCGTCAGAAACACACTTGGATTGTGCGGCATGACGGGCTGCTATTTGGATCGGGCTGGTATGAGTAGTAGCAACCCGCCTCGAAACTGGGAAGCGTTCTGCGATCCAGCGTTTACATTGAGATGTCAAGGCTGTCGAAGACCAGCATAAATGTCCGCCTAACTGACCAGCATAAATGTCACCTGTCTAACTTGCCACGGTAACAGACTACGTTGCTTTCAACATGACCCGAGGACGATTCATCGGCGGGCTGTCGGTCTTAAGGTACTTCCGTACGGTTTTCCTGTGGATCCCCGTCTCCCTGGTTATTGCCCTGATGGACAGGCCCCTGCGCTTCGCTGCGTGAACCGCCTCCCACCTGACGATCTGATTCGGAGTGGGCTTCCTACGCGCCCTGGCGGCACCACTGTCGTGGTTGCGGTCGTTCTCTTCGGCTCTCTCCCTGTCGAGTGAGGCCAGAACTCTCTCCCAGCGGCTGCCCAGACCGTTACGATACGGCGGTGCGTGTGAAGGGTATCCATTCGCACCGCGCAGGATGTTCGGACGGGGTGGAGCCTCCTGGCTGGGGATGAGTTGACCCTCGTGCTCAACGATCAGTTGACTGTCCAGTCCCTCGAACACGTCCACCTTCACTCCAGCGTAGGTCGGACGTTCCATGCCGGGCAGCAGCTGAAGCGTACTCCGTCGGTATCTCACGGTGTTGTCCTTCGCCACTTTGCGACTGTGCCTGAAGCACAGGACTCTATCCAGACACTTCTCTTTGTCCACAGGACGGTAGGCGACTTCAGACTCCGGAGCCGATACCCCGAAGCGCTCGTTGAAGTGAGGGAGGAAGTCTCTCAGAGCGACACCAGCATCTTCGATGGTGGTCGCACCCGCGAGTCGAAGCTCGGTTACAAGTCTGTCCTGGAAGGTCCCTGCCGCTCTTTCCACACGGCCCTTGGCCTGCGGGGACAACGCGTAGATCATCTGTATTCCGAACTCGTCCATCGCACGGGAGAACTGGGTTGGAGCGCTCGGTGCTCCGGTTCCCGGTACGTGCTTGAAGACCGAGTGGCGGTCGGTGTACAGCGCTATGGGTACCCCGTGGCGCTCGATCAGTCCCCGCATCAACACGAAGTAGTCTCGGGTGTTCTCGTACTCACAGAACAGCGCACTGACCACTTTGCCCGTGGCGTCGTCCACGGCAAGCAGAAGCATGAACTGAGGTCCATCCTCTCCGAGCCACCGATGATAGCTGCCATCTACCTGTATCAGCATCCCCTCTCGGGGCATACGTTGTCGACGAACACGGTGCTTCGGTGGACGTCGGCGACGAGGACTGAGAAGACCGGCTCCAACCAGTATGCGTCGCAACGTGTTACGGGCTATGTCTATACCTCACGTTCTCTCAGCAGTTCGCTCAGATGAGTGTGGTTGACTCCTGAGTACGTGGTTCGAGCTAGACTCAACACTTCGGCCCTTATCGAATCGGGTGTTGTGTTGGGAGCCCTCCGACCCCGATGGCCGTGAGCGAGTGCGGCTGCTCCTTCTTCTGTGTAAGCCGCAAGAATGCGCCTGGTGTGGCGTGTGCTCACTCCCATCAGCGTGGCCGCCTGGTCCACCGTCATATGCTCGGTCAGTAGGCTGTTGAGGATCTGAAGTCTTGACTGCTCTTTCTGGTTCAATGTCACATTCTCCATGAGGTGACTGTGACATTTATGCTGGTCAGTTAATCAGGACATTTATGCTGAGCTATAACAAGACGGCGGCATCTCACGAGACGAGATGTACCGCGTGTTCAACATGGGCCTGGGCATGATGCTGGCATGTGAGCGCAGCCGGGTAAACGATGTGCTGGCCCAGGTGCCGGGGGCTTTGGAGGTGGGGAACGTCGTTTAGGACGCCGGCGTCGGTCATGTTATGCTTTAGTATCACCAGCCAGCATCACGGCGACCCTGTACCAAGAGGCAAACGATAATGCAGATTAGGGACAAGCCACCCGTTATTGTCGAGTCGGATGTCGAGCGTCTGATGAAGGGAGACATGATCGAGATTCGAGACACGATTCTCGATCTTGCGACTTCTGTCGCGGATAGCAGGGGCATTCATATAGATCGAATACTGATTCGGCTACCCTACTACATTGAACACGACTGGGAAGGCGTCACTTTCGATATCCAAGTGTCGGCGGATGACGACGCCGCATTTTCATACTGGGAAGAGGTTTCCGACACCGTCACCGAAGCCCAGAAGAAGATGCCAGAGACCACCGCGCGTACGCTCGATGATGTAGGGGTACTCGTTGATTGGTGACTGTACGATCTTTCGACCCGCAGGAATTCCTCCGAGTCGCGGACTCACTTGTATCGCAGGATACGTCTGAGGCGAGTCTGAGAACCGCAGTTGGGCGCATCTACTATGCAGTGTTCCTGACGGCCCGGGAAACACTTGGAGTAAGTGGACGAAGCCGCATCCACGGTAGGGTGATTGGGGAGCTGCGCAGACGCGACAGATACGCGGGAGGCCAGCTCGAAAAGTTGGAAGGTCTCAGAGTCGTCGCAGACTACCAATTGGATGTACAGAGTGCCTTCGACATGGACTGGCAGCGCAACTACAGGATGGCTCGCAGACTTGCGAATTTCGTACTCGGAAGGCTCCAATGAAAGCTCTACTCAGTGTGTATGACAAGACCGGACTGGCCGAACTCGCGCGTGCGCTCAGCGGCGTAGGCTGCGAGCTCGTCAGCACCGGCGGCACCGCAGGGACGTTGGCCGACGCCGGCCTGCCGGTGACACAGGTCGCCGACCTCACAGGCTCGCCGGAGATCCTCGACGGCAGGGTCAAGACGCTCCATCCGACTGTCCACGGCGGCATCCTCGCCCGTCGCGACCTCGCGTCGCATCAGGCCGAGCTCGAATCGCACGGCATCGGGACAATCGACGTGGTGGTAGGCAACCTCTACCCGTTCGTCGAGACCGTGAGCGCCGAGAACGTCACGCTTCAGGACGCGCTGGAAAACATAGATATCGGCGGCCCCACGATGATCCGGGCAGCCGCCAAGAACTTCCCGTCCGTGCTTGTCCTGGTTGACCCCGGCGACTACGCTTGGGTGTCCGAACGTATCGCCAAGTGCGGCCTGCCCGCCCCGTACTCCGATACGGGGTCGGAGGCCGCATTCAGCATGGACGAGCGTCGCGAACTCGCGCGCAAGGCGTTCCAGCACGTCGCGCTGTACGATACGGCAGTCGCCAGGTATCTGACCGGAGATTCCGACAGCACGTCCTGGCCTGAGCTGACGTTTGGATACGACCGCGTCGCTGACCTTCGCTACGGAGAAAATCCCCATCAGAAAGCCACTCTCTACGCCTCGTCTCTATCCTCTGGTGGCATAGTAAGGGCAGAGAAACTTCACGGCATCGATATGTCATACACGAATTACCTGGACGCCGACGCCGCGTGGCGAGTCGTCTCCGACTTCTCCGAGCCCGCTGTCACCGTCATCAAGCACACGAATCCCTGTGGCCTGGCAATCCACTCCGACCAGCCGACAGCGTACCAGCGCGCGTTCGAGGGCGATTCGATCTCAGCCTACGGCGGCATTGTGGGCTTCAACCGTCCGGTAACAAGGGACACAGCCGACGCGATGCGTGGCGTGCTGTACGATATAATCGTCGCGCCTGACTACGAAGAGGACGCCCTCAAGGTCCTCAGACGCCGCCGCCGGACGCGGATACTCCGCATCGACCCTGAGAAAGGCCTGGCGACTCACCTCGACTTGAGGCTGGTGACCGGCGGCGCGCTGGTCCAGGCCGCTGACGACATAGATGAGGACGCTTCAGCCTGGACGGTGGTCACCGAACGCAGCCCGACCGATGAGCAGCTCCGCGACCTCGCCTTCGCCTGGAGGGCGGCGAAGTATATCAAGTCCAACACCATCGTGCTTGCGAAAGACGGCACCCTCGTCGGCATGGGCGGCGGTCAGCCGAACCGTGTAACCAGCGTCCACCTCGCGCTGCGTATCGCCGGTGACAAGGCCAGAGGCTCGGTACTGGCCTCCGACGCCTACTTCCCGTTCCCCGACAATATCGAGATGGCGGCCGAGGGCGGTGTGACCGCGATAGCGCAGCCGGGTGGATCTATCCGCGACGACGAGTGCATTGAGGCCGCAGACCGACTGGGCATAGCGATGGTCACCACTGGCACCCGTCACTTCAGGCACTGAGTAGGGCGCGCCCCCGCATCAAGTGCGGGGCAGGCACTGCACCTGTAAAGAGGCGGGCAGCAGCCCGTCCCCACTGACCAGTAACCACAAGACTATGACTACTCTCGACATCGTAATCCCGGGGCTGAACGAAGAGAAGATTCTGGCGAACACCGTCGACACGCTCTCTGAGTTCATGACCTCGCACTTGGCCGGCTACGATTGGCGCATCGTCATCGCCGACAACGGCTCCACGGACGCTACCGAGGAGATCGGACGCCGGCTTGCCGAGCAGTCGAGCGCGGTGCAGTACCTGCGCCTCGAACAGCGAGGAAGAGGCCGCGCCCTCAGGCATGCGTGGACGCAGAGTGACGCTGACGTGATGGCGTACATGGACATGGACCTCGCAACCGATCTCGCCGCGCTGCCGACACTGGCGGACGCTATCGCCCGCGACGGACACGACGTCGCCTTCGGTTCGCGGCTCAAGCGCGGAGCCGAGGTCATCGGCCGGTCGCCCAAACGCGAGTTCATCTCGCGCTGCTACAGCCTCGTCTTCAGGAGCATGTTTCTCACCGGGTTCGTCGATGCCCAGTGCGGGTTCAAGGCAGTGAGCCGCCGCGTCGTGGAGCAGGTGCTTCCCCTCGTCAAAGACACAGGGTGGTTCTTCGATACCGAGCTTCTCATCCTGTGCGAGAAGAACGGGTACGGCGTGCGTGAGATACCCGTGCGCTGGGTGGACGACCCTGACAGCAGGGTCAGGATCGTCAGCACCGCTGTCGAAGACATGAAGGGGCTGCTCAGACTGCGTTTCGGCGGACTGCGGGAGTCACGAAAGATCCTGCGCCGTCATTCCGGCGAAGGCCGGAATCAGCAGAACGGATAGCCCGAATGCGCGCGTTCCTCTGGCTACTCGGATTCGTCGCTTTGCTTTGGGCTTTAACTGCCCTCGACCAGTTCACGGGCCTAGACCTCCACCAGTTCGGAGTCGTCCCCCGCGACACCTCGAGTCTGTTGGGCATACCGCTCCATATATTCGTGCACGACGGCTTCATCCACCTGCTGTCCAACAGCGGCCCACTGCTGGTGTTGGGTGGACTCGTGGGCATGCGTGGCGCAGGGGCGCTGCTGGCAGTCTCGATCTTCATTACGGTGTTCGCGGGCGCGGGCGTCTGGCTGGCAGGCCGGGACGGAGTCCACATCGGCGCGAGCAGCCTGGTGTTCGGCTACTTCGGCTACCTGGTAGCGCGCGGATTCTTCGAGCGCAGCTTCATGTCCATCCTGGTAGCCGTGGCCGTGGTGGTCTTCTACGGAGGACTGATCTTCGGGCTGCTGCCGCTCGGAGGATTCGTATCGTGGGAGGGCCACCTATTCGGACTCATCGGAGGCGTCATACTGGCCTGGGTCAGCGGCAGGGACCGGCGTGACCGCCAGGCCGGTCCAGGGTAGCCACACATCCGGACAATGTGGCGGCATCACTACGAATTGGTATAAGTCATTCGCGAGTACGTGGGATACGTCGAGCAGCTCGATCCCGAGCGCACGCTGGGAAATCCACGACGGCATAGGGCGTGGCGGTCCCCGCGGTCCGCCGTCGTCCCGCATCTCGGCAGTGGCGCCACAAGGATCACGCTTGTCGCAGTTTCGGTGCGACCACGGCCAGCGCAAGGACCAGCGTGATGCCGGTGAAGCCCACTATCTGGGCCGCCCCGGGCGCCCCCCAAAGGCCGGCAATGGCTCCGGCGGCCATGCTGCCGAAGCTGTAGGCCAGGATGGCGAAGGAACGCAGGCCCATGACCCTGCCCCGGAACTCCTGTTGCGTGGTGCGCAGCAGCAACGTGAGTATGAAGACCTGCGTGGAGGCGAAGGCCATGCCCACCAGCGCGAATAGCCCCATGGACAGGTAGAAAGACCGGGACAGGGAAAAGACCAGGATCATCGTGTGCCACATGATCGCGGCCACAATCAGCAGCTTGCCGGCGTGGCGCAGGTTGGGCGCCATCGCCAGGCCCAGCGACCCGCTCAGCGCTCCGACGCCGAAGGCGAAGAGCAGCAGACCCAGGCCGGCCGAGTCGGTGCCCAGCACGTCTCGTGCGAAGATGGGAGCCAGTCCGGTGTGTACCGTCCACCCGGCCAGGTTGATGATGATTGCCACCGTCAGCACAGCCCAGATAACCTGGTTGCCGACGGCGTACCGCAGGCCATCGATTGTCGCGCGCAGCACCGACTCGGGCCGGCTGCTGCTTTCGGAGCGGTCAATCCTGATGCCCAGGGTGACCAGCCCGCTGGCCAGATACAGCGAGGCGATGGCCATGTAGGCTCCCTGGGGGCCGAACCCCTTGTACAGCAGCCCGCCGATGACCGGTCCGCACAGCATGGCGATGTTCATGGCTACGGTGTTGAAAGCCGCGCCGTTGTTCACCCGCTCCCGGGGCAGGGTGTCGGCCACCAGCGATTGGGCGACGGGCATCTGGAAGAGGCGGACGACGCCCATTAGCAGGGTGATGGCGAAGATGTGCCAGACCTCCAGCAGGTCGGTGAGGATCAGCGCCAGCATCAGAATGCCCATTGAACCCATGATGAATTCCACCGACATGAGCAGCAGGTTGCGGGGTAGCCGGTCCGAGATGGCGCCGGCGAAGAGGGCCAGGAAGTTCAGCGCCATGCGCGCGGCGGCGATGGAACCGACCAGAAACGGGGAGTCGGTCAGCGTGAGGACAAACCATCCCAGCACCGCCGACTCCATCTGGGTGCCTATGCCCACCAGGGCAGTGGAACCCCATACGAAGGAGAAGTTGCGGTGGCGGAAGACGCCCAGGGGCGTGGAAGCCCGGGTTAGCGTGCCGGTGAGTCTCAAGCTAGAACCCCGCGCCGGTCGCCTTTCGCGGCGATACTACTTCCCCGCTCGTACATGCCCGTTTGGCACCCTGTCATTCTGGCAAGTTGCCGAAGACAACTCAACCGTGTTGGTTAAGTATATAGTTGCGTAGCTATAAACTCTTTTCTGACAATCATCAGCGGTGCCTCGTAGAAAAAGAACATGGTTAGGATGGTGAAAAAGCATGACCCAGAAGGTGCGACCGGACGATCGAAGGCTCAGTTGGCAGGGTGCAGTGTCCTTCAACGACACGAACAATTGGCGGATGCCGTGGCGGATCCCCTTCGATCAGATTTCACTGTACCCACCTGACGCTCTGCGCGAGCGGGCCGGCATGTCCGCAGGCGTTCGAATTGCCTGCCATACGGACACTGAACTCCTGGCGGGGCATGTGGAGCCGGCGGAGGAGTGCGGCAAAATAGACCTCTTCTGCGACGGTGAGTTCCAGGATTCTGTGGAACTGGCAGGAGAGACCGGCTTCCGGTTCGAGGGGCTGACCGCTGGGGAGAAGCTGATTGAGCTCTGGCTGCCCCAGCATGGAGAGTTCAGGCTGCGAAGTTTGGAAATATCTGACGGCGCCACTATCAGTCCCTACGCAGACACTCGTCCCAGGTGGGTCACCTACGGCAGCTCCATCACCCACTGCCGCACAGCCGAGAGTCCCGGCTTCACCTGGCCCGCAGTAGCGGCCCGGAAGCACGGACTGGACCTGACCTGCCTGGGCTACGGGGGCAATTGCCACCTGGAGCCGATGATTGCCCGAATGATACGAGAATTGCCGGCAGACTTCCTGTCGATGAAGGTCGGTATCAACATCTACGGTTCCGACAGTCTCAATGTCCGTACCTTCCAGTCGGCCATCATCGGGTTCGTGCAGATAGTGCGGGAGAAGCACCCCGACACGCCATTCGTGGTCATCTCCCCAATCTTCTCTCCGCCACGGGAGACGACTCCCAACGCTGTGGGTTTCACCCTTGAGGATATGAGGCAGGAAGTGGCGGAAGCGGTCCAGGTGTTAAGGGACCTGGGCGACGTCAACCTGCATTACCTCAACGGGCTGGAACTGTTCGGACCGGACCTTGCTCACCTGCTACCCGACGACCTGCACCCGGACGCGGAAGGATACAAAATCATGGGCCAGAACTTCGTGGACAAGGTAGCCTCCGAAGTTTTCCGCTGCCCCTGAGACCTGATGCTGCAGGCGGACGGTTGCTCCCAGCCGGACTGCGGAATACTATCGAGGGGCACGCAAGATTGAATGGAGAAATGCGATGGACTATCGACCTCTGGGCAACGCCGGGGTGAGCAGCGTACTGGTGGGCTATTCGAGCCTGGAGCACCTGGAGCAGGCGGTTGACTTCGCCTCAAGAGGGCCGCTGCCGTCGGAGGCGATCGGTCGGCTGCCGGATGATGCGTCGGGGCCCCGCGCATGGTTGACCGCTATTGCCCCTTCTGTGTGCCTCTTGCAACTGGACGTATTCCAGAGACCTTTTCGCACGTCGATGCTAAAATCCATCGGGACGGGATACGAACGGCCGTCATGGGTCATCCACGAGACCAACGTGAGGACGGCCCAATTGAGCACCTACGTCACGCTGAATTAGGAACGGACGCATGAAAGAGATAATCGCAAGGTGTCACGGTGTAGGGTGTGCTGGCAGACCAGGATTCATGAAGCGGTATTTCTTTTTGGCGGACCGACCAGATATTGGAAGTGATGGCACCGTGTATTCATGTGATCACTGCACACGCCTTCACATTCTCCAGCCGGATGGGACGCTCAGACCAAGCTAGCTCAGAAGATACTCCGCCCGGGCCAGTCACGCTGAAGGTACGGCAGACGGTATTGGCACGACGGCAGGGATGTCTGACCGCAACTATTTCTACCGGTCTGATTCCTGTCCTGCCTGACGATTGTGGGCCTCGTTGGTCCGGTAGCTCGGCAGATCGAACTCCAGGATCACAGAGTGGTTAACGATCCTGTCCATAGCCGCCGCGGTCGCCATCGGATTGACGGATTCTTCGCCCGACCTACACTTCCCTCAGATCGACTAGCCTTGCCGAACCGAGCGCGTTTGGATCGTCATCGTCTGGGCCTGTCGGACCTCCGCGCCGCGCCTTCCCGCTCCAGTCCTCGGTCCGCACTTCGACCAGCGTGGTTATGCCGAGATCGGCCTATGGCGGAGCGTTGTAGTCGTGGTCCAGAGTCCGCCCGGGGAAGTACCGCTGCACCATGTCGTCGAAGATCTCCGACTTCTCGGACTCGTCAGTCACCTCTCTCGCTGTCCCGAACACCACCGCGCTGCGATAGTTCATCGAGTGGTTCATCGCCTTGCGTGAGTACACGAGGCCGTCGGTCAGCGTCACCGTCACGCAGACCGGAGCGCCGGTAGCGAGAAGCTTCATTGCCCTGCTGCGGACGGAGCCGTGGAGGTACAGCACCTCCGGCGTATTCTGGTCGTAGTGGTATGATAGTGGGATGACATATGGCATGTCGTCCTGGATGAATCCAACGTGCGCGACCATCCCGTCGGACAGTATCTGCGCCGTCTCTTCTGGAACGGCCCGCTCCGGGTGATTCCTGATCCGCGTCCGTTCGGTGGGTGTGATCATGTCGGCTCCCCCTGACTGTGCGCGAATTCTAGACGAACGGCCCATGTGAGTCATCCCACTGTCCGCCCGTCCCAGTCCATGCGTATAATCAGATTGTCGGCACACACTACATCAGAACATAGGACGTCAACTTATGCCGCAGACTTTGCAGGAAACTCTACCGGACGAGAGAGGACGCTTCGGCCAGTTCGGAGGAAAGTTCGTGCCTGAGACACTCATGGGCGCGATCCACGAGCTTGAGGTCGAATACAGGGCCGCGCAGGCCGACGAGGAGTTCCAGGACAGGCTGCAGCTCCTGTCGCGCGACTACGTCGGCAGGCCCACGAAACTCTACTACGCCGAGAACCTCACCCGCGATCTCGGCGGCGCGGGCATCTACATCAAGCGCGAGGACCTCGCCCACACCGGCGCGCACAAGATCAACAACGCGCTTGGCCAGGGCCTGCTGGCGCATCGGATGGGCAAACACCGCATCATCGCCGAGACCGGCGCCGGACAGCACGGCGTCGCCACTGCCACCGTCTGCTCCATGCTCGGACAGGAGTGCATCGTCTACATGGGTGAGGAGGACATCCGACGCCAGGCGCTCAACGTGTTCAGGATGCGACTGCTCGGCGCAGAGGTCAGATCCGTCACCAGCGGGAGCCGGACTCTCAAGGACGCCATCAACGAGACGATCCGCGACTGGGTCACCAACGTCGAGACGACTCACTACACCATAGGAAGCGTCGTCGGCCCGCACCCGTACCCCATGATGGTGCGCGACTTCCAGGCTGTCATTGGTCGCGAGGCGCGTGAGCAGCTTCTGTCCACTATCGGAAGACTGCCCGACTATGCCGTCGCCTGCATCGGCGGCGGCTCCAACGCGATGGGCCTGTTCTACGAGTTCCTGAAGGACGAAGGCGTGAAGCTCGTCGGAGTGGAGGCCGGGGGGCGTGGAATCGAGACAGGGGAGCACTCATCCACACTGGTCGCCGGACGAGTCGGCGTGCTGCACGGCAGCATGTCGTACCTGCTCCAGGACGAAGACGGCCAGGTCCACGAGGCGCACAGCATCTCTGCGGGTCTTGACTACCCCGGCGTGGGCCCCGAGCACAGCTGGCTCAAGGACGTGGGCAGGGCCGACTACGTGAGCGTCACCGACGACCAGGCGCTGGAGGGCTTCCAGCTCCTGTGCCGCACGGAGGGAATCATCCCCGCGCTTGAGCCTTCCCACGCCCTCTACTACATATCGCAGCTTGCCCCCAAGCTGGACCGGGACCAGATCATCCTGCTCGGCCTCAGCGGTCGCGGCGACAAGGACATGGACACCGTCGCCGGCGCGCTGAACGTGGAGATCTAATCACCAGGAGTTGACAAATGATTGCCAGAATACCTTTGACGGCGAAAGTGCCTGTATTCCTCGATCCTCAACCAGAGGGCGGATATACGGTCACGTCACCACTCTTCCCAGAACTGCTGACCGAAGGCGACACCATCGAAGAGGTTCTTATGAACATACAGGAAGTCTTCGGACTGGTCATTGAGATGTACGAAGACATGGAGCGTCCCCTTCCACGCGGCCTGTTTGCTGAAGACCCTGGTGTAACCCTAGAGTCAATGACACAGCCTATTGAGATATCGTGAGGCTGTCCGAAAGCTGATCCACCTGGTCTGCGACAGGCTGCTGAGCCAGTACGACTTCATGCCGACGCTGCTTGGATACCTGGGACTTGAGGCGAGTTCTGACCAACCCCTTCCGGGCAGGGACTTCTCGCCCGTCCTGAGAGGCGAGTCCATGGCTGGAGATACCCCCGTCTTCGTGCTGGACGAGTACGGGCCCACGCGGATGATCCGCACACAGCGCTGGAAGTACGTCCATCGCTACCCCGACGGCCCCAACGAGCTATACAACCTGGTCAACGACCCGCTGGAGACCCGCAACCTCGTCGACGATCCGGCACACAGTGCGAGAGTCTCTACGCTGCGGACCGACCTGGAAGCCTGGTACGACACCTACGTCGACCCCCGAATGGACGGCGCGAAAAACAACGTCACCGGCCGCGGCCAGATCGGACTCGCCGGCTCTGAGGACTACGCCAAGCTCTTTGCAGACGACATAGTCCTCTTCCACGACCGGGGATGAGTGAGGAAGTCTTGCGACTACGCACGGGGAAGATTCCTTCAGAGTAGTCCTAGCTGTTCTAGGTCCTCTTCAGTCCAACGAGTTCCATTCAGTACGCTTCGCAGCGTACCTATAGGTAGTGTGTCGTTTGAGCGGTGATAGTGAATGACTGTGCGCCGACCATCTTCATGACGATAAACTCGTGAAGATCCTCTGGAACGTCTGTAGGTGAACCCATCTCGTTCCAACGCTCTGACAATCTCTCGAACCGGTGTGTTTCGAAGTCGCCGCGTTAAATCGTGGGGGATAGTCATCCTGACGTAACGGGCTTCTCCAAGACCACGACATGCTTGTGAGGTGCTTCTTCGCCAGTAGCAATCATGTCTTCAATATAAGCCTCAGCCGCGTCTCTCAGAGCGTCCAACGCCTCGGCCTGTGTGTATCCCCAAGCGGCACAACCAGGGAGGTCTTGAATCCAAGCACTCCAGCGACCATCTTCGTCCTTTTCGACTTGGGCCTTGTAAGAAGTCACTCTTCACCCCGTAAGTGTTCGCTAGATGTGTGCGCCAGCCACCGAAGACATGAGCCTTCATAACCCGTATGATCAAGCATATCAGAGTTATCCCCCCTAGCTCCCCGTCGAGACATAGTGCCGAACCCCGAACTTCCACACCCGTAGCGCGACGACCAGAAACCCCACTCCGATCAGCGGGCAGACGAACTGGAACCACACCGGCGACCCCAGCGGGTCCTGCACCCCCATGATCGCGAGCGACGGGAAGTAGCTCACGCACGCCAGCGGCACGCCGAACGTGAAGAACCGTCTGAACCACGGGCTATAGATCGAGATCGGGTACTGCGTCGTCTCCACGCCCCCGTACGTGACCGTGTTCATGATCTCCAGCGTCTCAGTCGTCCAGAACGCCAGCGTCGCCTGCAGCACAATCAGCCCCACGAACAGGCACGCCCCTCCGGCCACCGTGGCGAGCAGCGCCCCGAACTTGATCGCCGACCAGTCCACCTCCAGCCCGACACTCGCCCAAACCAGCACGATCAGACCCTGCGCGAGCCGACCGACACGCCTCAGCGTCAGCTCCTGGCCGGCGAGCTGGAGTGCCGTCGACCTTGGGCGCGTCAGCAGCCGGTCGAAGTCGCCCGACTTGACCATCGTGCCGAACGTGTCGAACCCCCTCGACATCGCATCTGCGAACGCGAACGAGATGTTGACCACGCCGTAGATGAACGCCACCTCGTGCAGCTTCCATCCGGCCAGTGTTCCGAACCGGTCGAACAGCACCAGGATCGCCACGAACTCCAGGCCCGTCGTCACCAGGTGCCCCAGTGTGAGCATTACGAACGACGCCCTGTACTGCATCTGGCTCCGTATCGAGATGGACAGGTACCGTCCATACAGGTAGAGCGTGTCGAGCATCCTCATCCCCCCTGGATCACCAGCCGTCGCAGCCCGAGCGACAGCATCCAGCGCCCGATCAGCACGATCGCCAGGGCCCATACCAGCTGGTGCGCCAGGTGGAGCGGCAGATCGGCAGCCGGGATGTGCCCGAGGTAGAAACGGTACGGCGTGTCGACCAGCCCCCTGAACGGCAGGACGTTCAGCGCTGTCTGCGCCCAGTCAGGGAACAGCGGAATCGGCACCAGCAGCCCGGACAGGAATCCGACGATGCCCGGCGCGAGTGCGAACACTCCGTCACCTGAGATCGTCCACATCATGGTGATGCTGAACAGCGTGGTGATTGCGCTGCTTAGCAGGATAGCGCCGATCATCGATGCCGCGAACGCCCCCGCCGCGCCCCACGACTCTGGAGGGTCCATGCCCATAAACACACCCGCGAACGCGATCAGCGGCACCGCTCTCAACACCGTCGGCGCGGTACGAAATGCCAGAGACCGGCAGTACCAGAATCCGTACAGGTCCACGGGCCGCAGAAGCTCGTAGCCCACTCCGCCGGTGCGGATCAGCGCCCGCAGGTCGTTGTCCTGGTTCCAGGGCAGCAGCGCGAGAAACGCTTGGCTCAGCCAGACGTAGGTCAGCACGTCACCAACTTCCATCGGCTGCTCGGCGGTCGTCGAGCGAAAGAAAGCTTGGAAGATCATCACTCGGATCAGCCCCCAGAAGACCTGCGTGCCGAGACCCGCAATTGCGGCAGCCCGATACTGGAGCAGCGCCCTGAACTGCGCGCTCAGCACTGCCCAGTAGCTAATCACGCTCGCTCCTGCTTGTAGATGTCAGCGATGATCTCCTCGATCGGCGGATTCTCCACGAACAGGTCCCGCACCGGATGCGCCGCCGTCACCCGCGCGATCAGGTCAGGCGCCGACACCGCCTCCGGATCGAACTCAGTGCTACACGGCGACCGTTCCGTTCCGTCACCCTGGCGTCGGGGTCCGCTATGTCGTCACTCTCGTCCACAAGCTCCACGACCAGCCGGCGTTCGTTCGATATTCGACGACGCAGGTCGTCCAGCCCGCCATCCGTTAGTATCCGGCCGTCGGCGATTACCATGACCCTGTCGCACAGCGCCTCGATGTCGTCCATGTCGTGCGTGGTGAGTATGACCGTGACCCCCCGCTCCCTGTTGAACCTGCGAATGAAGTCCCGAAATGCCAGCTTAGACACAGCGTCCAACCCAATCGTCGGCTCGTCCAGGAACAGTATCGACGGCGAGTGAAGCAGCGCCGCGGCGAGGTCGCAGCGCATCCGTTGGCCCAGGCTTAGCTGGCGCACCGGCACGTTGAGCAGCGAGCCTAGGTCCAGGACCTCGATGAACTCGTCCCGGTTGCGCGCGTACTCATCGCGCGGCACCCGATAGATGTCCCTCAGCAGGTCGAACGACTCGATCACCGGCAGGTCCCACCAGAGCTGCGTCCGCTGTCCGAACACGACCCCGATGTCCCGCACGTGCTCCTGTCGCTCCCTCCACGGGACCCGCCCGAGGATCTCGCACTTGCCGGCGTCCGGCACCAGGATGCCGGAGATGATCTTCACGGTCGTGGATTTCCCCGCGCCGTTCGGGCCGATATAGCCCACCAGCTCCCCCGGCTCTATCGAAAACGACACCCCATCCAGCGCGTCGACAGTGTGGTACCGGCGGTGGACGACACCACGCAGCGCACCCAGAATCCCGGGACTGCGCTCCGCGACCCGAAAGCGTTTGACGAGGTTCTCAACGACGATCTGTGACATGACAGCGTGTCCAGACGGCTCAGGAAAAGCCCAATCCTACACGACCCGCCAGACGCGATACCAGTTCACTACACGTCGCCCTCCGACATCTCAATGGCCCTTCCTTACGCCATTCCAGCAACTCCTCCATCCGTCATTCTCGCGAAAGCGGGAATCCAGAGGGGTAGGGGGTGGCTCTCACTCCTAACTCCTCTCCGCTCACTCCTCTTTTGACCACCCTCATACCCCATGCTAGAATCTGCCCCAATCCCACCCGCCTCTCCGGGCTTGGGCCAACCCCTCTGTCCGAGCGGAGCCTGTCCCAGATTGGTACGCACTACCATTCCGTCATTCCGGCGAAAGCGGGAATCCAGGGGTGGTGGGGGTCTCACACAGAGTCCGTAGCAGTCCAATTTTGGCCGATCCCGGAGTAGCGCCTATACCGGAGTTTCGACATGGCTGGACATTCCAAATGGAAGCAGATCAAGCACGCCAAGGCGGTAACCGATCATCGTCGTGGCAAGCTGTTCACCAAGCTGGCGCGAGAGATTATCGTCGCCGCGCAGCAGGGCGGTGGGGACCCGGATGCCAACTTCAGACTCCGCATGGCGATTCAGCACGCCAGGGACGCCAACATGCCCAACGACAACATCGACCGCGCTGTCAAGCGCGGCACCGGTGAGGGCGGCGATGGAGTGCAGATGATCGAGGCCGTCTACGAGGGCTACGGTCCCGGCGGCGTCGCGATCATGCTGGAGACACTGACCGACAACCGCAACCGCACAGTGTCGTCCGTCCGCACCACGCTCACCCGCGCCGGAGGCAACCTCGCTGAGGCCGGCTCAGTCTCCTGGCAGTTCGAGAAGCGCGGCGTGATAACCATTGAGGCAACCGAGGACGAAGCCGACGACCTCGCCCTTATCGCGATCGACGCAGGCGCCGAAGACGTCGATACCGACGACTCGATACTCCAGGTCTTCTCCGAACCGGGCACTCTCGAAGACGTGCGAAGCGCCCTGGAGTCCAGCGACGCCTCCATCAGCTCATCCGAGGTCTCCCTCATCCCAAGCCACACCGTATCCCTCGACACCAGGACGGCTGGACAGATTCTGAGGCTGCTCGACCAACTCGAAGAGATCGACGACGTCCAGAAGATCTACTCCAACGCCGACTTCCCCGACGAGGCCCTCGCCAACTACGAGGGCTAGGCCCGCTCCATGTGGATGTGATAGGTGCCGACGCTAACCGTCATTCCCGCGAAAGCGGGAATCCAGAGTTCAGCGCGGCTTCCTGTGTGGACGAGCCTTACTCGAAACGCTACTGTATAGCCCATGAACGAGGCCACCGCCCGCATCAGGATCAACAATCTCCTCGAAAAGGCCGGCTGGCGCTTCTTCCCTGACGGAGACAGGCTCGCCAACGTCATGTTGGAGCAGGGCGTAACGATCTCCCAGCCCGACCTCGATAACCTCGGCGCCGACTTCGAGAAGACCAGCAAGGGCTTCGCCGACTTTCTGTTGCTCGACTCCCGCGGCTTCCCGCTCGTGGTACTGGAGGCCAAGGCATCCGACAAGAACCCGCTCGTCGGCAAGGAGCAGACCCGCAAGTACGCCAGGTCATTGAGCTGCCGCTTCGTCATTCTGTCGAACGGCAACCTGCACTACTTCTGGGACCTTGAACGTGGCAATCCGAACACGATAACCTCATTCCCGTCTCCGGATTCGGTCGCCAACTACAATAGGGTCAGACCCAACCCGCAGCTTCTGGTGGACGAGAAAGTTGACGAAGACTACACCGTCCTCACGCAGCGTCCAGGCTACGCGACTGAAGCAGCGTGGATAAACGAAGATGAGCGCTCTGACTTCATCAGGACCAACGGCCTCCGTTTCCTGCGTCCGTACCAACTCGGGGCAATTCACGCTCTACAGAGGGCTGTGAAGGACGGCAGCGACCGTTTTCTGTTCGAGATGGCCACAGGCACAGGCAAGACCACTCACCGCCGCCGCCGTCATCAAGCTGTTCCTTCGTTCGGGCAACGCCTCGCGCGTGCTGTTTCTAGTCGATCGTCTCGAGTTAGAGGAGCAGGCAAGAAAGGCATTCACGGCGCTGCTCTCGGCTGACTTCACCACTGTCATCTACAAGGAGAAGCGCAACGAGTGGCGGCACGCCGAGATCGTCGTAACCACAGTCCAGTCACTGCTGTTCAACAACAAGTACCAGACGCTCTTCTCTCCGACCGACTTCGATCTTGTGATCTCAGATGAGGCCCACCGCTCCATCAGCGGCAACGCCCGCGCGGTGTTCGACCACTTTGTCGGATACAAGCTCGGTCTCACGGCTACCCCTCGCGACTACCTGCGAGGATTCGACAGCACCGGCGCCAATGTTCGCGATCCACGCGAGGCAGAGCGCAGGCTGCTGCGCGACACCTACCGCACTTTCGGCTGCGAGAGCGGTCAGCCCACGTTCAGGTACTCGTTGCTGGACGGCGTGAAGGACGGCTATCTGGTCAATCCCACCGTCGTCGACGCCCGCACCCAGGTCACCACGCAGCTGCTTGCCGATGAGGGCTTCGTCGCCACTTTCGTCGACGATGTCGGGGATGAGCACGAGGAGACGTTCAAGCAGCGCGAGTTCGAGAAGCGCTTCTTCTCCGATGCTACCAACCAGCTATTCTGCAGGACGTTCATGGAGAATGCTCTGCGTGACCCCATCAGCAATGAGGTGGGTAAGTCCATAGTCTTCGCTGTAAGCCAGAACCACGCTGCCCGGCTGACCCAGACCTTCAACGAGATCGCGGACAGAATGTACCCCGGCAAGTATCAGTCCGACTTTGCTGTGCAGGTCACCTCACAGATTCCCGATGCGCAGCTGTTCACCATCAACTTCGCAAACAACAACCTGATGGGTTCTGGCAACTTTTTTGGAGCCTACCGGACCAGCAAGGCGAGGGTCTGTGTCACGGTCGGGATGATGACCACGGGCTACGACTGCACAGACATCCTCAACCTCGGCCTCTTCCGGCCTATCTTTTCACCAACGGACTTCGTCCAGATCAAGGGCAGGGGAACGCGAAAGCACCACTTCCCCGACCAGCTCTTTGATGCAAGTGTGGCTGAGGGCCTGTCTCAACCGGACAAGACGGGGTTCAAGCTCTTCGACTTCTTCGCCAACTGCGAGTACTTCGAGACCGAGTTCAACTACGATGAGGAGTTGAAGCTGCCGAGGCCGCGACTCGGCGGCACTGACGATGGCGGCGATGTTGACGGTGGCGACACCGGTTCGGACGCGCCGGCGATCTACGGCTACGAACACCTCGGCGGGGACATCCTCGCGTCCATCAGGGAAGAGCGGATCGGCTACCAGGGAATGAAGATCGACCGGATGCTGTTCGACCGGTTCGCCGACACGGTCCGCGACGACTCGATCGTTAAGGAGGCGGTCGAAGCCGGGCAGTGGGACAGGGCCATCGACTACGTCTACCGGGAGGTTCTCGACAAGCCCGAAGAGTACTACACTCTCGACAAACTGAGACGTGCGGCGGACGTGGACCGCCGCCTGACCCTGCGCGAGATTCTGGAGAAAGTCTTCGATCTCATCCCCAGGTTCAAGTCCAGGGACGAGCTCCTTCAGGGCGAGTTCGACAGGTTCGTCTCCGACCGTAAGCCGGACCGGACCGATTCCGTCGTCGCCATCAAGAGCTACTTCAAGGCATACGCTACCGACAGCTACGTCCGGGACATCATCGACAAGCGCCAGTTCACAAGGTTGGCCACCAACCCAGTCTTTTCCAGTCAAAACTACCTGGCGGTACCCGAAGAATACCGCGATCTTGTTCCCGAGTACATTAAGGACTACGTCTCTCTCAACCAGTTCTCCTGATAAGGAAACCAATGCTCGACGCTGACACCAAACGCCGCATAGACACCGCCCGCGACATCCTCGTCGGGAAGGTCCCAGACCCCAAGTCACAGGTCGAACAGATCACCATCGCCCTGATCTACAAGTTCATGGACGACATCGACGCTGGAAGCGAGGAGCTTGGCGGAGAGCGCGAGTTCTTCGCGGGCGACTTCGCCCGCTACGGCTGGGCCAAGCTGATGCAGCCCGGCATCGGCGGCCACGAGATGCTCAACCTGTACGCTGAAGCTATCGAGCGAATGACTGAGAACCGCGGCATCCCGCCGCTCTTCAGGAGCATCTTCAACAACGCATACCTCCCGTACCGCGACCCCGAAACGCTCCGCGCGTTCCTCAAGACCATCGACGAGTTCAGCTACGACGACTCCGAGCAGTTGGGCGACGCCTACGAGTACCTGCTGTCCGTCCTCGATTCCCAGGGAGACGCCGGACAGTTCCGCACTCCACGCCACATAATCGACTTCATAGTCTCGATCGTAGACCCCAGGAAGCACGAGACCATTCTCGACCCTGCCTGCGGCACCGCCGGGTTCCTCATCTCGTCGTACAGGCACATCCTCGATGCCAATGAAGATGCCGACGGCAACAGCACGCTGACGCCCCAGGAAAGGGGGCAGCTTGCGGACAACCTCAAAGGCTACGCCATCTCGCCCGACATGGTCCGTCTGTCTCTGGTCAACATGTACCTGAACAAACTGTTGGACCCGCACGTCTTCGAGTACGACACACTTACCAGCGAGGACCGCTGGGACGAGTACGCCGACGTCATCCTTGCCAATCCTCCGTTCATGTCGCCGAAGGGCGGCATCCGACCGCACAACCGCTTCTCCATCAAGGCCAGGCGCAGCGAGGTGCTGTTTGTGGACTACATGGCCGAGCACTTGACCCCGTCGGGCCGAGCCGGAATCATCGTGCCGGAGGGCATCATCTTCCAGAGCCAGAACGCGCACAAGCAGCTCCGCAAGATGCTCGTCGAGGACAACCTCGTCGCCGTTATATCCCTTCCAGGCGGCGTGTTCAACCCCTACTCCGGCGTGAAGACCTCGATCCTGATACTCGACAATGTCCTCTCTCGTAAGAGCGAAACCATCGCCTTCTTCAAGGTCGAAAACGACGGCTACGACCTCGGAGCCCAGCGCCGCCCAATCGTTGAGAACGACCTGCCGCAGGTAAAGGCCGAGATCATCAAATATCTGGGTCGTCTACGCTTAGATGAGCCGCTCGACGACTTCCAGCCGGAGACGGGACTGGTCGTGGACAAGGAAAAGATTGCCGCAGACGGCGAGTACAACCTGAGTGGCGAGCGGCATCGGCAAACTAGGAGCTTCAACACTGCGTTTCCGACTTCACCGATCGGAAGAATCTGCGTTGTCAACCCGCGGAAATCAGAACTCTCTGAGGTGTCTCCTGACACTACAGTCTCTTTCGTTCCGATGGCTGACCTCAACGAGAACTCTATCTCATTCACCGCAAAGGAACAGAAAATACTCGGCGAGGTTGGCGCTAGCTACACTTACTTCGCAGACAACGATGTGTTACTGGCGAAAGTGACGCCATGCTTCGAAAATGGGAAAGCAGGGATTGCCAAGAACCTCGAAAACGGTATTGGTTTTGGCTCCAGCGAGTTCTATGTGCTCCGCAGCTCAGAAAGAATACTTCCTGAGTGGTTATACTTCTGTGTTACTCATCCTGTGTTCCGCCGGGATGGCACAAACAATATGACAGGGACTGGTGGCCTCCAGCGTGTGCCGCGCAAATTCGTTGGGGATTACCAAATCCCCCTTCCGCCCATGGAGGTGCAGAAGGAGATCGTGGCGGAGATCGAGGGCTACCAGAAGGTCATAGACGGAGCACGAGCCGTGGTCGAAAACTACCGCCCACAGATCACGGTGGACCCGGAGTGGCCAGTTATGAAGTTAGGAGAAGTCTGTAAGATTAATCCAGACAAGGTCAACCCTGAAAGGGAATACCCAGACCAGAATATCTCTTACATTGACATATCATCTGTTGAGAATCAGACTGGTCGATTCTTAGGCTTTACGGAAATGTCATCGTTCAACGCCCCAAGTCGGGCACGCCGTGGAGTGCGAATTGACGACGTTCTTCTGTCAACGGTTAGACCAAACTTGAGGGCATTCACACTCGTCGAAGAAGTAAGGGAAAGAACAATCGCATCAACTGGATTTGCAGTGCTCCGTGCCATCCCGGGAGTAGCCGAGCCAGGTTTCATCTTTGCCTCAATCTGCTCTGACAATGCTGTCAGCCAGATGATTCGCATGATGGGAAAGGGAGCCTACCCAAGCATAAACCAATCAGATGTTGCCTCGATAAACATAACTTTGCCGGCAGTTAAAACGCAGCAGGCCATCGTCGCCGAAATCGAAGCCGAGCGTGCTCTGATCAACGCCAACCGCGAACTGATCACCCGCTTCGAGAAGAAGATCCACGACACACTCACCCGCGTCTGGGCCGAGTAACCCCCCGCCCAAATCCCCCAATCCCAGTACCAGCCCACTAGACAGCACACAAGCAACTCACTCTACCTACATTAAATCCCTTAGCGCCCCTGTGCGCCCTTCGTGGGTATCCCAACACCACAGAATACCCTTGACGCAACGATACCTGTCCACTATCCTCATAAATAGTACATATGCTCTAATTCCAAATTCATCATTCGGAATTCACTATTCACAATGAACCTCTCTCACAGAATCCAGGCCAAGACCGACAACGGCGACACCGTCATCGACTTCCTCATCGAAGTCATGACGGACGAACGTCCCGACTTCAAGATTTGCCACAGGCTCGACGCCGCCAAACTGCTCACCAGGTACGGCCGCGACGAGGCCATCGACTTCATCCTCGATAACCCACGCGAACCATCCCGAAGCAGGAAGAGTTCAGGCCCGTCAGAAGAATCTGAGTTCGATATCGCACTGGCAAAGAAGATCCGCGAGTCCACCGACGACGGGGTCTCAGTCGTCCGCTTCCTGATCAACGTCATGCAGGGAGAGCTCAAGGTCTTCGGTCCCCAACACCGCATGGCGGCAGCCAGGGAACTACTCAGTAGAGGCTTCGGCAAACATGCAAGAGAAGAATCCGCACGTACGTCGTCCTCCCACTGTCGTTCCGGCGAAGGCCGGAACCCAGAGGAGGCAGGGTTGGGAGGCTCTCACTCCTCACTCCTCAGCCCCTTTCCCTTCAGAAGAGTCCCAGGTCGCCATCGCGACAGCCGACCCCGACCCTGAAGAAGAACAGGAAGACTGGGCCAGGATCTGGGAAGAGATAGAGCCTATCATCGAGGAGGCGGAGCGGATTAGCGCAGAACAACCCGCACCTGAGATAGACCCCGACAACCCACCCCACGTCCCGGACTTCTCGGCATTCGACGAGGCATTGAAAAACTCCCAGAAGTGGTTCGAGGAGTGGAAGAACTCCATCGATCCCGAGGAGTACCAGGCGATCATCAAGCAGACGGCCGCCAGGTTCAGTGCAAAGCTGAACATGCGGATCGAACGTCGAAAGCAGATCGTCGCGGACCGGGAACGCAGGGAGTGGGAGGAGGCCGAACGATTGGCCCAACAGTCTGCGGTGGCGGATGAAGCAGAAGCCGAGTCCGAAGAGCCGCCGGGACCCCGTCCGCCCACACGCTCACAGCACAGACGAAAGTTGATGTTCGTTCTCGGAGAGTCGATCTACGTTGACTGCGACCATCCCGACTGCGATCTGCACGAACAGGACAGAAGCAGGTTCCGTGGCTCTGTCCAGTATGGCGCTGGCCCCACCTCAGGGTACTTCCCTTGACCCGGCCATGTAGGAAAAGCTTGACTTAGAACACAGATACTCCCGCGAAGCTTGTCCCCGTGGAAATGGGGAGCGGGAACCCACGAAGTGGCTCGCCGCTCGGCAATCCAGATGGGCCCGAATCATGTCGTGCTGGGAGAGAATCAGCCATCAGGACGGCATGATCCCCTTCGCCTCAAGGCCCCGGTTCGTGCATAATCTCATACATCAAAGTGGCGGTTGGCAATTGCTCGTACTTGGAATAGACCCCGGAACATACAGCATGGGCGTCGGCGCCATCGAGGCCGATGGCGACAGTTTTGCCGTCATGCTGTCCACGGCCCTTAGCCCACCTCGCAAGGCTGAGATCGCCGAGCGCCTGGCGTGGCTTCACGATCAGCTCGACTCCATCGTGAAGGACCTCAACCCCGAAGTCGTCGCCATCGAGTCGCCCTTCGTATCTCGCAACGTCAAGGCGGCTGTGGCCGTCGGACAGGCGCAGGCAGTCGCCATGATCGCGGCCGCGTCTCACGGAGTTCCCGTCGCTACCTACGCGCCACGCGAGGTCAAGAAGGCAGTCACCGACTACGGCGGAAGCTCCAAGGAGCAGGTCCAGGCGATGGTCCAGGCGCTGCTCGAACTCTCTGAGCCTCTCGAACCTGCTGACAGGGCCGATGCGCTTGCCGTCGCTATCTGTCACATTCAGTCAACACAGACAGTCGGCATCGAAATGTGGGAGTAGTTAATGGTCTCCTCACTGGTTACATCGATTTCCGGGACTCTCCAGCGCACCGGAGAGGACTGGGTAGAGATCAGCATGGGCGGTATTACGCTGCGGATCAGCATTCCCGATACGGCGATCGACAGCGTTGGCCGGGTGGGTCAAACCGTCACTCTCTACACCTCGCTCCAGGTCAGGGAGGACAGCCTCTCCATGTACGGATTTCCCACCGAGGACGAAAGGCGGACATTCGAGACGCTGCTGAACATCAGCGGAATCGGCCCCCGACTCGCCCTTGCGATGCTGGGCCGGTTCAGTCCGATCTCTCTGTCTCAGGCCGTGGAGGCCGGCGACACAAGGGCGCTGTCCACAGTCCCCGGCGTGGGACGCCGCACTGCCAGCAGGATCGTGCTCGAGCTCAAGGGCAAGCTTGAACTGGACTTCGGTCGCAGCGACGCAGCTGCAGGAGTGGACTCGGACTTGGCCGATGCGCTCACGGCTCTCGGCTACAGGTACACCGAAGCGCGCGAGGCTATCGCCAGGACGGGGTCTGAGATTCCAGAGGAGGAGCGCATCCGCGCCGCGCTTGAGTACCTGGCAGGCGAGTGACGTGAACCAGTCGCCCTACGACCCCTGGGCAGAGATTTATGACTCGGTTTACTCTTACGTCCGCTCCGACCTGCCCCTGTACACTCGGGCCGCCGTTGAATCGGGAGGCCCTGTGCTGGAGCTGGGCGTGGGGACGGGCCGCGTCGCAATCCCCACGGCGCGCCTTGGGATAGACGTCGTCGGGCTTGACAGCTCTGAAGCGATGCTGGCCGTTGCCGCTCGCAAGGCCGACGCCCTGGGCGAAGATGCTGGCACGCTTGAGCTCATACCGGCAGACATGCGGGACTTCTCTCTTCGCGATCAGTGGGGAAGGGAAAGAAGATTCCCACTGGTCACCATACCGTTCAGGGGCTTTCTCGCCCTGTTGACCGTCGAAGACCAGTTCCGCGCGCTCCAGCGGATCTACCAGCATCTCCAACCCGGCGGCAATCTGGTCTTCAGCATATTCGTCCCCGACCCGAATATGGCGTTCGAACAGAGCGACGTTCTAAGACACCTTACAGACGTCACGGACCCCGACACCGGTGCGAAATACGTGCTGTACCAGCAGAGCCAGTACGATAGTCACAACCAGATCGTCAGCGTGCGGATGCTGATCGAAGAGTTGGACCTCCACGACGTCGTCTGTCGCCGGATGTACCGCGACTACCAGCTTCGCTACTGCCATCGCTGGGAGGTCCACCACATGCTCCGGCTGTGTGGCTACGAGATCGAGGCCCTCTACGGCGACTTCGACCTGTCCGACTTCGACGAGTCCAGCACCGAAATGATCTGGGTAGCCCGCAAACCCTAGGCTGGTCGGTCTGTCATCGGCCGAGCTGGCTCAGCGTCTCGCGGGCCTTGTCTACGACCCACCCCGAGTCCGTGCCCGCGGTAACGAAGAGGCAGCCCTCGTCAATCCACCGCTGCGCGTCTTGAGCTGACCCCGTCCAGATGCCGGGGATCTTTCCGGTCTTCCTGCACGCCTCGATGATGCCGCGAATGGCGGCTGTATGGGCATCTCTTCCCTCAGAGGTGCTGAGGTCCAGTTGCATGAACCGGCCCAGGTCGCCTGGGCCAATCCAGCAGCCGTCTATCCCATCCACCGCCATGATCTCTTCGGCGTTCTTCGCGCCCACGTCCGTCTCAATCTGGACCGCAAGGAAGATCTCGTCGTTGGCCCTCTCGACGTAGTCTGTGCCCAGATATCCTGTGCCGAACGGGCCGATGGAGCGGCCGCCCAGGGGCGGGTACCTCGTCGCGAACACTGCCGCCTCTGCTTCCTCGGCGCTGTTCACCATTGGCACGACTACTCCCATGGTCCCCATGTCCAGCAGGCGACCGATGAGCCCGTAGTCGTTGCGCCTCACTCTGGCCATCGGCACAGCCGACCCCAGCCCGATGCCTCTGAACGCCAGCATCGCGCTCTCGTCGGCCCAGGAGCCGTGCTGCGTGTCGACCAGAACGAAGTCGAACCCCAGCGGGGAGACCAGCTCACCCGAGAGCGGCGATCCGAGACCCACCTCGGCGCCGATTGCAGGCTTTCCCTCTATCATACGGCGTTTCGCGCTGTTGGCTGTCACACCACTCTCCTCGTACTTGGACTGCTTGCGGTTGCCGCAAAGCACCACGAGGATACCATACGCCGGCTACGATTCGGTTGTGGCCGTCCGCAACAGGCTAGCCTTCCAAAAGCCTGCCGCTCGCGAGGACCTTCCAGAACGTCTCGTCTGCGATCGCGATTATCTCGCCGGCCAGGCTCCTGGTGATGTTCTGACCTTCGGCTGAGTGGCCGCCGGCGATGTGGGCGATCTGCTCGGGCAAGCCTGCGGTAAGGGCGACGAAGACCCCGAACACCGGATGGCGCATCGACGGCGCGCCCGTGATCCGAGGGTCGCTCCACCTCTCGATATTGCCGGGATCGTACTCCCATGCCTTGCCGAGATCGTGGCACAAGCCTCCGGCGATCACCTCATCCATGTCGACCTGGAAATGGCCCACCTCGTCCTTCAGCCCCTGCGCTATGGACACGCCGATCTTGGCTACGCCATTGAGATGGGCCGCCTGACCGCGTCCCTTCAACTCCGGCCCTCCAGGACCGCCGGAGCACGGCATGTCGTTAATCCTGTCAAAGCTGCTCGATGAGAGAGACATCGCCCAGGCGTCGTAGACGAGCTCGCGCAGCTCCGTGTTCCTGATCGCCTTCGCGTACGGGAGGTCTTCGATGACGCCCAGCCGCTGGGTACTGTCGATTGTGAGTTTCATATTTCCCTCCTCGCGGGTGGACCGGACATTCAGCCCGATTTGATCGTCCTGCCGGATTGTATACTTTGGCACCAGATAATGCCGGACAACGCTGTAAACTGGGCTTGGTTGGACGCGGCAAGGCCTGCTGAAGGGCTGGCAAGAAACTTGGTCCAGGGTGCAATGTCTCAGCGAAAGGTGGCATGGATGAGCGGAACACAGTGGTACAAGGGAAATATCCACACGCACACGACCGAGTCGGACGGTGACGAAGACCCGCATAAGGTCACGAGCTGGTACCGGAGGCACGGCTACGACTTCCTGGTGCTGAGCGACCACAACCACCTGACGCTTCTCGACTACGGCTCAGGCCGACGCCGCTTCCGAAAGCCGTTGATGGTGCCGGGCGAGGAGGTCAGCGTTCGGATACACGGAGGCGAAACGCCGATACACATCAACGGAGTAGGCATCTCGCGGATTGTCGAGCCCATCGACGCCGGTGAAGTGGTGGCGACGCTGCAGGCCAACGTGAACGCGATAGTCGATGCTGGCGGCATAGCATCCATCAACCACCCGAACAGCCAGTGGGCCTTCGACCATCGGGAGATAAGCCAAGTGGAAGGGGCCAGCCTGCTGGAGGTGTTCAACGGTCACCCGGGCGCCAACCTGTTCGGCGCTCCCGACAGGCCGAGCTACGAAGAGATCTGGGACGGCGTTCTCAGCTCAGGCCGGGCGATCTTCGGAGTGGCCACCGACGACTCGCACAACTATCACGACTTCGCCCCGTGGATGTCGAATCCCGGCCGCGGCTGGGTGATGGTTCAGGCCGACGAGCTGACACAGGAGGCGATCGTGGACGGCCTGGCGTCGGGCAGGTTCTACGCCTCGACCGGCGTAACCCTCGCGCGGCTGGAGTGCTCCACCGAAAGCATCGCCCTTGAGATCGAACAGGAGCGCGACTTCATATACACGACCCGCTTCACCGGCAAGGACGGCGCATTGCTGGCCGAGAGCACGGGCCTCGCCGCCGAGTACAGGGCCGACGGGCACGAAGACTATGTCCGCGCCACAATAGTTTCTTCCTCCGGCCCGCGCGCGTGGACACAGCCTGTCTTTCCTCCCCAAACACGTCCTGAACGTGACGACTGCTAGATGATCAGGCCGGTTTGCAGGGCAGGACGTGCCAGTCCTTCCAACCGCGAACCAGAGCTAATTTGATGCACTGATGCATCCATGTTGCGATCATGGCGACCTAGCGCACTGGTCGCTTGTACCAGTCGGCCCACACCGACTTCCATCGGCGAAACAGCGTGATGAAGAGCGGGTTGGTAAAGAGCAGCACCTTCCAGACCGGCAGCTTGTCGAAACGTCGCGTCGACGGCAGCACCCTTGGACTCCGCACAACGTGGACACGCTGTCCTGTTTCCTTTGCCAGCTTCTTCAGGCTCCAGAGGAAGTCGACGTCCTCACCAATCCACACATTCTCGTCGTAGCTGCCGACACTCTCGAATGCGCTCCTGCGGCAGAACTGCATGGCCCCCTGGACGATCCCGGTGAGTCGCGCGAGCTGCCGCCAGCATCGCAGGTAGAGCCTGATGACCGGCCGCCGAGGTCGGTACTCCACCTCGACCCCTCCTCCGACACAGGCAGAGTCGCTCATCGCCGTGTAGATTGCTTCAAGGAGCGTGGTCGGCACAATGACGTCCGCATCTACAAATACCAGCACATCGCCCTTTGCGACGCCCGCGCCGCAATTGCGCGCCCTCCCGATACCCTGCACCGGTTCGCAGACCACGACCGCACCCATATCCTCGGCGATTGCGGCGGTGTCGTCCGTGCTGTTATTGTCGACGACAACCACTTCCACGTCAATGTCAGCCCGGTCCCGAAGATGTGCCGATGCGCGCTGGATGGATACCAGCGTGGACGGAAGGTAGGCTGCCTCATTGAAGGCGGGGATGATGACGGAGAGGTTCACGGTGCCCTTCTCAGCTTGTGACCGTAGGTAGGCTTTTGCGCAACCATGTTATCCTCTGAGGATGAGAATGAATATTTCACCCGATGGCCAACCTGCCGAAGAGGGTTGCTGCAAACCATCCGATCCTCCGCCGTTTCGCCTTGTCACAGTTCGCGGTGGCCGGAGGCGTCCCGGTGTGGACCTCGACTGTCCGCGCGTCATTGAAGTCATAGAAGACCAGGTGCATTTCGGCTCCCAGTCCACCTGAGCCGAGAAGTGCTGTGACGGTCACGATCCGTAGGATGCGACCAACCTACCAACCTCAGGCTGAGGCGCTCTGGAAAGGCTTGTGTCCGTATCGCCCCGGAGACGAACCTGAAGTCGAGGCGATGTACGAACGAGCTCTCCGCGCCAGGAATGCTGGAGACAGCAGGTGGAAGAGCCTCGATGCCATGGAGTCGGACGATCTCCCACCGAGCTGCCTGGAGAACTGGGTGGCCGTCGTGCCGTCAGGATGCGGAGAGGACAGGGTCGTCGGCACGGTACAGGTCGTCAGCCCCACCGCCCTGTCCGAGATGCCCACCGATCATCCCCTGAGCCGGGAGCTGCGCCTGCGGGACGACGTCGCGGAGCTTCGTCTAATGAGGGTCGCCGAGGACATGTGGCGACAGGGTATCGGCACCCGGCTGGCGGAGGTCGCCATCGACTGGTGCCGCGACCGCGGAGACCGCACACTGGTCCTCAACACGACCACCCCACAGAAACCCGCATTCGGCCTGTATCACAAGCTGGGGTTCCGAGAGGCGGGACGTACGTTCATCGACAGATACGATTTGGTGTGGTTGCGGCGTAATCTGTGACGCTAGGATAGGGACCCGGCGTGGAGGTCTTTATCAGTAGCCGACCACACACAGGGAGAACGGCATGACTATACGCGAGTGTGCGTAGATGGCCTGAGCCACAGCCACTGTCTTGTTATAATCGCGGCTCACCACAAATTTGGCCTCGACTCTTGTAGCGATATTCCTGTGGTACTGCTAGGACTAGGTGTTCCATGTCCACCATTACCAGAGCTTGGACCAAATCACGATAAACCGCATTCCCCATTAAGGCCCGACCTGCTTCAACCTCAAGGCCAACTAGCCAAGCTGGGTGCCACGCATCGATCTCATACTGTAGCTCAGGTTGCGCGTTTTCTCCGAAGAAAACCGGGCGTCTTATCTTGTCTTTCGTCCGACTCCCTGACTCTACCTCGAATCCAAGCTTGTTGAGGTCGGGTTGGAGAACGGCAAGTACTTGGTTGCTCGTAAGTCCCTTTTCCCGATCGACGGTTCCTATCTCTTCGGCATGTGCCTCGAAGCGCGCAATCAACTCCGAAAGAAATGTTGGAGGCGTCTGTGTGCGTGAGAAAGTAGAGAAGCGAATCGACATTCTTGTCCTTTGGTCTTTTAACCTGAGGGCACCAAGTGGCTGAGGCATATCTTCCCAAAGGTAATTGATTAGCGGCTTCGGCTGAGGCGTTGCGGTAGGCTGGGCATATTCTTATACTCCGGCTATGTGTACAGACAGAGACCCTCCACCCTGTGAGCACGGGGAGCTGATCGCCTTGGTCAGCCGACAGCAAGATCAGGTTGCGCGTCTTACGGCGACGATCAAAGAGTTGCGTAAGGAACTCGCCGAGGCCAAGCGAGCGGGAAAGCGCCAGGCAGCCCCGTTCTCCAAGGGTGGGCGAACCAACAAGCCCAAACGCCCCGGCCGAAAGCCGGGCATGGGGAACTTCAGCTACCGCAAGCCGCCGTCTCCAGATGAGGTCACCGAGCCGCCAGTGGATGTGTCGGTGGCCGACGACAACTGTCCCGGATGTGGAGGAGTGCTCGAGCAGGAGGGAGTGGATGTTGTCTACGTGACCGACATCCCCGCGATGCCCAGACCGCAGGTGACAGAATACCGGGTGCAGGTGTGTCGGTGTCGTGGCTGCGGCAGACGGGTACGAGGACGCCACGCCGAAGTTGGTGCGGACCAGTACGGGGCGAGTGCGCACCGTATGGGTAGAAGAGTGATGGCTGCGGCGCATGTACTGCACTACGGAGTGGGCATACCGGTTCGTAGGGTGCCGTCTGTGCTGAGGGCGCTGACCGGAGTGGAGCTGAGCCAGGGTGCGATCACCCAGGACGCACTGCGCCGAGCCCAGGGCGCTGTGGGAGATGCGTACCAGAGGCTGCGGGATTCGGTGTGTGCGAGTCGGGTCGTCCACACAGACGACACGGGATGGCGAGTGGGCGGTGAGGGCGCCTTCCTGATGGCGTTCGAGACCGATGAAGCCACGGTGTACCAGGTGCGTGCTCGTCACCGCAACGAAGAGGTGAGAGAGGTGGTGCCGTCGGACTATGGAGGAGTGATGGTGACGGACAGGGGCCGGAGCTACGATGCTCAGGCTCTGTCGGGTGTGAAACAGCAGAAATGTCTGGCACACGTGCTGCGCTCGATCAGTGAGGTGGTCGAGACCAAGGTGGGTAGAGGACGCACCCCCGATCGGAGTCGAGGGCATGGCTTCGGCAAGCGTCTGAGCGGCCTGCTCAGAGAGGCGATGGAACTGAGGCAGTCATATCGTCGGGGAGAGGCGTCGGACTATGTTGCGGAGACGGAGCGGTTGAGACGAGAGGTGAGCTATCATCTGCGAGACCGCCCGATGCCTGATCGTGACAACGGGAGGCTTCAGAACGAGCTTGGCTGGCACGATGACCGTGGCAACCTGCTGCGGTTTCTGGATGATCCAGGCATAGAGCCGACCAACAACCGTGCTGAGCGAGCGCTGCGCGGGGCGGTGATAGCGCGAAAGGTGTCGCACTGCTCGAAGAACAAAGATGGTGCGGATGCGTTCAGTGCGTTCACCAGTGTAATCAGGACGCTGGCCCGCAATGGTGGCGATCAGCCGCTGGTGGATGGTCTGTGTGGTGTGTTCAGCGGCGCGCCTGTCCACGCCCGCTCCACCTGAACCTCTTCCCCACCTCTACGCCTCCGCTAATCAATTACTCCCAAAGTTAAGCATTCACGGCCCAGTTATCGAACTCCCGCTTGGCTGCTGAACCTACGCTAGATGGTCAGTTTGGCACTTCCCCAGCCTCTACTTCGTACACGGATTTCCAGTTCCTCTTGCTTCGTGTACGGCTTTCACGCAGGGTGTACGTTTATTGCCGATAAGATATCGTCAAATCTATAATCCTTGGTAAAGTCTAACGGACTCACGTCGTAGACAAAGATGTGTAAGCCGAGTTCCTTGGCGTGGGCCATCGTCGCCGCTGAAGCCTTTTCGGCAACTAGCGCACCACCCAGGCACTCCCCGCCCATCATCTCCACGTAGCTGGCTAACTGGTCTAGGTCTCCTGTCGAAGCTGCCTTCTGTTTCATTTCAATGGCAACTTTGTAATCTGTGCCCATGGGTGTGGCTTCCTTGATGATGGCGTCTACTTGGCCTTCAGACAGTGCCAACTCTCCCAATACCTCAAGGGGCCGGGCTGCTAAGTATTCCAGACCCATTGAGGATAGGAATGCCTTCACATTGTCGTGTCTTCGCAGGTATTTCTTAACTAGAGCCTGCAGAGTAAGTTCCCGAAACTTGTACACTTCGGGGGGGCTGGTGGAATCCTTCCTAAAGCTTATACGGGGTGTTAACCCGAATCCACCGAAGGGGTGGCGTTACAGCAGCCGAATGGGCGATGAGTGGCAAAGGGGGCGATGGTTCGGGCAGGACTTCGGGTAGATGGGTCCGGTGGCGGCCTTCAGCAGCCGCGTGGAGACCTTGTGGCCGTTTGCGAACGTTGGCAGGGCGAGATGGCGGGGAGAGGACGCAGCAAGAGACACTCTCGGACCGGGGTGGCGCGAGTTTGCGGGGCGGTTGGGTAGTCTGGTGGATGGGTCAGGCGCCGTCAGGCAGGAGATGGCAGGGCTCGCAACCGAGCGAGGGCGCGACTGAACTGGGTTTCCCAGGGCCAGTGCTGGGGAAGATGCAAAGTGAGGCGGCGCGCCTTGCGGGTGAGCCGGCCGGCCAGAGAGAAGAAGCGTCGTCGGAGGGTCTTGGTGGTTACAACCTGCTGGCCCAGACCGATGCGCGCTGTCCAGCGGGCCAGGTTATGGGCCATCACCCCGTATCGAGTACGGGGCAGGCTCTGGACGGCCAGCCAAGCGGCGTTGGCGGCGAAGCGTCCTGAGGGGAGATGGTTGAGGCCCACGCCGTACTTGAGGTCTCTTATGGCGTTCTCGATCTCGGCGTGGCGGCGATGGTCAGCCTCCAGTTCCAGGGTATCCCCCTCCCGGTCGGTGATGAAGCCGTGATAGCTGTAGCTGGCGAAGAGTGCCAGTTGTGAGCCGGGCGTGGGCTTCACCCTACGGACGATGAGCCGCACCGGGGTGGCGTCGGGCTCACCCCGGAAGGGGGTGTAGGTGGTCTCGGCCACGTCGGCGGCACCGTCCATCCAGTAGGGGATCGGCGTCCAGTCCTGCTCCGGTATCGTCTCAATCAGCTCCCTCAGACGAGCGTGCTGGCGGATGGTGATGGAGAAGCGCACATCCATCTCGCGGCAGACCGCGACCAAGGCGTGGGCATAGAAGCCGCTGTCGGCGCGCACCGTGAGTTGTCCTGTGGCTCCGGCATGGCGCACTCGCCCCACCGTCTCACGCAGGAAGTGGGCGGCACCCCGAACGGTGTTGGCGCGACCCTCGCGCAGCCGGGACATCAGCACGTCACCGGTTCCGGCGGCGACGGCCAGCAGCGGGTGATAGCCCCGCTGGCCGGTGTAGCTGTGGTGGCGGGCACCCTCCTTGGCCAGTCCGTAGGTTTCGCAGATGGTGGAGTCCAGGTCGATGGTCAACGGCCCGTCACCGGGTCCGGCACCAGCGGCCCAGGCCCGCGACAGCAGCTCCCGGCTCACCCGATCCAACTGGCGCACGTGCCCCCACCGGAAGCTGCGCAGGAAGGTCCCCAGAGCCTGCCCTCGCGAAAGCGGGGGGTGGATGGCGCCTTGAGCGTGCAGCCGACGGCTCCAGCCGTCCCCCCGGTACGCAACACGTCCGCGTCGTCAATACAGTCTCCCCCGGCCAGTGCAGACGCAGCCAGTGTCATCACCTTGTCTCCCGTGTTCGCCCGCCCCGGCGCATTCCCCAGGTCAACGTGGTTGTCGACCAGTTCACCCAGACCCAGGTGCTGGGCCAGGGTGGCCGGAAGAATCAGCCCGGCGTTTGCCACCAGCCGATGATCGTCGAAGGCGATTTTGATGCGGTCGGGGTGATTGCGTGGTAGCATCTATTGGGTGCTCCCTTCCTGGGGTCGGTTTGGTCTTACAAAACCATTATCCCAGATTCAAAGGAGCACCTTCTTGCCGCTTCAGGACACTCACCCAACCCCCGCCTTCGGTGGATTCGGGGTTAAGGGGTCGGCGCTGATGCAAACGTCATCAACTGTTTCAACGTAGGGTTCTCCCATATGGGATACCATTTGAAGAGTGGTCTGGTCGGCATCAAAGTGCGTCTTACGATAGCCGCTTCTCGGTAATAGGTTCCCGGCTACGTAGGCAAACTCCGACCGCACCAGACTTTCTCGAATGTACCTAAGTGGCTCCAGCTTCAGCCGAAATGGGAAGTAGTACTTCTGCTTGCGGCCCACCACCGGTGGCCACGGCGGAAGTTTATTTGCTCCTTGCAGGGCCAACTTCTCTTTGACCCGGTAAAGGTTCCAGATCTGGGCACCGTAAAGGAAGGATATGAAGTCGCCCTCGTCTATTTCTAAGTAGGTCCAGAAACCGTTGTGGCTACTGGGAAAACCAGCTAGACCATACTTGAGACACAGATCCAAATTGTTACGAGTAGAGAGGGATACTAGAAAGTAGTTTGGCATTACTCATCACGTCTGAGAATTTCCCGGTTGAGTATAAGAGAATGGCTTTTCAACTCATGATAGAGAGACGATGCAGAGTCAACATGCAACACGTAATCACGGCGTGGAATTGGAGTGCGGTCAAGAATGATGGGTTACTACTGGCTGATCGGAAGGCCGGTCTCTCCAGACAAGGAGGGCTGCTAAGCTGGAAGACATGTTCCGAAAGGGCGCGATGGCGATGAGATGCAGTCGTGTACACTACCACCGCACTCTGACCAACAATCTAGCACATTCATTTCAACTTGATGCCGCTGCCAAAGTGTGAACACGATCCGCTTAGGCCGAAAAAAGTGGAGCTGAGGGGATTCGAACCCCTGACCTCCGCTGTGCAAGAGCGGCGCTCTCCCAACTGAGCTACAGCCCCACGTTGTTGAGGGGGAGTGGGGTATCTGCCCGCTATGCCGACGTTAGCCGGATGATGCGTTCGGGCGCTGATGCCTCACAAAAATGCACCTTAACACTGGATAGTGGAAAGAACCTCACCGTAGGTTTCTTAATGTGTCTTGGATGACGACGAGCTTAACGTTAGGAGCGGGTTTGGGGCTTTGGGGAGCTCCTTCGACACGCCCGGGCAATGCCTGAGCGTTGAATCCTGCTCTACCTTCTACCTTGGTCCGCTCGCTCGCCGACCGACCTGGTCACGCCGTTGGCTGGATTTGCCGGTGGCGTTACCTGTCTCCCTAGAAAGGAGGTGATCCAGCCGCACCTTCCGGTACAGCTACCTTGTTACGACTTAGTCCCAGTCACCAGTCCCACCCTCGGCGCCTGCCTCCTTGCGGTTAGCCCAGCGACTTCAAGTGTTACCGACTTCCATGACTTGACGGGCGGTGTGTACAAGACCCGAGAACGTATTCACCGCAGTGTGCTGACCTGCGGTTACTAGCAACTCCGCGTTCATGCAGGCGGGTTGCAGCCTGCAATTCCAACTGGGGCCTGGTTTGTGGGATTAGCTAGGGCTCGCGCCTTTGCAACCCTCTGTCCAGACCATTGTATCGTGTGTGTAGCCCAGGACGTAAGAGCCATGATGACTTGACCTCGACCCCACCTTCCTCCCCCAGTGGGGGCAGTCTCGCTAGACATCCTAACTAGCGACAGGGGTTGCGCTCGTTGCGGGACTTAACCCAACATCTCACGACACGAGCTGACGACAGCCATGCAACATCTGTGCAACTGTCCCGAAGGAAAAACTGGTTTCCCAGCCTGTCAGATGCATTTCAAGCCCTGGTAAGGTTCTTCGCTTATCATCGAATTAAACCACACGATCCGCTGCTTGTGCGGGTCCCCGTCAATTCCTTTGAGTTTTAGCCTTGCGGCCGTACTCCTCAGGCGGGATACTTAATGCGTTAGCTGCGGCACGGAGGGGGTCGATACCCCCCATACCTAGTATCCATCGTTTAGGGCGTGGACTACCCGGGTATCTAATCCGGTTTGCTACCCACGCTTTCGCGCCTCAGCGTCAGACACAGCCCAGGGAGTCGCCTTCGCCTCTGGTGTTCCTCCCGGTATCTACGCATTCCACCACTACTCCGGGAATTCCACTCCCCTCTGCTGTACTCAAGTCTGCCAGTATCCCATGACCCCTCCCAGTTGAGCCGGGAGATTTCACATGAGACTTAACGAACCGCCTACGCGCACTTTACGCCCAGTAAATCCGGACAACGCTCGGTTCCTACGTATTACCGCGGCTGCTGGCACGTAGTTAGCCGAACCTTATTCCTCGGGTACCGTCCTGTCTCTTCCCCGAGAAAAGGGGTTTACAACTCGAGAGCCTTCATCCCCCACGCGGTGTCGCTGCGTCAGGCTTTCGCCCATTGCGCAAGATTCCCTGCTGCTGCCTCCCGTAGGAGTGGGGGCCGTGTCTCAGTCCCCCTCTGACCGATCGTGCTCTCACACCGGTTACCCGTCTTCGGCTTGGTAGGCTTTTACCCCACCAACTACCATGATAGGCCGCAAGCTCCTCCCAGAGCGCCGGAACTTTCCTCTCTCTACCGTAATAGAGGGAGCGTACGGGGTATTAGACCGGATTTCTTCGGCTTATCCCCCTCTCCGGGGTAGATCACTTACGTATTACTCAGCCGTCTGCCACTAGCTAGGGGGCCGAAGCCCCTTCGCCCGTTCGACTTGCATGCATTAGGCGCACCGCCAGCGTTCGTCCTGAGCCAGGATCAAACTCTACGGATTTGTTTTGGGTTTTGGTTCTTTCCACTATCCAGTTGTTAAGGTGCAGGTCAGAATCCTAGCCTAAAGTCGTGACGGCTGTCAAGTGGGAATTTCAACCACTTTTTTAGACTCTATCCACCAACTCGGCCCAGCGCGTCCGTGCCGGACAGCAATCTGCGTATATCTTCGGCGTATTTGACCTCTGAGTCGTCCTCCGGCTCGTAGCCCAGAACCTCGCGGGCGTTGGAGAGCGACCAGAACGCGCGGGTGTTGTTGCTGATGCCGTACACGACCTGCCACGGGACCCCGTGCTCGTTCTCTATGTTCGGGGCCTCGGAAGCCTTTACGAAGAGCTGCGCGAGATCGCGAGGGCTGAGATAGGCGCCAAGGTCGCGCTTGTAGTTGGCGGTGTTTCCGACATATAGCGCCGGGTCGAGATCGCGCGGTGCGCCGATCCTGACCATCACGACCTCCAGCTTGCGCTGCTGGACCTGTGACGCGCCGGTGTGGTCCTGGTCTCCGCCGGCCGTCCTGAAGTCCATTGCGCCGCAGGCAAACAGGAACCCCATGTGTTCGTAGGTTGCCTTGGCCCAGCCGTAGAAGTTGTCCGACAGCGGCAGCCGGTACGGGTCGAGCGACTCCATCTTTCTCGTGTGGATCAGGTTGTGCTCGTACCAGTCGGCGGCGTGGTTGGAGCTTGCCATGACGACCCTGGACGCTCCGGCGTCGTATGCGGACCTGAAGACGTTGTACGCCATCTCGACGTTCTCCTTCTCCTCGAAGAAGTGGTCAAGCGGGTTGCTCCCGGTTCGGCGCTTGTACCCGAGATGGACGACCGCGTCGACGCCCTCGAACAGGCTTGCGTACTTGGCGCGGTCGGGGTCGATAAGGTCCTGGATGACGACGTCCTCGACGCGCTCGCCGCGACGGTTCGTGTCCACGACGTCGACGAGCACCATCTCGTAGCGCTCCTTGAACGTGGGCAGAAGCTGGTCGGCGATATACCCGGATGCTCCGGTGAGAAGCACTTTCTGCATGATGGGATATTCCTTTCCTGTTAGTGGGTGAGGGGGATTCCGAGGGGTTTGAGGAAGCGGCTTGTGGTCACCCCTGGATGCCAGAAGGCCACACTTTTGCACTCACCCTGATAGGGTTGCTCCAAGGGAGCGCCCGGAACTCAGGTCGACCTCAAACGGAAGGCCTCCTTCCTTCATCAGACTGCTGACGCGCAGGATGTGAAATCCGATGATGTTGCCATTGTCATCGACGTTCACGGCTATCCTGTCATCCGACGTCTGTTCCATATCTCCATCTCTTGCAGCGTCGAAGGTAACTTCCAGGAAGTCTCCTTCCGGGTCGAACCAGACATAGACCTTTTCCGGAGCCTTCATTCGATCCTCCGTCATATATTCCTCAGCGTGTATGCAGTCAGGATAAAGGCGTCGTTCATATTCATCGCAACTACGACTATAACCCATCTCTCCACGTCCTCAAAATATCTGCGGTAGACCACCGAGCCACGGTACGAAGGATCGATGAACTGAGGGTCTGCCAGAGTAAGCTCTAAGGCGCGAGGGATTCGGAATACTCGCCTGTGGCGCTGTCTGATGTGTCTGACGCGTTTATCCGTCAGACGAATTTAGACCACGACGGGGTCTCTGTAGATCTCGATTGCTCTGACAGCCTTTCGGGACGCTGACGCCAGCTAGGCGTCGACGGAGATCCTGAGACGCTTGTTGATTCGGCCCTTGGACTCGTGGCCGACGACTCGGATGCGGCCCACCTCGCGGGTGTTGGCGACGTGTGTGCCGCCGTCGGCCTGTAGATCGAGACCCTCGATGTCTATGATGCGGACCTCTGTGATCTGCGGAGGCAGCAGGTTGATCTTGGTGCGGATGAGGTCCGGGATCTCGAACGCCTCCTCGCGGGGCAGGACGCTGACGTGGACGTCGCGCTCGGCAGCGACCTCGCCGTTGATCACCTCCTCGACGTGCTCGGCGAAGTCGGCGGACATGCTTTCGAGCTCGAAGTCCATCCTCGCCCTGAGCGGCTCCATGTTGCCGCCGGTGACCTGTGCTCCGTAGTCGCGCCAGACGACGCCGCATAGTATGTGCAGCGCGGTGTGGGTGCGCATGAGCTGGTACCGGCGATCCCAGTCGATTGCGCCGCTGATCTGGACGCCGACGTCAGGACGTTCGTCCCCGTCGATCTCGTGAACGTACTGTCCCGAGTCGCGACGGACTCGCTTTACGGCGTACTGTACGCCGTCTGCGGTCAGAGTCCCGGAGTCCGTGGGCTGTCCTCCGCCGCCGGGGTAGAACGCGGTGCGGTCCAGGACGACGCCCCTGCCAGTGACTGCGGTCACGGTAGCGTCGAAGGTCTTAAGGTAGCTGTCTTGGTAGCAGAGGATGTCGGTCATGGTGGGCCTCACCGAGTGATGAACAAAGCTATCAGGCCCGCAATGATCCCAGCGGTCAATGTCGCCCACAAACCGAGCATGACGGTTAGCTGAGTGTTCAGACGGCTGTTCATCTCGCCAAGCCGAGAGTCTATGCTATCCAACCTTCGGTCCACCTGCTCGTAAGCGCCTTCAAGCCTGCTGACTCGTTCTTCAGTGGTGGTCATGCCATCCCCCCTCTGGTATATATGTTACCGCAGATCAGTTGTGAGGCGGCTCGTTCGTAAATATCAGGCTGCCGGCGGCCATGAACATGCCGCCGACGCCCTGACAGAAGGATGTCTTGACCCCGTCGACCTGGTGCGCGGCTTCGCCTCTCACCTGGCGGACCGACTCCTGCATCGCGAACATGCCGTACATGCCGGTGTGAGTGTAGGAGAGACCGCCGCCGTTGGTGTTCAGGGGCAGCTTGCCGCCCGGAGAGGTGTTGCCCTCTTCGATGAACGCTCCGGCCTCGCCGCGTCCAACGAACCCGAGGTCTTCGAGTCCGTAGATCGGCAGGTGAACGAACGCGTCGTATATCTGGACGTGGTCTATGTCGTCGTGCGAGACGCCCGCCTCCTCGAACGCCTTGGCGCTGGAGGTCTTGAACGCCGCCGATGAGGTCATGTCGTACATCTGGCTGATGACCGGCGTTTCTACCGACTCGCCAGTGCCGAGGATGTAGACCGGCTTCGTCGGGAAGTCGTCGACCCTGTCTGCGCTGGTGAGAATGAACGCGCCCCCGCCGTCGGTGACTGGGCAGCACATGAAGAGGCGGTACGGATAGCAGATCATCCGACTGTTGAGCACGTCGTCCACGGTGACGAGGTCGCGGAACATGGCGCGCGGCACCTTGGTCGACCATCTGCGCTGGGCGACCGCGACCGACGCGAGCTGCTCGATCGTCGTGCCCGTATCTTTCATGTACCGCAGCACGCCCATGCCGAACTGCGTGGTCGGACCGAGAACGCCGTATATGGACTCGAACTGTCCGGGGTACGAGCCGTCGTATCTGGGACCGGACGGGCCGGCGGCCGTGCCGATCCGCGTGCCGCCGACTCCGACCCGGCTCCGTCCGCTCTGTCCCATGCAGCACAGGATGGTGGTTGCGAGGCCGGAGGCAATCGCCGCGGCCGCGTGTCGCATGTGGATGAGGAACGACGTGCCGCCGACGGAGGTGTTGTCCACCCACGTAGGCACGATACCGAGATAGTGGGCGAGCGTCGCGGGGTTCATGGTGGCGGAGATGCCGTCGATCTGGTCCTTCTCGATGCCGGCGTCCCGCATAGCGTTGATGGCGGCGTCGATGTGAAGCTCGGTCTCCGACATGTCCGGGACTATGCCGAGCTGAGTCGTCTCTGAGGCACCGACTATGGCTGTCTTGTAGCGCAGTGACATTTTTCGTAAAGCTCCTATTCTGTCCGTCATTCCGGTCCAGGCCGGAATCCAGAGTCGAGAATGGTTTCGTGCATAGTCGAAACTGCTCGGACTCGGTCAGCGTGAAGGCATTGCCGGCTACGCCGGTTCCCAGTTTGGAATGGCTATATCGTCGGTGGCGTCGGTGAAGACGACCTTCAGAGGCATATCCAGGACGAGGTTCTCGGGCGTGTTCTCGATGCTGACGATGTTGCCCATCATGCGCGGGCCCTCTTCGAGCTTGATGATCGCGATGGCGTATGGCGCATCGGTCTCGAATCCGGGCGCAGGTCGGTGGTTAATCATGTACGTGTAGAGCGTCCCGCGTCCTGAAGCCTGGAACCACTCGACCTGGTCGGACATGCAGCCTGGCTGGGGACACCGGAGCCGGGGATAGAAGAACGGCTCCGCGCATTGTATGCAGCGCTGGATCCAGAGCTCGTGCTCCTTGGCCTTGCGCCAGAAGAATTCGGTCTCCGGAACTGGGGCCGGAATGGGCTTTCTGTACTCCGACTGGGTCATGGTCGTATGCCTCCGGGCGGTCCTAGTTTGAACGTAGGGCTATTGTATGAGGGTGGGCCGTCGCCGGGCAACGACGGCCCCCCTACGCTACCTCCCAGTCTCTGAGGACCCTGTGCGCCGCGTTGTGTCCGGGGGCGCCGGTGACCTCGCCGCCGGGGTGAGTTCCGGCTCCGCACAGGTAGAGGTTGTCCACCGGCGTGCGGTATCCGGCCATGAGAGGGCTTGGCCTGTTCGAGAAGATCTGCGATGAGGTGATGTCCAGGTGACGGATGTTGCCGTCGGTCAGTCCGACACGCTCCTCAAGCTCCTGCGGGGTGAACAGCTCCCATTCGCGGACGGACTGTCGGAATCCCGGCGCGTACTCGGAGATCTTGTCTATCAGGTCCTCTCCGGCCTGCTCGCGATAGTTGTCCCAGGACTCGCCGTACGGCCTGACTGGCGCGTACAGCACCCAGATCGACATTACGTGCTTGCCCTCCGGCGTGAGTGTCTTGTCCAGCACCGACGGTATCTGGATGTGCATGACTGGGGCCGTCGAAGGCCGCCCCGCGCGGGCGTCGTCCGCGCTCTGCTGGAAGTACTCCACCGACGGGCAGATGCGCACCTGCACCAGGTAGTTCTCGTCGTACCTCTCGCCGAGGTAGCCGGTGAAGTCGGGCAGCTCATCCAGAGCGGCGTGGAACTTCAGGTATGAGACGTCTGTCTTGAGTCGCCGAACGCCGCTGACGAGGTCGGACGCCAGATCGCCTTCATCTATCAGAGACAGGAATGTGCGCTTGGGGTCGGCGTTGGAGAGCACGACGTCAGCCTCGATGATCTCGCCGTCTGTCAGCCGTACTCCAATGGCCCGGCCATCCCTGACCACGATCCGGTCCACGGGCGCGTTTGTGCGGATCTCCGCGCCGAGCGACTCCGCGGCCCTGGCCATCGCCTGGGTGATCCCACCCATCCCGCCGTGCGGAATGCCGAAGTTGCGCGCCTCGGTGAACATGTCGGTGTCGTTGTATGCCACCGACATGATCGAGCCCGGCGCTCGTGGGTCCTGCGCGTCTTCGGCGTCGATGAACACCGCGCGCACTTCGGGAGACTCGAAGTGCTCCTCGACGAGGTCGCGCATGTTTCCGGTGAGCATCCGTTCCCATACCGCCTCCTCGGAGGTGCCCTGCACGTCGGCGGTCACCTGCGCAAGGGTGGGAGGCTCTTCGAGGAAGTAGCGGTGCATGATGCCTGCGGCCCGCGCCATGAACTGCTGGAACCTGTGGTAGCCGTCGAGGTCGGAGGGGGAGAGGCGCGCCAGCTCCTCTGCGTTGTGCTTCTCGTCGTGCCAGCGGAGCATGTAATTGCCGCTCGGGAACGGCTGGAAGCGGTACGGGTCCACGGGGTGGATGCCGAGTCCGTGCTTTCTGAGTTCCAGGTCGTCGATCACCTTGCCCTGGAGCATGTGGCAGATGTACGAGCAGGAGGAGACGCGAAAGCCCGGGAACAGCTCCTCGGTGATACAGGCGCCGCCGACGAAGTCGCGCCGCTCCAGCACGAGAACGCTTGCGCCCGCGCGGGCGAGGTAGTTGGCAGCCACGAGTCCATTGTGTCCTGCGCCGACGATAATGGCAGAGTAAGGCAACTTGAGGCTCCTTTGGAGGTCATTGGTAGGATTAAGTGTAATCCTATCCTAGGGAGTGTGCTTGGGACAGATCGGAGGTGGAGCGACACGCCTGAATCCCCTGGGGTCACAGGGCAATCGCATCTTAATTGACATTAGCTTTGACTAGGTGCTCTGCATGCCGGACTCTGATCGGTATTGAGTGCCGGCGCGTCGCGAGTTAGCTTTGGATCCGGCGCAGAAAATTTAGATGCGATTGCCGTGCCTGGGGTCACCGTAACCGAGGCGATATCCTTCTCACACCACCGAGCGATCTCGTTGCGGCTGAGCCCAAAGGTGGACTGACTCGTTTCACACGAGAGAAGAGCAGTCAGCTACAATTGAGAATGACCGAAGAGGATACGGATGACCACAATCAACACCATAGAAGACTTCCTCAGGGTGGTGCGTGAAAACGAAGAGTTACGCTCGGCGGTGAGGCGCGAGCTCATGACCGAAGAGGTCCTCGCGTTGCCGGGCCAGTTCGCAGTCATGCTCAAGACTCAGAACTCCATGTTGGAGAGATTGGACTCGGTGCAGAGGACCCAGAACTCCATGCTGGAGACTCAGAACTCGATGCTGGAGAGACTGGACTCAATTCAGAGAACTCAGAACTCCATGCTGGAGACTCTGGCCACTGTAGTGAAAGAGCAAGGAGGGATGAGCCGAGATATTGCGGCGTTGCACGGCATGTACAGGCGGCAGCATGATGATCTTGGAAGATTCCGGGGGAACTATGCCATAGATGCCGCGCGAAGGAATAGGTCTGCGATTTCCAGTATGTTCGCCAGGCTCCGAGGTATGAGGCTGACAAAGCTCAGGGTGCTCGACAGCGCCGTGCTGAGCGATATGCTGGACGAGGCTTACGAAGCTGTAGATGCCCTGGGGCTCGACGTAGATACGTGGAACAACTTCGATTCCTCCGACCTGATTGTTGAGGTTACGGAGAGGCTAGGCTCAAGCCAGCGCTTCTACGTCGCGGTCGAAGCGTCTTTTACTGGAGCCGCCAAGGACGTGACTCGGGCGATCGACCACGCCAATATCCTTCGATGCGCGACCGGACAGGACGCTTACGCAGTTGTTGCATCCGTGAGGTTGGATCCGAACGTCGAGAATCTCGTCCTTGTCGATGCCGCAAAATTCCTGGAGGCAAATGACGAGAGTGTCGCTCTCTGGTACCCGATAGTTGAGGAGGAACTGGAACCGCCAGATCCGTGGTAGAGCAGAGAATCTAGGACTCTCGGCCCTGCCAGGCATTCAGCCGGCGGGGCTTTTCTGTAATGGACGCATACACAGGCGCGCATGTCGTACGAGAATTCTGTGCTAATGCCGCTCTGAGGGTGAAGCGATGGGGCCAAAACGACACGCAGTTCTCTATGTTACAATCCACGCACCTCTCTTACCCTCTAAGATCGCTCTATGGGGCTGGAGCGCGTCAGACGCTCGGGTGAACCAATGAACTCGTCCAACTACGACATCGCTATTATCGGCGCGGGAATAATCGGCCTGGCTACGGCGATGCGTCTGACCCAAGAGCATCCCGACAAGAAGGTCGTGGTCATCGAGAAAGAGTCCGGGATCGCCCAGCACCAGACTGGCCATAACTCAGGTGTAATCCACGCCGGCATCTACTACGCTCCCGGCTCTCAGAAAGCCAACTTCTGCTCGACCGGCGGACGGCTGCTGCGCGACTTCTGCGACGAGCGCGGCATCGAATACGAGATGTGTGGCAAGCTGATAGTGGCGATAGAAGACTCGGAGGTCCCCGGACTCGAAGAGCTGTACCGGAGGGGTACCGAGAACGGCGCAGAGGGCCTCGAGCTCATCGGACAGGAGGAGTTGCGCGAGCACGAGCCCCATGTCGCGGGCGTGAAGGCGATCTGGTCTCCCAACACCGGCATCATCGACTTCACCAAGGTGTCGGAGGCGTACTCCACCGAGATGCGCGAGGGCGGGGGAGACCTCGTTACCAACGCCGAGGTGCGCTCCATCTCAAGAAGAAACGGGAGCATCCACCTCGAGACGACCGCCGGGGACATGTCCGCCAAGAGCATCATCAACTGCGCCGGACTGCACGCGGACAAAGTCGCGGGGCTGATGGGCGTCGATATCGGTGTGCGCATTATCCCGTTCAGGGGCGAGTACTTCTCCATCAGGCCCGAACGCGCCAGTCTCGTGAAGGGTCTGGTCTACCCGGTGCCCGATCCCACTTTGCCCTTCCTGGGAGTCCACTTCACGAAGCGGATCAACGGGTCTGTCGAGGCCGGGCCGAACGCGGTACTCGCGTTGAAGCGCGAGGGCTATTCCAAGACCAGCTTTGCCCTGGGCGACGCGCTCGGCACCCTGACCTACCCCGGCTTCTGGAAGATGAGCGCGAAATACTGGCAGACCGGCATGAACGAGCAGTACCGCTCGATGGTGAAGTCGGTCTTCGTGAAGTCGCTTCAGACCCTGGTGCCGGAGATAAGGGGTGAGGACCTGTACGCGCCGGGGGCCGGTGTCCGCGCGCAGGCAGTGGACCGTAACGGAGGGCTGCTCCAGGACTTCAGCATCGCTGAGACCGAAGGCGCGATTCACGTACTGAATGCGCCGTCTCCGGGCGCGACCTCGTCGCTGTCGATCAGCCGGTACATCGTGGACATTGCCAAGCAGTCTTTTGGACTGCAATGATCTCGTCACTCCCGCGGAAGCGGGAGTCCAGTATCCTGAGTGGCGAGCTACTGAGTGGATTCCCGCTTTCGCGGGAATGACGGATATGGGGCCCAGAGGTTGCACTTCTCTAGCTTGAAATAGCCCGTTAGCACTTTGGAGGGTTTATACATTGAAGCTGTGTTACGCATTTCGCCGGGGCACCTTCTACCCATTCATTGCCGGAGCCGCGTGGAATATCCCGGAGGACCCCAAGACTCGGACCGAGTACCTGGGCAAGGTCAACGATATCGGCTTCGACGGCATTGAGCTGGGTTTCGAGGCCTTCGGCGGTTTCGAGGCTACCAAGGAGCGAGCGAAGGAGTTCCAGTCGGTCCTCTCCGATGCCGGTACGCCCTGCGTCGCGATCCGAGCGGGTGGGGGACTGGCCCAGCCCAACGTGGCCGCGGACAACCGGAGACGGCTTGAGAAGGCCGTAGAGGTCGCGGGCTGGATCGGCGCGGGAGTCGTCAACACGGCCCTGGGTACACCGCCGCGCGATGCCACTCTCGACACCGGACCGAGCGGTCAGCCGTCGTCCCACGGGTCGAGCGCGCTGGCCACCGAGGACGACTTCGTACGAACGGCGAACGCGCTTCGCGAGGTCGGAATGCGCGCAGGCGATGTCGGCGCCGACATCACCATAGAAGTCCACCAGCACTCGATCGCTGACAACTCGTGGTCGACCCTGCATCTCCTCGAGCTGACCGACAGCCCCAACGTGCACGCGAATCCCGACCTCGGCAACGTCCTGTGGACGTACGAGGAGCCGGAGGAGTCTTCTGAGGAGTGCATCGTGGCGCTCGCGCCGCACTCGAAGTACTGGCACTGCAAGAGCCTCCAGAGGGTACACATCCCTGAGCTCGATCACTCGTATTTCATAAGGACCGCGCTGCCCGACGGTGACATAGACTACCGGTTCGCGCTGTCCGCGATGCACGAGGCGGGATACGACGGCTACTTCGCCCTGGAGGGCACAAACACGGGAGACCAGCTTCACAAGGACAGGCAGTCGGTGGAGTACGTGAGGGAAATACTGGCGGAACTTGAGGACTGAGCCTACCAGACGCGCCCCAGAAATCTCTAGGGTTGCTCACAAGCCAACGGCGGCTTCCTGGTGAGTTAGGATGTCCTCTTTGGTTTGGTCGACCTCGCTCTCAGCTTAGTCAAATCACCTGAGAACGCCGCGACGCCTACCTTGTGGCATTAACCTTGGCTTTGTGTATCTCTCCGGGTACGGGAGATCATAGATACGAGCCATGAACGGCTATGTTGGGAACTGCGTGTCAGATGCGATTGGATCTCGTAGACATCTGAGACGATGTCGTTAAATGCAACTTGTGTATCTCGGAAGGCATACAGCACTTCGTTTATGACCTGCTCAACTCGATTGTCACGCTGATGCTTGCTAAGGTACCTACGCCTGACTCTGACTACAGCCCCTGTGCTTACCACCTCAAAAACATTGATTGGTGTTGTATCGGTCACTCTGTTGAGGAACGCCTCCTGAGAAACTTGGAAGACTGTATGTCCCTGTGATATTCGAGTTGCCAAGTTCGCCACTTCCGAATCCTGAAGGTAACTGATCATATCTCTCTTGGGCATCAGAAGGCAGGCAGCGAACCTGTTGCACCAGGTTTCCTCTGGAGTCTGTCTGGTGTGATTCATCTGGAAAGAAGTGTGTGGTGACTCTGACTTCTTAAGAGACACTTGGCCCGCTTTCATGTGGGCCTGTGTCCAATGACCTAGTTCATGGGCTAAAGTGAACTTCTTCCTTGCAGGTGGGTCGTCTCTGCGGATTAGGACTTCGGCCCCATTGACCCCGAGGGGCACTAGGTATCCCTCTTTATCGAGGTCTTCCTCAGCAATACTAAGGTCAGGCCAGAGTGAACAAACAGCTTCAAGGTCGATCGGAGGTGAGTCGTGCCCTACCGCATTTAAGATTTGCTCACAGGCTTGTTCAGGATCTGTAAGTTGAGGCATCAGCGGTAGTATATCTCTGGATCATTCTCGGTACTCTCGAGCACCTTGTAGAGAATGCGCCTGAGTACGGTTCTCTGGTCTCGTTCGCTCATCGTGAAGCGAGCAGCGACTCCTTTGAGCATCCACTCCCTCAACAAAGCTATCATCCGTTCATCTAGGTCAGGTTCCACCAAATCTGCCACAGTAGTCTTCAGGACCGTAGCGAGAGTTCGCAATTCCATTAGTGACGGGTTGGCAACCTTGTCAGGGCTACCTTCAAGGTGCCGAATACGCTCAACAGTCAACAGACCTCCCGAGTGGGAGGCCACGTCCTCTTTGGTAAGTTCGGATTCTTGGCGCGTGACTCTAATTTTGTTGCCCACCATGTTTTTCTCAAAGTCGGAGAAGGCGAGCTTTCGCTGTTCTAGTATGGGACGTATTTCCGTTAGCGCCTCTCGTAATACGCTACGTAGCTCGCTCTCATCTCTATAGGTAATGGTCAGCTTGAGTGCTGGGATTCCAGTAATCATCCTGCTGATTTGCGTAGTGCCGTGAGCAATGAGGACTATTGGGATGAGCGCCGCAAGAGCTATATCCAATTCTTCGCCAGCCCCGGTGCTGGCGTAGTCGGCCACATGAACTAGGAGGTCGCTTCGTAGGACACGCTCCCTATCCATGTTGTATACATCTTTTGCGTCCACATTAGGATGCCTGACAGGATCCGTTGCTTTGCGAGGCTCGTACAAGTCGATTTCGAGGTCACGACATACTGAATTCACGATGTCTGAGACTTCAAAGAGATTCTCTCGCTGACTCTCTGTCAGACCAGTTAGAGCTGATGCTAGGTAAGCGTTAAGCGCCAGCGGAGCAGCTTCGCGTTGATAGAGGATTAACGGGGGCTCTTCGTAATTTGCGACGATTGACTGTGACGACTCTTCGTCCTTACCCGCATAGCGGTCAAGCCGGGCCTCAAACTCATCAAGAGTAATCTGCTCAAAGTGCTCGTCCAACACCTTCTGAGCATCTTGGGGATTGACCATCATAATCTCCCTTGTGACGATTGAGGTTCACGCCAAACTTGCCGGATGCAGGTTTCTGGGTTGCGTACAGCAATCTGTATGTGCGACCGACTGTACAGTGCCGAATCTGGATACACAGGACGACCCTCCCGAAAAGCTGAACGCACACAATCAATCAGAATTCCAGAGTCACCTAATACCCTTACAGTATAGTTTATCACCTCTCTATCCAGTGAGTGTGCTCCCCCTGCCTGAATAGGGCGCGGACGCCCCGTCTGTCTAAGAAGATTCAAGTAAGAGTCATAGGTCTCAGATAGAATTGCCTCCCAGCCAACATCCAGCAGGTCCATACAGTGTGTAAGTTGAATTTCCGCCCCAATCACTGCTGCTTTGTTTCCGTATCGGTTTCGGGCCCATTCCCATGCCTGGCCAGGAGCCTCCTGAAAAAAGTAGACTCCGTCGCCAAGCCAGTCGTAGGGATTCATACTTGGGCGAAAACCATCGCGCTCAATTACATCGGCCAATTCGGAACTCGTTCCGTGATACCCTGAAACTATCGACACAGTCTCTTGAGGTTTCATTGATACTCCACTTTAGGGGCACTTGCACGAGAAAACTGATTTAGGAGTGCAACCACGAAAATCGCATCTTTTTAGATAGCCGAGCACAGGGCTAGTTTCAATATGGTAAAGGCTAACAGCGGCTACCATTGGCGTGACACCGTAGATTGACTGCGCTTCCGAATTCTTGCTTGGTTTTGACGGATACTTCTCTACGTCAATTCGCGCGGATTCCACGTTCCAGTTCATAAGCACGAATTTTATCAGGGTGTGCACGAGGGGCGCTCTTAATATGAGCCTGTAACAATTTTGTCGGTGCGGCTGCTTGACCATGTTCAGGAGCGCGGGTGTCTCGCCCGAATTCGTTCGTCCACAACCCGCCGAAACGCTGCTGCTTATTGAGTCACCTACAAAATTAATACAGGTTCTCTTAATATGTGAAACTTGACACAATATCTGCGGGTTACCTAGAATCCACTGAATAGGCAGCATAGCTCGCCGCCCGAGTGTGAGGCTTGGAATGGAGCTGAACGTTTCACAGTTGCTGATGGAACCGAGCGGCTCCAGCCGCGAGTACCAGTTGGACGACCCGCTGCTCATGCCCGACAGACATGACGCTCTAAGAGTGTTGGGCACTGTCGCCATGATGCGCACCAACAAGAGCATCTGGGTGAGCGCCGAATTACGTTCGGCACTTGAGTGTGAATGCGGTCGTTGCCTGACCGGTTATAGCCATCCGATACAGTTTCAGCTCGAAGAGGAGTATATCCCCTCTCTCAACCCGCTGACCGGAGCGTGGGTCACCCCGCCCTCGGACGGCAGTGACTACTATCTTATAGATGAAAATCACATTCTTGATCTGACGGAGCCCGTCAGAGAGTACGTTATGATGGAAGACCCGATGAAGCCGCTATGCAGGCCCGAATGCGCCGGACTGTGCGCGGGCTGTGGCTCGGACCTGAACTACGAGCAGTGCGACTGCGAGGCTGCCAGGGACGCGCGCTGGGGTCCCCTTCTTGAGTTGATATCCGGCGGGGCTGAGACAGACTAGGCCCCAGGTGAGGAACTGAAATGGCACCACTTCCAAAGAAGAAACACTCGAAGAAGCGACAGGGCGACAGGTCCGCTCACTTCGCAATTGGACGCCCAGCGCTGTCCAGATGTCCGCAGTGCCAGCGAGCCAGAATGTCCCACCGCGTTTGCGCTCACTGCGGCTACTACAACGGACGCGAGGTGGTTGTGTCGGACTCTGATCTCGTCTAGCGGGTCCGTACCCGCACCCGACGTACCCATGAGTCGCACAACATCCCATGGAGATGATCCCATGACGCTGACATTCAAGACCGAGGCTCAAGGCCCAGAAGTCGCCTACCTGTTCCCCGGACAGGGCGCGCAGGCCGTTGGAATGGGCAAGGAGCTTTACGAAAGCTCCAGCGCCGCGCGAGACGTGTTCGACCAGATTGACGAAGCGCTCGGCCGTTCCCTCACTGGTGTGATGTTCGAAGGGCCGGAAGACGACCTGAAAGAGACGGTCAACGCGCAGCCGGGGATCATGGCCGTGAGCCTGGCCTGCGTGAAGGCCATGGAAGACGAGCTCGGCACCGACGAAATGCCGCAGCCCATAGTGATGGCGGGCCACAGCCTGGGCGAGTACACCGCTCTGGCAGTGGGAGGCGTGCTTTCCGTGGACCAGACGGCGCTGCTGGTACAGGAGCGCGGCAGGCTCATGCAGGAGGCATGCGACCAGAATCCCGGCACAATGGCTGCCGTGATCGGACTCGACCGGATGGCTCTGCAGGAGGTTGCGCGTGAGACAGGCGTGTGGATCTCTAACGTCAACACCGGAGAGCAGATCGTCATCAGCGGAGAACGAATGGCGGTTGCCAGGGCGATGGACCTGTGCAGCGCGCGCGGCGCGAGCAAGGTTATAGGCCTCCGGGTCGGAGGCGCGTTCCACTCAGGGCTCATGGAGCCGGCGCGGGCCGGCCTGATGGAAGCCATCGGAGACCTGGACTTCAGCGACTCTCGCGTGCCGATAGTTGCCAACTGCACCGGCAAGCCGATGATCAAGGCGGAAGACATCAAGCAGGAGCTGCTTACGCAAGTCTGCAGCACCGTCCAGTGGAAAGACACCATCGACTACATGGTCGGGTCGGGTGTGAACAGGTTCCTCGAGATAGGCCCGGGACGCGCGCTTAGCGGCATGGTCAAGCGCATAAACCGCAGGGCCAATATATCGAACGTTACAGACCTGGACTCGATCCTCAGCCTCCGTATCTAGGACCCCAGCCAGACGATGGCCCAGCAGAAAAGTACACCCAGCTCCAGGCGCAGGACGCGTATCGCCGCGTTCCAGACCCTGTGCGAGGTAGACCTGGCCAACCACAGCTTGGACCAGGTGCTGTCCCAGACGAAGAAGTCCCACAATTTCTCGAAGTCGGCCACCGAGTTTCTAACTGCCCTGACCACGGGTGTACTTGAAAACATCCAGCGAATAGATAAGATAATCACCGAGTTCGCCCCGACCTGGCCGATCTCTCAAATGGCCGTCACGGATCGAAACCTGCTGAGGATGGCCATTTACGAGATGGCCATGCTGGGCGAGACACCGCCCAAGGTGGCCATAAACGAGGCGGTAGAAGTGGCCAAAGTGTTCGGGTCTGAAAGCTCCCCCAGGTTTGTGAACGGAGTTCTGGGCTCGGTCTTGGAGACCACAATCGCAAATAAGTAATCCCCCACCGGAGGTATGGCATTGGCAAGCCTGATGGAGAGAGTACAGGAAGTAGTCGCGGAGAAGTTGAGCGTAGATGAGACCGAGGTGGTGCCTGACGCATCGTTTACCGAGGACCTCAACGCCGACTCTCTCGACCTTGTCGAGCTCATCATGGCGTTCGAGGAGGAGTTCTCCACCGACGACGTCACGTTGGAGATTTCGGACGAGGACGCGGAGAGCATTCAGACCGTCCAGCAGGCGGTGGACTTCCTTCGCGAGAACGGTATCGAAGAGTAGTCTTCGTCTGAGTTTCAACGAGCGTCAGACTCGCTGCTGAAACAGGCTTCACAAGCCGGTTCGGCAATCCCCTCTCTTCCCTGCCGCGAAGAGGGGCAACTAACTGATTCCCACACAGGCAGGTCACACGATGACCTGCCTGTTCAGCGTCCGTATGGTTGGAGCGCACACTGAGCAGAGAAAACGTATTCATCACAGGATTTTCCGGGACCGGCAAGACGACGACCGGGCATGAGGTCGCGCGACTGCTCGGCTGGAAGTTCGTCGATACCGACGACCTGATTGTCGCGTCTGAGGGGATGGCCATCGAGGACATCTTCTCGCGGCATGGCGAGGAGGAATTTCGGCGAATTGAGCGGGAGACACTGGAGACAGTTGCCCGCTCGCGCCACCAGGTGGTCTCCACCGGCGGCGGCGTAATCATGGACGAGCGGAACCGCGCCGTCATGGACTGCGCCGGTGTCGTTATGCTCCTGGAAGCGCGTCCCGACACACTTGTCAGACGCCTGAGACAGCAGGAGGCCGACGAGGGTGATGATCTGGTCGCCCGACCCATGCTGGACGCCGCCGACCTCGTCGAGCGCATCCATTCCTTGAAGGCCCAACGACAGTTCAACTATACTCGCGCCCACTGGACGGTGCATACAGACTTCCTCTCGCCCACGCAGGCCGCAGAGGAGGTCGTTCGGGGATTCAACATGGTCAACGCCTCCCTCAACATGGCCGAGTCGGACTCTGCCAGGATGGACGATCCCGATCTGGCTGCCGAGGTCCGCACGTCGGCTGGCGACTACCCGCTGTGGGTCGGCTGGCAGCTCATAGACGAAGTCGGAGAGCGCATTCGCCGGATCATGGGCCCCGGCGTCGCGTACATCATCACCGACGAGGGAGTCTACCGGCAGGCGAGGCGGGCGCAGAATTCGCTGGAAATGTCCGGAATCGCCGCGCATCTGTTTGTCATGCCATCTGGAGAGCAGAGCAAGACGCTCGCGACCGCGCAGCACATCTACACGTGGCTAGCGGGCCTCAAGGCCGAGCGCGGCCACCTGGTCCTGGCGGTCGGTGGTGGAGTGGTCGGCGACCTGGCCGGATTCGTTGCGGCGACCTACCTGCGCGGCCTCCCGTTCGCGCAGGTGCCGACGAGCCTGCTCGCAATGATGGACGCCGCAATAGGGGGCAAGACGGCCGTCGATCTGCCGCAGGGCAAGAACCTCGTCGGAGCGTTCTATCAGCCCAAATTCGTCTTGGCCGACGTGTCGGTCCTCCAGACCCTTCCAGAGAGGGAGCTGCGTTCAGGCTGGGCCGAAGCAATCAAGCACGGACTGATAATGGCCGACGACCTCCTCTCCACGTTCGAGAGCCAGACCGACGAGATTCAGGCGCTCGAACCTGAAATCGCAACGGACGTGATCAGGCGCAGCATGGCAATCAAGGCCAACGTGGTGTCGCAGGATGAGCGGGAGACGCTCGGCATCCGTGTGCTGCTCAACTATGGGCACACGATCGGACACGGCATCGAGGCGGCGACCGGCTACGGGCAGTACCTGCACGGCGAAGCGGTCAGCATTGGCATGATGGGCGCGGCCAGGATCGGGAACGGTATGGGACTCATGTCCGACGGCGAGGTTGAGCGGCAGCGGTCAGTGCTCGCAGCCTACGGCCTGCCGCTGAGCGCGCCGAGCGTAGACCCGGGGAGCGTGTTGGAGGCGATGCGCTCCGATAAGAAGGTCGCCGGCGGCGCCATCAGATGGGTGTTGCTGGACGGCATCGGCAACGCGATTACGAGGAACGACGTACCGGCAGAGCTGGTGGATGACGTACTGAGCGGCCTGATGAGCTGACCTGAACCCCGGAGGGCCGTTGCCAGGAGGGCCGTTGGAGGAATATCTCAGCTGGCTGATAATCGCCCTCGTGGGCATTGGCGCAGGGGCGTACGGAGTTCTGGTCGGTGCCGGTGGCGGTTTCATACTAAGTCCGGTCCTTCTGCTGCTGGCGGTCTCGGACCCTAAAGACGTCCCCGGCACGGTCCTTGCCGCGATAGCGATCAACGGCGCTTTTGTAGCGTGGACCTATCGCAAGGTCGGAATCGTCGACTATCGAAGCGGGCTGCTCTTTGCCGCTGCCGCCGTTCCGGGCGCGGTGATCGGCGCGCTTGGTGTGAAGTTCGTCTCGTCAGACATGCTCAAGGTCGCGTTTGGCGTGCTGCTGGTGCTGCTGGCGGTCCAGCTGGCGATCCGCCCCTGGCTTCTCCGGCACTTTCGCGTGGAGAGACCGCGTCGCAGGTTCACGGCCACCGTGCGCAGCAGGCATATTCGCACCAGCGACGGTCAGGAGTACAGCTACGAGTTCAATGAGGCCCTTGCCACCTCGTTCAACGTCGTGCTGGGGTTCATTTCCAGCTTCTTCGGCATTGGCGGTGGCTTCCTGAGAACGCCCATCCTCGTGCTTGCGTTCGGTTTTCCGGTCAGGGTCGCTGCGGCGTCCTCGGTGTTTGCGCTGGCCATCTATGGCGGCGCCGGAGCAATAACACACGCGGCTCTAGGACACATAGAGGTCTTCCCGCTGCTCTTGCTCTCTGGCGGCGGCCTTGTGATTGGCGGGCAGATCGGGGCCAGGTTCTCGGGGCGAGTGCGTGGCGTGTGGGTGCTCGGAATGCTGCTCGTCATCGCGCTGGGGCTCGGAGTATCGCTGATCTGGGAGGGCGTGTCGGGCTGAAGCCCTGAAGCCAATACCTACCGGGGGGTTACCTGTCCGTCGGCGTCGGCTGACAGCAGCGCATGGTAGGAGTACCCTCTGCGCCTGACCTCGGCGCTGCCGCCCTCGTTCCGGTCGAGTATCGACAGCACCTTGACGACCCTGTATCCGGCGGCCTCGACCGCGTCTATTGCGTGAAACAGGCTGGAGCCGGTGGTGCATGTGTCGTCGACGACCGCGACGGGCGCGCCTTCTCCAAGACCACCGGTCGGTCCTTCGATGGCGCGCTTCCCTCCGTGTCCCTTGGTCTCCTTGCGGACGATCAGGCCGGGTATGGGGTGCCCTTCGAGATGGCTCACGACCGAGACTGCGGAGACGATGGGGTCGGCTCCCAGGGTGGGGCCCGCGATCGCCTGCGCCCCGGACTCCTTGATGATCGGCAGCAACGCCTTTGCGACGGCGTAGCCGCCCTCGGGGTCGAGCGACAGTATGCGCCCGTCGAAGTAGTACGAGCTCGTCCCGCCCGCAGAGAGCTTGAACTCACCAAACGCGAGCGCGCCCCTGGCGATAGCGATGTCCATGATTTCCTGGGCTCGTGAGTCAGTCATGTTGCCCCCATACTCGGCTCGATAGGCAGTGTCTCAATTATAATCTGCGCTGCTGGACCGATTACAGGAGAGAACGGCACTGCCTGACATTGTCACTGCCGCGAGAGGAGACTCTTGCACAATCGTCATACCGGCGAAAGCCGGTATCCAGAGGGGCAGGTGACCTCACAGCCGCTGGTTCGACACCACCGGCTCCGACGCCAGTAACCGGCGCAGGTTGTCCAGATCCGGCAGCCCAAGTATCTCGGAGACCCCGTCGTCCAGCCGTCTCCGTGTCGGACAGTCTGCTATCCCCGGCAGTCGCTCGAACTCAGCCTCAGCCAACTCGTCGAACAACTGCGACAATCGCCGAAGCTGTGCCTTTGTAAGGCGGCGCGTGTCCAGAACAGGCAACTTCTCCAGGTCGGCCTTCTTCATGGCAACCCAGCTTCCCTCGGTGCTGGTCCTCTCGGACATGATGGTCAGCAGACCGAGACTGGAGTTGAGCCAGAGTGTCAACGCCTTCTCCACCGATTTGTCTTCCACCCTGACCGGCCACCACACGTTGGACAGCACTCTTGAATCCACACGCATGGCGACAGTTCTCACCGTGTTTAGCCTTAACCGTTCAGCTAAAAGCAGTCTTGCGGCTTGCTGCCAGAGTCGTTCGCCATACCCAGGCTTCTGTCCGCCTTTCGGTACTGTGAGCGGCGACAGGTATGAATCTGGAGAGCATGACATGGATCTTCTCTGCTCAGTGTCATGTCCTTCTACGAGTGGATAGGATGTCACCGAACTCGTTCTATCGAATCCGTCCACAAGTCTGCGACGGTCAGGTCCCACCTGTCCCAGAGCATCCAGTCGGCAGAGCGAAGCTTTCGCCGTCGCCGACTCTCCGGGGACCCACACCTCACCGTCGTCGAGCAACCTGAGAGCACTGCGAATCAGATCGGCGCGGGAGAACTGCACGCCAGACCACTTCCTCCCCGCGATAGTCGATGCTGGAATGGAGACCACCTCTCCCAAATGCCTGCCGTCTACTTCCAAAAGCGCGGTACCCGACTCTTCGAGTTTCGCGGGGGTGGTAATCGATATCGCCTGTGCGATCCTATGAGCGTCCTGCACGCCGTCAGGGTTCTGCCAGAGGTTGACGAACTTGACGCGGTGATGAGCATCGTGTTCGCCCGAATCTCGACGTGTGGCGATCAGAAGCGCCTCCGACAGGTCAGTGCTATCGGAGAAATTCCAGCGCAGTGGGTCGTGCGACGTTATGACCACATCGAGATCGAAGTCGCGCTCGATCAACGACCGAGTCTGTTCCCAGGACGGACCAGTGCATACCGTCACTGGCAACACGAGCGCGAGCCGTCCCTCACCAGGACGTAATTTGGGAGAGGCTGCGGCGACGAACGCCGCGCCGAGCCCGGCAGTGGCCGATGCCTGTCTCGACTTCAGTCGATTGGATAGCTCGTTTTGAAGCCTTCGACGCTCAGCCGTAGGTAGGCTGCCGAACAGCAGGTTGCCGCCCACTGACCGGGTGAATGGCGGATTCATGATCGCCAGGTCCAACTCCGGCAGCCTTGCGGTCTCACCTTCTGTGACACTCCGCGAGCCACTCCCGGACACGCGAGTTGCGCTCATGCCCGCTGCATTCCCGTCTTCCGGTGAAAACGCAAACTGCACCGCCACCTCGTCCTGTCCCAGGAAGTCCAGTGACCCCAGAGAAATACTTGTCCCCTCGACTCCGAGCGGCATCACGTACAGGTTCATCCGATCGAACTCGATGTCAGGGTTCAGCATCGCGAGACTGCTAGCGGCGAAGTGTACTGCCGAGAGCTGCACATCGTACCCGTGCAGCGCTTGCTCCACCATCGACTTGTGAAGTTCGGCGGCGTTCTGGCCTCCCGCAGCCTCGTGACGTCGCTCCGCCTCAGATGCCACGGCCATAAGCAGTGTCCCGGTGCCGCAGGCCAAATCTGCAACGTTGAGGGACGCGGGAAACTCGTAGTCTCTCCAATCAACATGGCTCGGCCAGTCGTGGAACACAAGCCGGGTCAGCAGCGTGGCCGCCGAAACGGAGGTGTAGTACGCGCCCGTGAACTTCGCGTCGGTGAGCAGCGTGTGAAATAGCCGCCCGGTGAGATCGTGGCCCTCCAGACGCCGCGTGCTCTCCATGGCCCGGACCAGCGGGTCTATAACGGGTGAATGTGAGTCTTCAGGCGCATCGATCAATATGTCCAGGATGCTTGCGGCCAGTTCAAACACCGGTACGTAGTCGATTTCATCGCATATCATCACCCATGTGTCTCGTAGCCCGCGAACCCCTGCCCCCAACGACTCGCGAACTGTCGGAACGTCGCCATTGGCAGACGCGAGTCTGTCTTGAAATGCGATGGCGTTAAAGAGCACGAGGCATCCGATTCGGCGTGCCGCAGCACGGTCTTTTTCCCTGTCAGTACTCGCGATGACGTCGGTTATGCGTTGAGACAGCCGCGCGTGCCGGGATACCTGATTCGCCGCCTGCTCTATCGCATATCCGACCACCCCGGTGGCCGCCACCACTTGGTCGGCGCCTTCCAATTCCAGAGGTAAAGCGCGCAGTTCATCGGCCAGCTCTGCTACCGTTCCAGTTCGGACGCGGCGATCAGGCTCTATCTGTCCACGACAACCGTGCAGCCACCACCGTACGTCGTCAGCAACCTCCAATGCGGCTTCGACGTTCGCCAGGTGGCGAAGACGTTCGGGATATAGGACTCCAATCAGGCCGAGTGACTCTGGGAACGAGTCGAGCCTCTGGTCGAGTTGCTCCTCTAGGAGACTCCTCGATCCCTCCCACTTGCACTCCAGCAGCACCGAATCCCCAGTCCTGAGCTCGACTCGAACATCCGGAGCGCCTCGCCTGCTGCGACGCTCGGCCCGGGCCGATGCCCCATACCCGTTAAGCATCTGCGCCAGCGGCACGTTAACGGCCTCTTCGCGTATCGTCTCAGGTTCGTTGTGTGCAGGCGGCAATTGATACTCGTCTTCCCTCTATCCGAGTGACATAGCAGTAGAACTCATCTATGAGTTCAACCACTGATGTCCACGTCCCGGTAATTCCTCAGACGTTCTTTCACTTCGTCAGATATATGTACAGACCCGACCGGGACCCCAGAGTGCTCTTCTGACGTCATTCGTGAAAGAGCGGCCTCATAGACATCATCGAATCTGGGTGCGGGAGACAGTGCACGTCGAACGCGCTTAGCCTTAGCCTCTTGGAACCGGGCTCTGTACTCTTCGAGACGATTCGAAGGTAGCGATACATCACGGATATCGCCTTTGTCGATGGCGATATCCATGATTTCCTGGGCCTGTGAGTCAGTCATGTCGCCCCCGTACTCAGATCGATACTACGGCGTGTGGGAAGAATAACAGTGGCAGAACCAACGGAAAGATGCTCAAAACGTGCCCTAAGATGACCCATACAACCGAGGAGAGCACCACAACGTCACCGAAGCTAAGAGCCATTCTCGACCTCAAGCCTCTGCTGGGTATACGTCCTGTTGTGTAAGGAGCGCCACCAACTCTACAGCGACCACCAAGTCGTTTGATGTATATCCGAGGATGCCGGCATGGGACTGGTCATCGTCAAGGGGTATGTGGTTGATCCTCAGAGTAAGCCCCATGTCTTTGGGTACAGCCCTCTTTGCGGCTCCGATATTCAGTGCCGCGAAACGGCCGTTCCGTGCAACCCTATAGCCCTTCTTAGAAAATACCGCCCGAACCTTGTCTATGGCCGTGTCCAGTGTTGGCTCACCAAAGTACTCAAGCCAGTTTACCGAGAGATACTCCTCATTCGATCTTGGTATGAAGGCGGCGGACATCGGCATTCTGTGTTCGACGGTTGATGGCTTGCAGTATCGGGAGACGTGATCCTCGTCAGGAAGCGACGGGTTCGTCATAGAAACCTTATGTCAGCAGTGAAGGGCTCCACTGCTGACAGAGTACCATCCTTTGGTAGGATCCCGTTGACGCTCCACCGGTCAGTCTCAGGTTGATACGGGCCAGAGACCGCCGCAAACTGAATCAGGTCCGAGGACAAAAATACCATTGCCAAGACCCCGTTGTCTGGGATACGCCATTCGATCTGGATGAGTCTGTCCGGCGTGACGCCTATCCGCGGATCCAACAGATGCCGTTCACTCATGATGAACAGCGCCATCGCACGCAGTGATTCGATCTCGATGCGTGGCTCATCAGGGTCATCCTCAGCCAGACTGCACAGATAGACTAGCCGATTAGCAATCACATCCAGCCCGAACAGCCTGAGCACTGCAATGATCTCTTCGCGCGTAGCCGCGTCTACGATCTGGGGTCGCCATGCTGGGCGGTGGGAACTCTTGACGTGAATGGTAGTGGACGGTCCAAGGGAAGCGGGAGCGGTATACACATACGTATTGGCAGAGCTATCTTCGATCGAAGCCAAGTAGTCTGCAATCGTATCCCACACCATTGGCCAATGAGCTCGTCCCCTTGTGAAGGAGCCTGGCCCCGGTTGGGCGTAGCTGAATGTACTCTCGTCTGTACTATGGCTCAACAACATGTACGGACGGTCAGGCCCAGTATTGGCGAGCATCCCTACTGTGGATGAAGTCAACCGGGTTGAAATTGCGGTGTCAATAGCGGGTGTAGGCGTAGTCATGCCTGAGTCTGTCTCAATAGCTTGTCGAGCGCCGAAATCACAAAGCGTTGTCTTTGTGACCACTGGTTGATTGCTTCGGTCAGACCGTCCGCATCGAGTGGTCCGGCATGGTGCATGTTTACACTGGCGATTACTGCACTTTCCTGATCGTCATCATCGGAACTCTGGACCCACCCCTCGCGTAGTGACAGGTTGCACGTCGCATCACCAGCATCCATGACAAAACTGGGTTCCAATCCTATGAGCTTAGGCTCACCTTCGAGCCACGTGCCAAGCTTCAGGAACCGTTGAATAAGCCATTTTGCGGGAAGGTTTTGTTTCAACGACGCGACACAGTTGAGTCCGAGGCTTCGGTATGGAACGTGGGGGAGTTTAGACAGGTAGGCACTAACCAGCCCATAAATGTGGTAGTTGTCCCTGAACGGAGATTCACACATTTCTGTGACTGTGAGATTCGACTGATCCACCATCCATCGGACCCTATTGTTGTACTGCACTATTGATACTGGCGGCGTTGTGACTGCTTCGGTAACTATCCAGTCAGATGGTACGATCTCCCTCGACACCAAAAAGTCAGGGTTGAGAATCGAGGGGTTATGGAACTCTGCTGTAACGACTACGCTCACTGAGTGAAGTCGATAAGGAGTCTTCTGCAATAGCGTCTCCATTGTCTGCTATTCACCCTCACGACTCCGGATATTGCCTATGACTCCAGAGCGAGAATTGGCGTGTATCCTATTGTACATCCCTTAAGGACTGCAACCCACAATCCGGGCGTGGAAGCATCACAGGAGCGGCGCGTATGCAGATGTAAATCGTGGGCCCTTTCTTTGGATGAACACCAAATATCTCGGTAAATCCGATGCAGGTGGAGATCAACCGCACCATACAGATACCAGTCCACTGGAGAAATAAATGCCTGAAAAGAAGAACGTACTGATAACCGGATCGGCTGGACTGATAGGCGGCCTGCTCCAGGACGGACTGAAGGACACGCACAACGTGACCGGCGTGGACATCAGGCCGGTGGACGGCTTCACCAGCCTGGTGGCTGACACGTCCGACCTCGACGCTGTGCTTCCCGCCTACGACGGTGTGGACACGGTTATCGATCTCGCCAGCGTGCCGGACCAGGACAGCCCCTGGGATGTGGTCTATCGAAACAACCTGTCCTCGACCTACAACGCGCTGGAGGCCGCGCGTCGGGCCGGAGCGAAGCGGGTGGTTTTCGCCAGCTCGAATCACGCGACGGGCAACTACGAAGAAGACGAGCCCTACGCCTCCATTGTCGCGGGCAACTACGATGGTTTGGAGCCGGGCGGTTTCTCCCGTGTGACGGTGGACATGCCGATACGACCGGACGGGCCGTACGGAATAGGCAAGGCGTTCGGAGAGGCGGCGGGGCGATACTACTCCGACCGTTTCGGACTATCGGTCATCTGCCTTCGGATAGGGACTCTGAACCGTGAGGGCAGGCCGATGGCCTCGAGACAGTTCGCGACGCTGCTGTCGCATCGCGACCTTGTGCAGCTTGTACGGAGATGCGTGGACGCGCCGGACACCGTCAGGTTCGCGATCTTCTACGGCGTATCCAACAACACCTGGCGATTCTGGGACATCTCGAACTCACGCGAGTTGGTCGGGTACGAGCCCGAGGACGACGCCGAGCAGTGGAGGTCGAAGTGAGTCCCCAAAGGCCTCCTCTCTCTTGAGGGAGAGGATTGAGGTGAGGGTGAAGATGTCGGCATGACTCCCTCTCAGCCTCGTGTCTTACGGCCAGTCTACCTTGCCGCCCTCGTAGATGTCCTCGAGGAACTCGTCTGTGAACGCCGAGCTCACGTCCTGGGAGCCGGGTAGGGCGCCGTACTTGAGCAGCGAGTCGTGGAACTCCTGCCACTGCTCTTCGGACATCCACCCCAGGCCGTTGGCGTCGGTGAGCGGCGAGACGGCGTCGGCAAATTCGGCTTCGAGCATGAAGCGCATGTGATCGCGGTCAGCGCCCTCAGCGTACTTGAGCACGATGTCGAGCGTCTCCTCGGTGTTGGAGGCCGCGAACTCCATCCCCTTCATTGTCGCTCTCAGGAATCGCTCCACGGTGTCGGAGTCCTCGTCGATCATGTCCTGCTGGACGATGTAAGTCAGCCCCAGAGTCGGTACACCGTAGTCTGCGGCGTCGAACATGTTCACGTCGAATCCCATGCCCCGGATGATGTTGGGCTCGTTGGACTTGAACGAGGCCAGAACATCGACCTGACCCTCGGTAAGAATGCGAGGGTCGAATCCAACCCTGACCTCCTGGATGCGCGAGCGGTCCACGCCCTCGGCTTCCAGGATCGCGAGATAGTCGGGCGGGATGCTGACCTTGTACCCGAACGTCTTGCCCTCCCAGTCCTTCGGGGCGTTGATCCCCGAGTCGGAAAGAGACAGGAACGCCTGCTGGCCGCGCTGCCCGAACAGCGCTATCGCCACTACCGGCAGACCCGGGTCGGCGCGTCGCTTGAGAACGGAGTTGGCGTCGGCGGTCGTGAAGTCGACCTCTCCGGCCATGAGCAGGCTGAGATGCTCGCCGGTGGAGTGTCGAATGTCGACGACCAGCCCCTGCTCCTCGAAGTAGCCTTTCTCTTCGGCGACGTAGGCGGCGACGAAGGGCAGGTTTGCCTGGGGCCTGAACCCGGCCATGAACGTAACGGACCTGGGATCGGTCTCGCCAGAGGAGCATCCGGCAAAGCAGAGCAGCAAGGCGAGCGCACTCAGAATGATCGTATAAATACGGCTTATGTTCATATCATTCCAATTAGACCCTATTGGACTACCGTTGTCTATCCGATCCCAGTTCTACGTCGTGCCAGAACAGCGCCCTTCGCTCCAACACGGAGGTCAGGATGGTGAGGGCGATGCCAAGGGCGGACAGGACCAGTATGGCTGAGAAAAGGGTCGGCATGTCGAGATTGCTGTGGGCCACCAGGATGACGCTTCCGAGCCCGCGGTCTGCGCTGAACCACTCTCCGACCACTGCTCCGATGACCGAGAGCGGAATCGCTACTCGAAAGGCCGCGAACAGATACGGCGTCGCGCTGGGTACGCGAAGGATCGTGAACACCTGGCGTCGAGAGGCGTGGATCGATCTGAGGAAGTCCAGCGCTCCAGGATCGACCGACCTGAATCCAGTCACTCCGTTGACCAGGACTGGGAAGAACGTGATGAGGGCGGCGATCAGCACCTTAGGAATAGACCCGAACCCGAACCAGATCACGAAGAGTGGCGCGACTGCGACGATCGGCGTCACCTTCACAAGTATGGCCAGCGGGTAGAGGCTCCGCTCGATCAGGCGGGAGTGGGCCATGAGAGTCGCGCCGGCGAGGGCGATTGCCGTTCCGAGCAGGAACCCACCGGCCGCCTCCGCCAGTGTGATCAAGCCGTGGCCGATGAAGTATTCCAGGTCTCCGAAAAGGCGCGCCAGGACCACGGACGGTGCTGGAACGATGTATACAGGGGTGTTGGAAGCCTTTGTCCAGACCTCCCATATCACGCAGACTACTGTGAGCGCGACCGCGGGCGGCACCACGTAGAGCAGCGCCGGAGACGCCAGTGGATTTGGTCGACGTGTTGCAGGCGCTCCGTCAGCTTCTTCCGAGGCTCTGCCATTGGAATCGGAGGCCCTGATGGTTCTATCGCCCAATGGATACTCGCTGAGCGCGGTCGCCCCCGGATCGAGTCCGGGGCAAGCTGTGTGCGAGCAGGTCGTGGAGCCTGTACGTGTATTCCAGGAATGCGGGCTCACGTTCCATGTGGCTCAACCTGGGACGCGGAAGATCTATGTCCATGATCGAGATGATTCTGCCCGGCCGGTCGGACATGACTATCACCTTGTCGGACAGCGCGACCGCTTCGGCAATGCTGTGCGTGACGAACACCACGGTCTTCTTGTCCGCTTCCCATATCCGAAGCAGCTCGTAGCGCATCGAGGCACGTGTGATCTCGTCGAGCGCGCCGAAGGGTTCGTCCATCAGGAACAGGGACGCTCCCACGGCAATGGCGCGCGCTAGAGCAGTGCGCTGCTGCATGCCGCCTGATAGCTGGTGAGGGTAGTAGTCGGCGAAGCCAGCCAGCCCTACCATCTCCAGCAGGTCTTCGACGCTTGCGCGATTCCCGTCGCCTGCGTGCCGGTCAACGTCCAGCGGCAGCCGAATGTTGGCGGCCACGGACCGCCAGGGCAGCAGCGACGGGTCCTGGAGTACGTACCCGATTTCCCTCTCGGTCTGCGCCTGCGTTGGTGTCTGACCGTCGATCGTGATGACGCCTGAGTCCGGCCGGACGAGGCCTGCGACCAGCCGGAGCAGGGTGGACTTGCCGCACCCGCTCGGGCCGAGCAGGGAAACGAACTCCCCATGGGCCACTTCGAGCGTGATGTCATCGACGACGTGAATTCGGCCGGAGCCGGTGTCGAAGCTCTTGTGAATTCCAATGGCTTGCAGGTGTGGCTGTGTTGAGACGGTCATTGCGTCCAGTAGTTTACCACCCTGCTACACGCCAAATCCGCTATCATACTCAGGTTCACGGACAGGCGAGTCAGGGAGCGAAAAGATGTACTTAGTTCGACGAATATTCAACACGAAGCCGGGAGCAGCGAGACAGGTTGCGAGCCTCGTCCACAAGCAGGCGCAGATCTACCACGACGCCGGACACCGCAGCGAGTTCAAGGTCTATTTCAACCCCGGGACAGTGCCCGGTGAGAACAACGTCGTGGTGCTGGAGTGGACAGACGAGGCGCTGATGTCCCCGATGCGCGGTGGCAACGAGATCCCGCCTGAGGTGTACGATGTCGGCGCGCAGGTCCGGGAGCTTACCGAGAGCAACCGGATCGAGTTCATGGAACTCATGACGCCGGACAAGATGATGGACGTCTAGCGCTTCACGACTCCTGCGACTGGGCGGCAGAGGTAGAGTACAGCCACCTCCTTGTCTGTCTGGGCGAGCGGAATCGCAGGACGCGCAGGTGGCTGTACTCCGGCTGTTCGAAAGTCGACAAGTATCTGTGGCCCCGCGACCAGTGGGTCTTGAATATCCACAGGAACAGCGAGTCCTTCGTGAAGAAGTGTCCCCAGAGGCTCTCTCTGTTGCCGTTCCACAGCTCTGTCCTGCGGATGGACCGCCCCATCGTGCGCCACCACAGGCGCCAGAACACGACCGGGAACGTGTAGTCCAGCCAGACGACCGCCGTCGCCCTGGGCCATACGATGTCCCTTGCGACGCTGTAGTTGCCGTCGGCCACCCAGTTGTCGCTCGATAGCGCCTCGCCGAGTTGGCGCCTGAAGATGTCGTTGGGGGTCTCGGTCCAGTTCGGGCCGTGGCGGTAGGAATCGAACTCCACGTGCGGAACGCCCAGCTTCGTAGCCAGATCTCCCGCAAAAGTAGTCTTGCCGGAACCCGACGAGCCCACTACCACGACACGCTTCAGGTCCGCGCGGTCTTCTGCAAAGCTGACGGGGTGTGTGAGAGGCAAGACGAGTATCCTATGTCGGGAGAGTCGGTCTGTTATTCTAGCACCGAGAACGACGGAGGTTCTAAACGATGCGCCTGAATGACAAGGTCGCGCTGATCACGGGCGCGGGATCGGGAATAGGCAGGGCCGTCGCGATTCTGTTTGCTGAGGAGGGCGCGTCCGTGGTCGCTGCCGACCTGACAGGCGACAGCGTTCGTGAGACGGTTGAATCGATCTCAGCGGCGGGCGGTCACGCTGTGGCGCTCACGGGAGACGTGACGGACTCCGCAGACGCCGAGCGGATGGTTGGGGCCGCAGTTGAGAGCTTCGGAAAGCTCGACCTGGTGGTCAACAGCGCGGGCCTTACATCGCGTCACTCGTCGCTGGAGAGGGCCTCCCCTGAGGAGGCTTGGGAGCGTGTGATCGAAGTCAACCTCAAAGGAACCTACATGGTCAGCTGGTTTGCCGTGCCAGTGATGGAGCAAGCTGGCGGCGGTTCGATCGTCAACCTGGCATCCACTATGGGCCTCGTGGGCTATCCGGTCGGAATCGGAGGCGGCTTCAATCCGTATCCGCCGTCGAAGGGCGGCGTGGTCCAGTTCACGAAGACGCTCGCGGTGGACAGCGCTCGGAAGAACATCCGCGTGAACTGTCTCTGCCCGGGGTTCATCGAGACCAACCTCACGAGTGGTCTGACATCAGACCCGGAAATGCTTGAGAAGCTCGAATCGCTTCATCCGATGGGACGACTCGGCCAGCCGCGTGAGGTAGCCTACGCTGCGCTTTACCTGGCATCGGACGATGCGCGCCACGTCACCGGCACGGCGCTGACAGTCGATGGAGGGTACACGGCCTGGTAGGAGTTGGGCCTACGTTAGAAGAACGTGACTCGACTCTTCCACATCTCGTACGAGATTGACTCCAGCGCCTTCTGGTTGGGCCGGTCCACCGGGAGTAGGCGCGACAGTGTCTTCGGCTCCAGGTCCTGCATCAGCCGACAGCGTTTGACGAAGCCGTTCAGAGTCCCTCTCTCGCCGCCCAGCAGCACGTGGTCCATGTCTCTAAGGTACGGCTCGAACACGCTGCGGGTCATGCGGCACGTCGTGTCGTATAGCTCGCGGATCAGGCGCTCGCGGCTGCGTTCGAACCGGCGCTGCGAACTGCCTCCCGCGCGGTGTCTGTTCTTGACGTAGCGCGTATCTGTCTTCGTCGCGAGCAGCTTGTCGCCACGCAGCACGGCGACCGCGTACCTTCCAAGTCTGAGCAGCACAAGGCCGACAACAGGCTCCGAGTCCAGCGAGTCCAGGATGGGTTTCGACGATGTGCCTTCGGCCCTGACATCGACGGCCAACGGAAACGGCGGCTGGATCGCCACAGTCCTGTCCCGCGATACAAACACGGCGATGCCGGTATCGCTCTGTCCTATGTCGGACAGAGCTTGAGTCGCCCGTGACCTGTCTGGCTCAGACTCGGGCAGAAGATGATCGTAGTCGCGGGCGTCGAGCGTCTGCGGCGAGACACAGATCGTCGTGGTGCAGCCTTCCGTGTCAAGTTCGCCTAGCAGTCGGAGCACCGCGCGTTTTGACATCTGTCGTCGCATGGGAGACTCCCCAGCGTTGGATAGAATCGCTGTTTCCGGTGCTGATGCAGGTATGGTCTCAGCCGGTCCCGTTCGACTGACGCTCGAGCTCCGAGCGCATCGTGGGCACATTCACCGTGACCACCTCCACGTCAAGAGAGTCAGCGTGGTCCTGTACGAGATCGGGGACAACTGCGCCGGCGACCATCGGCTGTACTGCGAGATCACCGTATTCCGTTCCGGTAACGGGACCTACCTTATTCCTGAACACCTGACTTATGAGACTGGAGGTCCTGACTGCCTGGTCGACATCCCTCTTTGAAAGGGTATTGGACACCTCTGCCGGAAATATATGAATCCTGCCCTCACGCCTGGCGCTGACGACTATGTCCGTGGAGACCAACCGCCTGAAGTCCGTCGGCTCTATCTCGTCGTTGTCTCTGGCCGCCTGGACTATCAGACCGTAGTCGTCGTTAAGGCCCAGCCTGCCATGTTGAGCATACATGAGCCTTGTGCCCCTGACTCCTCTGAAGAGGACGCCCAGATCGGAGATGATCTTGGTAACTGCTCTGTCCTCAGTATCGTTGCCGAGAACTCTTGCCGACAGGTCACCGACTACACCTCTCAGACTCTCTAAACTTATGCTCAGGTTGTCGATGTACCTGCCCTGTTCGCTGGTTGTCTTGGCTAGGTTGTCAATGTACCTGCCCTGTTCGCTGGTTGTCTTGGCTAGGTTGTCAATGTACCTGCCCTGGTCGCCGACCGTCGTGGTCAGGTTGTCAATACTTTTGCCCTGGTCGCCGACCGTCGTGGTCAGGTTGTCAATGTACCTGCCCTGTTCGCTGGTTGTCTTGGCCAGGTTGTCGATGTACCTGCCCTGTTCGCTGGTTGTCTTGGCCAGGTTGTCAATGTACCTACCCTGTTCGCTGGTTGTCTTGGTCAGGTTGTCAATACTTTTGCCCTGTTCGGCGACCGTCGTGGTCAGGTTGTCAACATTCTGGGTCAGCCTGTCCACGGAGGCTAGTACCTTCTCCTGCGTGTCGGTGCCGGGCACGTTGAGAGCTGAGACCATTCTCTGGCGCACTTCCGCGTCCGTCTGGATCACGTCGATGACGTCGTCGATTGTTCTGATGTTAGTCACTCTTAACTCCGACTATCATGTTATCGCATCGTCCGTTGTGCCTGCGATGGCAAGCTAGTGCGGCCGCTTACTGTGTTCGAGCGGGACGCAGGATCGCACTGGTTGTCTGAACCAGATGTCTTAATTATACGACGAAATCCGTAGAAAATAAATCTCAACGGCAAATTGACGCACGCACTCACGATACACACATGCGTGATTCGTAAGATGCAGTTACGATCTACTCAGTGTACAGAACAGAGCAGCTACCCAACGTAGAGGCGCGGGCCGTTCTGCCTCGGCTGCCTAAACAGATGGCCGACGAGGAGCGAGCCGTGGCGACTTCTAGCCGGCTCCCCCGTTCATCCAGTAGTCGTACCGGGTTGCGGCCATTTCGGCCTCGCGCTCGATGTCCTCTTCCAGCAGGTATCCCTCTGAGACCATGTCCTGCGCGGCGCTCCTGACTCGCTCGACGTAGTCGTCCCTCGACTCGTATCGTTCTTCGATGGACGCTCTTGGGTCGCCAGCCGCTTCGCGGTCTTCTTCAGTCTTGGGGAACGGCACGGTCCAGCCTGCCAGTCCTCCGGTGATACCGATGACCAGGTCGGGGTTGCCGTTGTCCGGATGGCGCAGGTTCCAGCCGGTGTTCGTCGCTAGCGGCACGCTGACCGATGGAAGGCGAATTCCACCGGTCTCGTTGCCATCGTCGTCGACGTTAGACACGACCGCCGGGTACTCCTCACCCTGCTCAGCAGGTAGCTTAACGGTTCGACCGAGGTGGGCCTCGTCTCCGTAATCCAGTCGCATGGCGCGCGTGACCCTTGGAGGGAAGTCGACGCCCGGAAGTCGCTCGAACTTTTCGCGCAGCGTGTACGACTCAACACCGGTGCCATCGTCCAGGCTCGGATGCAGGGAGGCAGGCGCCGGAACTCCGTCTCGGACCCAGTTATCGAGATTGGTCAGAAGGGCCCGTTGTAGCGGAGAGTAGTCCACGGCGTTGTATGGCAGCTGCCCCTTGAGTCCGTCCATGACCCTAATGCTCTGCGGCGGGAACGTGCCTGACCCGTGCATCGTGCCCGCGAAGTGGTAGCGGCGGACGTTCTCAGACTCCTCGGCATCGCGCATGTTGGCGAAGTCGGTATGGATGAGTGCCGCGTCTCCGCGCCAGTACTCCGCCGATGTGTTGGTGAACATGATCTTTGGGACGTTGCCGCTCTCTTCCATGCGGGTAAGGAGCGAGCCGGAGTTGCCGGTCACGGGGTCTGTGAGTTCGGTGTCGGCGAATGGGAACAGCTCCGGGATGATGTAGCAGACATCCTTGGACGGCTGGCCGAAGCGCAGGTTGAACTCGCCACGCATCCCGCCCGCCACATGCGGGATGATGCCGTCTAGCGCCATGCGGTCCTGCTCGTCGTTGTTGAGGCCGTAGTAGATGTAGGTGCGCAGAAAGCGACCGCTCTGAGACGCGCCGAACGCGTGGGCGCGCTCGATAGTCCCAGCACAAGGATTGCCAGCCTGTCCGTTCTCGTACTTCAGGAACGACACGATGTCGCGGACTGAAGCCATCCCAAGGCCCACAATCTCGCTGCCGACGCTGGTGTATACGAGCTGGTAGATGCGACCCGGCTCGAACCCACCTCTCAGGTAGACGTGATTGAGGTCCGGCTCTATCTGCTCGTCCTCAACGCGGACGAACTGGAACTGGTCTCTGGGTATCACTTCGGTGGCCGGTTCGTTGGGGTGGTCTTTGACCATGAGTGTCGCCCCGGCCTCGTTGGGGTCGACCGGCGGATGCGGGACGTGAGTCCGGTCCGCCAGTAGGAAGACGTTGGTGGTCTCGTTGCACTGGAACTGGTGCAGGATCCTGCCGGTTAGCGGAATGCCATCAGGGTTGAGCGCCTGCGGCGCGTTCATGCCGATCAGGTGCGGGTCGTCGGGCACGTCCGCCTGCCATCCGCACCACACGATGGTGTATCCTTCGCGCATCAGGAACCCGTTGCCTGGCTCCAGCGGCGCTCCCGCGTCCATCGCCCTCGACGCGCTGTTGAATCCGAGAATCGTCTTGCGGCCCCGGTTCACGACGTCGAATATGATGCTGCCGCGTCCGCGCTCGGAGTCGGCCGGCTGAAGCATCTCGAAGTCGGATGAGAAATGCACCCGGCCCTCGGAATCTCGGGGAGCCATCTCGAGGTCGGTGATCGTCTGGTTGTTCGGGTGAAGCGGGTCCACCGCGAAGTGGGCCGTGCCCTTGAGGTGTGTGTACGCTCCAACGTCTCCGAAGGCCTGACCGCCAGCGAATGGAGTTGAGCTGGTGATGTCGAGTCTGATTGTGGGCAACGGCTTTACCTCTTTCCTGCCCCGTATCAGAGTACGGGGTGACGTTAATTTGCGTCACCGATTGTAGCACCTTGTCGAGGATCTGGAAGGACGGCCCGTGGGGGTCAGTAGTGGAAGTCGTTGGGGTCGAAGTCGATCTTGGGAGGATCGCCGTGGACCTCGCATTCGGGGTCCTTGCAGCCGGTGTATGACTTGAAGTAGTCCTCATCGAGTGCTGCGAGGTATGGATCGAAGTCGGGGGCGTCGCACTCGCACATTAAGTCGTAGATCTCGGAGTCCAGAATGGTGTATCGGGGGTCGTTGTCGAGGTCGAACAGTAGCTGACGCCTGGCCTCTTCCTCCGGGTCCGTCGGTTGTTCGTGTTCCGACGTGACTGCTGATGTCGCAGCGGAGGTGTCTTTTCGAGGAGTGAGAGCCTCTCCATGCCCCTCTGGATTGTCGAGCGGCGAGCCACTTCGTGGGTTCCGGCCTTTGCCAGTATGACGGTTGGGCGGCGATTCGGCCTGAGGAGTGAGATGGACGCCGTTGCTGCTTGTGGTCTGGGTTCCCGCTTCTGCGGGAATGACGGTTGGTATGGTCGAGTGTTGAGGCTTGGGAAGGGGTCTGGTTGGAGTCTTGCCGAACGCTCTGCCGAGGAGTTCTTTTGCGGCCGACACCCTGTGGCCAGGGGTGACTTTCTTTCCATGTCCGTGCAGGACCTCTATGAGCAGCCTGCACATGTCCCGGCCGTCGTCGGTCTTGCTCATGACGAACTTCTGGATCTCAGGGTCTATGGTCTTCCACCACTTGTCGGTGCACTCTTCGTCGAGAGTGGCATTGTTGGCGATGAAGTCGGGAGCGTCGTCGTGTCCGTAGATGATGAGCAGTCTGGCTGCGGTGAGCCGGTGGCTAATCATGCAGCCGTCGATGTGGTCGTTCATCACGTCGATGAGGACGCTGGCGATGTCAGTGCCGTCGTTGGTGTTGTCTCTGATGAATTGGGCTAGTGACATGGGTTGAGGTGTCCGTGAATAGGATATATGTTCTGATAATAGTGAAAATGGGATGGCTGCGTCAAGAGGCTGTCTGAACGGAGCCTGTATCAGGTTAGTCGGTGCCGCATTACGGGATCGAAAATCCCCTCTCCCTCAGGTGAGGGTGAAATGTTCGCCTACTAGACTGTATCAGTCATACTCGATTGAGGAGCCTGAGTCAGTTAAAGGAGTTGCTTTCATATCAATGGCGGCGCGCTGTGACGACACCTGCCAGGACAGGGATGGCCAATTCTCGATTCGGATCAATCGACAGTGGCGGATATGCTTTTCCTGGCCCGACGGTAGTCCGGGGCCTAGATCGTGGATTATCACTGAGGGAAGGAAGGTCAGAGAAGATGTTCAAGCGTACCGTCCACCCTGGGGAGATTCTGAACGACGAGCTTGATGAAATGGGTGTTGCACCCACATTGTTCGCCTCTCAAATCAACGTATCGCCTGAAATTGTCTCCCAGATAATCGCCGGAAAGCGCTCAGTGACCGGAGACCTCGCCCTGCAGTTTGGCCACTGGTTCCAAGTAGAACCCCAATTCTGGCTGAACCTTCAGTCACAGTTCGACCTCGCAGCGGCCGACCAGCGAGCTGGTGCGGCTATCCGCCGTCTCCCAACAGCCGCCGGGTCATCACTTTCGACTGAGCCATAAATGGAGAACTGTCTATGAGAGGAGGGAAGTGCAAAACTCCGTCGTTGAGGTTTGACGGCTGAACATTGGTTGGGAAACCCTCAGTACTGCAAGGCAACCTGGCGCGAGTGGGGCTTAGGGCTAGGGTTCAGGAAGTCGCGACACCCCTGCCCTGTGCATCGACGGATCAGGTCTGCGCACGGCAGTCGTACTTCTCCGGATTCCCCAGCATCGCAGTGCAAGCACTTCCTGCCGGTCAAGAGGTGGGCATAGACTGGGCTGTTTTTGTGACACCGTAGGCAGTGCATCACGTATAACCACGGCTTGCTGGACAACTGTACGTTGGCGAATCCCACGTTCATCATGTCATTGGAGTTGACGTACCCGACTTCCTTCTGTGCATCAGTTGTCATGCTAAGTTTCTCTACCCTTCTTCAGTTCATCCAACGCGGCGAGCATCATCACGTTGACCTGTTCTTGCGTCTTGAGCAGTTCGTCAAAGTCGCCAAGCAGTTTCACGAGTACACCGGGTATCTGGCTGGAGTTCAGGTCAGAAAGCATGTGCTCCCTGAATTGGACATGCCAGTCGCGCCACGTCTCCACCTGATCTGAGAATCTATCGACGAATACTTCCGGGTCCGCCATGTTCAGTTTCCTCTACTCATGTTGGCCGCACTCACAGCCCCACCAGTCTGTTCACGTAGTCTATCCCCCATCAGGCTAGGAACATGACTACCGGCATGACCGCTATCCCTATCAAGGTGTTTCTCATTTCTGACGACAATCAGCCACCCAGGAACTTGATAACAGCAATGATGGCCGCGCTAACAGCAGCCAGGGCAGTCAGCCCGCCTATCTGTCCTCCGGCAAATGGAGTCGCGCTGGTTATTTCGAGTCTGGTTACGGGCAACGGTTCTACCTCTCTCCTGAATATGCGCCACTGATTGTAGAACCTTGTTGGGCGTCGAGTGTTGAAGGTGGTATGGCCGATGATTCGAGTGCGACGAGGCGCTCTTCCAGAGCTGTGAGGCGGGCTTCTAACGTTTGGTTTCGAGTTTCGAGGGCTGTGTTCGCATCCTCCAGTGCACTTATCCGCTGCTCCAGTCCGCAGAACGTGAGGAAGTACACCGCCGCGTGGTTGCGGAGTGAGACGTTGCCTGGAATACCAGACCAAGTGTGGCATCCCAGAACCGGTTGCCTTTCAGTTCCGATTCCCTTTATGGGTGCCAACCCTATCCTCATGTTATACAGAAACACGAACGATATCGGAAGGCCGCCGGTTATATCGGTGTCGTGGATGTAAAAAGTCTCGAGGTTGAGTAGGAATCCGAGGCTGAAGGGAAGTTCGCCTGATAGTTTCGAGCCATGGAATGCCAATGACTTGAGCTTGGAAAGATTGCCCAACTCCGGAGGTATGCTCCCCGTCACACCCGGGCTGCGTATGCTCAGGTGCTCCAACTCACTGAGCTCACCGATTTCGGGCGGTATCTCCCCTGCGAATCCGCTGTCGAGATTCAGAGTTCTGAGCGACGTCAACTCACTAATCCGAATGGGAATCGGATCGCTGGCGTCAGGGTTTTTGAGCACCAAGCCTGTAATGCTATCACGTCCTCGCCCGACCCCATCTATATCAATATCAATGTATTTCCACTTGGCTATGTCAGTATTGACATCCCAGTTCAGGTTCCAAGACTCTGAGAGGGTGTCCTTGATGGACAGGAGTATCTCGCAATCGGGGATAAGCATCTGAGCCGAAGCCTGCCCAAGCTCAGAATGGCGTATCGCCGGCGCCTTGCTACAATCGTACACTACGCCATCTTCCTCCCCTCCTTCTTCAGCGTAAATCTCACCTGCCATTAGAGACACTGCCGTGGCTGCTATGGCTATGGCGATTGCCGTCTTCATTGCTGGCTCCTCGACTCGACTACGGTGAACTGTTTTCCGCTACTGTCAACTGCACCAGATATTTATGGCAGGGCAATCACGTTCTGACCGTAGAGATACAATCACAACCACTGATGTCATGCTGAGCGTAGTGAAACGGAGCCGAAGCATCTCGCCGCTCAGAGATTCTTCACTCCGCTACGCTTTGTTCAGAATGAATGACAGAGGTCAAAATGCGATTGCCTTGATACCTATTTGGCAGGTTCACCTCTCCACCCTGTGCGCGTTTACAAAATCCCAGTCCAAGTCCAGGCCGAGGCCCGGCCTGTCTGACATCTGTATCGTGCCGCTTTTGATCTCCAGCCTTGGACTGTACAGCTTCGACCATATTTCGTATGGCTCGACGTCCGGGCAGGCGGGAATGATAAGACCGTTGGGGACCGCCGCGACGAGGTGGCTGCTAAGGTCCGGGTACTGCGCTCCGTGCGGCGCGATTGGAACGTGGTGGGCGTGCGCCAGCGCGGCGAAACGCAGCAGACCCGTGTAGCCCCCGCCGATGATGATGTCGGTCTGAAGAAGCTGGAGACCTCCCTCGGTGATGAGCCGCCGCGCTCCGCCCAGCGTGCCGTCGCCCTCGCCGCCTGCGATCATCGCGCTAGTGGCCTCTCGCACCATGCTGTAGAAGCGGGGCTCGTCGTCTCCGCGCACGGGCTCCTCTATCCAGTAGAGCTTGTACGGCTCGAACTTGCGCGCCATCTCCACCGCGACCGTGCCGTGCCACATCCGGTGCGCGTCGAGCATTACGCGCACGTCCGGGCCGACGGCCTCTCGCGCCAGTCTGACCTTCTCCAGCGCCGAGTCGTTGTCGTAGTCGCTGAGGTGGAACTTGACGTGCGAGTATCCTTCGTCGGCGTGTTTCTTGACGAGGGCCGCGACGGTCTCAGAGTCCTGATCGACGTACCCGATGCCGTCGGCATACACTTCGACGCGGTCAGTGAACCCGCCCAGCAGCTTCCACACCGGCTGACCGCAGCTCTTGCCGACGACGTCCCACAGCGCGATGTCTAGCGATCCAATCGACGTCATCGCGGCACGATCGGGGCCTCTGAATCTCCAGGCGTGGTCGTACATCTTCTGCCAGAGCATGGCGGTACGGCGCGGGTCCTGCCCGATGAGCAGCGGCGCGAGCTCGTTACTTACGATGGCGGGGTCTCCACCCCTGCCGAGTCCGGTGATCCCCTCGTCCGTGTGGACGAGCATCAGCGGCCACTCCCGTGTGACTCCCTCCTCAGGCGGACCCCAGTTGTGTTCGAGGACGATGACTTCGACGTCTGTGATTTTCATGAGCCTGTCTCCAAACCCGTCTCTGGTTAGTGGGAACCGCACCACCTCCCCTGGATTCCGGCTTTCGCCGGAATGACGGTGGTTAGCCTGTCTCCAAACCTGTCCCTGATTAGTGGGAGACCTCCGTGGTAAGCGGCCCTCCATCCCTGGATTGCCGAGCGGCGAGCCACTTCGTGGGTTCCGGCCTTCGCCGGAATGACGGAAGTCTGCCTGCCTCCGGCCCGGGTTGACGCTGCGCGGCTGGCCTTTCTACACTTCAGCCAACGATACCATACGAACGGGCCACAGCACGGGGAGAAGCAATCATGCGCGTCGTCATAGGGGCAGACCACGGCGGATACGCTCTGAAGGACGAGCTGAAGGGGTTCGTCGAGTCCCTCGGCCACGAGGTCATCGACGCCGGCGCCCACGAGCTCGATCCGGCGGACGACTTTCCCGACTTCACGAAGGTCGTGGCCGAGTCCGTGGTCTCAAGCGAAGCCCAGCGTGGAATCATGATCTGCGGCAGCGGAGTGGGCGCGTCAGTCGCGGCCAACAAGGTCAAAGGAATCCGCGCGAGCGTGTGTCATGACACCTATTCGGCCCACCAGGGCGTCGAGCACGACGACATGAACGTGCTGTGCCTCGGAGCGCGGATAGTCGGAATCGAGGTTGCCAAGGAGCTCGCGACGGCGTTCCTGTCCGCCGAGTTCGCACCCGAGGACCGGTTCCAGAGACGTCTCGACAAGGTGCTCGATATGGAATCCAATTTTGGCTAGGGTCTTCTTCAGACGCCTATGGACGCGGCTATTGGTACTCGGACGCTCAGGCTGTCCGTTCGTGTGAAGACCTACGCTCTCTGGAACACTAGCCAGTCTCCCTTGATCTCTTGACGGGAGAGAGCAGACCCTTTATGGGTGCAGGGCCTTGCCCTGCTCAGCCGTATTCGGCACCCAGCAGGCACGCGACCAGCGTCTGGTCTCGCTCCGCGTGCTCGAACGCCTCTGAGATCCTTCCGACGTCATCGTCGGTCTCGACCATGTAGTAGTCGATGCCCCACGCATTGAGGATCGGCTCAGTGAATACCCCGGCGGAGTCGGTCATCTCGCCGCCCTCTCCCATCCATCCCCGGTACCCCACCATCATCACCATTGGTATACCGAGATCGATTCCCATACCCCGAATCGAGTCGCCCGCCTCGAACATACCGGTATTCTGAATAAGCACCACCGGCTTCTTGCCGCCGATCCACAGACCGGCCGCGATGGGCATGGACTCCCCCTCGCGGCAGATCGGGACTAGCTGAAGATCCTCGTCCTCGATGATCTGGTTGTACATGAAGTTGGTCTCGGTGTCCGGCAGCCAGACGACATGGGAGACCTGGTTCTTCTTGAACTGTTCGATGATCGCTGTCGGGCTGAGGTTGACTTCTGCCATTTGCTTCTCCGAGGTGCTGACCCCGTATCGGAGTACAGGGTAACGTTGTAGGGCGGGGTAGGTGCGCACTCCCCATGTCGGCCCCACGATTATATGAACGCCGTTCTAACGGGTCAATCGACGCTGAAGCTCTCGCCATCCTCGAAGCGTCTCCAGCCGCCGTCCCCGTATCGAGTACGGGGACGGCTCTGATAGACGGTCACACGGCCGGTCCCGAGAGCGGTCCAGCCGTCAGGTCCGCTGAGCGCGCCTGCGCGTCCGTCAACGCCAAACACAGCCGACAGGTCATCGGGCGCCGCACGTAGCTCTTCGACTACCGTATCCGGGTCTGCCCTCTCGTGATGCGCCAGTGTGGCGATACCCGCCGCGATTCCGAGTGTGCGCCGCCACTCTCTGAACCTCATCCAGCTCCCCATGACCATCGCGCCGGCGCTGGAACCAGCCAGTATCCCACCACTCTCCAGCCGACCCCGAATGCTGTCGAGCAACAGCGAGTCTTGGAGCGTTTCGAGCAGGTGGGAGGGACTTCCGCCCGTCAGGTACACTACGTCGGCGGACTCGACCTCCGCAGCGATCCCTGCGTCCGTTGCGTCGTCGTGGTTCAGCACCATCAGCGGACTGGCGTCGGCGCCGAGCTCTCGGAAGTGACGAACGCCGTTGTCCGCCGCGCGCGCCGGGTTCTCGAAGGCAGCAGCGGTCGGCACGATCAGGACCATCGGCCTGGGCTTTCCGGTCGCGGCCAGTATCGCCGCGTCCATCGACTCACAGCCCGACCTGAACTCGTCGCCTCCGACCAGCGCTAATCTACCGCTCACGGCTGTCACCTCCAGATGTCATGGATAGGCTGGATTCTACCAGAGTCCGAGCCAACCGCTGACAGCCGCCTTAGAACTGCGCTATAGTTTAGTTACACCCTCTCATCGGAAGACACTGGCATGATCGGCAAGATTCTAAAGGTCACGATAGCCGCCATCTTCGCGGCCACCGCGGTTTACGCTTACCGGGAGAGGAAGTCGCACGGCAGCTTCTACGGCATCCCATTCGACTTTCGTGTGCCGACGGTTGACCGTGTGCGGCAGCGGATGTGGAATCCGGAGGATCCGCGAGTCATCACGCCCACGGCGTTCGGCGCGGGCTGGTCGATCAATCTCTACCAGGCCGGTCGCGACATGGGACTGATCCAGCCTGACCAACCAGGGGACCAGCGGTAGCTCCTCGACGCTTGCCGGTGGTCCTAGCCCCGTCTTTCGATAGTCTCGTCTGAGCGTCCAAGCTCGCTCCGACATATCGCAGCCCGGTGGTGTAGTGGTAGCACAGAGGTCTTTGGAACCTCTAGCTCAGGTTCGAATCCTGACCGGGCTGCCAAAGATTCTGATCGTCCCTCACATCCACCGCCTGAGCTCCTCGGCGATCTGATACTCCTCTTCGAGTGTGACATGGTAGGGGCGAGCAGGCTTGACCGGCTCCTTGCCTTCCAGCACTGCGATGTGCGGCGGACCGCTGCCCCAGTTGCTTCCTTCTCTGCGCCTGGGTACCACATGCATATGGAAGTGGGGCGCCTCCTGACCGGCGACCACGCCATTATTCTGGATCAGGTTCAGCCCTTCGGGGTCGTAGGCCCTTATCTGCGCGTCTGCTACCCTGCGCACGGCGCGCATGATCGCAGCCGCTTCGTCATCGGTTAGATCGAACAGGGTCGGCGCGTGCCGTCGAGGTATGACGTAGACTTGTCCCCACTCGAACTGGTTCCAGTTCACGAGTGTCAGAGTCGTCTCAGTCTCCTCGACGATTCCCTTCTCCTCACGTCCGGCGGCAACCTCGCACATGAAGCATGGATCGTCGGGATTGGGTTGCCGACCTCGGCGCGCTCCGCCCGGCCCTGTTGGTATTTCGAATGGCATCCATACTCCACGATAAAGTCGTTTGGCCGGCGGGGTGTCTCTGGTTTGTCCGCACACCGACTCGCTCCTTGTTGTACCATACTTCCTATAACAGACAGCGGCTGATCTTTGGTGACAGGGGACAGAAATGCCAAAGACCATAAAAGCGAGATTCACCGGCGGTGTGCTCAAGCCTCTAGAGAAACTCGATCTAGAGGAAGACTCAGAGATACTGATAACTATCGATGTTGAGTTGAATATTCCTGACGATGAGCGGGCCACGCGATTCAAGTCGTCCATGGGAGCATGGAAGGGCACTCACGACCCGGAAGAGTTGCTGCGGAATATCTATTCTGATCGCCTAATAGGTTCTCGGACTGATCCCGAGATATAGCCGCAGTGCAGTATCTCCTAGACACCGATTGGGTTGTTCACGCTCTCCATGGCGTTGCGCGAATAACCTCTCGTGTTGAGTGTCTGTCAACGCGTGGACTCGGACTGAGTATCGTATCTATGGCTGAACTCTATCAAGGCGTGTTTTACTCCACGGATCCCTCTGGTAACGAGCGAGCGCTGCAAGATTTCCTCGATGGCATAGATATAGTGCGCTTGGACGATGAGATCTGTCGGATATTCGCCATGGAGCGTGGCAGGCTGAGGGCCGAGGGAACCATCATTGGCGACTTCGACATTCTAATCGGCGCTACTGCCATACGACACGGGCTCACCCTGCTTACCAACAACCGCAGACACTTCGAGCGCCTGAGTGGTCTGAATATGATATCGGTATGATTCGGTTAGCATCATTCGTCTAGCGCCATCCCCGCCTACTCGCCGCTCCCTGTTGTACCATACTTCCCACATCAGACAGTGGGGTGAGCCATGATTGTACGAATATATACCGGCGACGATGGACAGTCGCACTTCGAAGAGCAGGACATGGAGAACGGTCCGTATCCGTGGGGCGAGCTGAGGGAGGCCACGGGCGTGATCTTCAACCAGTCGCAGCCTGGGTCGTTCAGCGACTGGCATAACGCGCCTCGCAGGCAGTTTGTCATCACGCTGTCCGGCGCGATGGAGATCGGCATCGCCGATGGGACGCTGCGACAGTTCGGCCCAGGCTCGGTGCTGTTCGCCGATGACCTGACCGGACAGGGACACACCACGCGGACGGTCGGCGACGAGCCGAGACTGTCGGTATCCGTGCCCATTCCATAGCCGCATCACGGCGCGATTCCCAATAGGAGTCGCCCGTTGTAGTATAGGGCCGGAATCCAAATGTCGGAGGGCATCATGATTACGCGACTCTATACTGGCGAAGACGGCCAATCGCATTTCGAGGAACTGGATATGGACGTCGGTGAGTATCCCTGGGGCGAGCTGAAGACGGCAACGGGCGTCATGTTCAGACACGACGAGCCCGGCAAGTTCATCGACTGGCACGCCGCGCCGCGCAGGCAGTTCATCATCACGCTGTCCGGCGAGGTGGAGATCGGCCTGGGCGACGGTACGCTCCGCCGGTTCGGCGCCGGCAACGTGATGCTCGCAGACGACCTGACCGGCCAGGGACACACCACCCACGCGGTTAGCGACGAGCCGAGGGTTTCAGTAGCGATTCCGGTGGACTAGTTCCTTGCCATGCCCGCGAAAGCGGGAATCCAGGTGTGGGTTGATGTCAAATATGGCATAACCACTTGGACACGAAACTAACGGACAGTTGTAGGCGGATAGCGGACGGCAGCAAGAGGAGGACCACAATGGCTTCGAACGGGCATCGGACTCATGTTTACGTTGGACTGGCAGGCGAGGGAGAGAACATTGCCAATGGCGGAATGCTCAGACGCGCCGAGGGCGATGATGAGTGGGTGAGCATTGCGAACGGACTTCCCGACGATCCGCAGGTCAGGGCGCTGCTCGTGCATCCCGACGACCCCGCCGTCATATATGCGGGGACACAGCAGGGGGTGTACCGGAGCGGCGACCGCGGCGACCACTGGGAGGCTCTCCAATCTCCCGGTGATGGGATGGACGTATGGTCGATGGCATTCCACCCGAACGATCCCAACGTCATCTACGCCGGGTACGAGCCGTGTTCGGTCTCCAGGACCGAAAATGGAGGCGAGTCCTGGTCGAAGATGAACACCGATCGCGTGAAGTATCCGAACGTTACGACCTACATGCAGCCGCTGGCGAAGCGGGTCATCGGAATCGCCGTCGATCCGTCCGAACCGTCGGACATGTATGCATCCGTTGAGGTCGGCGGACTGCTCGCGAGCAGGGACGGTGGCGATAGTTGGGACTCGATCACCGACGGACTGTACACCGAGAACCACACCGTCGATCTTCACGGCGTGCAGGTCAGCTCCGCCGCTCCCGGAACCGTATTCATCATCGCCCAGGTGGCGATGTTCAGGAGCCGCGACCGCGGGACGCACTGGGAGCACATACGGTTTGGCGAGATGTTCCCCGGTGGGTCCTACTGCCGCGGGCTGATCGTAGCTCCCGACGACCCCAAGACGCTGTACCTCGCCGCCGGCGCGGGAGGCGGAGGTGCGCCATCTGGAACGCAGGAGGCGGGCGCGCTGTTCAGAAGCCGTGACGTCGGCGAGACTTGGCAGAGACTTGAGATAGGCGACACGCCGCCGAGCCGCATGTTCCAGATCGCGATCGACCGCGCCGCGCCATCTAACGTGTACTGCGTCACCGGCTATGGTCACTTCTACGAAAGCTCCGACGGCGGCGATAGCTGGTCGGGTTCGCAGCTTCCTACGGAGTTATCGCGCAGTAGGCACGTGTACCCGATGGTGGCTGGGTAATCTCAGCCGTAGGGGCGGTTCTCGAACAGCCCCTACTACGGGGACCATAGGATGGGGGCTGTAACTGATGTCTGAAACTCCGCTGCACTACATGACTATCACCGAGTTGGCCGAGCTGATCGGGTCGGGCGAGCTTTCGCCGGTTGAGGCGACCCAGGCGCAGCTCGACCGCATCGCCAAGCTGGACGGCCACCTGAAAAGCTACGCCACGGTGATGGCAGACCACGCCATGCTGCAGGCGCGGCGTGCCGAGCAGGAGATCGCGGACGGCGACTACCGCGGGCCGCTCCACGGCGTTCCCATTGCAGTGAAGGACCTCTGCTTCACCACGGGCGTTCGCACGATGGGCGGCTCAAAGGTGTACGCCGACCACGTACCATCGTTCGACTCGACCGTTGTGGCCCGATTTGAAGCTGCCGGAGCCGTGCTGCTGGGCAAGCTGAACCTGACCGAAGGCGCGATGGGCGGGTACAACCCCGCTCTCCAGATTCCGCTCAATCCGTGGGACAACGACCGCTGGACCGGCTCGTCGTCCAGCGGGTCGGGATCGGCGACTGCTGCCGGGCTGTGCTACGGCTCGCTCGGCAGTGACACAGGCGGCTCGATCCGGTTTCCGGCCGCCGCGTGTGGCATAGTCGGCATCAAGCCGACGTGGGGCAGGGTCAGCCGCTATGGGGTCCTGGCGCTGGCTGAGTCGCTAGACCATGTCGGCCCCATGACTCGCAGCGTCGCAGATGCGGCCGTCATACTTCAGGCGATCGCGGGCTTCGACCCGAATGATCCCACGTCGCTCTCCGATCCTGTGCCGGACTACATGGACGGAATCGGAGCCGGTATCGAGGGCGTCAGGATCGGGTACGACCTCAATCACATCTCCGACAGCGTTGATCCCGAGCTGACCCAGGCTGTGCTCAATGGAATAGCGGTCCTGCGGGAGCTTGGAGCGGAGATCGTCGAGATCGAGATGCCCGACATCGACAGGTATCTCCCCGCGTGGCCGGTGTTGTGTTCAGCAGAGGCGGTTGCCGCTCACCGCGAAAACTACCCCGACCGGCGCGAGGACTACGGCCCGTGGTTCAGGGGATGGCTCGACATGGGCGCGGCCAAGTCAGGGGCCGACTACGCTGAGGCGAACAACATGCGCGCCGAGTGCAACGGACTAGTGAGGGAAGCGTTCGCCGACATCGACCTGATGGCGTGTCCCTCCACTACCGGCCCCGCGTATCCGGTAACTCCCGAGATGCTCTACGGTGAGATAGACACGAGGCGCGGCACGGCCTTCCAGAGGTTCACGGTGCCATACGACTACAACGGCGCGCCGACGATCTCAGTCCCGTGCGGGTTCAGCTCCGACAGACTGCCGCTGAGCCTTCAGCTTGTGGGCAAGCGCCTGTCCGAGCAGCTACTCTGCCGCGCCGGCCACGCCTACGAGCAAGCCACCGAGTGGCACACCCACAGGCCGCCGGAGCCGTAGAGACACCTAGCTCCGTCGTGATGTGAAACGCGAATCTTTGGTTAAACAGTATGTTGTGAGGGCGCAAAGATTCGGACAACGTTCCTCCTGACCTTCTCACACCAACCCCACTTTGGACTTGATCAGATGGCGCACATACCCTATTGATCTCATGAAAAACCTCTCTGTACTCTGGTTTAGTACAGTGTTAGCTTCATTTGTGACTATTATCGCGTGTTCTGATTCAGTGCGCATCGGTGGTGAACAGGCAGCTTCCTCCCCTATTTCCGCAGTAAACGTTTCAGAGTTAATGACTCCCTCTACGCTTGCGGAGCAGTGGCAGATGGCGGAACGCTATGGTGTTGTATGGGTTGAGCGAGAATTCTCGGAAGGTATTACAGAAAACCTACCTGACGCCCTGCCTCATGGTATTGCCATATACACAGAGGGCCCAAGGAACGAGTTCAATACCCTTGGATGCCGAGCTATTTTCATCGTTGGCGAGCCTCCGATGAGGGACATTCATGGGAAGAACATGGAGATTTGGACGAGAGCAACGGTTAGGATTCCAAGTCAGTTGAAAGGAGAGCACGTCTGGAAGTTCCGAACCATCAACTGTCAACCCTGGACTGTCGTTGAATCTTCGCAGTATGTCGCGCAAGGATCAGTGTCCGCTCCAAGTCCTAAGTCCGGAACAACTCTGGCCCTCCTCGAGTCGGATCTGAAGAACAAATTCCCAAATGACGATATTTTGTGCGAAGGCGAAATAATCAACAGCAGTGAGATGGTTGCCTGTGAGGTATCGGACCTCAATCAGTTTATGTCCCTTATCGGAGTGTACGATGTGACGACGGGGGCTGTGCTGCACGTATACTTAGGTAGCTATGTTTACGATGGAGGCGTAATGAGTATCTGCCAAGGCGAAAGTTTTCAGGACACCGAATGCACCTGGGACCATGGTGTTACAACAATCGAGTTTGTAAGGCAAATGGGACTGCAGAAACAGCTGACCGCAGAACGACTTGCAGAGTAGCGCCTTCAGCTTTGCTCGGAGCATCCCCAAGCTCGTACATGAAAGTGCAGAGGCGACCAATGTTCTTCTTGTATGTCGGGACGCCCTCGGTCACTGCACTGCACTCAATTGAAAGTAAAGGCTAATTCGTAATTGATTAGCGGCTTCGGCTGAGGCGTTGCGGTAGGCTGGGCATATTCTTATACTCCGGCTATGTGTACAGACAGAGACCCTCCACCCTGTGAGCACGGGGAGCTGATCGCCTTGGTCAGCCGACAGCAAGATCAGGTTGCGCGTCTTACGGCGACGATCAAAGAGTTGCGTAAGGAACTCGCCGAGGCCAAGCGAGCGGGAAAGCGCCAGGCAGCCCCGTTCTCCAAGGGTGGGCGAACCGACAGACCCAAACGTCCCGGCCGAAAGCCGGGCATAGGGTCGTTCAGCTACCGCAAGCCGCCGTCTCCAGATGAGGTCACCGAGCCGCCAGTGGATGTGTCGGTGGCCGACGACAACTGTCCCGGATGTGGAGGAGTGCTCGAGCAGGAGGGAGTGGATGTTGTCTACGTGACCGACATTCCCGAGATGCCCAGACCGCAGGTGACAGAATACCGGGTGCAGGTGTGTCGGTGTCGTGGCTGCGGCAGACGGGTACGAGGACGCCACGCCGAGGTTGGTGCGGACCAGTACGGGGCGAGTGCGCACCGTATGGGTAGAAGAGTGATGGCTGCGGCGCATGTACTGCACTACGGAGTGGGCATACCGGTTCGTAGGGTGCCGTCTGTGCTGAGGGCGCTGACCGGAGTGGAGTTGAGCCAGAGCGCGATCACCCAGGACGCACTGCGCCGAGCCCAGGGCGCTGTGGGAGATGCGTACCAGAGGCTGCGGGATTCGGTGTGTGCGAGTCGGGTCGTCCACACAGACGACACGGGATGGCGAGTGGGCGGTGAGGGCGCCTTCCTGATGGCGTTCGAGACCGATGAAGCCACGGTGTACCAGGTGCGTGCTCGTCACCGCAACGAAGAGGTGAGAGAGGTGGTGCCGTCGGACTATGGAGGAGTGATGGTGACGGATCGGGGCCGGAGCTACGATGCTCAGGCTCTGTCGGGTGTGAAACAGCAGAAATGTCTGGCACACGTGCTGCGCTCGATCAGTGAGGTGGTCGAGACCAAGGTGGGTAGAGGACGGACCCCCGATCGGAGTCGAGGGCATGGCTTTGGCAAGCGTCTGAGCGGCCTGCTCAGAGAGGCGATGGAACTGAGGCAGTCATATCGTCGGGGAGAGGCGTCGGACTATGTTGCGGAGACGGAGCGGTTGAGACGAGAGGTGAGCTATCATCTGCGAGACCGCCCGATGCCTGATCGTGACAACGGGAGGCTTCAGAACGAGCTTGGCTGGCACGATGACCGTGGCAACCTGCTGCGGTTTCTGGATGATCCAGGCATAGAGCCGACCAACAACCGTGCTGAGCGAGCGCTGCGCGGGGCGGTGATAGCGCGAAAGGTGTCGCACTGCTCGAAGAACAAAGATGGTGCGGATGCGTTCAGTGCGTTCACCAGTGTAATCAGGACGCTGGCCCGCAATGGTGGCGATCAGCCGCTGGTGGATGGTCTGTGTGGTGTGTTCAGCGGCGCGCCTGTCCACGCCCGCTCCACCTGAACCTCTTCCCCACCTCTACGCCTCCGCTAATCAATTACGCTAATTCTTTGACCTAGTCTAATGATTTACGAGTCCTCAGAGATGAGTTCCTTAGCGTACCTAAAGCACTTCAGAGCTTCGGACTTGACGTAGCCCTGGGACAGGTGATGGCAGAATACGGCAGGAGCGCCCTGAAATGTTGAGACCCCAAATGTCTGATGGCCCTGGCCATGTTTATGCTCAACCTCCTCCCAACCAATGTCGAATACTCTCGAGGCCCTGTCCCCGAAAACGATGACCACTTTTGGTTTGATCACCTTGACCAGTCGTTCTACCGAGCGGACTGAATGGTCACGCCAGATCGAGTAAGATCCTTTTCCTTTCTCCCAGCGGGCTGCGTCCTTGGACGGCGCTTGAGGAAACACAGTTGGAAACGCCATGGCGGAGGATTTGAGTGAAGAATATAGCCCGGTGTCTTGACACAGCCCTTGAAGCGCTGTGCCGAATTTGTATGGGCTGTCAACATAGAGAAGCTTCTGCGGCCATGTTTTCTGTACCTCAGGATTTTCTCCCCCGCCCTGAAATGACAGGAGTAAGAGATCGGGGTTTGGGATCGGGGGGCCATACGAGATTAAGAGCCCGTGACAGGCAACCGAGCGCAGTTCAGGGTTCTTGAGCATGTTATGCGTTGTCGAATATGCTTCGTGTAATAGTCCTTCTATCGAATCAGACATTCTCGTCCTTTCTAGTAATCCACACCAAGCGCTCTGGCTGGTCTGACTCCTCATCCATCCGAAGATTCTGGGCAGCATTGGCCCGACAGTTCTGTACGTCGAAATTCACAACTGCCGAATAAGGGGCTGAGTAGCCGATCCCTCTTAGGCTGAGAACACCTACCGGTTACCCGCAGACCTGCCTCCATCCACCATATAGACGCCGCCGGTGCAGAAGCTGCTGTCGTCGCTGGCTAGAAACAGCATCAGTTGCGCCACTTCCTCGGGGGTGCCGTACCGTTCCAGCGGTATGCGCGTTGCCGCGGCCTGTTTTACTACGTCGACGGTTACCGCTGAATCGTCCATAGATGCGACACGCATCTCCTCTATGGACCGCATCATGCGGGTCTCGATCGGCGACGGATTGACGGTATTGACCCGGATGCCCAACGGCGCCCCTTCCAGCGCGGCAGCGCGCATCAGGCCGATGACCGCGTGTTTGCTTATGCCATATGCCGACATATCCGGCAAAGGCCGCCGGAGCCGAGTGACGTCTAGTCTTGCTGGGCAGGTGAAGAATCTCTGCCTAAGTGTCTGTCGAACCAGTCGAGCATACGACTTAGGTACTCTTCTCGTAGCTCCGGGTGACCATCCAGGAGAAAGCCGTGGCCGGAGCCGGGAAAGCGCACGAATTCTACCTCTTTGCCCAGCCGCTTGAGCGCTACGAAGTACTGCTCGCTTTGCTCAATGGGGCACCGATAGTCGTTCTCGCCATGCATCAGAAGCACAGGAGTCTCCACGTTTGGCGCGTAGGTTAGGGGTGAGTGTTCCAAGAGTCTATCGACTCCTTCTACCGACGTCCCTCCCCACTGTGTCGCGCCGAAGCTCGTTCCAATGTCTGAGGTGCCATACATGCTAAGCAGGTTGATGCATGGAGCGCCGACAACAGCAGCCTTGAACCGCGTGGTGTGTCCGACAGTCCAGCTGGACATGAATCCGCCATAGCTGTACCCATTGACTCCCAAACGCTGGGAATCCACGTATGGCTTGTCACACAGTTCATCCACCGCGGCCATGATGTCCAGATAGTCCTCGCCGCCCCAGTCTCTTAAGACTGCTCTGGCGAAGTCGGGACCATAGGACGAGGACCCTCTGGGATTTACTGCCAGAACAATGTACCCGGCTGTGGCGAGGGTCTGTTGTCTTGGATCAAACGAGTCGGAGAACCTGCCCTGGGGGCCACCATGGATATCTACGATGAGAGGGTAGCACTGTGAGGGGTCGAATGTCGGGGGAAATGAGATCCGCGACTGTATCTGCATTCCGCCTCTCTCGAGGGTGGACTTGTTCATCACGGCGGGTGGGTGTTCCGCGAAGTACTGTCGGTTGTAATTGGTAAGTTGGGTCTCTAATCCACTATCGGTATCCACAAGAAACAGGTCTCCTGTGGAACGTGGGCTCACGGCGACAACGACTGCGTTCTCTGCACCTGAGTCGAAACTAACGGCTGTGTACTGGACGCCACCGCCTGAGATTATGTCGAGGCTGATGGCATCGGACCTGGTACTACACAGGTAAGACTCACCGTGACGGTCGGCGACCACCAGAATTCGACCATCCTGAGTCCAGCGGAGTTCGCTCATTGGCAGAACCGGCGTGAAATCACCGTCGGTAACCGGCTGTGGCTGTCCGCCATTCTCCGCAACGAACAGACATGTCTGACGTGGGTCGCCGATCACATCGTCGTTGCCGATCACTGCGAGCTTGTCGCCGTTCGGAGACCACGTGAGTGCCCCGTACAGGATGCTTTGGCTAAAGCAATGTAGGCCGTGAGACCACTCCTGGGGCTCCCCTCCATCGGCGGAGACAACGTAGACCTCCGCGTTCCAGGAGGTGTCCCGGTCTGCGGACCGGTCGGAGATAAATGCTATGTTTGCGCCGTCTGGGGACCATGCAGGCGCGAACACCTCGCCTTCGACGTAGGTTACCTGTCGTGCCTCACCTGTCTGTGCATCGACGACAAACAGCTGGCGGAAGCAGTCCCCACGCCAACCCATAGGGTCGCTTCGGTATCGGACACGTCGAGCTACTTTCACCTGGGGATGTTTCCTGGAGTCATGGTCGTCGGGTAGCTGGTCAGGGTCGACGTCGGACGTAAACACCAGGTATCGGGAGTCCGGGGACCAAGCGAATTCCTCGACACCACCACTCACGTTGGTCAGTTGCCTGGACTCTCCGCCTAACGTGGCGATCAGCCTCAGCTGTCTGGTGCCGTTGGTGTTGGTTCTGACAAAGGCGACGTTATTCCCATCGGGAGCGAATTGTGGAGCGGTGTCCTGGTCTCCGTGCGTAAATGCCAGGGGTCCGCCGTCCGGCAGTGACATCATCATTATCTGGGACCGGGTCTTCATCTGTTCCCGGTCGACTGCGGACTTGGTGAAGACCAGTCTTGATCCATCGGGTGACAGTGAAGGGTGCGAGACCGAGGTCAACTCGTAAATGTGGTTGGGCGCAATGGGCGTCGGCACGGTGTTCTCCTTGCAGTGTGGCTGGAGTACGGTCTATTTCACCTGATTGAGTCTACATGCGTCTCCGTATCACGGGATCGAGCGAGTCACGAAGCGCATCCCCAACGATGTTGAGCGCGAGCACCGTGAGCATAATGGCGATCCCAGGTACGGTGGTTATCCACCATGCCTGTCGGAGGAAGTTCCGTCCGTCTGAAGCTATCGCACCCCACTCGGGCGTAGGCGGTTGGGCACCCAGGCCCAGGAATCCAAGAGCTGCTGCCACCACGATGGCCTCGCCAACACCCAGAGTCGCCAATACGATAATCGGAGCAAAAACGTTCGGCAGTATGTGCTTCCGCATAATACGAACATCGGTACAACCGGCGGCGCGGGCGGCGTCAACGTAGACATTCTCCTTGGCGGAGAGCACAGACCCTCGAACGAGCCTGATGTAGATGGGAACAAACGCTATTGCCACGGCCAGCATGAGGTTCCGAATACTGGGCCCCATTACCGCCACTACGAAGAGTGCCAGCAACAGAGACGGAAAGATCAGCATCAGGTCTGTGGCGCGCTGGATGACGAAGTCGCTCCAGCCTCCCTTGTATCCGGAGAATAGGCCGACAATCGTCCCAATCGTCGCTGCAATACCTATGGTGGTGAGGCCTAGTTGCAGTGACAGGCGCGTGCCGTACAGTACGCGGCTGAGGATGTCGCGTCCGAATTGGTCTGCCCCCAGTAGACGCTCTCTGTGGGGCCCTTTTAGGACTGATTCCAGATCAATGACGTTGGGATCATGGGGGGAAACATAGGGGCCGACAATAGCGATCATTCCGAGAATCAGAAGCATGGCCATGCCGACTATGGCACCGTGATTCCTGCGCAGGCGACGCCAGGACTGCGATAGCAAGCTCGCACTGTGGGCCCTTGGCAGAGTCGAATTGGTCTGTTCCGCACCTCTCATGGTCTACACGCGTCCTGCTAGTCGTACCTTATGCGGGGATCGATGAGACCGTAGAGGATGTCCACAACCAGGTTAGTCGTGAGGAACCCCGTGGCGATGAACACTATGGTTGCCTGAACGACGCGATAATCCTGATACAGAATCCCATCGACCAGAAGCCGTCCAATACCCGGCCTGCCGAAAATCGTCTCAATTATCACAGTTCCACCCAGGAGGAACCCGAACTGGACGCCGAGGATAGTGATCACCGGGATAAGTGCATTCCTCATGACGTGCCGATACATCACCACGTAACCGGCCAGACCCTTGGCGCGCGCGGTCGTAATGTAGTCCTGCCGCAACACCTCCAGCGTGGCCGATCGCACCAGGCGAGCGATCAGGGAAGCGGCGTAGTATCCCAATGCGAATACAGGCAGAACTAACCGTTCCAATCCTCCCTGACCAGTGGCTGGAAACCATCCAAGATGCACAGAGAAGAAAAAGATGAGTAGCAAGCAAAGCCAGAAACTGGGCATCGCCAGCCCCGCCACGGCTATCAACATGCTGAGACTGTCTACCCATGTGTTCGGTCTCAGGGCAGCTAGAAGGCCCAATGGGAAACCGATGGCGATAGCGAGGCCCAGAGCGCCGAATGTCAATTCCAGGGTAGCGGGCAGCTGGCTTAGGAGCTCTTCAAAAACGGGTCTCCTGCTTCGTAGTGAGCGCCCGAAGTCTCCGCGAAGAGCACCCCCAAGAAAACGCCCGTACTGTATGTACAGAGGATCGTTCAGCCCTAGCTGTTCCCGGAGCTGTTCGACTTGGTCTGCGGACACGACGTTCGGTCCAAGAAGAGCCTCCGCAGGGTCGCCAGGCAGCAAGTACAACATCAGGAACACGATTGCCGATATAGCCAGCAATGCAAGCGGGAACACCGCTAATCGTGTTAGCACATAGCGTTGCACGGTTCGAGTACCCTCCGGCGAGGAACATATGAATTCGGTGGACTAGAGGTAGTGGTCTCCAGTCCACCGAACCCACTTCAAGTGACGTGGAGTGGGCGGGAAATCCGCCGGCAGTCTCTACTCTTCCCTGACGTACGCGTCGTAGAGCCAGTGGTAGAATCCCCGAATGTCGGCCTTGATACCCACAACATTTGATGCGGAAGCAGAGATCCCTACGTTGTCATGGATGGGGTACACTGTCGCCTCTGCCATGGCTATCTTCTGGACCTCCTTGTACAGCTCGACCCGTTCTTCCGGATCAGTGGACCCCGAGGCCTGGTCCAGTAAGTCGTCCATACGAGAATCGCTATACCGTGGCCAGTTGAAACCTGAGTCGATGTTCTTGGAGTGGTAGAACTGCTCCAGAATGATCGGATCACTGGAGACCCAGCCTATGGCAGCCGCGTTGAACTTGCCTGCCTTTGCAGAGTCGATCCAGGCTGAAGAGGCCAGCTCGCTCAGTTCCCAGTCGATGCCAATAGTTCTGGCCTGGGCTTGCAGCACAGTTAGCGTGTCCTTTTGTGACCCTACATGCCCGGTAACCAGTTTGAGGGTGTTCCCGTCCTTCTCATAGAAGCCACTGGAACCCATAGTCCAACCCGCGCCCTCCAGCAGCTCTCTGGCTTTATCGGGGTCGTGCGGGTACATGCCCTCGTTGTCATAGTTGTAGCCAGCTGTGTATGTAGAAAGAGGGTTCTCCGTAGGGCCGGGGATGCCGAAGTTGACGATCTTACGTACGGTCTCTCTATCCAACCCATGCATCAGTGCCTGCCGAACCGCAAGGTCGTCAGTTGGGGCGAGACTCGTATTGATCATCACCACATTGGGCAGCCCAGGCATGTTGCCCAGGATGATCTGGTAATTTGGATCACCCGCCAGCCTTGCAAATTGGGCTGCTGGAACGGCTAGTATGAAGTTGGTCTCTCCTGATTCCAGGGTGGCCATCCGCGTTCCCTCTTCGGGGATCATCTTGATTATTATGCTCTCCAGGTACGCTGGCCCCTGGTGGCCCCATATCGGTGGAGCCCAGTTGTAGTCTTCGTTTCGGACCAATTCGATGTGGTCGCCACGTACCCACTTATTGAATTTCATGAAACCGGTGCCGACCGGATTTATGCCATAGTCCTCCCCGTGCTCTTCTACCGCTGTCGGCGATACCATGCCCAGGAATGCCTGACTGGCTCCGTCAAGGAATGGCGCAAACGGTGTCTCGAAATTGACGGTGATCGTCTGGTCGTCTTCGATATCGCTCCCAGCGTACGGACCGAGCAGTGTCACAGCGAAGCCTGACTTGGTCTCTGGGTCGCTGATGCGGTCGAAGTTGAACTTCACTGCGTCAGCGTTGAACGGGGTGCCGTCGTGGAAGGTGACTCCCTCACGTAAGTTGAAGGTATAGCTCAGACCGTCGTTGGATACCACCCAGGACTCAGCCAGACCTGGGTGGAATGAGGCATCGTGGTTCTCATACGCGACGGTGTCGTAGATGTTCATCATCACGCTGTGGGACACGGCCCATGGGGTTACGGCGGGATCCAGATTGTCAGGCTCAAGCTGCATCCCCATGATCAGCTGTCCACCCTTAACGATCTCTCTCTCCACCTCCACGATCTTCTCCACTTCCACCTGGACGATTTTCTCTACCTCCTTCTCAACCACCTTCTCAACCTCTACGGGCACCTCCTTCTCGACTATTTTCTCAACCTCAACCGGCACCTCTTTGATTATCTCTTTGGTGACGACCGTCTCTCCGGCGCACGCGACTAGCAAAACAGTCACAACCATCGAAATCGATACCAACCACGCTAGCCTTTTCATCTTGACCTCTCTCAATGTCTCGCTCCACCGATTCCGACGATTAACTAAACACCAACTCTAGGATTTCATCACGAGGTTAGTCCGGTAGGGATGCAAACGACTTCAGGTGGCGGTCTTCTCAGCACTCACTCAAGGAGAAGCTCACCGATCCCATGCGAGTTACGATATACGTACTTTGGTGAGCCAGAAGCCTGCGGAGTGCCCGGAATGACATCCGGTGACATCTTTCTGGGGACCACGGCTATGGTCCAGTCGACCCTGACGGCGGCGCACTTCCTGTTTCAGGCCTCAATCCCACCCAATTCGCGGAGAGGGAGTGCACCGACTGACTGTTCAGACGTATTCTGAGGGCACTTTCAGGCCCAATTCTACGCAATTCAACGGTAGTGTCAAGTCTGTATTGTAGTTCACAGACTACGTAGACCTCAGTGGTGTTATCGACACGAGCGTAGGTATGGCGTCAAAAGCTATGGGGCTGGAAATGCAGGAATAAGGCCGCGGAGAAACTAGTAGCGGTGATCGAGACCTGCCTGGTCACAACGAGCTATACCCTGGGTGTTCGTGGGTCCAGGGCACGAGTTGGCTGAGTCCGGTTGCAGAGTGGCCGGTCGTGTCGCAAGAGAGGAACGCCTACCGGCTGCCGGCGGACCTGCCGCCGTCCACCATGTAGACTCCGCCGGTGCAGAAGCTGCTGTCGTCGCTGGCTAGAAACAGCATCAGTTGCGCCACTTCCTCGGGGGTGCCGTACCGCTCCAGCGGTATGCGCGATGACGCGGCCTGTTTCACCACGTCTACGGTTACCGCCGAATCGTCCATGGACGCCACATGCATCTCCTCTATGGAGCGCATCATGCGGGTCTCGATCGGCGCTGGATTGACGGTATTGGCCCGAATGCCCATCGGCGCCCCTTCCAGCGCGGCGGTGCGCATCAGGCCGATAACCGCGTGCTTGCTGATGCCGTACGCCGACATATCCGGCGTCCCGTTGATGCCAGCGCCGGAAGACGTGATAACGATGCTTCCGCCACCGCCACGGCTCATCACCTTTCCCTCCAAGCGGAACATTTCGAATCTCCTTTTCTGTCATCGAGTGTTCTTGACCTGTTCACACTTGTACCACCGTTCATGGCAGTTCGACAAACGTCAGAGTCCAGACGAGATTATGTCAGGGATCACCTCACGGGATGAAAAGTCCCCTCTCCCTCAGAGCCTGCCCCGTACTTGATACGGGGGTGAGGGTGAAAGGTCTCAGCGGCGTTCCAACTCCTTCACTCCCTCTTCACTGCGCCAGTCCGCCTTACGCCCCGGCGGAGGAACAGCCAGGCCAAGAGACATACCACGAAAGCCAGTAACCCAATCAGCATAACGCCGACAGTAAGGACTCCACCGACCAGATTCTCGGTCATGCTGTCGACACCGCCTAAGATCCCAAAGTTCGAGCGGACTACAGAAAGCGAAATGGTGTTGAGGATGTCCGGCCTCGTCTCTTCAATCAGGCGCTGCGTCGTGATGGCCCTGAGGTCGTTGAGGACGGAGGGGGAAGCTGTAAGTTCCAATGCGACAACCGTCCTAATCTGAACGGTCGACGAGTCGAACGAAGTAGAGGCGTCGCGCACTCCAGGGGACCTGAGCACGGCATAGTGTACTGCTGGAATCGCTCTATCGAGTTCCGCCTCAGAGAAGCCCAGACCAGTACGCACTTCGACAGAAACTCCACTGTGGCTGTTCCTGAAGATGTCGAGTATGTCGAGCGCTGCCTTCGGAGGCTGTCCCGCAAAAGCGATACGCGCCTGACGGGGTCCTACGATTTCCGCTCCAGCGAAATCTTCGGGGGCTGCCTCGCGGATTGTCGAGGCCATCTTGGAGAAGTTGTCGTGCCAAGCATACCGGTCGATAGCCTCCTGAAGCGATATGCCGTCCCGATCCGCGAGTGCCTGCAAGTCCTGTAGCTCCGCGTCACTAGGAGGGTCGTCGATTTTCGTAGGTGCCTCCTCCGGCAGGGGCGTGCCGTCTTTTCCCGCATCCTGAGCGTGGACGACACCGAAAGTCGCTGTGATCAAGCCGCCGAAAATGGTCAGAGCTATGAGCAGCACTTTGAGGCTGGTACTGTATCTACTTCTCATGACACACCCTGCATCCGAGATGCTGGTGTGAACCGACTCGCGTAGTCTGGGGATACTGGCTGGCGAGGTGTAGAGTGCCCGATCCCGTCGCAGGTTGGAAACACCTACCGGCTGCCGGCAGACCTGCCTCCATCCACCATGTAGACGCCGCCGGTGCAGAAGCTGCTGTCGTCGCTGGCTAGAAACAGCATCAATTGCGCCACTTCCTCGGGGGTGCCGTACCGTTCCAGCGGTATGCGCGTTGTCGTGGCCTGTTTTACCACGTCGACGGTTACCGCCGAATCGTCCATAGATGCGACACGCATCTCCTCTATGGACCGCATCATGCGGGTCTCGATCGGCGCTGGATTGACGGTATTGGCCCGGATGCCATACGGCGCCCCTTCCAGCGCGGCGGTGCGCATCAGGCCGATAACCGCGTGCTTACTGGCATTGTATGCTGACATATCCGGGGTCCCGCTGATGCCGGCGCCGGAAGACGTGATAACGATGCTGCCGCCTCCCCGCCGGCTCATCACCGGTACCACGTACTTGATCCCCAGCCATACTCCGCGCACATTGACCGCCATAACTCGGTCGAAGACGTCAATGGGATAGTCGGTTATCGGAGACAGGACTCCCTCGATTCCCGCGTTGGCCAGGAGGATGTCGATGCCGCCCCAGCGATCGACGGCCGCGTCGATGTACGCCTGGGTCTGGTCTGGCTGAGTCACGTCGGCCACAGTGTAGCTGGCTCTGTCCTCGCCGATCGACCGCACAGACTCCTGGAGCGCCGCCTCGTCGAGGTCGACCAGCGCCACTCGCGCCCCCTCCTCCACAAACAGCTTAGCGGCAGCCTGTCCGATACCCCCGGTGGCTCCAGTAATCACGGCCACCTTTCCCTCCAAGCGGGACATGTGAAATCTCCTTTTTTGTAATCGCGTGTTCTTGGTCTGTTCGCCGTCGGAGGTAGGAGCGGTTCGCGAACCGCCCCTACTACGCTTCGGGAGTGCGCGGGTCCAGCGGTACGAGCTTTCTCACTCCGGCCGCGTCCTCGAACAGCGCGGATGCGCCGAGCAGGTAGCCCTCCTCTTTCCAGGGGGCCATTATCTGCAACCCGACCGGCAGACCCGACTCCGTGAATCCGCACGGCACCGAGATCGCCGGACACCCGGTCAGCGTCAGCGCGAAGGTCATAATCAGCCAGCTGACGTAAGTGTCGAACTGCTCGCCATTCACCTCGGTCAGGTACCTGACGTCCACGTCAAACGGCGGCGCAAGCACCGTCGGGCAGATGAGCAGATCGTACTCGCTGAAGAACTCAGCAGTGCGGTTGATGAGGGCCCCTCGCTCCAGCTTGGCGCGGGCCACGTCGTCCTGCGACAGTGCCAGGCCGTGCTCGACGTTCCAGATAACTTCAGGCTTGAGCTCCGACCGGTGCTCGGCAAGCAGCGTCCTGTAGTTTGCGACGAACGACGCTCCCCTGAGCGTCTGGAATATCCACTCCGAGTCGCCCATGTCGATGCTTTTCTCTTGGACCTCGGCGCCGATGTCCCTGAAGTGGTCCATCGCGCTGCGGCAGATTTCGGCGACCTCTGAATCGATGGCGGTCAATCCCAGGTCAGGTGTAAATCCGATGCGGCGCGGCGTCGTAGGGTTGTCCACCCAGTCGACGAACGACCTCTCTGGGGCAGACAGGCTGAGAGGGTCTTCGCGATAGGCACCTGCCTGTGCATCCAGCATCAGCGCCGTGTCGCCCACCGTACGTCCCATCGGCCCTTCAACCGACAGCGTGCCGAACGGCATGGACCTCGGCCCGTGCGCGACCCTGCCCGGTGTCGGACGAAGTCCCACGACCGAGCAGAAGCTCGCGGGGATCCGCAGGCTGCCTCCGAGATCGCTCCCGGACGCCAGCCACACCTGTCCAGCGGCCAGCGCGGTCGCCGAGCCTCCGGACGAGCCGCCACAGGTCATGTCGGTGTTCCACGGGTTGCGGGTCTTGCCGAACACCTCGTTGAACGTGTTCGCTCCTGCGGCGAACTCTGGAGTGTTCGACTTCGCCAGCACCACGCCGCCCCTCGACTCCAGGATGGTGACGAGCAGGTCGGACGTTTCAGGTACGTGGTCGGCGAAGATCGGAGACCCGCGCGTGCACAGCACGCCACCGACGTCCTTCATGTCCTTGATAGCGATCGGCAGCCCGTACAGGTACCCCCGTGGCGTGTCGTCCGGGTCGGGGTGTACCAGTCTGTCGGCGTGTTTCCTGGCCCTGTCTGCGCACATGATCGGAAGGGCATTGAGTACGCCGTCGGTCTGCTCGATGCGTGCGAGGGCGGCGTCGAGCAGTTCCGATGTCGAAACTGCGCCGCTCCTGAGCTGGTCAACTGCCTCTCTAGCCGTTAGTTCAAACAGTTCTGTCATTTTTGGCACCCGTCAGTCACTTGATGACAATAGGGGCGGTTCGCGAACCGCCCCTACGGATGATATCACTACTAGTGAGGTATAGACAGAACTTGCTGGGAGTTGTCCCTAGACCCTCGCGCTCTTCGAGTGAATGCCGGTCGCGCCGCTGGGCCTGGGCGAGTTGACCTCCTCGGTCTGCGGCGTGCCGTCGGCCTCGTAGGTGCGAACCTCGAACTCGTGCCGACCCTCGGCGAAGGGCCAGTCGTATCTCCAGATCACCCAGGTAGTATCCGATAGAGGCTTGCGCAGGATCGCTTCGTTCCAGACACCGTCACCATCGACTTGGACTTCGACCTTGGATATCCCCCTGGCTCCCGCGTGCGCGATTCCGCCGACCGGTATCAGCTTGCGGTCTCCGTCCTCGACGACTGCGTCTATGGCCACGGTATCGATGACTGCCGTAGCGTGCATCCGCGCGACCTCGTCCCAGTCCCGCGCGACCCAGTAGCCGGGCTTGTACTCGTCGATGACGTCGATGCTGGTTATCCACTTCGGCTGCTTCATGCCGTACCGGTCAGGGAGCCATATCCTAAGCGGAAATCCGTGGTCGAACGGAATGGGCCGACCGTCCCAGTTGTACGCGAGCATGATCCTGGGGTCCGACGCTATCAGGTCGAGAGCGACCGTTTCGAAGAACCCGTCTTCGCTCTCGATGAACAGGTGGGTCGCGCTCGGCAAGGGCTTGAGGTCCGCGAGAATGTCCTGGAGACTCGCGCCCGTCCAGTAAGTCGTGCTGATGAGGTCTCCACCGACCCTGTTGGAGATGCACGCAAGCGTGACGAACTCGTTGCGAGCCTCGTACCTGTTGCGGATGTCGTCAATGGTCAGCGACATGGGGTTCTCGACCGAACCGGTGATTGGCAGTGTGTAGTTGTTGCCGTCGATGATGCTCGGCTGGGACCTGATGAAAATCTTGTAGTGGTCCCTGACGGCGGTGTACTCGGGTCGGGTGCCCAGGGCCGGCTTAACCGGATCGTCTTCGTTGGGAAGCTCGATCATCCCGGCTGCGGCGCTTTCAGCGATCCTCTCCCTCATCGCGGCGAGCTCGGCTTCGAGCCTTGCCTTCTCGTTGCCTGCCATGACACGCCCGATGCCTGCACCGGCTACGGTGATCGTAGCGGTCGCCACTCCCATTCGCACCAGGAATTGACGCCTGCCCATCACCTCTACCGACCGCTCGCCGTCCTCGGAGACGATTACCGTGCGTTCGGGATCGATCAGGCGGCGCGCGACCAATGCCGACGCTGTACCCCATGCAACCGAAGCGATCATCACCCAGATGAAGTTCAGGGTCGGGTCTATGGTCGACTGGCCGATGCTGAACGTTATGAGCGCGACCGGTATGCCGACGATGGCTCCACACAGGGCTCCCAGCTGCGGTCGGGCGCCCCAGATGCGCCTCTCCACGAGCGCGAAGACGATGATCGTCGCGACGACTCCGGCGCCCAGGAACAGCATGGTCGCCATGATCTGCTCGGCGGTCTTCGCGAAGTCCTTGACGCTCAACCCTACCAGCATGAGCGTCTCGATCATCGCGTCGATGCCGAACGTCACCATCGCGCCCGGCAGCATGCCCGCTGTCCAGTCGAAAGTTTCGAACGGTGGGTACGACAGGTCGAGCCACTTGTCCGCCATGTACAGGATGGCTATGAGCGGGGCCGTGAGGAGGACGCCTGTTAATGCGCCAAAACCGAGGTTTCGCAGTTTCATGGCACCTAGTCCCTCCTCAAATATAGTTTATCCGGGCCTTCTTCGATATTTACGTAGATTTAGTATAACCGGATGCTCGCTGCGGCGCAGTCTCAATTCCGGACTTCAGTCGGCGGTCCACCTGGCAAGCGCGTTCTCGTCGATCTCCAGACCCAGACCGGGCCGGTCCGACAGCGTGATCGTCCCGCCCTCAGGGATTATCGGATCGACGAACAGCTCGGCGACGCTCTCCGCTGGCCCAGTGAACTCTTCAGAGAACTCGTGCGGCCTTATCGCGTTGCCAACCGTGCTGTACGCGTGCAGGCTCGCCAGCGAGTTTGCGCCGATGTTGGGGCTGTGCGGCATTATCACCTTGTTGCGCGCCGACGCGATCTCATAGACGCGCATGATCTCGGACACGCCTCCCACGTTCAGGATGTCCGGCTGGAGTATGTCGGGGTTGCCCAGGTCGATAAGGTCCCGGAATCGCCACGCAGAGAGCTCCTGCTCTCCGGTCGATATCGGACAGTCGAGTGCGTCCACGACCTGTTTGAGTCCGGGGAAGTCGTACTGCGGCAGCGGCTCCTCGAAGTGCGCCACTCCCATCTCCTCCATCTTGCGCCCCTGCATGATCGCCGTGGACACCGAATAGCCGCAGTTGGCGTCGAATCCGAGAGGCACGTCGTCCGGCAGCCACTCGCGGCACGCCCTGAAGATCGCGAAGTCCTTGGTCGGGTCCGCATCCTGCCTGTAGTCGCGCCAGTCCATCCTGATCTTGAAGGCGCGGAAGCCTCTCTCGTAGCCCTCCTGTACCTCTTCCAGCATCTCGCCCGGCGACTTTCGCCAGCCGCTGCCCCTGCTCCAGTACAGCGGAATCTTGGTACGCGCCGCGCCTCCGAGCAGCTTGTGAAGCGGCATACCGGCGGCCTTGCCCATGATGTCCCAGATGGCGACGTCTATCGAGCCGACGATTGGCGAGGGCAGTCTCGTCGCCCGCTCGCCGTCGCCAAGCATCAGCAGCTCCCATATCCTGCGCGGCTGGAGTGGGTCCATACCGATGAGCAGCGGCTTGATGATGTCTTCGAGGTAGGCGTTGAAAACGCCGTAGCCGCGGGAGCCTTCCGCGATGCCAGTGATGCCCTCATCTGTGAAGATGCGGACGAGCATTCTCCCCGGCCTGCCGACGAACGACGCAGGCGCGTCCGCTGGCGGCCTGAGCAGGTTGATCTGAATATCGGTGATTTTCATCTGCGGATACCTCTCCGGTAGCTTCGGATAACCTAGTCGGTAATCGGCACGATGGGCAGGGTTATATGCGACGGTCGTTCGCTGTCGTGATAGACCGTCTGGTTGGCGACCCTGGTCTCGTCGTCGACGCCGAAGTCGTGGCCCGTGTTCGGGTTGCGATCGAACTGCGGGAAATTGCTGCTGGAGACCTCCACGCGAATCTGGTGGCCCTTCAGGAAGCGGTTGCTGGTCGACCACAGGTCGATCGTGTACTCGTAAACTTCGCCTGGCTCCAGCAGCGTCGGCTCCTCCCAGGAGTCCCGGTACCTGGCTCTGATGATGCCTTGGGCGACGTTGTACGCTACTCCTGTCGGCCCGACGTCCACGAGCTTGGCGGTGAAGTCGGTATCTGGCGCATCCGACGCTGCGTACAGCGTCATGCTCACCGGCCCAGTCACCTCGACGTCCTGTTCGAGCGGCGGGGTACTGTACACCAGCACGTCCGGCCGCCACTCCACCTGCTGCTGGTCGCGCGGACCCATCGATACCGGCGTCAGCTCTTCTCCGCAGCAGGTGCTTCCGCCGACTGTCATCACCGGATGGTTCGGGTCGTACACGAACTTGTCCGGCGACTCGCCGTCCGGCGCTGCCGTGTCGAGTGTCCCGTCGCCGAACATCGAGTTGGCGTTGCCGCCGCTGTGCAGGTAGTACGAAGTGTACTGCGTCCCCGGTATGGGCCAGTCGGACGCTGTCCGCCACTCGTTCGCGCCCATGACGAAGACGTTGACGGGCGGATCATCGGCGACACCGTTGTCGATTCCCTTGAGCCAGTAGTCGAACCAGCGCAGGTGCTCGTTCAGCAGGTCGAGCTTGACCGTGTCTCCATAGTCGACATCACCGGTAACTGTCTCGGTCCCAGCGGCGCCGAGGCTGTGTATCCACGGGCCGATGACCACCTTCTGATTGCTCTTGCCGGGCTCCATTCCGCCCTTTCTGACGCCCATGAAGTTGTTGAGCGTGCCCTGGAGAAACACGTCGAACCATCCGCCCATGCCGTAGGTCGGCACGTTGATGTCGTGGTATCGCTCCTCGACCGGTCTCATGCCCTTCCAGTAGTCGTCGTAGTCGGGATGGGCGACCCAGTCCTTCCAGTACCTGTTGATCCGTCCGGCGGCCTCGTCCATCGTGTTCAGCGGCAGGTGCCAGAAGAGATTGGTCATGTGGTTGTCTTCAGGGAGCCACATGTACTGGACCTGGTTGGTGCGCGTGTGCATCTGGATTCCGATCCACCTCAGGTTGAACGCGAGCTGGAACGCGCCGCCGGTGTACGCCCAGTTATGGTAGAAGTTCGAGTACCCGACCCTGGGCACCATCGCCTTGAGGTACTTGCTGCGGCCCGGAGCGGCCTGCCACTGCGTCATGGCAAGGTAGGAGCCGCCCGCGGTTCCCACGTTGCCGTCGCACCACGACTGTGAGCCGACCCACTCCTGGGTATCGTAGCCGTCCTCGACCTCGAACCTGAATGGATACCACTCGCCCGCCGAGTCCCAGCGGCCGCGCACGTCCTGGCTTATCGCCGCATACCCGCGGGTCGCGAAGTACATGCAATCCTTCACCATGTTCTCGTCGTTGTTGTTGTATGGAGTCCTGATCAGGATCGCGGGCGTTGGCCCGTCAATGTCGGGCAGGTAGATGTCTGTGGAGAGCTTGACCCCGTCTCGCATGGGGACATCCACCCCGAGCATCATCTTCACACCGTTGAGAGCCAATGTACCGTTAGACATACTATCCTCCATCCTGGGCATCGTGGGCATCGTGAGCGATGAGGCCCATTATACAGCGAGGGAGGCGGTTTATCAGCGGAGCGGATCTGTAGAGTCTGCATCAATTTGCTTGACGTACCATGGGAGCGCGGGCGTCTCGCCCGCAGGGGTCGAATAAGCCGATATAGCTTCGGTCTGTACGGAAGTCGGGTAGGGTGGGTCGCCCTGCATAGGCTGGGAGCGAGACTCCCTGCCTGACAACGTCGCGCCCTGCAGCGGGAAGCAGCGCCCCAAGCCTGAACGCCGGCTGTTACCTGTTGCGCAGTCGTCGCAGTTCGGCTTCCATATCGGCCAGCCGCGCTTCGGCAGACTCTCTGGCGGCTCGCTCTGCATCAGCCCTGTCCTCGGCAGCATCGGCCCGAGATTGAGTCTCCATCAGGTTCAGCAGCCACCTGTCTGCCACGGGATCGTAGAAACGCAGACGACCATTATCCCAACACAGGTCCAGCCCCAACACTGGACTGTGCGCCCTCACCATGCCACCAGCTTCAAGCGCCAACTCTATCCGACGATACTCGCCTTCCACTAAACGCTCACCCACCAGTGGCTCCCCGTAGAAGTCGCCACCCGTGGCGTCGTATCGCCAGTACTCTCCTATTCCCAACTCCGCGTACAGTTCCCTCTTGCGAACTAGGTCAGTCGTCGCAGTGCTCGGGGAGCCTATCTCAAGTGCGAAGTCCGGTGGCTTGCCCACCTCCCATATCCGGTAAGTGTTGTTCCTCTCGACGGACTCCATACTGATGTCGAGGGCTACGTAGCAGTCCGGGGATACCCAGCGCTGGGGATTGCCCTCCTCGTAGTAGATGAAGGTGTTGCCGCTCACTGCAGTGTTTGGATGGTCATTGAAGTGGGCTTCTAGGGTGGAGACGATCTCACGGAACAGAGGGTCTTGGAAATGTCCGTCAGGCAATGGCATACCGTCCGATTCGGGGTAAACGATAGCTGTGAGAGTGTTGGCGGAAGCTGTGTCAGCGGGTCTGGTGGTCATGCTCCCCTCCTGTGCTCGATTCTAGCACAAGCCTGATTGTCGTCCTCCATCTGGCAATCCGGTATGCCAGTCATCTGTCAGCACGAAAAGGCGCGCGACCTTGTACCGTTTCCGTCACTCCCGCGAAAGCGGGAGTCCACAGACTGAGGCGTGATCATGGCTTCAGCCGTTGACATCAACACCCTCGGTGCGTAGCTTGCATAGGCACTCAGTTTTGAAGCGGGACATCACAGATGTGGACCTGAATAGGATCGGGGATCAGGCGCGGCGGGAAGGCAAGAGTCTCAGCGCGTGGCTGAGAGACGCCGCGCACGCAAGATTGCAAGAGCAGCAGCAAGTTCGGCCGTTCGATTCTCCGCACTCTTCTAGTCGCTCACACGTGTCTATTTACGAAAGGGCGAACTCCGGAGCCTGACCAGAGAAAGGGTACGCTGTGAGCGTCTGCTGCTGCTCGCGACGCTCCGATGTGGCGGCAGACGCCGGGCTTGAAGCGGCAAAGGCCTATCGTGGACGCGGACTCGGCCCCAGGGTTACCGCTGCGTGGGCATTGGCGATTCGAGACTCCGTTCGCATACCTCTCTACAGCACGTCATGGAGAATGACACCTCGCTGTCCGTAGCTCGCAAGCTGGGCCTGGTAGCGTACGCCAGCGCGTGGAGTATCTCCGCGTCACATTAGTGCGCGAACGCCTTCCATGACCCCGACGATTCCGAACAGCACCGTTGTGAATGTGACAATCCCAAGGACACTCCCCAGTGCGATGATCAGAAAGCCTACACCGCGAGCAACACCGCCAAACTCCCGCCTGAGCACCCACATCCCCATGCCCAGCAATGCGAGAGTGGGCAGTCCCATGAGGGCCAGCACTTGCACTGCGCTTACTATGTCTGTGTTCATGGCCATGTCCTTATGCCGTTGCTCTGTGCTGGCTTCACACCGGTGCGCATCTCTCTCCACCAGAGGGTGCGAGGGCGCCGGGCGACCTGTCTGACCATCCAGCCCCTCGCACCTTGCAGCGTTACGTTACTTCCAGCCAATCCCGACCGTCGCCGTGGCTCCTAGGCGGCTGTCGTGACCTCGGTGTCATCCGCCACCTCATCCAGCGATACCGTGTAGGAGCCGGTGTTGCCGACGCTCTGGTGCGGCGTCCCGACCTCCACGTGGTACGTGCCGGGCTCGAAATCACACACTATGGACTCCACGGGGCCGGACCTCGGATGGTCGGCGTGCAGACCAATGCGGTCGTTAAGCACGCTCCAGATGCCGACTCCGGCCGGCCCGTCGCTCACTGACACCTCGTACGTGCCCTCCTCGGAGATCTCGAGACGGAATACGTCACGGTCGTCAAGCGACTCGACTCCGAAGACCGGCACACTTTCGTCGCCCGCTATGGCCCAGTCCCACTGGTTCAGTCCTGGGTCGTCCGGGGCGACGTCGCTGTCTATCGCGGCGGTTATCGAGTCGCCGGGCTGGAGTACGACACCGGGGTTCAGGCCATAGTCGTCCGGGTGGTCGTCGACACGTACCGAAAGCGCGTAGAAACCGGTGCCAATGCGGTACTCCTCGCCTGCTCCGACCGCGATGTAGTAGGTCCCGTCGTTCTCAGGCGTGAAGAAGGCCCGGGCGAAGTTCCCCATGAACCCACCCTGATCGTGCTCGCCCAGCACCTGTTCTCCCTCGTGGTCCACGACCTCAAGGATGCTAGGGTCTATGAGATGGCCCTCCACGTAACTCAGATGAAAGCCCAGCCAGGTATTGCCAGTATCATCCTCGATGAACTCCATCATGTTCTTGAGCTCGATGATGTAGTTCTCTCCACCAGCGACATCGACGCTGTACCAGTCTCTTCCGCTGTCCTCGTCCGTGAGTTCGCCGTCCACTGACTCTATGAGGCCGACGGAGATTGAGGAGGCACTCACAAGTGGCCCCTCAGGAGTGGGTAGTGTCGTCGTCGCCCCGTCGTCAATGTCGGTAGGCTCCTCGATAGTCGGCTCTTCAACCTCGACCTGGGCCACCACATGTGCGGGGTCGTCATCGAGGCCGTGGAACAGCCGGTTTATCCTGCCGTCCGGGTGATCGACTGCCCATATGCCGCCGTCGCGGTTGGTCTCGCTGTAGTAGAGTCCGGTTCCCGGGCCTCCGCCCTCGACGCTGATGCCGTCGGCGTCCACGTCATCGGCCTGTACCTGGTAGCCGAAGACGATGGTGTCCGTGCCGTCGCCACGCAGCATCTCCGCGAGCCTGCGGTTCTCTCCGACCTGTATGTACAGCCCGGCGAAGTCGGCCTGCTCGCCTGAGCCTGGGGCCCCGTTGGTCACTGGACCGGTGAAGTGTGCGGTGATCTCTATGACGTCTCCCGTGGTGTATGCGACCACAGTCTCACCGTCTTCAATACCGGTATGAAGCTCTTGCGGGACCGACGTTATCTCGAGCCTGTGAATCCCGACTCCGTCGTCGTCCTTGATGGTGATGAAGCACTCGCCGTCATCGCCGCGGTCGACGGAGTTGTTGAACCAGACCCTGAAGGTCTCGTCGACTTCTGGGTACAGGTCTTCCCTGGTATGGAAGTCGCGCCCCATCCTGCCGTGTTCCGACTGGTAGCTGTTGCTGGCCTGACGCTCGGCGTAGAGGTGTTCGTAGTCCGACTCGTCCGCGGTGATCGCGAAGGTGTACCAGAACCCTCTTATGGTCGGGTGGGGCCAGTCAGAGTCGTACTTCTTGTACACTTCGAGCCTGAAATCGTCTCCCTCCTCCACGACGGTCTCCATGCAATTGATCTTCAGCCAGGGCTCGTTCCCCCGGGTTAACGAGTCCGCAAAGGCCGTGCGGCGCGGTGTGGCGAGCGGGCCGATAAGTATGGCGAATGCCGCGAACCCGAGCAGCGCAAACAGCGCTACCATGCTTATCTTCTGTGCCTTCCGAATGCCTGTCCTTATGTGACTTCTATGCATGTTAGCCATGCCCAGTTCCTCCCTCTGCCCACGTGTTACCCTCTGAGGCAGATCAATCTGTTAATATACAGTTAACTTTATGATAGATGTTATCTACTTAATCTATATTTAATGTAGATGAGGTTGAGAGGAGTTTCAACACCAAAATCCCACACGTGTTTGCAGTCGCGTCTCGTTCTCAGAATTGGGAAGCGACTAAGCCCTCAGGTTTCCCACTGCTCAAACAGTTCTCGTGTGCGAACGTGGGCACTGAACAACGGGCCTGCCGTGGACAGCAGAGAGGCTACTTGCTCGTTCTCCGGCACTAGATATCGAACACCTGTGTTCAGCGCGGAGAAAAATAGCGCCCTGCTATCACAGTGGAGTAAGTTTCAGACTGCGTGTCAGCAGCCTTGGGAGGGGTGATTTTCACGGACCGGTTCCGGGGAACCGTCCGCAGAGTGGGCCCAAGAATGGGCCGCGGAGGTCAGATCAGCCAGGGAATCGAGCGTGTCTTCCCTGGCCCTTAGCGTAACTTATGCCGTGACGGCTCTTGCATGTAGGCTCACACGTCGGCCACGACGGGGTTTCGTAGTGTGCCGACTCCCTCAACCACAACTTCAATGGTATCTCCCACGGCAATCTCGTCCGTGGCGGGGCAACCGCTTGGGATGATGTCCCCTGGATGCAGCACCATGACCTCAGACACCCAGCTGATCAGCTTCGCGACTCCCCAGAGCATATCGCTGGTCGAGCCTTCGACTACGGTCTCGCCGTTCACCCGGCACTCGATACCGAGGTTGTCGCCGTCGAGATCTGTGACGATCCACGGGCCGATGGGGCAGAAGGTGTCGAAGTGCTTCCATCTCATGCTGGTGCCGCGACCGAGGTCGCTGGTGGCGAGCTCTTGGGTAGAGCATCCAGCGGCCAAAGCTCAACTGGTAGGCCAAGCCAACTAGGCAGTCATATTCAGAGGCGAGAGGTGTTCCTATATGACTGTACGACTCAACCGCAGTTACTAACTTTGCTCCATCCCAAGGCTTGCAGAGGATATAGGATCAGCCATCTGCGACAGAAGTCTGAGGGTTTGGATCATAAGGGGGGTCGTCAGTCTGAACCTTGACCCACAAAGGCAACTCAAACATTTCCTGCCAGTCGAGATCAGCGGTCTTCGCCTCTACTTTGAAGAGGTATTGACCTTCCTGTGAAATTGGGAAAGGGCTTTCCACTAGGTGGCCAATTCCCCTCAGCCGCTGAGACTCTGTCAAGTCGACAATTAGTTCTGCGGAAATACTAGCTGTTTCATCGGGGGCGATTAGTCTGACCCTCGCCTCACCGCTCTCACGTACAACTGGATTGGATCTTGCCCACAGAATTGCCATGTGGAGATCAAGGACCACAATTGGCTCAATTTCCGATCCAGGCGGCATCTGTGGGGGTGAGGCTGGAACAATTATTTCTTCAACTACATTGATAAAAGATGCGTTGTTAGTCTCCCGATCAATAATGGCTTTCTCACACAGAAGTGCCCATATGACCTTCATCAGGGCGTTCCTTCTTGAAAGGTGGTTGCAAATTGACTCTCCAGTTCCCAGTTGGTAACTGGAGTAGATGATGCTACTATGGGGCTGCTCACCGCCGATTGGAAAGGTCCTTCCATATTTTGGCGTAGCCTGAATCTCGTTTCCCCGGACGTGACGCCGATTGTGACAGAACTGGCGGGTAGTTCCCCAAAACGGGAGTCTCCTGTCGTAGAGGGAGGCGGGTTCAGGATCCTTTGAGCGAGCTTTTTTGCATACCAGCACCTTGGCGCCAGATCAACCTGAGCCGCAGCTCTCTTTGTACAGTCGGGGGCTGCGAATGCCGTTAGCCATAGCAAGACCGCCAGTGGCGTATCATTGGGGTTCTCGAAGCGAGGGTCTGTCTCCTGCTTAACCAGCTGGTGGATCCTCCCGAGAGCGTCCTCGCGTACTTCGCCAGACTGTCTCAACTCGCGACATGCTTCCAAGACTGCGGGTTCCTGTGCCACAGCTTGGAAGAATGCATTGGTGCCACTGACCACATTGAGGTTGACGTCAAATTCGACGCTTTGAATCTCTTCGAGTGCTTCTTGCCAGTTCATATCCGGTCTGTCCAATACTCCGTGGGATTCCCCAACAGGGGGTTGACATCGTTATCGAAGTGGAAGAATTCGCCGGACGCTCCCCATTGACTCAGTACGACTACTTCCCATGTCGCCTCTTCTAGGTTTGCGTTAACTTCGGCCACTATGCCGACATGAGATACTACGTCCTGATCGTTTCGGTAGACAACGACGTCTCCAGATTGGAGTTCACCTCGGTTGTTTACCCGCTGGTATTCATCGTCTTTGAGAATCATTGGCAGGTACTCAGGGTCGACCCAAGTACGGCGTGATGCGAATACCATTCCCATACAATTGTATACACTGCTAAGTGAGCGCGCACGCGCACTGGAGTGGTTCGTTAGGACATTGTCCCTAGCGGCCTGCATCTTGACTGGTGGCCAAGGGCTTCGCTGCTCGTTGGGTATTTGGCGTTTCTCCCGGGTGGATAGAGAAAGTTCCGGCCCGATAAGGTAGTTGCCGTGGGCGTTCAACAATACCATGAATTGCTCTTTGTACCGGTCAGGATATGCCTAGTTGCGTCCGCGCCAACATCGTCATGATCTGGTTCTGTCGCGGCTGAGCGATAATAGCACGCAGCCTTGGACTAGGGGAATTGATGAATTCTCTGGCACGTCAAGGAGTGGACCTTGAGCTCGTTGCAGAGCTGGCGGTCTACCAATGGTGATCAGGATGATCATGCTGAAGGAACCGGGGAGAATCTGACTCATAGCCGAGCAGAGTGGGGATAACCTGGGGTACCACATACTGCGACCCCTCCTCCAACCCCGAAATCGCTGTCAGCCGTCGGCTCACAGGTCGGCCACGACGGGGTTTCGTAGTGTGCCGACTCCCTCAACCACAACCTCAATGGTGTCTCCCACGGCAATCTCGTCCGTGGCGGGGCAACCGCTTGGGATGATGTCCCCTGGATGCAGCACCATGACCTCAGACACCCAGCTGATCAGCTTCGCGACTCCCCAGAGCATATCGCTTGTCGAGCCTTGGACTACGGTCTCGCCGTTCACTCGACACTCGATGCCGAGGTTGTCGCCGTCGAGGTCTGTGACGATCCACGGGCCGATGGGGCAGAAGGTGTCGAAGTGCTTCCATCTCATGCTGGTGCCGCGACCGAGGTCGCTGGTTGCGAGCTCACTTGCGCTGACGTCGTTCACGCAGGTGTATCCGAGGACGTGATCGAGCGCGTCGTCCGGGCTGACGTGTCTCGCGCTCTTGCCGATTACGATTCCGACTTCGGCCTCGTGGATGATCGAACGGCCAATGCGTGGATAGACGATCGGATCGTTGGGACCGACCACCGTGCCCGGCTGCTTCATGAATATGCCGGGGCCGTCACGCTCGTCGCGCTCGCCGTAGTTGGCGGCGATGGCCGGGACCTTGTTGACGCGCGGGTCTATGGGAGCGAGAAGCCTGACCTCGGAGAGCGCGCACAGGCGATCGCCCGGCTCCGCTTCCCCGAATATGCTACCCCGGAGGCTCAGGACGTCTTCGCCATCGACGACCCCCCACTCGATTCTATTGTTGTAAAGAAACCTGGCTAAAATCATGGAAAGCTCCTGAAGGGTAATCCACCGAGTAGTAGAAGTAGTTTTCTGTCACAAGCTCGTGTAGGTCCTGGCAGTACAGATTCACCTGCCCCAGCAGGCCCTCTCGGTCTTCTCGGTCCGGCCATTCGTAGTGGACCAGAGCGCTCAGGCGGCCTGACAGCCGCCGTGCAGAGTCGCTGACCCTGGCGTCCGGGCCGGGGCCTATGGCGGCCATCTCCGAGCCCGCGATGTCCAGGGACCTGCAGAGAGAGTTGGGCAGCAACCGATCGGTGACGAGAAGGTCGAGAACCTGCCCCGGTACCACTTCGACGCTGAACCTGCGGCTGTACGCATCAAGGGCGTGGCAGACGCGCAGCAGGCTCGTCCAGCCCGTGCCCTGCTCAGCCACAGCCGACTTTTCCGCTTCGATCTGGGCCAGCAGCAGTGTGGTCAATAGCTGCGCCCGCTCAATGTATCGTCCGAGCTGCATGAAGCTCCAGCCCTCGTCGCGGTACATGGTGGACTCGGCCACGCCTATGAAGGTGTTCATCTCGGCCGCAGTCTCCGCGTAGAAGCTCTCTGGAGACGTGGGCCAGATGTCCTGGATGTCCAGCTGGCGTATCTTCAGGTATGCCAGATTCATCTGGGTCCACATCTCTGCGCTGATGCAGTGGCGCATCTGGCGGGCGTTCTCGCGAGCGAGCGAGAAGCAGCTCCACACCGAGTCGGGATTGGTGCGCTCGAACGTGAGGTGGTCTGCCAGAGTGTACGAGTCAGCCAGCGTGAAGTCGTCACTTCCCATCTGAAGACCGGCGACCGGAGGCTGCTCATTCATACTACCGTAGATGCGCATCCAGCCGAAGTGGATCTCCCGGACAGGGCGGTCCACAAGGGCCTCCGTCTGTAGCTGGAGCAGGCGACATAGACGCTCCGCCCGCTCCAGGTATCGGCCCATCCAGTATAGTCCCTGTGCGCTACGCGAGAGCATTCCGGTCCTAGTCGTCGTTGAAGTCTTCTTCAGGCATAAGCACGAACTCTGGGTAGGACTCCATTCCAAGTTCGCCTGCATCCTGCCCGAGTTCTTCGACGTCGCGCGATACTCGAGCTCCCAGTGTAATCTCCAGGACTTTCCACACTACCCACGAGGTTACGAACACGAACACGCCCACCGAAACTATGCCGATCAGCTGGACGCCTATCATCGCGCCGCCGGCGATCGACACTGCTATGGTCCCCCAAATGCCAGCGATCAGGTGGACCGGTATCGCACCCACCACGTCGTCCAGCTTGAGCGTTTCGAGCAGCCTTATCCCGCCGGTACACAGGATGCCGCCTACCGCGCCGATGACCACGGCCCAGTAGTGATCGACTATGTCAGGACCTGCGGTGATCGACACCAGTCCGGCGAGCGCGCCGTTGAGTCCGGCGAACAGGTCAATGCGACCGAGTATGGGCCTGGAGACCATGAGCGCCACCATCACGCCCGCTGCCGCTGCCAGGTTGGTGTTGACCAGCACATGGCTCATCGCCACCACGTCTTTGGCGCTGCCGAGTGCGAGCACCGAGCCGCCGTTGAATCCGAACCACCCGAACCAGAGGATAAACACGCCGAGCGTCACAACTAGGATGTTCGACGGAGGCGTCGCTCTCGCGCTGCCGTCGCGTCGGAACTTGCCGAGTCTCGGCCCCAGTACCAGCACGCCTGCGAGCGCAGCCCAGCCGCCGGTGGAGTGAACTATCGTCGAGCCGGCGAAGTCCTTAAATCCCATCTCGAACAGCCAGCCGCCGCCCCATGTCCACGCCCCCACGATTGGGTAGATCAGCGCGGTCAGTGCCAGCGTAAATATCAGGAATGACCACAGTTTGACGCGCTCGGCTATCGCGCCCGAGACGATCGACGCCGTCGTCGCCACGAACACCATCTGGAAGAACCAGTCCGACATCGTGGAGTAACCCGCGTCGATTACGCTCCCGACTGCCGCCGCGGACGCAGCCTCGTCGCCTGTGACCAGCGTCACCTCGTCCGGCGTCGGCACGCGCATGAATTTCAACGCCCCTATGATGCCCCCGAAGTCGCTCACGTCGACGTACATCAGGTTGTAACCAATGAAGAAGTAAGCCAGACCTGCAATCGAATACAGTCCAACGTTCTTCAGGCAGATCATCGATGCGTTCTTGGTGCGCACCGAGCCGGATTCCAGCATGGTGAATCCGGCGCACATCCACATCACCAGCGCTCCCCAGATGAGGAACGACAGGGTGTTGAAGATGAACTGGGTCTCAGGGTCGACACCGGCTGCGTGGGCCACGTGTGGCTTGGCCAGGAATACGATGAGTGCAACGACCCCGGTCACCGCCAGTATCATCGGCGGACGCCGTCTGCAAAGTATGCTTACTAGAGTATTGGTCTTCATGGGGGCTTTATTCCTCCAGTACCCAGAAATCCTTGCCGCCGCCGCCCTGGCTTGAGTTGACGACCAAACTGCCCCGGCGCAGGGCTACGCGGCAAAAGGCGCCGGGAATAATGCGGGTCTCGCGTCCGTGGAGCACGAATGGACGGAGGTCAACGTGGCGTGGCTCGAAACTGTCCTCTATCAGACAGGGTGAGCGGGAGAGCGCCAGAACCGGCTGCGATATGAAGTCGGCCGGATTGTCGAGTATCTGCAGAGCGTACTCCGCGCGCTCCTCGGCCGTCGAGTGTGGGCCGATCAACATTCCGTATCCACCGGACTCGCCGACACGCTTGACCACCAGGTCCTGAAGATTGTCCAGTGTGTACTCCAGGTCTTCAGGCCTGCGACACAGGTGGGTCTCGACGTTGGCCAGCAGTGGCTCCTCGCCCAGGTAGTACCGGATCATGTCCGGCACGTACGCATAGACGCTCTTGTCGTCGGCGACTCCTGTCCCGGGCGCATTTACGAGGGACACGTTTCCGAGCTTGTAGGCCTCCATCAGCCCGGTTACGCCGAGCATGGTGTCTGGTCGGAACACCAGGGGATCGACGAAGTCGTCGTCCACGCGCCTGTAGATGACGTCGACACGCTGAAGGCCGGCGGTGGTGCGCATGTAGACGAAGCCGTTGTTCACCAGCAGGTCCTGTCCCTCGACCAGCTCGGCGCCAAGCTCGTGGGCAAGGAACATGTGCTCGTAGAAGGCGGAGTTGTACACCCCCGGGGTGAGCAGTGCGATCGACGGGTCCGGACGTCCCTCCGGCGCCAGCTCCCGCAGGGTCTCCAGCAGAGCCCGACCGTAGTGCTCGACCTCCTTCACGCGCGAGCTTCGGTACAGGCGGCGCAGGCTTGACTTGGTCGCGCTCCTGTTCGCCAGCATGTAGGACACGCCCGAGGGGACGCGCAGGTTGTCCTCGAGCACCTGAAAGCCGTCGTTAGTGCGCACCAGGTCGGTGCCGCAGATGCCGACCCAGGTTCCGTGGGGCGCCGAGAAGCCGCGCATCTCCAGGCGGTACTGCGGACAGCCATATACCATATCGTCAGGAATCACCCCGTCGGCGATGATGCGCGCCTCGCCATAGACGTCGTCCAGGAATTGGTTCAGGGCGCTTATGCGCTGGGTCAGCCCGGCCTCCAGGTCCTGCCAGTCAGATGCCGACATCACCCTCGGCAGGCAGTCGATCGGTATTATGCGCTCGTCCGCCTCGTCGTCCCCATAGACCGTAAACGTGATGCCCTCGTTGGAGAACGAGCGTGTGACCCTCTCCTGGATGTTGGCGAGACCTTCAGGTGAGAACTCGATCAGAGTCTTGTATAGCTGCCCGCAATGCTCCCTGGGAGTACCGTCGGGCAGGAACATCTCGTCGTATATGGACGGGTCGAGATCGTAGCTGTCAAAGTCCATTGAAGACCGGCCGCTTTCGTGTGACTCGCCGCGTCGGGCCCGAAATCAGGCCCGCTCTCACACAGCATTCGGATTTTAACCCACGACAGTTTATAAGAATAGTCCGGCCAATGGATGATAAACAGTATCAAAATGAACGCCGAATTGGCTGAGCGAAAGGCGTTGCTTCACGCTGTCGGACATCCCCGCGGCACACAGCCTGTGGCGGGAACGCGGCATAGACCTCGGCGTCAGACTGATGAACCGACACAAGTTCTCATGGACTGCCAACTGCCCATATACAACAAAGGGAGGGCCCGCTTTGGAGACAGGCCCTCCCTTGATTACTGTTCCGCGCTCAGGCGCGGAGACTGGTTGGTGTACCTACTCGGTCGGCCATCCGTCCGGAGTCTCGTTGGCCATCAGCGCGGTGTCGATTGCGGCAGCGGCCTCGGGAGTCACCCATTCGCTCCAGACGTCGACGTTGCCGTTCAGCCACCACAGCGCGGAGTCGTTCGCCGTAGCCTCCATGTTTTCGCTCTGCCATGCGGCGACGGCCTTGTACCGGTCGATGTCGAATCCCCAGTTGCGCAGCATGGAGACCACGTCCGGCGCGCGGGACAGCAGGTCCGGCCCCACTGCGATCAGGATAGTCGCGTCCTCGTAGGCGCACGCCTTGGTCGTGAACCAGCACTGGTCGGTGTAGGCTGGCTCTTCGAGCCGTACCAGGTCCAGCAGCAGCGGTGGGTCGTTGGTGCCCCACTGGTAGCCGAGCCAGGGCTCCATCTTCTCGTACGCGCCGTAGAGATCGGCGTTCGACGCTGCGCCGTCGCCAGGGTTGATGACATGTACGTGGTCGTCCAGACCGTAGCCCATGATCTGTTTTGCGTTCACTCCCTCACATGCCCAGCCGATTACACAGGACACGAGGCGCGCCTTGCCACCGGTCTCAGCGGAGGCGAACAGCATCTTGTACTGATCCTCCTTGAGATCGTCGACGCTGTCGAGGTCGGGGTACTCATCCTGGAGGTAGGCGGGTATGACGAACGCGGACTGCCAGTCCTTGCCGAGGCTCTCGCCCACCGACACGACTTGGCCCTCTGCCTGGGCTTCCATCCATGCCTCATCCTGGTTCGGCAGCCAGATCTCCATGGTTACATGGGTGTCGCCCGCCCGCAGACCGTTGAACAAGGGCAACGTGGACCCGAAGACCACGTCGGTCGGGTAGCCGTAACCCTTCTCGACGATGTACTGGGCGATCCGGTTCTGCACCTGCGCGCTGGTCCAGTTCAGGTCTGAGAAGATGATGGTCTCTCTGTCCTCCATCTCCATCATCATGTCGCGCTCTTCCAGCGCCTTCATGACTATGGTTGCCACCTGGTCTTCAGTCAGGGCGTCCTGGGCTCCCTCCGTGAGGATGTTCTTCACGTCCTCGGCGGAGAGGGATCCTTCACTGGCCATCATGACCGCGGAAGAGACTGCCTTGTCCATGTCCGCGCTGGTTAGCATGTTGGCCTGGGATTCCATAACCGCTTTCGAGATCGCAGACTCGACGTCGGAGCTCGTTATCGAGTCGGCTGTGGCGGCCATGACGGCGCTTTCCACCATCGCTCTGATCTCCTCAGCCGATGCACCCTCCATCGCGGCGCCTTCCACGGCGCTCTGCACCATCGACCGGATCTCCGATGCCGGCACCTGCTCCTGAGGCGCGGGCATCGCGGATTCGACCATCGACTTGATCTCTGACGCCGACACCTGCTCCTGAGGTTCCGGCATCGCGGACATGGCGGTGTTGACCATGGCCATGATCTCGTCTGCCGATACCTGCGGCTGGGGCGCAGGCTGCGACTGAGATACAGCATCTGCCACGATGTTGCGCATCTGCGCCTCGGAAATTGCCGGCTCCGCCGGTTCAGATGAACATGCGACTGCCGCGACCGCTATGGTCGCCAACAGCGCTCCTATTAGCATTACAGTCCTGATACTCATCTCTCTCCGTCCTTTCGATTGGGCCTACACTCTGCTTGTTATACTCTTGGTTTCGACATTCGGATTGGTGTGGCCTGCGACTAATTGTACGTGGATGCAGTCGAGATGCGCTAACCGACGTTGAGTGCGTCCTGTCGTTTGCGGGCCACAGACTGGGTGAGCCGGTCAATGATGATCGCCAGACACACGATGGCCACGCCCGCGATCGCGCCGTTGCCCGGCTGGTTCTTCTGTAGCGCCCTGAGCACGTTGTCTCCCAGACCTCCCGCGGCGACCATGCTGGCGATGGTCACCATCGCCAACGCCATCATGGTGGTCTGGTTGATGCCTGCCATGATCGTGGGCAGCGCCATAGGGACCTGCACCTTTGTCAGTAGCTGGAAGGGCGTGGTGCCGAATGAGCGCGCCGCCTCAACGGCCTCTTCCGATACCTGCCTGATGCCCAGGTTGGTGAGCCGGATCACCGGCGGAACGGCGTAGATAATCGTTGCGAAAACCCCCGCTGGAGCTCCCAGTCCGAAGAACAGCACTCCGGGAAGCAGGTACACGAAGCTGGGCATGGTCTGCATCGCGTCCAGGATCGGGCGCATGATGTTGTCGGCGAGCCGGCTGCGGGCTGCCACCACCCCAAGCGGAAGTCCGATCGACACAGAGATGACAACGGAAACGACCATCAGCGCAATCGTGTCCAGAGTGTTCTCCCAAAGTCCCATGAATCCCACGAACAGCAGCGCGACTGTGGTGAACCCGAGCAGGGACCAGCGTCCGACGACGAAGGACAGCAGCGCCAGACCTAGCACAATCACCGGCCACGGCACCCACTTCAGTATGTCTTCGATGAAGATCAGCGCGTACGTCACACCGTCGCTCAGGCCGTTGAACAGCCAGCTGGCCTCCACTGTGAGCCAGTCCACGGCCTCGTCTATGACGTTGCCGGTAACCTGGCGAACCGTCTTCGTGAGCGTCACCGAGCCTCCGCCTGAGGTCGCGACTTCCGAAGTGGACACCGTCGTGGGGAACTCCATCTCCGGCCCCCACACAAGAAGGCAGACCACCAGCACTGCGAGAATCACTCCCAGTCCGGCAAACCAGGCTGTCTTGGTTGAAAGCTCGGGCAGCGGGATGCTAGTGGATACCGCACCAGCGCCTGACTGAGAATCTTCTAACTGCGCCATGTCAATCCTTCCGGTCGTTGCTGGCTGTCCGCTAAATGGGCGAGTCGGAACGTATCGCCCCGATCGAAGTGACGTCTCGCACGAAGTCGGCAACGTAGTCGTCGGCAGGCGCAGAGATGATCTCAGCGGGAGAGCCGAGCTGGACGATCTCACCGTCGCGCATGATGGCTATGCGGTCGCCTATCTTCAGCGCCTCGTTCAGGTCGTGAGTTATGAACACTATTGTCTTGTGGACCTCGGTCTGGAGGGTGGTCAGCTCGTCCTGCATCCCCCGCCTTATCAGCGGATCCAGGCCGCTGAACGGCTCATCCATAAGCAGCACTTCAGGGTCGACCGCGAGCGCCCTCGCCAGCCCCACGCGCTGCTGCATTCCTCCGCTCATCTCCCTGGGGTAGTAGTCTTCCCAACCGTCGAGCCCGACGGTCTTGATCGCGGTGGTCGCCGCTACGTATCGCTCTTCTTTTTCGACTCCCTGTATCTCGAGGCCGAATGCGACGTTGTCGAGCACGCGACGGTGCGGAAGCAGCCCGTAGTGCTGGAACACCATCGCCACCTTTTGACGCCGGAACTCGATCATCTGCTCGGGCGTGTATTCGAGGATGTCATCCCCGTCGAACAGCACCCGACCCTGGGTGGCCTCTATCAGCCTTGTCAGACAGCGGACGAGGGTCGACTTGCCGCTGCCCGAAAGTCCCATGACCACGAATACCTCGCCGGGAGGAACGTTGAAAGTAACGTTGCGAAGCGCGACGACCAGACCCATTTCGTCCTGGATCTCAGATCGGCTCTTGGTGGCGTATTCGGGGTCTGTGGCCCGTTCGGGCTGGTCGCCGAACACCTTCCACAGGCCTTCTACTTCGATCTGGTGCTCTTGAGTAATCATTGTCGGGTCAACTTTTGACGCGTGATATGGTGGGGGGATTCGATTGTTGCGGACAGGAAAGCCTTCCCCAATCGCTCATTCCTTTGAAAACAGGGACAGAAAATCCATAGACTGACCTGCAGGCAACGTTGGACAATGGTATCACCTTGTGTGAAGTTCAACCATGCAGGGTCTCGGATGTGCCTACACGCTCTATTTTGCGAGCGACGGCTCCCCGGAATCCGCTACCTGCAGGGACTCCAGTTCCGATATGGGGATGTGGCAATTGATGAAGTGATTGCCCCCGTCGGGTCCGCTTTGTCTGGGAGGCGGTGTTGTGTCGCAGATCTCCCCAAGCTTCCTGGGGCACCTTCCCGCGAAGAAGCAACCTGTGAAGGCTCCGCGAAGTGTCGGCACTGAGCCTTCGAGCCTGATGTGAGTCGGCTCTGCGTCCGGGTCCGGCACCGGCGCCGCGGACAGCAGCGCCTCGGTGTACGGATGCGACGGTATGTTCAGTACGGCCTTCGACGGCCCATACTCGGCCACGTGACCCGCGTACAGCACCAGGATGTCGTCTGAGATGTAGCGCACGACTCCGAGATCGTGAGTGATGAACACGTAGGAGTTGCCCGTATCTCGCTGGTGTTCCTCGAGCAGGTTGAGCACCTGTGCCTGGACTGAAACGTCCAAGGCGGAGACGGCTTCGTCCGCGACCACGAGGTCGGGGTTGGCGGCGAAAGCGCCTGCAAGCGCCACTCGCTGTTGCTGCCCTCCGCTGAGCTCGGTGGGTTGGCGGTCGAGGAACGTCGGATCGAGCCCGACAGCTTCCATCAGCTCCTCTGCGCGCTCGGCGCTCTCCTGCCTGTTCAGTCCGGCGAACTTGCGCAGCGCTCTGACAATGGTGTGGCCGACAGGCAGCTTGGGATTGAGTGACGCCGTGGGATTCTGGAATACCATTCGCATCGCGGCGCGTTGGTCTTCGGTCCGGTCGTGCACGTCGCTTTCGAGTTCGTCTCCGTGCAGTTCGAGCGCGCCGCGGTCTTTCGGCTCAAGTCCGACTATGGCCCTCGCGGCCGTGCTCTTTCCAGAGCCGCTTTCGCCGACGATGCCTATTGTCCTACCGCTCCCGACCTTCATGTCCACGTCCACCAGGGCGCGGACCGGCCTGGCGACCGGAGGGCCGAACAGGATGTACTTCCTGCGACCACCGCCGTAGAACTTGCGAAGCCCCTCGATGTTGAGCACCGGCCTGCCGTCCTGCTCCTGCGGCTTCTCCACGCGCGCCAGCGCCTGTCCCCAGATGTCAGACCTGACGTCTTCGTGGAAGAAGCACCTGGACAGGTGACCGTCGCCTGTGTTTACCAGCGGAGGCGACTGCGACATGCAGCTCTCCTGGGCGAGCGGGCACCGCGGAGCGAACAGGCATTCCTCCGACTGCTCGGTCTGCGCGTCGAACACGGTCCCGGGTATGCTGCTCAGCTGGCGCTCGATGCCGTCGTCACCCGGTGGCTGCGGAACGCACGAGAGCAGCCCGGCAGTGTAGGGGTGACTCGGGTTCTTGAACAGCTCTCGTACAGGCGCCTGTTCGACGATCTCGCCGGCATACATGACGGCAACACGGTCGGCGACACGCGCTATCACTCCAAGGTTGTGGCTGACGAACAGGATGCCCGCGTTGACCCGGTCCTTCAGCTCGACTATCAGGTCCAGGATGGTGGCCTCTGTGGTCACGTCCAGGCCGGTCGTCGGCTCGTCCATTATCAGCAGGTGCGGGTCGCAGGCAAGCGCCATGGCGATAACCACTCGCTGCTGCTGACCGCCGCTGAGCTCGTGAGGGTAGCGCCTGCCGATTCGGTCGGGGTCGGCAAGTCCGACACTCTCGAACAACTCCACGCTTCTGACGCGGGCGGCGTCCGAGTCAAGGTCCAGATGCTGAAGCAGCACCTCTTCGACCTGTGGGCCGACCCGCATCGATGGGTTGAGCGAAGTCACGGGATCCTGGTAGACCATCGCGATGCGATTGCCCCTCAACTCCATGATCTCCCCTGACGACAGCGTCGTGATGTCTACGCCCTCGAAACGCACGGCCCCATCGACCTGTGCAGTGCCGGGAAGGTAGCCCATCATGGCGAACGCAACCGTCGACTTGCCGCACCCGGACTCGCCGACCAGCCCGAGCACCTCGCCCCTTGAGATTTCGAGTGACGCATCCCTTACCGCGCGGAACGTGCCGTTTGGGCTGTAGAAGGTCACAGCGAGGTCTTCGACCTGCATGAGTGGAGCGTCTTGCTGAAGCGCCTGGGTCATGTGTTACCTGTCTCCGGTCTCAGGCAGGTTCTGCGCCTGGCGTATGCCGTCCGCGAGCAGGTTGATGCCGACCACCAACGAGGCCATGGCGACTCCCGGGGCAAGCGATGCCCAGGGGGCGACGTCAAGGATGATGGCATTCTCGCTGACCATCTTTCCCCAGTCTGGTTCGGGCGGCTGCACTCCCAGTCCCAGGAATCCGAGTCCTGCCGTGAGCAGCAGTGCGAAGCTCAACCGTATCGTGGCCTCCACGCCAACCACCGGCAGAACGTTCGGAAGTACTTCGCGGAACATGATGTACAGTGTCGGCTCACCCCTCAGACGCGCGCTCTGAATGAACTCCAGCGGCTTGATCGCCAGGGTCGCGCTCCTGATAACACGGCTGTTGTTGGGCATGAACGATATGCCAATTATGCCGATGATGATTATGGACTCATCGACGTTGGGTAGCCGCTGGGTAGCCATGTTGATAACCAGGATCGCCAGTAGCAGCGACGGGACTGCCAGGAACCAGTCCACGATTCGCATTATGACCTGGTCGATCTTGCCTCCCAGGTAGCCGCTCGTGACCCCTACGGTTGTGCCGAGGGTGACGCCGAGGATGGTTCCCGCGGTCGCTATCCAGATTATCGAACGCGCTCCTGCCAGCACCCTGCTGAGTATGTCTCGGCCCTTCTCGTCGGTACCCAGCCAGTACGTCGAGTCGGGCGAGCTGTACTGGTCTGCAATGTGGTACTCAGTCGGCGGGTAAGGCGTGATCCAGGGCCCGATTATTGCCAGTACAACGTGGACGGTCACCACCGCCAGTCCAATCCGTCCCGTGTTGGTACGGAGGACCAGGGTGAAGAAGGCGATTACTGCGCGCCATATCTTCGCCACCCCGGTAGTAGAGGATGCTCCCGCTCGAATTGTGGAGTCGCCGGTCGCCATCAGGACAGCCTCACCCTTGGATTGAGGGCGCCGTATGCCAGGTCGGCGGCCAGGTTGCTGAATGTGTACACCGCCGCTATCACCAGCGCGGTTGACTGGAGCGTGCGTATGTCGCGGGTGTCGATAGCCTGGATCAACAGGCTGCCCATTCCGGGATAGGCGAACAGGTTCTCGATGATGATTAGACCGCCGAACATCCATCCGACGTTGTTGGCGATCACGGTTATCGTTGGCAGCATCGCGTTGGGGAGCACGTGCCTGATTACCACGGTTCTCATGGGAAGTCCCTTGAGGATCGCCGTGCGGACGTAGTTACTCTCCATCACCTCGATGACGTTGGCCCGCGCCATTCTCATGATGTAGGCGAACAGCGCTCCGGTGACCGTGAGCACCGGCATTACCAGCACCTGCGGATTGCCGATGATCGACTCTCCGGGCATCATAATGCTGGAAGACGGCAGCCATCCAAGGGTCGATGACAGTATCAGTATCATCACCACCCCCGTCACGAACTCCGGCAGGGATATGGTTACGAGTCCTCCCATGGTGAGGAATCGGTCCATGGAAGTATCGGCGCGTGTCCCGACCCACACCCCCATCACCAGTCCCAGAGGCACCGCGATTACAAAAGCGAGCACGGCAAGCAGCGCGGAATGGCGCAGCCGGCTACCCATGATCTCCGATATCGATGCGTTGGACTTTGCCGACTGACCGAGGTCTCCGCGCATCGCGTCCCAGATCCAGTCCAAGTACCTTATGTGCGGGGGACGGTCGAGGCCCATCTGCGCCCGCAGGTTTCTAAGGCTGTCGGGCGTCGCCTGCTGGCCCTGCATGACCGATGCCGCGTCGCCGGGCACCGCCTCGATGAGCGTGAAGATCGCGACTGACACGGCGAGCAGCGTCACCACGATGAGAGATAGTCTGACTATGAGAAATCTTGCCATGTGTATCCGTAGGGGCGTCCCTTGTGGGCGCCCTGTGCATGTCTATGCGCTGTAGTAGGGGCAGGTTTGAAACCTGCCCCTACTGTCGCTGGTCATTTACTTCTAGTTCTCTGTCACCCACCAATCCTCGAACAGCCAGTGGGCCAGGGCTGTGTGTGCCTGTACACCCTTGATGTTCGCGCGGTGCGCATACATGACCGGTATGTAGGCGAGGTACAGCACCGGCACGTCCTCGATCAGGACCTCCTGCATCTCGCGGAAGTACTCCTTGCGCTTTTCGAAGTCCGCCTCGCTGGATGCGAGGTCAAGGAGCTCATCCAGGCGCGGGTTGTTGTAGTACGACTCGTTCCAGACACCGTTGCCCCTGAGCTGCACGCTTATGGCCGCATTGGCCGGCCGGGCGCTCCAGCCGCTGGACACGAACGGGCAGCATGGGTTCATCCACTGCGCGGTCCAGTATGCGGATGAGTCGTGGGCGGTGATGTCGACGCTGATCCCGATGTCGGTTGCTTCAACGGACTCTTTGAACGCCTCTGCTATGTCGAGCATCTGGCCGAAGTCCGAGGTATTCAGGTTGAGTTCGACTCCGTCACCGTATCCGGCCGCTTCAAGGTACTCCTTGGCTTTGGCGATGTCCTGCTTGATGATCGGCTGTTCATCCCAGTAGTACTGGTCGTTGATGCCTACGGGATGGTCGTTGGCTGGTGATCCCCGTCCGAAAAGCGCGGCCTCGGCAACGAAGTCTCGGTCCACGGCGTACTGCAACGCCTTGCGGAGGTTCTTGTTGGAGAATATCGAGTCCGCCGCGCCCTGGACCGCCGCGTGATCGTCGTTGCCCTGAACGTGCGCGTAGCTGGTATGCATGTCGATCACGGTGACGCCGGCGGACGGCGCGTACGCGATGCGGATGTCCGGGTTTCCGGCCAGCGCGCCGAGCGACTCGTACGCGGGATCAATCACCACGTCAATTGCGCCTGTTTTGAGCGCCTCGATGCGGGTGACCTGCTCGGGCATGTAGAAGAAGACCATCTGGTCTGCATGGGGTCTGTTCTCACGCCAGTAGTCTGGGTTCCGATGCATTACCGATCGGACGGTCGGGTTGTGCTCGCCGAGGGTATATGCTCCCGAACCGTATTCCGCGGATGCGATCTGTTCGCTGGAGACTCCGTCCGGAACGATTCGAGCGTGGTAGTCGGTCATGTCGCCCATCAGGAACGCGTTTGGATCGCCGAGGTCGAGCACAACCGTCAGGTCGTCAGGTGTGCTGATGATGTCGATGTACTTGATGTTGTCCCTGTGGGGCGAGGGGGAGTCCGGATGGCGTATCCGATCAAGCGTGTACTTGATGTCGGCCGACGTCAGCGGCTTTCCATCATGGAAGTTAATCCCGTTGCGCACCTTGAACGTGTACTGGGACAGGTCATCGGTGGACGACCACGACTCTACGGCCCAGGGCGTCACCTCGCCGTCGTACCAGTACATGGTGATGCTGTCGTGGGTCAGCTCCCCGTAGGGCGCTTCCGCCTGGGCCAGGCCGGCGAGCATCGGGTCGAGCGAGTTGAACGCGATCATGCCGAACCTTATGGTGCCACCCTGCATGGGCTGGTCGCTCATCGCCATCGCGGCTTCCGGCGTGGCGACGGCCCTGTCGACGATCGCCTGCACCTGCTCGGCGGTAATCTGGCCCTCGGTCGCCTTCATTACGGCGGCCTGGACGTCCTTGCTGGTCATCATGCCGGCCTGCGACTCGCTGACCGCCATGGAGATCGCGGACTGGATGTCTGCGCCGGTGGCTGCGTCAGCGGTCGCGGCCTTTACGGCACTCTCGACCATCGACTGGATCTGCTCTGGGGACGCCCCCTCGGGGGCGGCGCCCGCCACGGCTGACTCCACCATGGCCTGAATCTCACTGGCCGAGACCTGCGAGCTGGACATGTCGGTCATCATGGTGCCCATTGCGGTCTGCACCATTGACTGGATTTCCTGCGCCGAAACCTGGGGTTGCGGAGCGGGCTGTGACTGGGATATGGCCTCGGCGACGATGTTACGAAGCTGCGCTTCGTCGATTGCCGGGGCCGGAGCTGGCGCCGGCTCGCTGGAGCACGCCAGCGCGACGATCAGCGCAATGGCCGCCCCGAATATGGCCCAGTGCCTAAGTTTGAACGGACTGTGGGGTAATTTCATCATGCTTGCCCTCCTTTTATGACCTTAGCGGCCATACTTCCGATTCTTTTTCTGTTGGTCCGAGTCGGGCCATCCGCGCTCTGCGGCGCGTGTCACGCCCGCTCTGTCGAAACTCCGTGGTTGAATATGTGCCATAAACTGGCGCTGTTTCCGATTGGCTGGTCCTCGTCTCCGAAGTGGTTGAGGGTATTCACTGCTTGGATAAGCCCGTAGAACTGGAGGGACGCCGCCTTCAGGTCTATGTCTGTCCGTACCTCACTCTTCTGCACTCCGGCGCTTAGCTGAGATTCGATCATCGCCAGATGCCTGTCGATGGCCGTCTGCATCAGCCGTCTCAGCTCCTCGTCGCCGTTCATCAGCACTTCCGCTATCACCAGGAACGATACACCCGTCACCGTGGAAGGAGCCGCGTTGTCCTTCAGCACATGTTCCAGCCGCCTCAGCCCCGCATCCGGGTCACCGTCGATTAGGTCGATTCTCCGGGTGAGCCTGCGGTCTATGTCCTCGATCAGGCCGGCGAGAATCTGCTTCTTGCCGCGAAAGTGGCGGTAGATCGCGCCCTCGCTGACGCCGACGGCACGGGCAAGGCTGCCGATAGTCAGCGCCTGCATTCCGTGGTCCGTTATCACCACCCGAGCAGCCTCGATGATCTCGCGCCGCCTGACATCTGTTGGGCGCCGTATGCGCATGACCGTCTCGCCAAGTCCTGTATGGCTCGGTTGTAAGTGAACGCTCGCAAGTTAATATAGCTGAAATCCAAACATTAGGTCAAACGTACGCAGGCCGACGCTCGGGCTCTTGGCTCCTCTGGTACAATCAGCGCAGACCATGACCAGACAGGCGTTCATAGCGCCGTGCGAGTATGTGAGGAGGTGTTCCCCGATGAAGCTGGTGTTCTTCGATGACTTCAAACTGGGTGTTGTTGAAGGCGACCGCGTAGTTGACGTGTCTGACGTGGTGGCTGACATCCCCCATATCGGCCCGCATCATCTGATAAACGGATTGATCGAGAGGTTCGACGATTACAGGCCCAGGATCGAGGAGGCTGTCTCGGCTTCCGACGGTGTGCCTCTGGACAGCGTCCGGCTGAGGCCGCCGACTCCCAAGCCTGGCAAGCTCGTGTGCATGGCCGTCAACTACATGGAAGACGGAACCCGTGACGCACCCGCTCCTATCAACGCCTTCCTGAAGTCCCCGAAGGCCGTCGTCAGCGACGGGGATACCGTTGTGCTGTCCAAGGAGCCCGCGACGATCTTCGAGCACGAAGCTGAGCTTGGCCTCGTAATCGGCAAACGGGCGTCCAGGGTCAGTGCCGACGCCTGGGAGCAGTACATATTTGGCTACATGAACTTCATCGATGTCTCTTCGCGAGGCCTCGGCGCTCCTCCAATGGACAGCTTCTTTCCCACCAAGTCGCCACACACCTCGGCTCCGCTGGGACCGTTTCTAGTGACGGCGGACGAGGTCGATGACCCTCAGAATCTCGCGGTCAAACTTTCCGTGAGTGGGGTGCTCAGGCAGGACTTCAATACCGACGATATGGCCCACAAGCTCCCCCGCGTGATCGAGTTTGCGTCAGCCATCACGACGCTCGAACCCGGCGACGTAGTGGCCACCGGCACGAACCACCGGGGCCTGGGCCCGCTGCATGATGGCGATACGATCGAGATGGAAGTCGAGGGCATGGGAGTCCTCCACCTGAACGTGCGGGACGACCTCAATCGCGAATGGCCCCGCGAGACGCGACTGGAGCGAGAGACCAGAGAGGCCGCCGCTAACGACTAGTACAGTATCCGGTGACCCTGGCAAATCCAGGCAGTTAACTGCGCCTGACCGTCATTCCGGCGAAAGCCGGAATCCAGAGGAAGAGGGCGGGGTCCTGGAGGTTAGCGGTCATTGGATAGTCTTTATGAGTCCGCATTAAAGGATGGTGACACTATGAGACTCGTAATGTTCAACGACTTCGTTCCCGGCGTGCTGGACGGCAACCGGGTTGTGGATATTTCACCCGCGGTTAGCGAGATACCGCACATGTCTCCGCAGGAGTTGATGTCCGGCATCATTGCCGACTTCGACTCGCTTAAGGGGAATGTAGATGAACTCGTGTCATCGTCGGACGGTGTCCCTCGTACCGAGATCCGTCTGCGACCACCTCTACCGAAGCCTACGCAGATCGTCGCGATGGCCGCGAACTACATGGAGCACGGCGCCCGCTCCGCGCCCGCGCTGATCAACGCCTTCCTCAAGTCCTCGAACTCGATCATTGGCGACGGCGACACGCTCGTCCTTCCCGACGCCCCGGCCAACATCTTTCACCACGAGGCCGAGCTTGGACTCGTGATCGGCAGCGAGGCGGCGCACGTCAATGCTGAAGACGCATATCAACATATCTTCGGTTATGTGAACTTCATCGATGGCTCGGCGCGCGGACTCGGCGGCAACAGCTTCTTTCAGGGCAAGTCCTGGGATACGTTCGGACCTGTGGGGCCGTGCATAGTGACGGCTGACGAGATAGCCGATCCGATGGACCTCAACATTCGGCTGTGGGTGAACGGCAATTTGCGTCAGAACTTCTCGACCAGCGACATGGCCTACGACATTCCCCGCTGCATAGAGTGGGCGAGCGGTATCACTACACTGGAACCCGGAGACATTCTCGCCACTGGAACGAATCACCAGGGTCTGGGCGCGATGCAGGACGGCGACGTGATCGAGCTCCACATAGACGGCCTCGACAAGCTGACGATCAACGTTCGGGACGATCTGAAGCGAGAATGGTCGCGCGAGATCGATCAGGCGACCGCCGACTTCGCCGCCGGGCGAACGACGTCAGGCGGCTTTGGCAACCCTTCCCGGGGCTGAAGTAAGCTCCCTCTCCCTCAGGGAGAGGGTTGGGGTGAGGGTGATATTTCCGCATACCAACACCGACACGGCCAGCAGCAAAAATGAGCATTCAGTCCCCCGGTGTGGCGTGCAATCCATGTTCGATAATTAATATAGGAGGTGGCAGCAATGCCCACAAACGTGCCTCCTCAATATAGAGAGGCCGAGGACAGGTTCAGGCAGGCCAGAACGGTGCAGGCAAAGGTCGCCGCGCTCCAGGAGATGCTGGCGATCATGCCCAAGCACAAGGGCACCGATCACCTGAAAGCACAGCTGCGCTCACGGCTGTCGAAGCTGATGGGGGAGTTGGAGGGCGCGTCGTCGAAGGGTCCCGGCAGTGGCAGGACCGAACCCTTCTCGATGCCCAAAGAGGGAGGCGGAAGGGCCACCCTGATCGGCCCGACCAACACCGGCAAGTCCCTCATGCTCAACCGCTCCACCGGCGCACGGAGCAAGGTCGGCGCGTACGAGCTCAGCACGCAGGAGCCAGTGCCCGGGATGCTCAACTACGAGGACGTACGCATCCAGTTCGTGGATACGCCCCCGATCTCCAATCCATCGACCCAGGGCCGGCTGTACGGCCTGCTCCGAAACACCGACGTCTTCGTAGTCGTGGTCGATCTGGCGATGGACGCCGTCTCCCAGGCCGACGATGTGTTCACCGCACTGGGCGAGTGGAACTTCAGCATGTTGGGCAAGGGCGACCGACCGGTGGGCCGCAACGAGTGGCTGGACAAGCCGACGATTATCGTCGGTAACAAGGCCGACATCCCCGGCGCGCTCGACCAGTTCGAGCTGCTTGAAAATGCCTTTGGAGACCGCTACCCGGTGATAATGGCCAGCGCTGAAGAAGAGGTCGGCTTCGACGAAGTCGCCCTGGAGATATTCGAAGCCCTCAAGGTCATTCGTGTCTACACCAAGTCGCCCCGTGTCAGGGTAGAGGACTACGCTCCAACCGAGCCGCTGGTGCTGCCCATAGGCTCGACCGTGATCGAGGCCGCGACCCAGCTCCACAAGGACATCGCACAAGGCCTGAGATACGCTGTGCTCTGGGGCGACTCCGGCAAGTTCAACGGCCAGCACGTAGGCCGCACCCACGAGCTAACCGACCGCGACATCATCGAGCTGCACACGTAGGCACGCAGGCCTTCCGAGAGGATGCGGCGTCGATCTTCGGACGGACTGCTAAACGTCAGTTCGACCTCAATCCGACGTCACTCGCACCCACACAATCTGGTCCACGTACCCGAAGTGCCTGTCCGCCGAAACGAGGTCGGCGCCCGTCTCCATTGCGTGCGCCGCTATCCACACGTCATTGGTCGGAATGGGACGCCCCTTCGCCTTCAGCGCTGTCATTATCCTGGAGTAACGGTCAGCGGTCACTGGTCCGACTGGCACAAACGATACGTAGGGGCGTTCAAGGAATGAGCGGAGTTCAATAACATTCTGCTCGAAGCGCTGCCCCTGTCTGAAACCGAACAACTGCTCGCCGACCACGACAGCCGACATGAGAATCTCTTCCGAAGCCTGCACGATGTCTCTCACCCGATGGTTGCCCCTCATGAACTCGGAGTAGGCGTTGGAGTCCAGCAGGACCTTCATTCCCAGGCAGACTCATCCACGGTCTCGAAGACCTCAAGAGCGGCATTGAACGCCTCGGCTTCCTCTGGACTCCATGAGCCGAACAGGTCGTCCAGTGAGTTCCCGATAGTATTTTCGGTTCCCTGACCGTCCGGCAGGCCGGCCCCCTTACGGAGCAACTTCAATGCAGCCTGGTTCAGAGAGATTCCCTCGCGCTGTGCCAGATGCCGGATGCTCTCTCCCAATTCATCTCCAAAGCCTCTGACAGTAAGCTGGTTCATATAGAGAATCTCCTGGACTCATTATGTGAGTCATGTAGAATCACCCTACTGCTTATGCACTTGGTGGTCAAGGAGGACTGACGTGAGCGAACTCAAGCGAACTATTGTGAATACGGACAAGGCCCCTCAACCGATCGGAGCCTACTCGCAGGCGATCAGGACCGCCCCCGGGGAGCTGCTCTTCATCGCCGGACAGGTGGCCGTGGGCCTCGACGGCAACCCGGTCGGGGTCGGCGACATGACCGCCCAGACCAGGCAGGTGTTCGAGAATCTCGGGGGCATACTGGAGAGCGTCGGCGCAACCTTCAGCAACGTCGTGGAGTTCACCACTTACGTCGTGGGGCGGGACTCCGTGCAGGCATACATCGCGGGGCGCACCGAGGTGTACCCGGCGATATTCCCCGATGGCGACTATCCTCCCAACACGCTGCTGGTGGTCGACGGCCTGGTCAGAGAGGAGTTCCTGCTGGAGATCAAGGCGGTTGCTGCCCTGCCCTAGCAGGCTGCTATACCTTCAACTCACGCAGCGTCGGTCTGAGAATACCCAACCATAGCACGAAGGCCATCATTACCAGCGCGGCGCCTCCCAGCGACAGCGGCCATCCCCAGTATTCGCCGACTGCCCCCAGCGGCAGTGCGCCTACATAGTGCATGGCCGCCCCTATGAGCCACAGGCTCATCATGCGCCCACGCAGCTGTGACGGAGTGGTCAGCTGCAGCACGGTTGTGCCCATCGAGAAGAAGCCGGTGAATCCAACTCCCGTGAGGAACAGAAGCACGAGAGAGACGATGTAGATCGGCGATATGGCGAAGACGAACAGCGTGACTCCGAATAGGACGATCATGCCCAGCGCCAGCCAGCCTAGGACGAGAAACTGCATACCCATAGCCGCAGACAGCCCCATATCGGAAATCCAGTAGAGCCTGAAGTTGCGATGCCTGAGCGCACCGATAGCCTGTGAGCTGGCTACCACTGCTCCGTTCAGGCGGGAGGCGCCACAGTGTGATCGGAGTTCTGTGCGGCTTCGGTACGTGTCGCCTCGAACCTGCCTTTACCGAAGGGACCCGACTCCACCTCGCCTTCAGCAGTATATGAGTGAAGGCGTGCGTACAGACCGCCGCGGGCTAACAGGTTGTCGTGTATACCCTCCTCCACAACCTGACCGTTGTCCAGGACGACTATGCGGTCGGCGTTTCTGATTGTGGAGAGACGGTGAGCTATGACGATGGCAGTCCGGCCTTTGAGCAGTTCGTCGAGGGCTCTCTGGATCAGCATCTCTGTATGTGTGTCGATGTTGGCGGTCGCCTCGTCGAGAAGCAGTATCGCCGGGTCGGCTACGAGCGCCCGGGCGAAGCTGATTAGCTGCCGCTGGCCGACGCTGAGGTTGCCGCCCCTCTCCTGGAGCGGGGTATCGTACCCGTGCTCCATCTTCATGATGAAGTCGTGCGCGCCCACTGCGGAGGCGGCCCGGACGACGTCCTCGTCAGTGGCGCCAGCGCTGTTGTACCGGATGTTCTCGCGGATGGTCCCGGAAAATAGAAACGGCTCCTGGGTCACCACGGACATATGCTTCGAGAGGGAGTCGAGCGTGATGTTGCGAATATCGACTCCGTCCAGCAACACACGGCCCTCGGACACATCGTAGAGGCGCATGAGTAGGGACACGACCGTGGTCTTCCCAGCGCCCGTGGGTCCGACGAGGGCGACGGTGTGTCCCGCAGGGACGTGCAGGTCCACATGTTCGAGCACCGGCTCACCCTCGATGTAGTGGAAGCTGACGCCCTCGAACCGCACGTCGCCGCTGACCGCCTCGACCTGCTTGCTGTCCGGGCTGTCGGCCACGTCAGGCTCCACGTCCATCAGCTCGAAGATCCGCGCTCCGGAGACCATGGCGCGCTGAAGAGACCCATACTGCATGGTGAGGTTCAACACAGGCTCGAAGAAGCGCTGTATGTAGAGGGCGAACGCTACCAGCACACCCACTTCGATGGCGTTGTCCAGCGCCAGGGAGCCGCCGAAGACTATAACGAAGGCCAGACCGACGGCTGAGAGGAACTCGACCGACGGAAACAGGACCGCCTGCATCCGTACAGCCGCGAGGTTCGCGCCGAGGTTCTCCGAGTTGGCATTGCCGAATGAGCGGATGTTCGCGTCCTCGCGGTTCATGCTCTGGATCACGCGAACGCCGGAAATGTTCTCCTGAAGGCTGCCATTGACGACTGAAATTGCCCGCCGGGCCCTCATGAAGGCTCGCTGTGCAAACCGCTGCCAGATCACCATCATCACGATGAGAACAGGGATGACCGACAGCGTCACGGCGGCAAGTCGCGCGTTCATCAGCACCATCGCGGTAATGATTCCGGTGAGGCTGAGCACGTCCGCAATCGTGATGATGACGATGGATAGGAACTCCTGTAGCTGGCTAACGTCGTTCTGGACCCTGGACATCACCCGGCCGACTTCATTCCTGTTGTAGAACTTCATGGACAGGCCCTGCAGATGGCTGAACAGGCCCACCCGCAGGTCGTAGAGCACTCGCTGCCCTACGAACGACATCGTCCTGAGTTGAAGATACTGGCTTCCGTACTGGAGCAGCGCGACTCCTACGAAGATGGGAACGACGACGTTCAGGCCAGACAGGTCGCCCGTGCGCACGTACCGGTCGATGATTCTGGCGATCATCCACGGCAGCGCGACCACCGTGCCGGTGTACACCATGACGACCACGAGGATAAGCAATAGCCTCGGTCTATGTGGGAGGAGGTATCTGAAGAGACGTCTGACCACCTTGTGGTCGTAGATCCTCCCATCCTCATACTCTTCCCTGTCCGAGCCGAGACGTCCCCTCATGCCGCGCCCATAGCCGCCCCTGCCGCCGAAGCCACCGTGCATCATGAGGCATTACCTCCATGGAGATGGCCCCGAGCTTCGGCTTCTGCCCGTACGACTGGACTCGATGGACTTATATGTCCAGCTTTAAGCTGGTCCTGCGGGCGCAGTTGCAGGTCGTATATTCGGCGGTAGAAGCCGTCCTGTGCCAGCAGCTCGTCGTGCGTTCCACGCTCGACAATCTCGCCGTCTTCCAGGACGAGAATCAGGTCGGCCCTGCGAACGGTTGAGAGTCTGTGTGCGATTACAAAGGTCGTCCTGCCCCTGATCGCCTCGTCCAGAGCCTCCTGAAGCCTGTGCTCGGTCGCCATGTCCACGCTCGATGTGGAGTCGTCGAGAATGATCACCGGTGGGTCGAGAAGGATCGTCCTGGCGATTGCGAGACGTTGGCGCTGTCCACCGGAGAGTGTAACGCCGCGCTCGCCGACCCAGGTGTCGTACCCGCCGGGTAGGCCCTCGATGAAGTCATTAAGCTGAGCGATCTTCGCTGCCTCTACCACCATGTCCATGTCCACCTCGTCGAGCCCGTAAGCTATGTTGTCGCGGATGGTGGCGGCGAAGACGAAGACGTCCTGCATGACGATACCGACGTTCTCCCTCAGCGACGTGAGGGTGACATCCCTGGTGTCGTATCCGTCGATGGTTATGCGACCCTCGGTAACGTCGTAGAACCTTGGGACGACGTGGGCTATCGTGCTCTTGCCCGATCCGGGCCCACCGAGCAGGGCGACGAGTTGGCCGGGGTGCGCCTGGAAGTCGATGTTGCGGACTGCGCTCCTGGCTCCGTCGTAGCTGACCGCGACGTTTTCGAAGGCCACGTGTCCCTCGACGCGTGGCATGGGAATGGCGTCCGGCTTCTCACTCACGGGCGACTGTGCGTCGAGCACGTGGTACAGCCGTTGACCGGCCGATGAGGCGCGGGAGAGAGTGTTCATCAACCACCCGCTCATCCTGACTGGCATAGCAAGCAGGCCCATGTAAAAGATGAACGACGTCAGGCCGCCGGCTGTGAGCCTGTCGGCGGCGACTTCCCTGCCGCCGTACCAGAGGATCGCGCCGGTGGCCGCTGTGAATATGAACGTCATCAGGGAGCCCTGGGATGCGAAGAGGCGAGTGGCCGAGTAGGTGAGCCTGGCAATGGCGGCGGCCCTGGCGTTGAACTTGGACTCCTCGAAGGCCCTGGCGCCGTAGGACTTGACCACCTTCATGCCCGACAGGTTCTCCTGGAGAACCGTGGTCATGGCGCCGGTCTCCTCCTGCACCTTCAACCAGGTAGGACGAAGGGTCCTTGACATGACCACAGCCCTCCACAGGATGAGAGGCAGAAAGGCCATGCAGACTAGGGTGAGCCTCCAGTTGGTAACGGCCATGAGTGCCGAGACAGCCCCCAGTGTCACGAATATGGAGAGGCCGCGCACCATGCCCATGCTGACGAACGTGCGGACCGCCTCAACATCCTGCGTGGCCCTGGACATGAGGTCGCCGGTCTGCTCCCGGTCGAAGAAGCCGAAGCTCATTCCCTGGAGCTTCATGAAGAAGTCTTCCCTCAGATCGTAGGCGCTCCTCTGGGAGAGCGACTCGGACAGGTATCGCTGCCCGTATGAGAATATACCCCTCAGCAGACTGAACAGCACAATCACGGTCGCCAGTTGAAGCAGACGGCTCTGGAGACCGCTGACCAGCGCCTCGTCGACGGCTTCTCCCAACATCCTCGGTATCACAAGCGCGGAAAGACTCGATGCCACCATCGCTGCGTACGCGCCGATCAGGTACCACCTGTGCCTGAAGGCGTACCGTGTCAGCCGGAACAAAATCCTCATGCGCCGGCCTCAACGGTTTGAGCTGTCCCGTCAGGCGATTCGCGGCCATCACTTCCCAGCATGAAGTCTGGCCTGCGGACCGCGTCGGCCAGGATTTCCATTGCGGGGACCACGACTTCCAGCTCCTCTGTGCTCAGTACAGCGGCGAGCGACTCGGTCCTCGCCGCCCTGATGGCTGAGAATCGCTCGACCGTATCAATGCCTTCCTGCGTGAGCGAGCAGACCACGGCGCGCCTGTCCGCGGGGTCCTGCCCGCGTTCGACAAGCCCCTTGGCTACGAGACGATCTATCATGCTTGTAGCGGAGGGCATCTCAACTTCGAGCCGTCCGGCGATTTCTGACATGCGCCGCTGCCCGTCCGTCAGGAAGTGCAGTGTCTTGGCCTGCTGCCTGGTGAGGTCCAGATCCAGCCACGCCGAGGAGCGCCTGACACGCATGTGTCTCTGCACAAGGGCCATGTGCTCGACCAGCTTCTCGATCAGCTCCTCACGGAATTGCATCGTGCGATCCTAATTATTAGTATAAGTCTAACTATCTTACACTGCCACTCATGCCGTCAAGTGGAACGACCTTGACCTACCATCTTCCGCCAATCGAATCATGGTCCAACTGGACTGCTGCGTACAACGACGTCTCCCTCTGGAGACCGATCGTCGACGCCATCTGTACGTCCGAAGGCATTCGCTACCAGAGCATCGAGGCTCCACGCTCGAACACCAACGCCGTGTTCATCCTTGACCGGCGTCTGGTTGTCAAGATCTACAGCCCGTTCTGGTCCGAGTTCGATATAGAACCGAAGTTGATCGAGGTACTGAGCGCTGAAGGCAGTGTTCCCGTCCCGGAAATCGTCGCGTCAGGTCAGTACCAGGACAGAGTGACCTGGACCTACCTGGTAATGGAGCACTGTCCCGGACTAACACTCGAAGCGCTCAGGCCGGAGATCAGTCGAGAAGAGGTCATGTCCATCGCCGCGCAGATAGGCGCTGTAACAAGGTCCCTTCACCAGACCGGAGTCGACAAGCTCGAGGGTGCCGACGCCGGAGAGGCCTGGAACGATCTCGTAGCTCGGAGGCGAAGAGAGGTACTGCCCGAGCTTGTCGGTCGCGGACTGGTCATGCCTGAAGTTGCAGAGGGGTTGGCCGGCATTCTGGACTATGTCATTGACCACTCCATGTCGAAGCCCCGGGTAGTCGTTCACGGAGATCTGGAGTCCGACCACATCCTGCTGATCAGGACGAACGACGAGTGGAGAGTCAGCTCGGTCATCGACTTCGGCGACGCCAGGGTCGGTGTGAGAGACTACGAATGGATGCCGCTGTGGCTTGGTCTCTTCGATAGAGACGTCGATGAGATGCGGGCCTTTGTCGAGTCGTACGACCGGACCTTCCTGGCAGACAAGACATTTCCACGCAGGGTCATGGGATGGACACTGCTCCACGACTTCGGCACCGATGCCATCGCCGAGCTGCTGGACAGGACCAACACACCAACACCCATCGAGACGTTTGATGAGCTGTGCAAGATAGTCTGGCCTGGTCTAACGAGGCTGGCGTACTCAGCGCTGTGAGGTTGAGAATCGCATTAAGCGTGCTGCCCGTCGTCCTGATTGCCGTAGGGCTGAACGTGACCAGCGACGACTCCTTTTACTTACCAATCAACGCGATCTGGGCAATTGTTACACTGTAATTGATTAGCGGCTTCGGCTGAGGCGTTGCGGTAGGCTGGGCATATTCTTATACTCCGGCTATGTGTACAGACAGAGACCCTCCACCCTGTGAGCACGGGGAGCTGATCGCCTTGGTCAGCCGACAGCAAGATCAGGTTGCGCGTCTTACGGCGACGATCAAAGAGTTGCGTAAGGAACTCGCCGAGGCCAAGCGAGCGGGAAAGCGCCAGGCAGCCCCGTTCTCCAAGGGTGGGCGAACCAACAAGCCCAAACGCCCCGGCCGAAAGCCGGGCATGGGGAACTTCAGCTACCGCAAGCCGCCGTCTCCAGATGAGGTCACCGAGCCGCCAGTGGATGTGTCGGTGGCCGACGACAACTGTCCCGGATGTGGAGGAGTGCTCGAGCAGGAGGGAGTGGATGTTGTCTACGTGACCGACATTCCCGAGATGCCCAGACCGCAGGTGACAGAATACCGGGTGCAGGTGTGTCGGTGTCGTGGCTGCGGCAGACGGGTACGAGGACGCCACGCCGAAGTTGGTGCGGACCAGTACGGGGCGAGTGCGCACCGTATGGGTAGAAGAGTGATGGCTGCGGCGCATGTACTGCACTACGGAGTGGGCATACCGGTTCGTAGGGTGCCGTCTGTGCTGAGGGCGCTGACCGGAGTGGAGCTGAGCCAGGGTGCGATCACCCAGGACGCACTGCGCCGAGCCCAGGGCGCTGTGGGAGATGCGTACCAGAGGCTGCGGGATTCGGTGTGTGCGAGTCGGGTCGTCCACACAGACGACACGGGATGGCGAGTGGGCGGTGAGGGCGCCTTCCTGATGGCGTTCGAGACCGAAGATGCCACGGTGTACCAGGTGCGTGCTCGTCACCGCAACGAAGAGGTGAGAGAGGTGGTGCCGTCGGACTATGGAGGAGTGATGGTGACGGACAGGGGCCGGAGCTACGATGCTCAGGCTCTGTCGGGTGTGAAACAGCAGAAATGTCTGGCACACGTGCTGCGCTCGATCAGTGAGGTGGTCGAGACCAAGGTGGGTAGAGGACGCACCCCCGATCGGAGTCGAGGGCATGGCTTTGGCAAGCGTCTGAGCGGCCTGCTCAGAGAGGCGATGGAACTGAGGCAGTCATATCGTCGGGGAGAGGCGTCGGACTATGTTGCGGAGACGGAGCGGTTGAGACGAGAGGTGAGCTATCATCTGCGAGACCGCCCGATGCCTGATCGTGACAACGGGAGGCTTCAGAACGAGCTTGGCTGGCACGATGACCGTGGCAACCTGCTGCGGTTTCTGGATGATCCAGGCATAGAGCCGACCAACAACCGTGCTGAGCGAGCGCTGCGCGGGGCGGTGATAGCGCGAAAGGTGTCGCACTGCTCGAAGAACAAAGATGGTGCGGATGCGTTCAGTGCGTTCACCAGTGTAATCAGGACGCTGGCCCGCAATGGTGGCGATCAGCCGCTGGTGGATGGCCTGTGTGGTGTGTTCAGCGGCGCGCCTGTCCACGCCCGCTCCACCTGAACCTCTTCCCCACCTCTACGCATCCGCTAATCAATTACTTAAATCCTCCAAGAATCCGTTTCCTTTATGTTTCTGTCCCGGACATTGCTTCGAAGCTGTTAACTCGAATTTAAACCTAGTCTGGGTTGACTCGACTTTGACGTGCACACTGAATCGCAAACTCCTAGACGAAGAGGATGGTACATGGGGAATGGAGCCCTTTTGCTACCTTCGATGCCGAATGCACTCACTCCTGACTGAGCCACTATTCACGAAGCAGGCTTCGTTAGACCGTAGCCTCTTGAACGGTACATACCAATAATGCAAAAGTTAGTCAGAGATGTCTCAGCCGTCCTGAGGAGTTTAAGAAATAGCGCTTATCAGGCCATTGAATACTTGCACGTCTTGGGTTGTCGTGAAACCCTACCGTCACACCCCCAGCTTATCCCTCAGCCAGTCGCGCAGCATCGTCCTCAGCTCGTCTTTGCACTCGACGAGGCCGTGCTCGGCTCCTTCGTATAGCACAAGTTCCTTCGGCTCTTCGGCCCAGGAGTGGATCATCTCGGAGCAGTACGGAGGCAGCCGCGTGTCGTTGGTGCCGTGCGCCAGAAGTAGCGGTCGTGGGGCGACCTGAGCCGCGCGCTGTGCGCTGTGAGTCTGACTGGACAGTGCAACGACTGCCTTGACCTCCCCACTGAACGGCGCGGCTGATATAACGACAGCGCCTCCGAAAGAGTGCCCCACCAGTGCGATGTCAGTGTGTCCGGTGCCGGTCAGGAACGAGACGCCAACGAGCGTGTCCATCACGCACTCTGGGATGACGTTCGGCTGGCGGTAGTCGATTCTGACCGAGGTGACCTCGTGACGAAGCTCCTCGGCAAGGTCGCGGTAGAGACCTTCAGCGGGGCCTGCGAATCCGCCGCGCGCTCCCCACACCCAGATTATGCCCCTGGTCGTTCGTATCTCCTGATCGTGGTGGACGATAGAGCGGACATCCCCGCGCGTGGTGTGCATGGTCATGCCCCGGCCCGGCTCGCCCTCGGGCGGGTCCCAGGGCTCAATGCCGGTTATGCGGGTGGAGAGGTCGTCCGAGTTGCTCATTCGATTGCATCCTGTACAACAAAGTACCCACGTAGATTCACACACCCCTCCCTTCCCCTGGATTCCGGCCTTCGCCGGAATGACGGTCTGCGACGCGAAATCAGGAGTCGAGCGGCGGCCTCTGGCCGTTCCAGCCGGATGCCTGCTCGAATGCGTGCGCGATCCTGAACAGCGTCGGCTCGCCCAGGTGCCTGGTGAGTATCTGGAACCCGATCGGCAGTCCGTCGTCTGACAGTCCTGCGGGAACGGATATGCCTGGGATGCCGGCGATGTTCGCCGGGAGGGTCAGCACGTCGGACAGGTACATCTGAAGAGGATCTGACGTCCTTTCGCCGATCCTGAACGCGACCGTCGGCGAAGTGGCCGAGACAATGGCGTCGAACTTCTCGAACTCGGTCTCGAACTCCCGCCGGATGATAGTGCGCACCTGCTGAGCCTTCAGGTAGAAGGCGTCGTAGTATCCCGCAGACAGCGCGTATGTGCCGAGCATGATCCGGCGCTTGACCTCCGGGCCAAACCCGCGGCCGCGCGTCTGCTCCAGCGCATCCCACATGGACTCGGACTCCCGGTCAGAGAAGCCGTACTTCACTCCGTCGTACCGGGCCAGGTTCGCCGAGCACTCGGACGGCGCGAGGATGTAGTAGACGGCGAGTGAGTAGGTGGTGTGCGGCAGCGATGTCTCTGCGACTTCGGCCCCCAACTCCTCCAGCAACGCGATTGAACGCCGCGTCGACGCTTCTACAGAAGGCTCCATGCCCTCGACGAAATACTCCTTCGGAACACCGATTTTAAGACCCGACAGGGCTCTCCCCAGAGAAGCCGTGTAGTCGGGAATCTCGACATCCAATGAAGTAGAGTCCATCGGGTCGTGCCCGGCAATCGCGTTGAGCACGTGGGCGCAGTCGGTAACGTTCCTGGTGATCGGGCCTATCTGGTCGAGCGAGCTCGCGAAGGCTACAAGTCCATAGCGGGATACGAGTCCGTAGGTCGGCTTGAGTCCAACGACGCCGCAGAGCGAGGCGGGCTGCCGTATGCTGCCGCCGGTGTCGGAGCCGAGAGAGTAGAAGCACTCGCCCGCAGCGACCGCAGCCGCAGGGCCTCCGCTGCTGCCTCCGGGCACGCGGTCGAGGTCCCACGGATTGCGCGTGGGGAAGAACGCCGAATTCTCGGTGGACGACCCCATCGCGAACTCGTCTAGGTTGCCCTTGCCCATGAGTACAGCGGACTGATCGTAGAGTCGCCGTGTTACCGTCGAGTCGTACGGCGGCACGAACCCCTCCAGCATTCGCGAGGAACAGGTGGTGGCGACGCCCGTTGTGGTCATGTTGTCCTTGAGCTGCATCGGGATGCCGGTCAGCGTTGCCGCATCGCCCGCCGCGATGCGCCGGTCAGCGTCTTTTGCCTGCCTCAAGGCGAGGTCTTCTGTGACAGTCACGAACGCCTTGACGCTATCTTCGACCTTCGCGATGCGGTCGAGCGCGGCCTTGGTGAGCTCCACCGAGCTTACTTCGCGACGGTCGAGAAGGTCGCGGGCCTCATGGACGGTCAGATCTGCCAGCACGAGATCGCTCATGACTCCAGCACCGCCCTGACCCTGATGAAGTCGCCCTCGCGACGGGGGGCGTTGGACAGAACCTCTTCCCTGTCGGTTGACGGAGCGACGGTATCTTCGCGCATGACAGATACGAGGTCCACCGAGTGGCCGGTCGGCTCGACGCCGGTGGTATCGACCTGGTTGAGAACGTCTATGTTTTCGAGGATGTTCGACATCTGGTCGCGCATCAACTCGACTTCGTCTTCGGTCATCGCGATACGGCACAGAAGCGCCAGATGGGATACTTCCTCAGAGGTAATTCGGGCCATGATTTCCCTCGTTTCAGACTAGCGAGAAGTTTAGCAGGTAGGTTGAGGAATGGGGAATGCGAGCGAGACGACCGCGCTCCGGTGATAGTTGCCGGAGTCCCTTTTGACAGCGGTGGCTCGCATCACTAGTATGGCCGCATGAACAAATCAAGCAAGATAATCGGAATAGCTGGCTGCGGTACAATCGGCCAAAAGGTGGCGACTGAGCTGGACGCCGGGGCCGTGCCGGGCGCAGTACTGGGCGGAATAACAAGTCGCAGCCTCGAGCAAGCCGAGCAGTTCGCCTCGACGCTTTCCTGTCGACCGCCGGTGGTCGAGCTGGACCGGCTCGTCGAGACCGTCGATCTGGTGGTCGAGGCCGCTCCCGCGAGCGCGATGGAGTCTATCGCGGCTACGACGTTGTCCGCAGGCAAGGACCTGATGGCCCTCAGCGGAGGCGCGCTGCTTCAACGTGAAGACCTGTTCGACCTTGCCAGGAAGAACGGAGCCACGATTTACGTACCCTCAGGAGCGATAGTCGGGCTGGACGGCGTCGCTGGCGCGGCGGTTGGGCGCGTCGACTCTATCACGATGATCACGCGCAAGCCTCCTGAAGGGCTGAGGGGAGCGCCAGGCATCGAGGTCTCAGGCGTCGACCTGGACGCACTCTCAGAACCGACGGTGGTCTACGAAGGTCCGGTGCCTGAGGCCTGCAGGCTGTTCCCGGCGAACGTGAACGTCTCTGCCGCCCTCAGCATGGCTGGGGTAGGACCGCACAAGACACACATCCGCATCTACGCAGACCCGACTGTGGACAAGAACACTCACAACATCGTTGTCGAAGGCGAGTGCGGCAGTTTTAGCATACTGATCGAAAACACGCCCTCGGAGACCAATCCGAGAACCGGAAAGCTGTCGGCCCTGTCGGCGCTCGCGACGCTCAGAAAAATAACGTCCCACGTAAAGGTGGGCACGTGACAGGCTCCACTATCCACCTTCAAGTGGATTCAGGGTTGCGACTCCCTCCAGGATGGCTGCGTCGCAGAGGCGAGTGTCAGCACATACAAAGGTGAATGGTGGTGGGACGCTGTGGAAGATGTTCAGGCATCCTGCCAATTGAAGTGCGTCGAGGGTTCTGAGGGCCGAGCGTCTAATAGTCGTCTCGCCTCGTGCAGTACTTCCCTCGTAGTCGGCTGAACCAGATACGTAGACGACGCATGTTCTTCAACTAGCTCTATGATTCGCTCTGCATGATCCCTGGATATTTCTCTCGCACGCTCGCGACGTCTGACCATCGATCGACACTCCAAGAGTGTCAGGTCCAGAATCGCCAACCGATCACGGACCTGGTCATCTGCCAAGTTTAATACCACATCGGTCCCTTGCTCAACGAGATAGAGTTTTACGAGTGCGCTCGTGTCGAAGTAGTAGGTTGCCATATAGGGCTAGACCCTGTCTGCCCTATCTTCGATAACTGTGTCAGAGGCCATGGGGCCGCGGATGCGGATCGGGTTGAACTTGGCCCTGACCCGCTTGGGCTTTTCGGAAAGGTTCGCGTTAAGGTCCTTGATTCGCTCGAAGGTAATCACTAACTCGCAAGTGCTTGGGTCGAAGGAACTTGCGTCCGCATTCTCGTGGATTCTCTGACGCTCGTTGCTACCATTAACCTTGGCGTTATACATGCTCACTTTAGGACGGAACCCGTTACCCGGCAGGAGCCGCAACCCTCCGATCTGTGGTGGAAGCACCGTTTCATGCAGGCTTCCCAAGCTCTCTTCGATGTGCCTCTGTATGTCGCGTATCTTCATCTTTCTGTGACTCTCCTTGCAGGACAGGTGCTTCAGATCCATTCTACGGGATGTGGAGAACAAAGATCAGACGGAGTTGGCGTTCTGGCTGCTAGTGTCTCCATAGAACACTCGCCCATGAATGCTATCATTGCCCAATCACTGACCACTTAAAAGGAGTCATCATGAACGTTGAACGGATCGCGGAAGCGCTGGTTGAACGGAGTCAGACCGTATCTGTGGCCGAAGCAGACACATGCGGGCTGGTTGGATACACCTTCAGCACGGTCCCGGGAAGCTCGCGCTGGTTTCCGGGTGGAGTCATCGCCTACACCGGTGGCCTGAAGCAGAAGGTGCTGGGCGTGTCCGACGAACTGTATGAGACCAAGGGCACTGTTAGCCCGGAGATGGCCGTCGCGATGGCGACGGGCGCTCGCGACCTGACAGGGACCGACTACGCGATCTCAGTCACTGGCGTCGCCGGACCGACCGGGGGACGTTCGGGCCTGCCAATCGGAACCTTTTACATAGGTGTCGCCGGGCCGGACGGTCTGGAGGTCGCTGAACGCATCCACACCGACGCGGACGACCGGGACGGCAATAAGCGACAGGCTACACAGGCCGTTATCGACCTGCTTGGTCGTGAGATGAGAATCGAGGGCTGAGAGTCGAGAACGGGACTATCCCAGGTACAACGACCGGGAACACCCACCCCCGACTCTCACTATAGCTAAGCCCTTAAGCCCTCGGCGCCTGCGGCGGGACGGGATTGACCAGGTCCGCACCGATCGCTATGGGGATCAAATCGTCAAGCTCGTCCAGTGTCCAGCGACCATTCTTATGGATGCTGCGCGTGACGTGACGCGGCGAGTACAGGGTCGCCTGCCAGCCGCTGACTCCGACCACCTGTCCGGTGATGTTCCCGGCGGCCTCTGTGCACAGATAGACTGCCTTGGGGGCGTTGTTCGCGGGGTCGCGCGCTTCGGGTGGTCCCTGAATCGGCGGACCCTGGGATGCGGGCGCCTGCTGAGGCTGAGCCTGGGTGCGCTGCTGCTGCCTGAGCTGAGTGGTCGATTCCGGAACAGACTCAGTCATCCTGGTCGCGCCGCCCGGATAGACCGCGTTCGCGGTTATGCCGTGCGGGGCGAGGTCCTTCGCCAGTGCGCGGACGAATCCGACCATCCCTTCCTTGGCAGCCGCATAGTTTGTCTGGCCGGAGGCTCCCAGTCCTGAACCGGATGAGAACAGCACAATTCGGCCGTACTGCTGTCTGATCATGTGGGGGACGCAGTTGCGGACCATGTTGAACGCGCCGTAGAGGTGGACCTGCAGAACGCCGTCCCATTCGGCCTCCGTCATGTTGAACACCATGCGGTCTCGCAGGATGCCAGCCACATGGCATACGCCGTCCACGCGACCGTAGTTGTCTATAGCGGCCTGGACTATCTTTCCGGCTGTCTCGTACTCCGCGACGGAGTCGAAGTTGGCTACGGCGGTGCCGCCAGCGTCGCGGATAGCCTGAACTGTTACTTCAGCCGGGGCCGCCGCTGATCCGGTGCCGTCCAGAGAGCCGCCGAGGTCGTTAACAACGACCGACGCGCCATCAGCGGCCATCCACTTGGCTACCTCAGCGCCGATTCCGCGTCCGGCGCCCGTAACGATTACCACTCTTCCATCGAGTCTGTTGCCCATTGTCATTTACCTCTGAAATCTGGAGTTGAAAGTTGTCAGTCGCTGTTCTCTAACTACCAAGCCTGAGACGACGACGCCTAGAAGCCGTCCCCGATCATCTTGGGGAACAGGACATCCATCTCGTCCATGGTGAAGTTGCCCCACTTCTGGACGGCGCGCTCTACCCTGGGTTGTGAGTAGAGGTAGATGCTGCCGCCGCGCACGCCGAAGACGTTGCAGTTGACATTGGGCGACGCATAGGTGCAGAGATAAACGGCCAGTGGGGCGACGTTTTCAGGATCGTCAGGCAAGCCCGGACCCTCCCAGTCCCCCACTCCGGCAGGAGTGAAGATGCCCGCGCGCTCGTCACGTGTTGGCGAGTCCACCGCGGCGACCCTGTACTCTTCGACCGATCCAGGGAACAGCCTGGTCTCGACCATGGGTGAGATCGCGTTGCAGGTGACACCGTAGCGGCCCATGTCACGCCCGACCGTTCGGGTAAGACCAATGATAGCCTCAGATGCGGCGGCGTAGTTCGAGCGGCCGACGTCTCCCAGTCCGGCGTCGGAGGTCATGTTGACGATCCGACCGCTGCGCTGCTGCCTGAACAGGATGCACGCGAACTTGGTCGCGGTAAACGTTGCCTTGGCGTTGTTGAGCAGAACTCGGTCCCAGTCGTCCGGCGTCATCTGCCAGATCATGCGGTCCCGGAGCATCCCAGCGCTGTTGACGAGCGCGTCAATCTGTCCGTAGGTGTCCACGGCCTGCTGGATCACCGCTTCACCGCCCTCCATGAGGGCCATGTTGTCATAGTTGGCCACGGCCTCACCGCCGGCAGCCTTGATTTCTGCAACGACGCTGTCAGCCGGGTCGTGAGAGCTGCCCGTTCCATCCACGTCGCTGCCCAGATCATTGACGACGACCTTTGCCCCCTCTTCAGCGAGCAGCAGCGCCACGCCTCTGCCGACTCCTCGACCGGCTCCGGTTACGACCGCAACCTTTCCTTCGAGACGGTTGCCCATGTGTCACCTCCAGTGAGTTATACCCTCCGCCGTGAACGTACGGCGGGTCTGATTCCCAATCGTGTTGCGGGCAACAATATACTGCATCGCGTAGCTTGCTGTCATGGGGCAGACGAGGGGAGAGACGATTGCATTAATCCCCTGTGCCATTGAAACCGAGAGAACGGCGGGAGTTTCCCACAGATGATGGGTAAGGCGACTTTGGCGGGTTCCAAGGAAGAAATGAGGCTCTCTCAGGGTCACATTCCACAAAACGCGAAGAGTGGCGGAACGTAGTGTAGCTCAGCTCTTCTCCGCTTCCTTCACAACTCACCCCACCGCTTCCCGCTTCAGATTCAGCTCCAGCAGTCGAGCGATTATCTCCCCGTCCGTAAGATCCGCAGGCCACCCATACGCCGATGACACCGCTTCATCCAGCCTCCCGTGAGCGAGCCGAAGCCATGTGGGAGGATCGTTGTACAGGTTCGTCAGAGTGCGTCGTTTGAGTCCGGTGCTGCCAATCTCACTAGACGAAGGATTCAGCCAGCCCATACGGAGCGTGTCAAGATACTGTGCCGCTTCCGATACGTCAGCCTTCTGTTCTAGAGTCGGCTGAGGGAACGGGAACGTCTCGAACGTCGATCTGGGAGTATATCTTGGACGCGCCTCCAATTGAGTTCCCTGAGACTGCGCCCAGAGACCATGAATGCGCGAGTGCAGGATTCCGAAGAAGTAATCATCGTCACGCGCGAAAGCTATCACGACGTTGGCGGGCAGCGTATCGGCTGGGACCCACACGAACAATCTGTACTTGGCAACCTGGGAGGTCGCGATGTAGCGCTCAAGTGGTTTGACCGCTTCTTGCCAATCTCTTCCACTTCGGCCTAGCCTCCACCAGTAAGTCCTTCGCTGCCAGTCTCGGTTTTTCAGACGGAAGGGTTTGATGTTTTTCCGAACATACTCGAATGGCGACTCATATAGGGAAGCCTCTTCCATCATCATTTCGGCAAAATTGATGATCCACATACCGCGGGGACGCCCTGTAATGTCTGAGCCGTTCATCCAAGGTTGCACAACGTCTCGATTGCTTCTGCCATCGGGATTGGGATGCCGGAGCATTGCCTGTGCTTCAGAGTCGGATATGTCGAACTTGCCGACCTTGCCCGGACCCTGAAAAGAGATCCCAAAATTCTCCCTAAGACGCCTGGCCTTAGTCATGTCCCTCTCGCCGGAGCGCAAGTTAGCGTAAATCTCCGACACTTCGAGGCCGTCTAGTTCACGCACGGTCTCAGAGCCGTCGTCGAACCCGACCATGGACACCCTCACGGCTGCGCCGTCGAGCGTCCACTCGCGGTCGGACTGCGCCCAGAAGATCGAGCCGGTTTTGGCGATCTTGTCCAGTACGACACGGTTCCTGCCACCCCGTATGCCCTGCGTAGCGAGAAGCCCTACCCTGCGTACCTGTCCCTGTTCGATCTGAGACCTCGCCTTCTCGAACCAGTAGCAGCAAAGGTCGGCCTCGCGTGGGACACGATCGGCCCAAACCTCGAACATGGCATCGACGTACTCGTCACCAAGCTCCCGGCGAATCAGCTTGCTGCCGAGGAAAGGGGGGTTGCCGATTATCACGTCGGCACTCGGCCACTGCGCTTCGCTCGGTGTGCCGTCTTCATTGGCGTCCAGGTCCAGCACGGCGTCCGCGAGCCGGATGTTGTCCAGAGGCTGCAGGATCGGCGTTTCTCCTGTCAGATCGAAGGCGTTGCGGTACTTCCACTGGAGGTATCCTATCCAGACAACCGCGCTCGCCAACTCGTGAGCGTACTCGTTGGTCTCGATCCCGAATAGTTGTCTCGGATGGACACGGGGCGAGAAGCCGTTCAGACCGTGGGCAAAGGCGAAAGCAATCACCTCCTTTTCCAGAGCCTTCAGCAGCGCGAGGCTCACGTACAGAAAATTGCCAGAGCCGCACGCTGGATCGAGCACCGTCATGCCTACCAGCTTGTCCTGGAACTCGGACAGGATCGCAAGAAGGCGGTCGCGCAGGTAATCCCTATCTTGCTCCTGCTGGCTTTCCCAGTCGGTATACGGTTGTGCCCTCGCCTTGGTCTGCTCCCATTCGGTTCTAAACGGACTCATTAGCACGGGCTCGATGATGAGCTCGATGTCTTCCCTAGACGTGTAAGTGCGTGCCGAGTTGCTTGCGCTTGCTCTCGTCAATGACCCGCTCGAACAGCGTTCCGAATATGGACGGCTCGATATCCGACCAGTCGAGCTCGTTCAACCTCTCGAACATCGCTATCTGGTCTGCTATTAGCGGAGGCACGTAGTCATCGTCGAACAGGCCCCCGTTGAATTGCGGCACTTCCCGCATGAGGAAGCTGCCGCCGTCACTCATCGCTCCAAACAGTTCCGCAAGATACATCCGAAAGGCAGATGGGTTGGCCTTGTTCACCTTGATGAGGTCCGAGAAGGCGTCTTTCGGAATCAAACCAACGTCCGCCGCGAAGAAGCAAAAGATCATCCGCATCACGAACTTGGCGATGGCCTGGTCGGAGATCGGGTCTGCACTCGCCTCGTTCCATGTGCGGAGGTCTTCTGTGAGAGTTACGAGCCTTCCCGCCGCCTCTTCCGTCAACTTTGCCTGCGACTGTCCAGGCTGCAGAGAGTACGGATCCGTGAACAACGCCTTGAGCACCTGGAAGGGAGTAAGTGTGGTGCCACCGACAGGGTCGTCAGATCGAATGTCATCATTGGTGAACTTGTAGATGCGCTTGACGGTGTTGTTGAAGTTGGTGTGGACTTCGTATCGGTCGAAGTCGCAAACGACCAGCAGAGGAGGGTTGCCGAGCGCCTCACGATAGAGTTGCAGCTGGGCGTACGCTTTGCTCAGGTCTGCGTGCAGCCCCTTGTACTCCCAAGCGAAGCAGTTCTTTCGCCACACATCGGCGAAACCGGTCCTGCCCGACTCTTTCTTCAGGCTCTTCTCAAACGTGAAGAAGTCCCCTTTGGGGTCAGATTCCGCAGGTGTGGCCTCACCGACAAGGTGGCAGATGTCTATGAAGTGTTCCTGAGACCCGGCGCTTTCACTCAGCTTCGCCTGTCCCCACTTCGTGGCAAACTCATAGGGTGTCATGGCACATGACGGGCTTGGTGGTTACGTGTGAGGATCTTGCTGTGGTTGATGGTGCAGAAAAGGCGTGCGGGTCTTCCATAGAGGGATACTATCGTGAAGTGAGCGTTGGAACAACTGAAATCTAGTCTGTGAGTTCGCTGGTATGTCATTAGGCCATCCAGACGTTAAAAAAAGCCACCTCACAGCTTCCGCCCGACCCGCCAGAAGCAGTCCAAAGTGACTTGTGGAGCGGTCTCGGCGTGGGGAAGATTCACATTTCCTCGCGCATATGCTACATTGAGCCTGCGCGAACGGTTGTTCGAGTAGGTGGCACTGGCCCACACTGTCCAAATCGTTCGGGAAGTACATTAACAGCGCGTCGCACTTGTGTCGCAGGTGTCGCACTCTGTCGCAGGTCGACGACCGGGACAAGGTGTCCCAGGCTTGTCCCAGCCGTCTCGGATCAATCAGCGTAACAGGGTGTTTCAAAGTTGTTACAGGTGTTACGCACCACGACCGAGACTAGGTGTCCCAGACTGTCCCAACTGTCCCGGATCAATCGTGGAAACAGGGGGATACAAGTGTTACAGGCAACGACCGTAACAACCACACACCCCTAAAGGGTGTGGTGTGCGGTTGTTACGCTGAGGGGTTGTTGATGAGTGATGATACGGGGTCATCGAATCGGCAGTCGGAGGAAGCTGGATGACAACGTTCCCAAGACAAGCCAAACTGGTAATTGATTAGCGGAGTCGGAGAGGTGGGGAAGAGGTTCAGATGGAGCGGGCGTGGACAGGCGCGCCGCTGAACACACTACACAGACCATCCACCGCCGACTGACCACCACCCTGCCGAGCCAGGGTCCTGATTACGCTGGTGAACGCACTGAACGCATCCGCACCATCTTCGTTCTTCGAGCAGTGCGACACCTTCCTCGCTATCACCGCCCCTCGCAGAGCTCGCTCAGCACGGTTGTTGGTCGGCTCTATGCCAACACCGTCCAGAAAACGCAGCAGGTTCCCACGATCGTCCTGCCAGCCAAGCTCGTTCTGCAGCCTCCAGTTGTCACGATCAGACAGCGGACGGTCTCTGAGATGATGGCTCACCTCTCGTCTCAACCGCTCCTTCTCCCCAGCATAGTCCGCCACCTCTCCACGTCGTTGTGACTCCCGCAGCTGCATCGCCTCTCTGAGAAGCTCGCTCAGCCGCTTACCGAAGCTGCGCCCTCTGCCCACCTTGGTCTGGACCACCTCACTGATCGAGCGCAGCACGTGAGCCAGACACTTCTGCTGTCTCACTCCCGACAGAGCCCGCGCATCGTAGCTTCGAGCTCGGTCGGTCACCATCACTCCCGCATAGTCGCCCGGAACAACCTCCCTGACCTCCTCGTTACGGTGACGACCGCGCACCTGGTACACAGTGGCATCATCGGTCTCGAACGCCATCAGAAAGGCACCCTCTCCGCCAACTCGCCAGCCTGTGTCGTCAGTGTGGACCACCGCGCTCTCACGCACAGACTCCCGAAGCCTCTGGTACGCATCTCCCACAGCGCCCCTCGCTCGTCGCAGAGCGTCCTGCGTGATCGCGCTCTGGCTCAACTCAACTCCGGTCAGCGCTCTGAGCACGACGGGAACCCTCCGCACCGGTATGCCCACTCCATAGTGGAGCATGTGAGCCGCAGCCATCACTCGTCTTCCCACCCGATGGGCGCTCGCACCGTACTGGTCAGGTCCAACGTCCCGATGACGCCCTCGCACACGCCTGCCGCACGACACGCATCGGCATACCTGCACCCGGTACTCTGTCACCTGCGGTCTGGGCATCGGGGGAATGTCGGTCACGTACGCAAGGCTCTCTCCCTCATGTTCGAGTATGCCTCCACATCCGGGGCAGCTTTCCGCTGAAACCGCAACGTCAACAGGCGGTGCTGTCAGTTCGTCCACCGCCGGCGGCTTTCTGTAGCTGAAGTTCCCCTTCCCGGGCTTTCGACCCGGACGCCTTGGCTTTGAGGTCCGCTCGCCCTTGGAGAATGGCGCTGCCTGGCGCTTGCCCGCTCGCTGCGCTGCGGCGAGCTGCTTGCGAAGCTCCTTGATCGTCGTCGTCAGACGCGCGACCTGGCCTTGCAAGCGGTCGACCTTGCCGATCAGGTCGTCGTGTTCACAGGGAGGGCGGTCTTTGTCGGTACACATGGCCGAAGTATAAGAACATGACCTGCCGACTGCAATCTCACCAACCACTACCGCTAATCAATTACCCAAACTGTTACCCGTCTTAGGTATGGTGTAGAATGATTTACGTAGTCTCCACGACTCTTGCGGAGCCGTGCGTATTCAATCGAGGGGTGACTGTTGGCTGAATATGACGTAGTGGTGCTCGGATCAGGCCCAGGCGGCTATGTGGCCGCGATTCGCGCCGGACAACTGAGCATGAAGGCTGCCATCGTAGAGCGCGACGCTCTCGGAGGCATCTGCCTGAACTGGGGCTGCATCCCTTCTAAGGCGCTTCTCAGAAACGCCGAAGTACTCAGCCTCATCCAGCACTCGGAAGAGTACGGCATCACAGTTCAAGGCGTGAAGGCGGACTTCTCCAGGGCCATCGACCGTAGCCGCAGGGTCGTTGATCGGCTCACGCGCGGGGTCGCAACCCTGCTCCGCAGGAACGGCGTCGAGCACATAAGCGGCTCCGGATCTCTCACGAACGCCAACACGGTCCTGGTAAAAGGCGCGGAAGGGAACCGGGCGGTGACGACGGACAAGGTCATCATCGCGACCGGCGCGCGCCAGCGCCACATCCCGGCCCTCCCCATAGACGGCAAGACCGTCATAACCAGTCGTGAGGCGCTTGAGCTGAGGAAGACGCCCAGCAGGGCCGTCATCATTGGCGGAGGAGCGACCGGATGCGAGTTCGCGTATATGTGGCGAGCATACGGCGCCGACGTGACGATCGTCGAGCTGCTGCCAAGGCTCGTACCCAATGGGGACGAGGAGGTCAGCAGCCAGCTTGAACGCTCATTCAGACGGCAGGGGATACAGATAGCCACCGGCGCGCAGGTCCAGGGAATCGCGGTAGACGACGGAACGGCCAAGGTGTCCATTCTCTCCGGGGGAGAAAGCTCCGTCCTGGACGGCGATGCGGTACTGGTGGCCGTCGGAGTAGAGGGCAACGTCGATGGAATCGGCCTCGAGACAGTGGGTGTCGAGACTGACCGCGGCTTCATCCCGGTGGACGACATGATGAAGACCAACGTCGAGGGCATCTACGCCATAGGCGACGTCACCGGCAAGATGCTCCTCGCGCACGTTGCGTCCGCTCAGGGCGTGACCGCCATCGAGCACATTGCCGGACTCAACCCACAGCCCCTCGACTACGATCAGATTCCAAGCGCGATATACTGCCGACCCCAGGTCGCCAGCTTCGGCATGACCGAGACGCAGGCCAGAGAACAAGGGTATTCGATAAAGGTTGGAAAGTTCCCACTGGCGGCGAGCGGCAAGGCGCTAGCCCTGAACGAGACCGAGGGAATGATCAAGCTGGTTGTCGATGCGGAGATTGGTGAGGTTCTTGGCGCACACATGATCGGTGCGGAGGTTACAGAACTGCTTGGCGAGATCGCCATGACGAGGCTTCTGGAGGCCACCACAGCCGAGCTCGGCTGGCTCGTACACCCACATCCTACGATCTCCGAAGCTCTCAAAGAAGCCGCGCTCGCCGCGGAGGGAGAGGCGATACACATTTAGGCGTCAGGTTCAAGAATTCAGGTAACATGTTCGGGTCGAAAGTCGAAGAAGCAGAGAGCGCCCGAACCCTGACCCCCAACACGCCGAGGATCACATGAAAGTAGCCGTTGATATCGACAAGGCGCAGGTGGCCGAGTACTATCGGATGATGATGCTCATCCGCCGGTTTGAAGAGGCCAGCGCGCGGCTTTACATGCAGAGGCTTATCCGGGGCTTCCTCCATCTCTACATCGGTGAGGAGGCTGTAGCCGTGGGCGCGGTCGGCTCACTGGAACCGCAGGACTACGTCATCACACATTACCGGGACCACGGCCACGCGCTTGCGCGGGGATTGGACCCCAAGGCCTGCATGGCAGAGTTGTGCGGCAGGGCGACCGGAACGAGTGGGGGCAAGGGCGGCTCGATGCACCTGTTCGACGCCAACCTGCACTTCATGGGCGGCCACGCGATAGTTGGCGGACAGATGCCAATCGGCGTCGGAATCGGTCTCGGAATCAAGATGAAGCAGCAGAACGCGGCAGTCATGATCTTCTTCGGAGATGGCGCTGTGAACGAGGGCGAGTTCCATGAGTCGCTCAACCTCGCCTCTCTATGGAAGCTGCCCACGGTGTTCTTCCTGGAGAACAACCTGTATGGCATGGGGACGCATGTCGATCGTACCCATGCCGCTGGGCGCGACATTTTCAAGTCGGCGGATTACTACAACATCCCTGCGGTTCAGGTGGATGGGATGGACCTGATGGAAGTGCGCGAGGCGACCGCAGAGGCGCTTCGCAGCGTGAGGGCGGGCAACGGGCCGGTCTTCATTGAGGCGATGACCTACAGGTATCGCGGACACTCGATGGCCGACCCGGTCAACTACCGTGAGATGTCTGAAGTAGAAGAGTGGCGAATCAACGACCCTATTGATCGGTTCAAGGCATTGGCCCTCGGCGAAGGGCTGATTACCCAGTCGGAGCTACAGCAGATCGACTCAGAGGTCGCTGATGAAGTCGAGAAGGCCGTCGAGTTCGCGCGTGAGAGTCCTTTGCCCAACATGGACTCCATCTACGATAACGTCTACGCCTGATGCCACTTCCACACGCCTGGACACCTGATAGCGTGATAGATCGCCTTGCTACTGCAAATTTCCACCGGTAGAGAGGGTCGGATTGCGGCCGACAGTGGATTCAGCAACACCCTCTTTCGAGAGTTAGAGCCTGACCCTGACCGTATTCGGGTACCAAAACAAGGGTGGATAGCCCATGACAGAGATCATTCTTAGAGAGGCCATTGCGCAGGGCTTGCGCGAGGCGCTCGAGCAAGACGAAAACGTCTTCATACTCGGAGAGGACATTGGCGAGTACGACGGCGCTTACGCTGTGACCCGCGGTTTCCTCACGGACTTTGGGCCGGAGAGAATTCGGGACACGCCCATATCCGAGTCGGGCTTTGTGGGCGCTGCCGTAGGTGCTGCACTCGTCGGCATGAGGCCAATCGTCGAGATCATGACGATAAACTTCTCGCTTCTCGCCATGGACCAGATCATAAACCACGCCGCCAAGCTGAGATACATGTCAAACGGCCAGCTTACGGTGCCGATGGTCATCAGAACGGTCACAGGGGGCGGGGCGCAGCTTGCTGCGACCCACTCGCAGAGCTTCGAAGGGTGGTACGCCTCGGTGCCCGGCCTCAAGGTCGCCGTCCCATCGACCCCATACGATGCTCTCGGCCTGCTGAGGACATCGATAAGGGATGACAACCCGATCATATTCGCCGAACACGCGCTGCTCTATGGAATCAGGGGAGAGGTGCCGGGCGAGTACTACGAGGTGCCTTTCGGACAGGCTGCGGTCCGTCGCGAGGGTTCGGATGTCACTATCGTGGGCTACTCTCGGATGACGCACGTTGCCCTCGATGCCGCTGACATGCTTGCGGAGAGAGGCCGCCACGCTGAGGTCATAGACCTGCGGACTCTTCGCCCCCTCGACGTCGGCACAATCGTGGAATCGGTCAAGAAGACCAACCGTGTGGTGGTCGTCGAAGAGGCATGGCGGACAGGCGGATTTGCCGGAGAGGTCGCGAGCGCGGTACAGGAAGAGGCGTTTGACTATCTGGACGGCCCTGTGGTCCGCGTCGGAGGTCTCGATGTTCCGGCGCCGTACTCCGGTGAGCTCGAAGCGGCGACAATCCCCGACGCCAGCCGGGTCGTCGATGAGATTTCCAGGAACTTCGGAATCTGACTCCGGATCAGGACCAAGAGGGTGTGTGAGAAGCACCTTCTCCCCTGGTGGGAGAAGGCTGGGATGAGGGGGGACTATACCTGTCACCCTCACCTCGATCCTCTCCCGTCGAGGGAGAGGAGGCCCCTTCCCATACACTCTAATGCAATTTTCTCGTACACCATGAAACTGAGAGAGGAAGAATCCGTTGGCAACTGAATTGACCATGCCCCAGATGGGATATGACATGCAGGAAGGCACAGTCGTACGTTGGCTCAAAGCTGAGGGCTCCAACGTGGAGTTGGGCGAGCCGGTCGCCGAGATCGAGACCGATAAGGCGGTCGTCGAATTCGAGTCCTACGCTTCAGGCGTTCTGCAGAAGATACTGGTCTCAGAGGGATCAACAGTGCCGGTGGGTGAAGCCATAGCAGTAGTCGGTGAGATGGATGCCGTGCTTGAAGAAGAGCCGGAACCTGAAGTGCCAGAGCCAGCAGCCCGGGAGGTAGAAGTAGAAGAAGAGACCATCGAGGCCATACCTCTGGGCGCCGCCAGCGTCCCCCTCACAGACGGTGTCGTAACTCCCCAGCCGGATGAGACTCCTGCCGAAGAGCCAAGCCAAGCCGCTCGTGTATTTGCCACTCCCGTCGCCAGGCAGCTTGCCTACGATTCGGGCATCGACCTCGCAGCAGTTGACGGTACCGGACCCGGTGGGCGCATCGTGAAGGAAGACGTCCTGAGAGTCATTGAGGCCGACACTGAGACTACTCCCGAGCCCGAGCCGACACCTGAACCCGTCGCGGAGGTCGAAGTCCAGCCTGAAGCTGAACCAGAAGTCGAACCAGTTGTCGAGGTCGAGGCTGAACCAGAGCCGGAGCTGGTCCCCCTCTCCCGCATGAGGCAGCAGATCGCGCGCGTCACGATTCGCTCCAAGAGCGAGAAGCCGCATTTCTACGTCAATACGGACGTGGACATGACCGAGGCTATGATGCTGAGGGCCCAGATCAACCAGGCGATGGCGGCGGATGGCGTGCGAGCCACGGTCAATGACCTGATTATTGCGGCCAGCGTGATCGCGCTCAAGCGGTTCCCCAAGTTCAATGCCTACTACGAAGAAGGCGGACTCAGGATGAACGACGAGGTTAACGTCGGCATCGCAATGGCGGTCGAAGAGGGGCTTATAATGCCCGCGATCGTCGGCGCGGGAGACATGTCGCTCAGGAAGATCGCCCAGGCCAGCAAGGAGGTAGCTGAGCGCGCCCAGCAGGGCACACTAAGCCCACAGGAGTATGCAGGCGGCACCTTCGCGATATCCAATATGGGCATGATGGGAGTCACAAGTTTCGTGGCCATCATCCAGCCGCCGCAGTCCGCGGTTCTCGCCGTCGGCGCGGTCCAGAAGCGCCCGGTGGTCACCGACGACGACCAAATCACAGTGCGTCAGATGATGACCGCCACTCTCTCAGCCGATCACCGCATAGTCGACGGCGCCGAGGGCGCAATGTTCATCAACGAGATCAAGGGCCTGCTCGAAAACCCGCTGAGCATTATTCTGTAAGAGAGAGCATTGTGAAGTCGGCTACTGCGAAGTCATACGTCGATGGACGCATCGAAATCAAGCCCGGCTACGCGGGCGGTGAGCCGCATATCAAGGGCAGACGGATCAAAGTGCGTAACATCGTCTACTGGCATAAGCGCATGGGCCTGAGTCTGGACAGGATAGCCGACCAATACAGCGTAGCCCTCTCTGACATAAACGCCGCGCTCGCCTACTATTCCGACCACCGCGAAGCCATAGATCGGGACATTCGTGATAATGACGCCTTCAACGAAGCCCTGGAAAAGGCGTCCACTCAGGAAGAAAAACGGAAGCTGGTGGCGTCATACGAATGGCCGGACAGATACGGTTCTACACGGACGAAAACGTCTCAAGAGCCGTAATCGACGGGCTGCGCAGACTTGGTCTCGATGTAGCGTCAGCACCGGATCTGGGCATATTGGGAAACTCGCATGAAGAGCGTCTCGCATTTGGGAAGACATGCTTCTATGATTGTGCGACCTTCATCAGGAGTTAAACCATGACTGCTGGCACTGGCATATGCGGCGAACAGGACTGCAATAAGCAGACCAGCTGTCCCAATCACCCGCTTTGCTGCGATCACTTGCAGGACAGGACTATCAGTCTTTGTTCCGTCTGCCAGGATACGTACAAACCCGCGAAATACCAGTTATGCCTTGACTGCTATAAGAAGCAACGCAGTAGCCCTGAGAGTGGCAAGGGCTGGGATCAAGCGTCCAGTCCTCCACCGCCCGCAGAACTCGTCAAGGCAGTGGAACTCGTAAGCAGAAATGTCTCGGAACATGCAGATGCTTGCGTCAACAACGAAACCAACACCACACAGTACCTCGTGGAGCCTATGTTGATAGGGCTGGGTTGGGACATTTATAACCCCGACTTGGTCATCAAAGAGTACCGGGTAGAGGGTAAGAAAAGGTTCCGCAGAAACATAAGGGTTGACATCGCCCTACTCGGGGACGACTGCCGTCCTTTTGCATTCATCGAGGTCAAAAGGCTGGACGTAATTGATTAGCGGCTTCGGCTGAGGCGTTGCGGTAGGCTGGGCATATTCTTATACTCCGGCTATGTGTACAGACAGAGACCCTCCACCCTGTGAGCACGGGGAGCTGATCGCCTTGGTCAGCCGACAGCAAGATCAGGTTGCGCGTCTTACGGCGACGATCAAAGAGTTGCGTAAGGAACTCGCCGAGGCCAAGCGAGCGGGAAAGCGCCAGGCAGCCCCGTTCTCCAAGGGTGGGCGAACCAACAAGCCCAAACGCCCCGGCCGAAAGCCGGGCATGGGGAACTTCAGCTACCGCAAGCCGCCGTCTCCAGATGAGGTCACCGAGCCGCCAGTGGATGTGTCGGTGGCCGACGACAACTGTCCCGGATGTGGAGGAGTGCTCGAGCAGGAGGGAGTGGATGTTGTCTACGTGACCGACATCCCCGCGATGCCCAGACCGCAGGTGACAGAATACCGGGTGCAGGTGTGTCGGTGTCGTGGCTGCGGCAGACGGGTACGAGGACGCCACGCCGAAGTTGGTGCGGACCAGTACGGGGCGAGTGCGCACCGTATGGGTAGAAGAGTGATGGCTGCGGCGCATGTACTGCACTACGGAGTGGGCATACCGGTTCGTAGGGTGCCGTCTGTGCTGAGGGCGCTGACCGGAGTGGAGCTGAGCCAGGGTGCGATCACCCAGGACGCACTGCGCCGAGCCCAGGGCGCTGTGGGAGATGCGTACCAGAGGCTGCGGGATTCGGTGTGTGCGAGTCGGGTCGTCCACACAGACGACACGGGATGGCGAGTGGGCGGTGAGGGCGCCTTCCTGATGGCGTTCGAGACCGAAGATGCCACGGTGTACCAGGTGCGTGCTCGTCACCGCAACGAAGAGGTGAGAGAGGTGGTGCCGTCGGACTATGGAGGAGTGATGGTGACGGACAGGGGCCGGAGCTACGATGCTCAGGCTCTGTCGGGTGTGAAACAGCAGAAATGTCTGGCACACGTGCTGCGCTCGATCAGTGAGGTGGTCGAGACCAAGGTGGGTAGAGGACGCACCCCCGATCGGAGTCGAGGGCATGGCTTTGGCAAGCGTCTGAGCGGCCTGCTCAGAGAGGCGATGGAACTGAGGCAGTCATATCGTCGGGGAGAGGCGTCGGACTATGTTGCGGAGACGGAGCGGTTGAGACGAGAGGTGAGCTATCATCTGCGAGACCGCCCGATGCCTGATCGTGACAACGGGAGGCTTCAGAACGAGCTTGGCTGGCACGATGACCGTGGCAACCTGCTGCGGTTTCTGGATGATCCAGGCATAGAGCCGACCAACAACCGTGCTGAGCGAGCGCTGCGCGGGGCGGTGATAGCGCGAAAGGTGTCGCACTGCTCGAAGAACAAAGATGGTGCGGATGCGTTCAGTGCGTTCACCAGTGTAATCAGGACGCTGGCCCGCAATGGTGGCGATCAGCCGCTGGTGGATGGTCTGTGTGGTGTGTTCAGCGGCGCGCCTGTCCACGCCCGCTCCACCTGAACCTCTTCCCCACCTCTACGCCTCCGCTAATCAATTACGGCTGGACCGTGACTATGACCCGCGGTACATGGGTCAACTAGAGGGCTACGCCTCCCACATGGACAGCGGAATTGCGGTCCTGACCAATGGCAGACATTGGCTAATCAGCAACGTAACAGATGGTGTCTCGCAACCCCATCGAACAGTGAACATCCTAGACGGCTCCGCCGAGAGTGTTGCCGAGCAGTTGAACAGGGTTCTGGGAAGGGCGATGATAGCCGGCTCAATACAGTCAGCGACGCCTCCCGTCCGAGTTGCGAGACCGTCTGCCTGCCCCCCAACCAGCGCACAAATCATGGAGGCTCTCAGGAACTATCGCGAAGCGCAGCGACAAGGCAGGCCAGCGTTCACCATCTTCAATGATGAGACCATCGCCCTGATAGCCGAGCGGAAACCCGCAAACACTGCCGAGCTGCAAAGCATCAAGGGCGTAGGTCCCACAACTCTCAGACAGCACGGCGAGGCCATCCTGAAGATAGTGGCTGGGCGAATGGAGTGATGAGCGGAGCGCAAGGCTCAATCACTCCGCTACAATGCAGCTACCAGACCCGAGTTTACATACACCTGCGGGGAGAGAGACATGGGAGTGTTCCAGACGCGCATTGGTGTGAGCGATGGAAACGGCAGCCAAGTTGAGTGGATAAACGCCCTGGTGGATACTGGGGCCACCTACTCAGTCTTGCCTGCGTCCTTACTCTCCAAACTGAATGTGCGATCAAAAACTGTTCGGAGATTCACTCTAGCTGACGGTGAGATTCAAGAGCTCCCGGTTGGTGAAGCGCAGTTTATAATCGGGGATGATGTGGCGACTAGTCGGGTTGTGTTTGGAGGAGAAGACACGTATCTGTTGGGGGCGACCACGTTGCAGATTTTTGGGTTGATCCCGGACACCACCAATCACAGGTTGATTCCTGTGGATGTACTGCCTCTGTAGTCTCCTGTTTAGGTCTATCCCGACCTACTCCACCAAGACCTCGACCCGATGCAGCATGTTGTTGCCCATGCCCTGGTAGTTCCAGGGCTGTTCGGAGGGCTGAACGATGCCCGCTTCGTCCGTGGCGCGGACGCACAGCTCATGCTCTCCCGGGGTTGCCTCCCACTGTGCCGACCATGAGCGCCATGCGAAGTCGCCCACCGGAGACCCGAGCTCGGCGTCGGTCCACGTCTGACCTCCGTCGCCGCTGAACTCCACCCGCGACACCTTCAGCCTGCCCGCCCATGCCTTGCCTTCGACACGCTGCGTTCCAGCTTCGACCAGACGTGTGCGTGTAAGGAAGTCGGGAACTCCTGGCGGTACCATTAGCGAACGGACGCGAATCTCATCGACGGGATCGCCGACGTCATCGGCAGACTGCGCATAGCGATACGTCCTCATTTGCTGGTAGCCGTCGAAAGGCTCGTCGATCGCCTCGATACTGGTCAGCCACTTCACACTGGTCATGCCATACCAGCCCGGCACGACCAGACGGAGAGGGTAGCCATGCTGAGGCTGAAGGGGCGCACCGTTCATGCCGTACGCCAGCATCACCTCGTCCCGCATGGCCTGCTCTATCGTGAGACTTCGCTGATAGCACTGAAGCTCGCCACCCTGGACACCCTGATCGACGCCGGTGAAGAGCAGCTCGACCGCGTCCGATGAGATCCCGGCCTCTTCAAGAATCGGTCGCAGCGGAGTTCCAGTCCACTCCGCGGTTCCGATAGCCTCAAGTAGCCAGGGTTGGCTGATCGCCCGAGGCTCCATCAGCGCCCGTCCATTGCCGGCGCACTCCATGGTCACCGGCGTAGTCATCGGCGGACGCGACCTGATGTCGCTCATGTCCAGCGTGACCGGGTTCTCGACGAGGCCCCCGATGTCGAGGCTCCATGCTTCTTCGTCTGCAAACGGAATGTCGAAGTGGATCAGTAGATAGTGCATCCCCGTTGGCGTGATGTCATAGTTCAGGCCCTCCAGCGGCATTCCCCTGTTGCGGAGGGCAAGCTGGATCTCCTCCCTGTAGAACAGATCGGTCTTGGCAGTCTTGTCCCCGTCCCCGACCGGTCTGAACTCATATGTTGTCTGCTGACTGTGCATGACACCCCTCCCGACGATACCAGGCGTTTACAGAATCACAACCGACCGCAGAACCTCGCCTCGTTCCATCTTGTGGAACGCCTCCTCAACATCGCCAAGAGCAATCGTCTCAGATACGAAGGCCTCAAGGTCGAGACGGCCCTGCAGGTGCAGATCTATGAACATGGGGAAGTCCCTTGTCGGTAGGCAGTCGCCGTACCAAGACGACTTGAGAGCGCCACCTCTTCCGAACACTTCGAGCATCGGAAGCTCGATCTTCATGTCCGGGCTGGGAACTCCGACCAGAACGACGGTGCCAGCGAGATCGCGAGCGAAGAATGCCTGTTCATATGTGGCCGGGTTGCCGACGGCCTCGATCGCTACATCCACGCCATTTCCACCCGTGAGCTCGCGAATTGCCTCGACCGCGTCGGTTTGGGTGGAGTTGACCGTGTGAGTGGCGCCGAAGCCCTTGGCCCACTCCAACTTACGGTCATCGATATCGACGGCGATGATGGTATGAGCTCCGGCTAGCCGGGAGCCTGCGATGGCCGCATCTCCCACACCGCCGCATCCGATTACCGCCACCGAGTCGCCGCGAGTTACGCCGCCGGTGTTGACCGCCGCGCCGAGTCCGGCCATCACTCCGCATCCGATCAGACCCGCTGCAGCAGCCGACGCTGCCGGATCTATCTTGACCGCCTGTCCAGCATGGACCAGCGTTAGTTCCGTGAACGCTCCAATTCCCAGAGCCGGAGAGAGGGGACTGCCGTCAGCCAGGGTCATTTGCTGCTCAGCGTTCTTGCTGTCGAAACAGTACCAGGGACGCCCACGGAGGCAGGAGCGACAGTTTCCGCAGGGCGCGCGCCACGCGATGATGACGAAGTCGCCGCGCGCGACGTTGGTCACACCATCGCCGACGCTCTCGACCGTCCCGGCGGCCTCATGTCCGAGCAGGAACGGGAACTCGTCGTTAATAGCGCCCTCGCGGTAGTGAAGATCGGTGTGGCAAACTCCGCACGCCTGCACTCTGACGAGCGCCTCGCCCGGACCCGGGTCCGGGACCAGAATATCCTCGATGGTAACCGGCGCCCCCCTGGAGCCTGCTATCACTCCCTTGACCTGGTTTGACATTGAATTCATCCTCCGACTACTGGCTCTGTTGATGACGTGGGGGGTCGGGGCTAGCCCAACCTGATCGAGGGCGATTCTAGCAGATCAATCGGCCGGTCGCCGCTGAATCATGAACGCCGCCGAGAGCACTCCAACGAGTGCCACGCCCATGGCTATCAGGAAGAAGTCGTTGAAAACGGACAGGCCGGCATCGATTAGGTGCTGCTCGAACCCCGCCAGACGCGTCCGCGACTGCTCCGCGGTCTCGCCAGGTACAGGCAGCGGCAACTCCAGACCTACCACCAGCTGCGAAAACCGCCCGACCCCCCAGGCCGTCAGAGCGGCCAGGCCGAATGTCATTCCGACGATCCTCATGGCGGTCACGACCGCGGAGGAGGCGCCTCTGAGTCCAACGCCAACCGAGTTAGTCGCAGCGAGCGCGATCGGGGCGATCAGCAACCCGAACCCGAGTCCGGCTGTGGCCAGATGGAGTGTCATCGCCGGGTCCGCTATACCCAGGCCCCATCCGCTCATCAGCCCGTAGCCGACAGCGATCAGCAGCAGTCCTACAATGGACGGCAGCCGATAGCCGAATCTCTGACTGGCGTAACCACCGGCGACAGCACCCACCGGGATCGCGATCGTCATGCGCATGAGCATGAGGCCGCCATCCAGCGCGGTCAGTCCCAGCACAGTGTTCGCCATCAGGGGCACGGTCACCATCCCGATTATGAGCGCCCCGCCCAGCAGCAGATGGGTCACGTTCGCCGCGCTGAAAGGAATTGCTCGAAACATCGCCAGCGGCAGAAGAGGGTCAGAGGTCGTCCTCTGGCGAAGTACGAACAGACCGAAACTGACGACTGAGGCTGACAGATAGATGACGAAGGGAAGTCCAAGCGCGTCGATCTCCGACAGCGCCAGCGTCAGTGTGGACAGACTGGCCGCGATCAGACCGCCGCCGATGTAGTCGATTCGCGCGGGGTATCTCGGACTCGGGCCGAGCATGAGAAGCAGCGTCACGAGCACAAGGGCGCCGAGCGGTATGTTGATCCAGAACACCCAGGGCCAGTCGAGATACCTGCTGATGAGACCGCCCCAAAGCGGGCCTATCACTCCTCCTGCCTCAGCGGATGCGCCCATAAGTCCCAGCGGCATCGCTCTGCGCTCCGGCTCGAAGAGGTCTCCAACAATGGCGATGGAGATTGGCACCAGCGCCCCCGCCCCTATCGCCTGCACGATGCGCGCAGCTACCAGCCAGGTCAGGCTGGTCGTTAGCGCCGCCGCGACCGACCCAGCCATGAAGACCAGCATGGACGCGACGTACACATTGCGATGTCCCCAGACATCGGACATGCGGCCCATGAGAGGCATCGCGGCGACATATCCGAGCAGGTATCCTGTAATCGTCCACGACGCGCGATCCAGCTCGTTGATCTGCACCCTCAGATCGAACATTATCTCGGGGAGCACAGTAACGATTACGGTCTGATCGTCTGCCGCGATGAACACGCCGATGAACACGGGCAGGAGAGCGAGATATCGGGAAGCTCGCAGGCCGCTCATCCCGGCGGTTCTATTGTGACCTGCTCGTTGAACTCCGACAGCGTGATGGTACGCACAACCCCGTCAGGCTCAGTCGCGGTCACGCGCCCATCGAGGATAGCCTGTTCCAGGTATAGAGTATCCGCGTCAATGGTCAGTCGCACGTTGACTGTAGTCCCCTGCGTCAGTCCACCCAACAGCGGTTTGAGGGCTTCCACCGGGAGCGCCCCCTCGATCTCGATCTCGGCATCTGACTTGGAGACGAGCACCGGACTCTGGACCTCAGTCATCATCGAACCGATGCCCAGCTGCGGATCGAAGAAGCCAAGTGGGCTGACCTCGCGGGCCACCTGCTCCCAGACCCCGGTCAGTGGGTTCGTCATGTAGCTGTCGTCGCCCAGGGTGATGAGGCTGGACCGGACTGCGAAGTTGCCGACAGTGCCAGCGAATTCAATAGACAGTCCGTCCGGACTGACCACGGTCCCATCGGCCTCGGTAACGGTGAGGGTGTCCGTCAAAGGCGTACCGCCCTCCCTGTTGTGTTCGAGCTGGAAACGGAATGTCTTCAGCGCACCCGTCGCCTCACCTGATCGGGTGAGCAGAGCCTCAACATCTATGGGAGTAGGGGTAGGTACAGGAGTGGCGGCTGTATCGGGCTGTGGGCTATGAGCGCAGCCGACCACGATCAGTGTGGTAAACACTGTGCCAAGTAGAGTGGCGATCATGGAAGAGACCGTCATGACTTCGTTCGCAGGTATGGGATCCGGCTGCTCCGACTCGGGACTGGCCTGCAACCCCGCTCAGCGTTCCGCCCTGCGGAGTCGGGCCAGCGGCTTATCGCGTTGCGCACACGTTCTGTCTTCGAGGAGAGCGAGCGCCTCGCACCTGTGCACGAACGAGAGCTACGCCTCCGGATACCTGCTCTTGTCAGGGGCGAAGATGGAGTCCTGAGGCAGGTCGGGCATCCGCCTGCGCCGGACGAAGGCGGACACGAATCGACTGGAGACCACCGTTAGCGCGGCAGCGCCAGCGATTCCCAGGGGAACACCCTTGAGGACCTGTCGCCGTGTGAACCCGCGCTTCGGTTCATTCTTGTCGCTCATGCAAAGCTCTCTTTGTAAGTAGATTCCCTCTCTTGCCGGTACGGCGACATTATACAGGTAACAGCTTATGGGTGTCAGGCAACGCAGTGATAAAAGGGGGTCGGTGGCAGGACCGCTCTTGACAGTGGCGGATGCACGGGTCAACAATCGCTTGCGCAAGTGGTTAGTCAGTACTGGAGACCAATGTGACCACCAAGCTGGTTCAAGCTACATTCGACGTTCATGAGTCTGATCTCCCGAGGCTTGTGCTCCCGGCGCATAGTCTGCCCAACAGGTATGAGAGCTACACGCAGACCAGGGAAGACGATCTGGACAACCGCAAAATGGCAGAGCACGGGTTCCCGGGGGCGACGGAGGAACGCTTTTCGGAGATTGGCCGAATCAAAGGATTCGTCCGAGAGTTCTGGTCGTCCACAGTGGACCCGGATGTTGACGGAGCAGACGTGCTGGTCGGCTCCGTGGCGCACCTGTTCAATACACCAGACGGCGTACACGGCTGGATGCACGATGTATTTCTGCATGACTTTTTCAACAACATCGGGACAGACGCTGGTGAAGGCCAAGTACTGGTGGGAGCCGATCAGTTCACCCCAGACGGGTTCTTCGATGAGGCGGTCGGACTCCGCGCCAGCTACAACAGGAACGGCCAGCCAATCTCGGCCACGATCATTGACTTCAGGGTTGGCAGAATCCTGGGAGTCGCCTACATAGCGACCTCGGGAGACCACACACGGGTGGAAGAGGTAACCGACCTCGCCATGAACATGGAGGAGTCCATCGTCGGTGTTGTTCTGGGTGGATAGAGAGAATCGTTCGTGCCGTTCAAAGGACAGATGTCGCAAAGATTCCGACGGGCCAAACATCTTGACATCAAAAAACCTGCTCACTAAGATGCCAACATGAGAACAACGCTGACACTGGACGACGATGTTGCCGACTCCCTGAAAGAGCGCGTACGCCTCTTGGACGTTTCTTTCAAACAGGTAGTCAACGATACACTACGCCGTGGTCTATCGCCGGCAGGGAACGACACTACGAGCCCCAAGTACAGGGTTCTACCAAATCACAGTGGCCTTGTTCCCAGCGTCGACCCCTTGAAGCTCAATCAGCTCAACGATCAGATCGAAGCCGAGACCTTTGCTGGGCAGGACACGAGGTGATAGTACCGGACCTCAACCTGCTAGTGTATGCCCACAACGACGGTGCCCCTTATCACGACCCCGCCAAAACCTGGTGGGAAGGCTTGGTCAACGGTGTAGAGAGAGTTGCCATTCCGTGGGTCGTATCAATAGGCTTTGTGAGGCTGATGACCCATCCCAGAGTACTCGTCCACCCTGTAGCCGCTGAAGTAGCAGTTGACTACGTGCTGGAGTGGCTTCGGTTCCCCCACATTACGCCAATCAACCCAGGTACCGAGCACATGATTCATTTCCGAAGAAGTCTCACCGCCGCTGGCGTCGGTGCGAACCTCGTGACCGACTCGCACATTGCCGCACTCGCGATGGAGTATCAGGCTGAGATCCACTCAAACGTCGGTGACTTCAACCGCTTCCCCGGCCTCCGCTGGACCAATCCACTCTAAGAAGCGCTGGAGCGGGCTTTTGGTTGACTTGAGAGGGTTCACCATTGGCACTGACTCGTGGTGATATTGGCATACTTTCCCTGATCAGCAATCGGTATCGAACTTCTCGCTCGCTTGCATCAAGGTCTGACTAGCAGTACCGTATGGGATGTTGAGAACCCCGCTTATCAACTGTACTTGGAACAGACCCGGCACACCCACGATCGACGGAGTCTCTCCATGACACTGTACCCCGTTATTCTGGCTGGAGGTTCTGGCACCAGACTATGGCCGCTCTCCAGGGAGTTCTACCCCAAGCCGTTCCTGTCCATTTCCGACAATCGCTCGATGCTGCAGGACACTGTCCTCCGACTGGACGGAGTCGACAAGGTCGCGGACCCGATAGTCGTGTGCAACGAGGAACACAGGTTTCTTGTCGCTGAACATTCACGACAGATCGACCGATTACCTGTTTCGATACTACTTGAGCCGGTCGGACGCAACACCGCTCCAGCCCTCACACTCGCGGCGCTCACACTGTCGGAACATGCCGACGACGGAGACAGTCCTGTTATGCTGGTCCTCCCGGCGGACCACATGATCTCCGACGTGCCCACGTTCCAGCGCGCGGTTGCGGTCGCGACGGAACTTGCAGGACATGACTACATCGTGACCTTCGGAATCACCCCGAGCTTCCCAAGCGTAGGGTACGGCTACATTCGCAGGGGAGACGAGTTCTTTAACGGTTTCAGGTCCGAGTCGGCCGTCGCCTACGAGCTTGCCGAGTTCGTCGAAAAGCCCGACCTGGACACCGCCCGTTCGATGCTTCTCACTGAGGAGTACCTGTGGAACAGCGGAATGTTCGTCCTCCCCACGTCGGCGTGGCTGGAAGAGATCGAGCGATTCAGACCTGACATCGCCGATGCCTGCCGAAGAGCCCACGCCAATGGCACGCGTGACGGCCTCTTCTTCAGGCCGAACGCTGAGACGTTCGCGGCATGTCCCCCCGACACCATCGACTACGCTGTAATGGAGAGGATCGTGGGTTCCGACAGCCATCGCCGCACGCTGGTTGTTCCCATCGACGCCGGATGGTCGGACGTGGGGTCATGGGCCGCGATCATGGACGTCAGTGACAAGGACGAAAACGGCAACGTTGTCCGGGGTGACGTCTATACGTATGAGATGCGGAACTCCATGATCTTCGGGC
>CBDCEF010000001.1:0-20031 GCA_965215735.1 Dehalococcoidia bacterium | reverse complement strand
ACAACAGGAGTCTCGAACGACGCTGGGGCACCCCGTACTCTTGAGATTTCACAACACGGTGTTCAGTCTCGTAGCCGAGGCCTTGAATCCTCTGAACGAAGAGTTCGAAGGCCCCTCGCCTAAGGCTGCTTTTTGACAGCCCGGGCACATTCTCAACGAATAAGAACTCAGGGCGATATCTCTTGATAAACCTAATGACATGACCCACCAAGCCGAACCGCTTGTCACCAGAGTTCACATTACCTTTCGTCAGCTTGGAGAAGGGCTGGCATGGAGCACATGCAGTGAACAGTAGAGGATGGTCGGAAGCTTCTTTTACGTACCTGTCTAGTGATCTAGATGGCAGGTAACGTATGTCCACACCAAGAAAGTTCGCTTCTGGAAAGTTACTCTGGAACGTACGACCAGCATCGCTATCGTTATCCAGTCCGAGCGCGATCTCCATGCCGGCCGATCTCAGTCCTTCGCTGGTCCCTCCGCAACCACAGAAGAAGTCAAAGACCCTGATAAACTTTTGAAGATCGGTCGGAGCGCGGAATCTACCAGAGTTCGTCACGGTGTTGCCTTTCAACGCAATATACCGAATGGCTGACCTTTGGCAGTGGGTAGTTGGCTTTCGACATCTGGTCTCGTCGAAAATGGTACTCCACCACCCATAATCTTACTACAGTCGTAGGCTAGGACTCCGTCAAGCATCTCCTGATCATGAATCTGCTCAGGTTCCGATACTTGGCTAGCATCCTCTGAATCGGTATGCACCACCCATACAGGGGTCTACCCGGCCTGATCGATCTCTTGCTTCGGGGTTGTACTGTGGCGCAATAGGTGCCTTTCAAATACATAAGCTGATGTGGATCTTGGTCCTGGTCTCTGATTTGTCGGCCATGCGGCGAATGGTATCCGTATCATTGTAGCCAACCCGACAGTTCCAATATACTCTTGTGACCCAAGACACCGTAGCTGTTCATAGGCATCGATTTATGTCAGAAGAATCCACTCCAGCACCCAGCGACTTCATACGTACCAGGATTGTCGAGGATAACGAGACGGGCCGATTCGGGGGCCGGGTACACACCCGCTGGCCTCCTGAACCCAACGGCTACCTGCATCTCGGCCACGCCACCGCCATCAATCTGAACTTCGGCATCGCAAGAGACTTCAGAGGGCTGTGCAACTTCCGCTTCGACGACACCAATCCCCTTGCGGAAGAGGCCGAGTACGTGGAGTCGCAGAAGGAAGACACCCACTGGCTAGGCTTCGACTGGGGCGACAGGGAACTCTACGCCTCCGACTACTTCGAGCAGCTTTACGACTTCGCCGAGCAGCTCATTCTGGCAGGCAAGGCGTACGTCGATCACCTGACCGGCGAAGAGATCCGAGAGTACCGTGGGACCCTGACGGAACATGGACGCAACAGCCCCTATCGGGACCGGCCTGTCGAGGAGAACCTGGACCTGTTCAGGCGAATGCGCGCGGGTGAGTTCGAAGACGGTCATTGTGTGCTGCGCGCGAAGATCGACATGGCCTCGCCCAACATGAACATGCGCGATCCCACAATCTATCGCATCCGCAGGGCCACTCACCATCAGACCGGGGACGAGTGGTGCATCTACCCGATGTACGACTATGCCCACCCGATATCCGACTCGTTGGAGGGCATCACCCACTCGCTCTGCTCGATGGAATACGAGGACCACCGCCCCCTCTACGACTGGTTCCTCGATGAGCTGAACATATACCACCCGCAGCAGATCGAGTTTGCCCGGTTCAACATCACGCACACGGTACTCAGCAAGCGCCGCCTGATTACGCTGGTCGAAGACGCTCACGTCAACGGCTGGGACGACCCCCGGATGCCCACCATTGCGGGCCTGCGCAGGCGCGGGTACACGCCGCAGGCGATCCGGTCCTTCTGCGACGAAGTGGGAATCAACAGGACGGTTGCGCTCACCGAGATTGGTCTGCTTGAGCACCACCTCCGCACCGATCTCAACATGCGGGCGCAGCGGCGAATGGCCGTGCTGAACCCGCTGAAGGTTGTGATCGAGAACTTTCCTGAGAACGATGTCGACTGCCTGGAAGCGATCAATAATCCCGAAGACGGGGCATCAGGCACACGAAAAGTGCCCTTCACGAGGGAGTTGTACATCGACCGCAACGACTTCATGGAAGACCCACCGCGACGATTCTACCGACTCACGCCGGGCCGCGAGGTCAGACTGAGGTACGGCTACTTCATCAAGTGTGTCGAGGCGGTGAAGGACGACACGGGCGAAGTTGTAGAGCTGCGCTGTACCTACGACCCAGAAACGCGGGGCGGCTCGGCACCGGACGGACGTCGAGTGCGCGCGACGCTGCACTGGGTGTCCGCAGCACATGCGCTCGACGCCGAGGTGCGACTGTACGACAGCCTGTTCACCGTACCCAACCCACACGACGTCCCAGAGGACAAGACCTGGACCGACTTCATCAACCCCGACTCCCACACTATTCTCACTGGCTGCAAGCTGGAGCCGTCGCTGGCGGACGCCCAAGTCGGTGAGCCGCTACAGTTCGAGCGCGTCGGCTACTTCGTGAAGGACCGCGACTCCACGCCTAAGACGCCGGTGTTCAACAGGTCGGTGCCCCTGCGAGACACATGGGCACGGATACAGAGGCGGGGCGGGGGGTGAAAGGAGCCGAACAATGGCGTCTCTAGGGGGAATTGTAAAGCGTGGGCTGGTAAAGGCACGTGCATTTGTTGTTGCCACCGGCTATGACATTCACGAAAGGGATAAGTTTGGAGCAACGTCTCTGCACCGTGCGGCTTGGAAGGGCCATACTGAAACGGTGCGGGCACTCATCTCAGCTGGTGCTGATCTTAACTCGAAAGACAAGCGTGGTAACACGCCACTACATGCAGCGTCTGGGCATGGTCACACCGAAACAGCACAGGTACTCGTCTCAGCAGGAGCTGATCTTAACTCGACAACCGAGAATGGCTACACACCTCTCTACTGGGCAGCTTGGAAGGGCCATGCTGAAACGGTGCGGACGCTCACCTCTGCCGGAGTTGACGTCAATGTAAGAGATAATCGTGGTGACACCCCCCTAAAAGCAGCGGTTGTTGAGGGTCAAAGCATAGTTGTGCAGGCTCTGATCTCCGCAGGCGCAGATATTCACTCAACTGATGCACTTGGTGCCACGGCCCTGCACTGGGCAGCTTGGGTGGGATATATTACAACGGTGAGGGTGCTGATCGCTGCCGAAGCTGCCGTCAACGCAACCGACGATGATGGTACCACACCCCTCTACTACGCGACCAAGAAGGGGCATATCGAAACGGCACAGGCACTGATCGCCGCCGGTGCTAAGTAAAGAAACTCAGTTATGACTACCACTGCCCCATTCATCACGGTAGAAACCGTCAACCAGGGTCACGACCCACGGGCCGTATCCGTCGCCCAGGCGGTGCATAATCTCATCGACTCGGAGTGTGTAATCCTGTTTGGCTCTCGCTCCCGGAAAGACTGGACTGGGAGTTCTGACATCGACATTATGGTGATAACCTCGGAGCAGCCCACCCAGGCCGACGAGGTCAGAATCATCACCGCCGCGGAGAAGATTCTGGGCCGGGCGTATGCGGAAAGTCCGGCATTCGATCTGGTGATGCTGTCCACCGAGCAGTACCGCAGGCGTTCCAGGAGCATCAACAACGTGGCGGCCATCGCGGCAAGGGAGGGGATCAAATTGACTCGTAACCCCGAGGACTATGTCGGGCACGAGTTTGACGAAGCGGCCGAGCGCGAAGACCGCATCCGACGCATCGCCGACGCCAACATGCACTACCGAAATCTGAACCTAATGCTGGACGCGGGCGTGCAAGATAGAGGCGTTGTCTTCCAAGCACACCAGGCGCTGGAAAACGGCATGAAGGCACTGATCTCGGCGCTGGGGAACGAGTATCCGCATCGACATAACCTGACGGAGTTGGCAAACACCATCGGGCAGAGTGATCACGGACGGGACTGGAGCTTCCGCAGCGACCTACAGCAGTTGAACGGGTACGCCGGAGCCGCTCGATACGGGCAGGTGCTGGACCCGGTCACCGATTTCACACAGATGGCAGACGACGTCACGAGTGATTTGGAGCAGCTTCACCGGCGCATCTTGGAGCTTACAGGGGATGATCCTTGGACAGTTCCGCCGGAAGCCGACTCTGATCCGGTAGGACCGCGATACAGGGGCTAGACACTGTCGAGTCGTCTCGCCCGCACGAACTCCCGTACCTGGGCCATATCGGGCATTGCCTCGGTGTCGCCGTGGCGTGTGCAGACTAGCGCACCGCAGGCGTTGCCGAGCTCCAGGGCTGTGTGAAGAACGCTGGCCCGTTCGTCTGCTGGCAGTGCCAGAAAGTCCAGCATCGAGCCTGTCTGAAATATGCCTGCCAGCGCTCCCGCCACGAAGGCGTCGCCGGCGCCGACCGGGTCCACGACTTCGACTCTGAAGCCGCTGTGCGCGACGACCTGCTCTCCATCGAACGCGACTGCGCCGGAGTCGCCTGCCGTCACTATCGCCAGACGTGTGCTGCCGCCCACGAACCGGCGCGCGTGCTCGGGCGCGCTCATGTCGCCGCCCCAGATCGTCTCGGCCTCGTCGTGGCCCACCTTGAAAATCGTAGCGTGCTCGCGCATCCGGTCGCACACCACGCGCGCCTCCTCGGGACTCCACAGCGCCTCTCGGTAGTTGACGTCCATGCTGACCGGGATGTCCATCTCCTGGGCAGCGGTCATCACTCCGAGAGTCGTCTCCAGGCAGATATCACTCAGAGCAGGAGTGATACCGGTCACGTGCAGAAGATCGGCGCTCTCCAGATGCGGCAGAACCTCTTCGGCGGTCAGGCGGCTGGCCGCGCTACCAGCCCGTCTGTACCTGCGAATCACCTCGCCGCCTCCGAGATGGTTAAGAAGCTGGATCCCCGTCTTATCTCCTGAGACTTGAGGGGCTTGAACCTCGATGCGGCCGGTCAACTCTGCGGCGATGGTGTCGCCGTCATCGTCCGCTCCGAGCCTGCTGACCCACACTGTATGAACCTCATCGGGCATCAGCTTACGCAGGTCGATGGCGACGTTCGACTCCGCTCCCGCGACGTGTCGCGTGTAGCTGCCGTCCGGGTCGTACGGGCCGATGTAGTCGGCGTTGTGCTGCACCAGCGTCTCGCCGAATGTTACGAATTTTCTTTTGCCGGTTGCTGGTGGCATGCTTCTACATCATCCGTCCTGACTGGTCCACGACTACTGACGCCCCAACCTCTCCTCTGAGTTCCGGCGAAGGCCGGAACGACGATCTGCGAAATGGCTGCCCCTGTCCGCCGTGGCTGGGCGGCGGGTTCTCGACGACGTAGGTCTTCAGGTCTGAGATCTTCATCCGTTGAGTCTTCTGGGAGTGTGTTGGCGTATAGCGTATAGGGTGAGGGGCGGGGGTGGAAGTCCGAGCTTGTGACCTATTTGCTCAGTAAGATGCGACTGCCGTGTCCCAGCCCCGATTTCCGGTTGAATCCTTACCTATGCGATAGTATAGTTGCGTGAACATCAAATGCTGAATCACCTGACACTATCAGCCAGCGTATAGGAGGGAGAAATGGTCGGCGAAGACCTTGGTCTAGTGGCCCACCTGTTCAGAAGGGCCGGATTCGGTGCGACGCGGGAAGAGCTGGAAGCGTATGCCGCCAGGGGATACGCGGAGGCAGTCGAAGACCTCGTCAATCCTGAGCGGTGCCCGGCACTGGACGAAGACATCATCACCAGGTACGTGGACGGAGAGAACCACATCATCTGGACAGGCACCTGGATATACCGCATGGTCGTCTCCAAGCGGCCTCTCGTGGAGAAGATGGCGCTGTTCTGGCACCACGTCTTCGCGACAGGTGTCAGCAAGGTCGAGAGCTCGCCAGCCATGGTGGAGCACATCCAGATGTTCCGCGAGAAGGGCCTCGGAGACTTCCGCACACTGCTGGTCGAGCTTTCGAGAGACCCTGCGATGATCTTCTGGCTCGACAACAACGAGAACAAGATAGGCGAGCCGAACGAAAACTACGGTCGCGAGCTACTTGAACTCTTCTCAATGGGCGTCGGCAACTACACTGAAGACGACATCAAGAACGCCTCCCGCGCGTTCACCGGCTGGACATTCACGCAGCCCATTCCGATCTACCCGCAGGGACACTACCCGTCGGAGTTCGAGTTCAGGCCAGAGCTGCACGACGACGGTCCAAAGACGTTCCTCGGTGAGACCGGGAACTTCGACGGTGAGGACATCATCGACATAATCGTCAGGCAGGAAGCCACCGCGCGATTCATCGCGAGGCACATCTACAACTTCTTCGTTGCCGACGAGCCGCAGGTGCCGGCCTGGTCTGTGGAGCCTCCGCAGAACCAGGAGGCGATCGACACGCTGGTGAAGACTTACTTCGACACCGACGGAGACCTGCGGGCGATCATGCGAACGCTGTTCCTGTCCGACTTCTTCAAGGAGGCCAGGTTCAAGAGGATCAAGAGTCCAGCTGAGCTGGTGGCTGGCGTACTCAAGCTCGGCGGGTCACTCGACTTCCCCAAGCCCCAAATGACCCGCTTCCAAACAGCCACCACGCTCATGGGCCAGCAGCTTCTCAACCCGCCCACTGTCGAGGGTTGGCACACCGGCAAGGAGTGGATCGACGGAGGCACGCTCAACGAACGGATCAACTTCGCCGTCGAGCACATTGGCGACGAAGAGGTCCCCGGCGTGCGGAAAATCGTCGACCGGCTGAGCTACACCGGAGGCACGCTGTCTCCAGAGGAGTTCACCAACCAGTGTCTCGATCTGCTCGGGCCACTGGACGTCGGAGACCAGACGCGCGAGACGCTGCTGGAGTACGCGGCGTCAGGTGGGACCCTCGACTTCGGCACCCCGGAGGAGCGCGAAAAGAGCGTGCCCAGAATCATTCACATGCTGCAGATGATCGTTTCCAGCAAAGAGTACCAGTTCGCCTAGGGAGACACGAACATGACGATTAACGGAAAACCGCCGGTCCTGGTGGTCTTGCAGCTCACAGGCGGCAACGACTTCATGAACACCCTGGTCCCATACAGCAACCCTGTTTACTATGACGCCCGCCCGACGGTCGTCATCCCGCAGGACGAGGTGCTGCCGATCAATGACCAGCTCGGTTTCAACCCCAACCTCGCGCCGCTCAAAGAGATGTACGACGCCGGCAAGGTGGCCATCGTGCAGGGCATCGGCTACGAGAACTCGAGCAGGTCCCACTTCAGGGCCATGGACATCTGGCACACGTGCGAACCGGTCAAGGTGGGCATCGAGGGATGGCTTGGACGGACGATCCGGGAGATCGATCCCGACAAGGAGAACGTCCTGACCGCCGTAAACATCGGCAGGGGTCTTCCCCGCGCCCTGGTGGCGCCAGGCGTGCCGGTCACTTCGGTCGGCGACCTGGACAACGTCGGGCTGATGACCAGCATTGAGGAGCAGGAGCGGCGCGACAGGGCGCTGGAGATGTTCAAGAAGATGTACGCTCCAGCAATCGGCACCGGTCCTGTCATGGAGTACCTTGCGCAGACCGGATCCGACGTCCACATCGGCGCGGACATCCTCAAGCAGGCCCCCGCGTCGTACACGTCGGAAGTCGAGTTCGCCGACAACCCCATCGCCAAGAGCCTCAAGGACGTGGCTCGGACGCATATCGCCGGCCTCGGCACGCGCATCTTCTACACCGCCCACGGCGGCTACGACCACCACGCCAACGAGCTCAAGACCCATCCCCAGCTCCTGACCGAGCTGGGAGGCGCAATCTCGGACTTCTTCCAAGACCTGCGCGATCACAACGCCTCTGAAGAGGTGACCATGCTCGTGTTCACGGAGTTCGGTCGGCGAATGCGCGACAACGGCAGCGGCACCGACCACGGCTCCGGCGGCGGAGCGTTCATCATCGGAGACCGCGTCAACGGCGGGCTGTACTCCGAGTACCCCTCGCTCGATCCGGCCCGCTGGCTGCACGGCGAGGACCTCGACTGGACCATCGACTACCGCGGCATCTACTCGACCATCCTCGACCAGTGGCTCGGACTCGACCCCGTGCCGATCGTCGACGGCCAATTCGAGCAGATCAACCCGTTCAACTAGCTTTTAGCTTTCTGACATAGGCTGTCAGGTGGCGCGTACGCCTGGCAGCCGACGAACTCACAACCGGAGGTTCGCGATGGGACGACCGTATGGACTCCTTAGAGCAGGCTACCCGTTTCTGAAGACGCTCGGCATGAGGAGGATCACCAACTTTCCCCTCGACGTCGCCGTCGGAGATGAGGGACGGCTCTACATACTCTGTCGGAACGACGGCGCGGCCGTCATCCGTGTGTGGTCGTTTGACGACGCCGAACGTCTGACGGACGACCTGATCGACATCGGCGGATACGGCAGCGACGAAGGTCAGTTCACCTGGCCCGTCAACGTGATACGCGACGCCGACGAAAACGTTTACGTCTCCGACGAGGCACTGCACCGTATCTCCTCGTTCACGAAGGACGGCGAGTTCATCGGCTGCTGGGGCGAAGAGGGCGGTGCCGAGGGCCAGATCAACGGTCCGGCGGGAATCGAGTTCGACGCTGAAGAGAACATGTACATCGTGGACTCGCTCAACCACCGTGTCCAGAAGTTCACCCGCGACGGTGAGTACATCCTCGGCTGGGGTTCGCAGGGCGACGGTCCCGGCGAGTTCAACATGCCCTGGGGGGTGACCGTGGACGAGGTGGGCGACGTGTACATCGCCGACTGGCGTAACGACCGCGTGCAGAAGTTCACCGCAGACGGCGAGTTCATCTCCGAGTTCGGCACTTCCGGGTCTGGAAAGGGGGAGTTCAACCGCCCGACCGGGGTCGCTGTCGATAAGTTCGGCGACATCTATGTCGCGGACACCGGCAACAACAGGATCCAGCTCTTCAACGAGAAGGGCGAGTACGTCCAGAAGTTCATCGGAGACGCGACCCTGTCACGAGTGGCCCGCGACTACATGCTGACCAACGCCTACCCCAACAGGCTGCGCGACATGGCCGATCTGGAGATCCAGAAGCGCTTCCGCGCTCCGAAGTCGGTCCGCGTGAGCGACGGGCTCATGTTCGTCGCCGACTACCGCTCGTACCGGGTACAGGTTTACAAGAACGAGGCCATCCCGCTGAACGATGGGCAGATGTCCGCGCCGATGAGGGCGCCATCGCTGGCGACGGTGTAGCGGGGGTTCCCTCAACACTCTCAGAATCGTAACTTCAAAGTGCTCTTCACGAAGTTGTACACCTCGTGAAGAGCCCGTGACGATCACTCGAACGCAACTTATGCGACGTTACGTTCCTCCGCGGACAGACCCGTGACAGTCGATGTTGGTGTAAGCTTGGAACCTGTGTGGTTTCCCTTCAACATCCTTGATTGTAAAGTCACGATTCGCTTCGGTACTCCGCACGTCATAGTGGAATCCTTCTGGAAATTGGTAGCTGAACTTGAACCTACCATATGGCGGCCTTGCCCCATGGCGAGCAGGTGCCACTCTGAATTGCAGTCCCCTACTGTCTTCCCAACGACCTTTGCCATAGTGACTGTCTCGAAAGTGACGAGTCAACAGAAAGATCCGGTCTAAGTCGTCATTGTACAAGTGAACGGAGCGAATTCTAGCCCACATATCATTGCAGCTCTTCGGCGAAAAGGAGCTTTCTGGCAATAGGCTAGGGGCATCCACTCCCTGTGGTCTAAGTTTGTCCCTCCAAAGACGTTCAAAGGCAAGATGCTCTTCAATCATGTCAGTGTACAAATGGGACCCGAAGACACTTAGGGTGCTACGCTCCATCCAAATCAGTCGATGACGATCATGCATCACTTTGTTGAATCTAGGATACTCATCCTCACGGTTGTGATAAGCAAATACATGACTCCCCTGATTACCTTTCCGAGGCCCTTTCCATGACATGCTGCCAGCAGGATTTGAGATCTACCCTCCTCCTATCACGAGAAGGGATAAAGAGTACGTCCCAGCCATCTACTTCAGGTGCGTAGCACTTGTTCCGACGTATCAGTGAAGTGGGTATTCCAGCAATAATCAAGAGAGGCACATTCAATCTCCGGGTATGAGGATGACTACCGCCTAGAGCCACCAATACTACGGTACATAGCCTCAACAGCCCGAAATGGAACAGACATGGATCTTATTTCTTCATCAGTCATGTAAGCTGCAAAGCCAGCCATCAACTGCTGCGGGGACTGTAGATTCTGGCCGGCCTCGGGTGCCTCCATCCATTGGGGTCTGAACTCGATATCGCTCTGTTCGGCCCATTCTTGAATGCACTTCGTCAGTTCTTCTGACTTGTAGCTGTGCCATGCCTGCCCTAGTCGCTGCCGGGAAACTTCAGCTTGAAACGCCGCCAACGGATTTGGGGAACGCTCAATTGCTCTTGTCAACTCGTCATGAGCATCAACTTTCTCAGCAAAGCGACGTCGCTGATTTAGCAAACCTTCCAATGTGACAGGTGGAATAGCGATTTTCCTACGCGAATCATCCTTTGCGACATCCTGCCTAAACTCATCGGTGTCAGGAAGATACCAGTAATCGCTTTCGCCGATCCTTGTGAATGCCTCATAGACATCTTCTCGAAATCGACTGAGGTTCCATCGCGAGCGTTCTTCTGTCGGCTCAGGCCACTTCGCTCCTTTCAGCCCAACATACATGTCTGTATCTGGACGCTTGTGGATTTCAATGTCCTCAACGTGCTCGACGACCGATGAAAACTTCTGATTGGTTTCCTTCAGAAAGTTGTCGAAATCTAATCCGTCGCGTCTACTGATTTGGTTGACCTTGTCACGCAAGATCGCACCTCTTGTGAATGTGGTGTCAGCTTGAAGCTCATTTAGTGCTTCAGTGATGACGCTGTTCCAATTTGCCATATTCGCTCCTGAGTAGGTCCCAATTAGCGAGTCAGCCATCGAAAGTAAATCGTCGAGGCAAAAAAATAAGGGTGCTAATAGCACCCTTGACCTATAAATTCATGAGAATTTAATTATTGCTCTTCGTGAATGTTGAGAGTTTTTCCGGGGGACCAATTCCCGAGCAATGAAAGGAATGGCTCCGCCCCGCTCTGGACATCCGAGGCTACACCGGCCAGTAAACTCCGGGGAGGTGTAACCACACTCATCGTAACATCCGTTGTCGTTTCAGGCAAGTAGTACTGAGATGGGCGAGCCTGTGTCAGTTTGGTAGGTGGTGGGGTTGTAGAAGGCGTCGCAGTGAGGTTGCCCACGGTCGGAAGCTGTGGGGACCGCTCAACACGGGTACTGAGGCCTCAGACCGGTCGCTGACTCTCGTTGTGCTCCTGGGCCGCTCGCGCACAGGTCGATGATTCATCGTTGGACCCGAGCCACAGACAGTCCTTCTGCGACAGAACATCGACAACTCTCCGTTCCTGCATAGCTGGATCGTCTTGGCCATCCGGTTCGCTCCGCGTATGCTCCAACTCATCCCCCGCTTCTTCATTCTGTTGGCTGTGAGCTTGTCCCCGTTGGACTCCATAGCACCCAGACTCCGAGCGTCCGACGGAGCGTTGGGGACCCGGTTGCGCCAGTCCACTCCGTTGGAGATGTTGGACTCGACGTACTCCCTGTTGCGGATGGCCGTTTTGCCCTCGACCGCCTCAGCCGCAGACATCAGCGCGCGCGCATACTCCTGCGATCCTGAGCGTATCGCGTCATAGATGGCCGAACCGAGCTTCCTGCCATAGCCTCGGCCACAGGCGCGAGACAGGTGGAAGCCGTCCAGTTGGAACACGGCACTGCCGAACTCCTCTGCGCCCCTACGTATCCAGTTGGCTCCGTCGCCACCCACCACGAACAGCTTCACCTCATCGAGTGCGTACTGCCTGGCCCATTCCAGACTCGCACCCTCCCAGAACGGCACCGCATCGTCTCCATGCGCATACACCCTCTTGTCCACCAGTTCGTATCGCTCTTCGGCCAGTCGTCGCCAACCCCGATAGGCTATGGCGCTCTTGACCTCGTGGTGTCTGCGCTTCTCACGCTGAAGATGTATCCACACCCCGTCGGCCTCGGTGTAGAGTATGTCGGTTCTGTGCCGTCCTTCACTCACATCCTCTCCACGCTCGAACTGAGACTCCCATCGCTCACGCTCCTCTGCCAGCGCCTCCTCTCCCACACTCTGTAACAGCCGGTGAGCCGTCTTCGACGACAGTTCCCCGGCAGTCAGTGCGCTCACCGTATCGGACACCTTCCTGAACGGCATCTCCGTCGCCATCTCCACCACACGCTCCGTGATCGACGGACTCGCCAGTTGCCGAGGCCTCCATCCCAGACACTCGTCCAGAGCGAACACTGTCCCGCCATCGGAGTCTCTGTACATACGACGACTGACCACCACGTCCCCGAATCTCGTCACCATCGTCCGCTCACGAAATCCCAACACCGTCCAACCACTCGGCTTGCACCTCAGCAGCTCATCATCGAGTGCCCTGAGCCTGGTGATCGCCTTCTCACGTGCATATGCGCATCCCTCTCGATAACTTGTCTCCTCCCAGTCAGTGTCAAATCCACTCTGTTTGCTCTCTATCCATTGGTGTACGCTGAACTCTGTCATCAGTCTGGACCCGTCCGTCTGGTTTTAGGACAAGTCTAGACTGGTGGCCTCCTACTAAACTGACACAGGCTCGAGATGGGCCTGTTGAAAAAGCCTGAACCAAGTGGTGCTGTCCCACTTACGATATCGATTTCGAGGTTGTCGTGCCGTGGGAAGTGACAATCAACTCGGTCAGGATCAACCTGTCCCGTGTCGAGCAGCCGACATCCCGTATCCACTCTCGTTAACGGCTCGCCGCAACCGTCGTCGCCGGGGTCGGCGGTCCCATCCCGCCAAGTTTGCGCACAGCCTTCTTCAAGTTGTGCGCAAGCGCTGATATGTATCCTTCACAATCGACTTTCCACAGCCCCCGCAGCTTGCATCTTGCCCAGCCCAGCCTGTCCAGCGATGCAAACACTCCCTCCACTGTCGCCTGTCGTCTCTTCATCTCACGCCTGTACGCCTCGCTTGCATTTCGTTCTCTGGCCCTCAGGTACACCGGCTGATACATCGTCAGAGCCACATACCGTCGCTTCTGTCTCGGCGGCAGACATTCGGTTCTTACAGGACATCGCTGGCAATCCTTCTGACGAGCCACATACTGATAGCTTCGATCCCTCCTGTGGAAGGCACGTCTTCTGAGAACCTTCCCTTCGGGACACACGAGGTGGTCTCCATGGAAGGTGAATCCCCTCTGGGCAACCACGCTGTTGTCCTGGTTTGGATGGATGGGTATGTAGGCGGTGATGCCCAGCTCCTCCAACCTCTCTCTCAGGCGTCTCGCGCTGTACCCCGTGTCGCCCGTCAGTGTCTCTGGCCTGATGGGCAGTTGCTCCAGCATATCGCTGACCGGCTTCCAGTCCCCCTCGCTGCTGCGTGTGGCCCTCCGTGCCACGATGAAGCCTCCACTGTCAACTATGACGTTCTCCTTGTATTAAGGTCTAGACGCCTGTTCCGCTTCTTGGTACTCCAACGCGCATCGATGTCGGCATCGTTGAGTGGCGATCTCCCCCTGGGGTCCTGGAAGTATCTGACTCTCTCAGATTCGACCCCATTCTCATCGACCTGCTGCTCCCGCAGCACGAATAACCCGTTCTCCTCAATAGCCTTCGCCCTGAACTCCTCCACACTCATACCGCTGTGAGATAACCCATGCCTGCCCACGTTAGCCTTGACTAGGCTGGAATCTGTGTACATCTGTCGAGACAGCAGTCCCAGCCTCAGCAACTCTTCGTTGAAGCGATCGAATATCTCGCCGAAGCCCTCATCGCCGATGCGCTCGATGAAGTGGCTGATGGTCGAGTGGTCGAACACCCTGTCGTCTATCGACAGGAAACAGAACCAGCGAAACGCGATGTTCTCAGAGATGGCAGAGCACAGCCGTCGGAAGGAGGTGATGTTGTATAGAGCAGAGATCAGCAGCGCCCTGACCAGGACCTCAGGGTGAATGGCCGGTCTTCCGTTGTCCCGACAGTGGTAGTCTTCGAGTGGTTCAACCAGCTTGGCAAAGTCGAATTGCTCGTCAATCTGGATCAACAGATGCTTAGGGTCGATAAAGTCTCGGAGTCTCCTGCTGGTGAATTGGAACAGCGTGGAGTCTCTGCTGAAGCGGTCCAGTGGCTCGAGCATCGCAATCCCTCCCGAACCTGATGCTCACGCCATCTTATGTCCCATCTGTCCCACCGACAACCGGAGCTTTTTCAACAGGCCCGAGATACATCCCTTGACAGACCCCTGTAAGGCATCCTCTCAAACGGAGTCACCTAATTCTTCAGGCCGAAGTGTCTCAGTATCACAATACTCGAGTAGCGTTCCAAGGTTGAACCCGACGAAAGGCTCCCACAAGATCAGAGAGACACAACCAACACGCCACAGATTCAACTCTGTATCACCTATCAGAGGTTACACGGTCGATCTGGATCTGGATATTGTGAGAGCGATTCAAGATGTCGCCAACTTGACAACCTGGCCTCCCAAACTACAATTGGCTTGGAATTCTCACACTGTGCTAGAGAAGGAGAATACGCAATGCCGTCTTTTACCAAAGGCGATGTACGCATCCAGTATGAAGAGGTTGGCTCAGGCTTTCCGCTTCTGGTGACTCCCGGCGGAGGCTTGAACTCGGTCATCAGCGGTTGGCCCGGACAGGTGTTCAACGCGATGGAGGTGTTCAAGGACGACTTCCGCTGCATCACCATGGACCAGCGCAACGCCAACGGTGGAGAGTCCACCGGGCCGGTACAGGTCGACGATCCGTGGGGAGCGTTCGCCGACGATCAGTTGGGGCTGATAGACCGTCTCGGCATCGATGAGTTCTTCTTCATGGGCTACTGCATTGGTGGCCCCTTCGCACTCAAACTCATTGAACGTGCGCCCGAGCGCGTCGCGGCAGCCGTGTTCTGCCAGCCGGTCGGGCACGCAAGCAAGACACCGGACTCCATGTACGACTCCGGTCACGACCTCTGGGGCCCAGAGCTTTGCGCCCGGCGGTCTGACGTGACGATGGAGATCGTCGATCAGTACCTGCACAACCTCTATCGCGTACAGCCGGACTTCATGTACAGCGTATCGCGGGAGTTCGCCAGCTCGTGCCAAACGCCGATGCTGGTCATGCCCGACGACACGCCGTCGCACTCCTTAGAGGCCGCTATGGACCTGGTCGACCTGGCTCCCAAAGCCGAGGTGACGGCATATCCGTGGAAGGAAGACGAGGAGACTAAGGCCAAGACGATAGAGCAGGTCCGCGACTTCCTGAAGAGGCATGTCCCCGCCTGAAGACAACGCTGTCGCTGTGGTCTCTGCCAGTTGCAGGTGGAGATTTCACCCTCACCCCAGCCCTCTTCCCTGAGGGAGGGGGGGCCAGTTGATTGAGGTTCAAGGCCTGAGAGTTAAATCTGCAAACCCCTGTCAGCCCTGAGGGAGAGGGGACATTGACCCCTCGGAGCGCCGCCTGCAAGTCTGGCACAGCTTCGTGCCACAGCGATTCGGGCGCGAAGGATCCGGGTCAGTCCGCGCCGGCGCGGGCGGGTGCAGCCTCAGGCTCGTCCTCTTCGGGCAGGTATTCGGTCTCCCAGTCCGGGATGAGCATCCGGTCGGTACGCTCCAGCAGCACGATGCTCACCGCGCCCATGATGCTGGCAATGACCGATATCACCAACGCGATATTGTAGGTGCCCGTAAAGTCGTATACTATCCCGCCTATCCAGCCGCCTACGGCCATTCCCAGACCCGCGCCAAGCATTTGGAAGCCGTGCGCCGACCCCACCGGGGCTTGCCCGTAGTACCTACGGTTGAGGATCGGGAAACCGCCCGCCTCTCCACCGTATCCGATTCCGAAGACGGCGGCGAACACGTAGAAGAGCCACACGTCGTGAGTCCAGAACAGCATGATGACCGGGATTCCCTGGAGGACGTAGGCGACGGCCATGACCGTCTTGGGTCCGATGTAGTCCGAGAGCACCGGTGTCGCCAATCGTGTACCGATACTGACTCCTGACAGCACTGTCAGCAGCCCGGCGGCGACAACGACCGACACGCCCTCGTCCATCGCTATCGGCACGATGTAAACCAGTATGACGGCGTGGCCGACACAGCCCAGGAAGTGGATCGAGCTCAGATTCCAGTACGCCTTCGTGTGGCGCATGAACTTGGTGAACAGCTTCACTCGGTCGACCGACAGCGAGCGTAGTGTCGCCGGTGGATCTCCGGGCAAGGCGCCGTACGGTTCGAGACCGCGGTCTGCGGGCCGGTTGCTGTACTTCAGGATCAGCAACGCCATTATGACCGCAGACCCTGCGGCAGTAACCCAGAAGGTGTCTCGCCAGCCGAGCTGCTGGATCATGAGTCCCATCAGGGGTGCCGTCAACGCGGGGCCAAGGCCCCAGGCCGCCATCAGGAATCCTATCCCGACGCCGAGATGCCGGCGGAACCACGTCATCGCGGACGGGATCAGCGGAACCAGGAAGACCGCCTGCGCTACTCCGAGCAGCACTCCAAACGTCAGATAGAACTGCCAGATCTGGTTGACGACGCCGATGAGCAGCATCCCACCGATGAACATGGTGCAGCCCAGCATCATGGACTTACGGGCGCCGAAGCGATCTCCGAGCGAGCCCGCCAGGGGAGACGCCATTGCGGTCACGATGCTCGACAGTGCGTAGGCGAGCGTGATCGAGCCCTGGCTCCAGCCGAACTCCTCGCTCAGCGGGTAGATGAACACGCCGAACGCCATGCGTATAGACGAGCCGACCATCTGCATGAGCGCGATTATCGCCACGATCATCCAGGCGTAGTGCCAGTAGAAGACCTCTCGGCTATAGACGGGTCGCGCTGCGGTTGAGTTCGAGTTGGATGGCATAGGAGGCGAACGCCGCTCCAGTTAACGAGTGGGCTGTGCCCGTACTCCTCACCGACTGACGCAGATGGGGACGCGCGGGGTCACGTGCTTATCGCTGTCTGGCCTCCTGGGAGAACTCTGCCGTAACTGCCGTGCTTGGGGTTGCAACTGCAACCGAACCGTACAGCGGTCAACGGCGTTTCCAGATATCCACCAGGTTATCGCCGTCGTCGTCGGCAACTCCCCACATCTGGAGGTGAATCTTGATGTCTTCATACACCGTGAGCTCGCCGGGCGTAGCGTCCGGGTCCCGGTACGCCTCCACGCTGACGTCCATCCAGTCCAAGGGTATCTCTTCCTCGTTGGCGATTCGCTCGATCATGTTCACCGCGCAGGCGGAGATGCCGGAGAGGAACAGCTCTCCTGCACCTATCTCATCGCCTCCGGGGTCGTCCGCTATCCAGTGGTGGTTACGAGCGTTGTTGATCGCCCGTCCGAGCGTGCCGCTGCTGTAGCTCCGTACCGCGTATGCCCGTTCCAGTTCTGCCACTTCAGCCTCCCTGAGAGGGTGTCTCCAAACAAAGTCCAACATGGCAGGGATGGTTCGCGAACCGCCCCTACTCGCCCGATATGGCCCTCCAGAGCTGCTCTCCGTTGGACTGCCACCATCCGTGCAGGATCGTGATGTCCGTGCCGATTGAGAAGTGCTTCACGCCCATGTCGAGGTACTTCTTGGCCTCGTCTGCCGACTGAATCTCGGCCCTCGCAGCCACACCGGCCTTGACAGCCGACTTGAAGACCCTGTCGTGCGCGGCGACCACGTCGGGGTCGTTGCGCTGGCCCGCCTTGCCGATGCTGACGGAGAAGTCGGAACCGCCCCACTGGATCATGTCCAGACCGGGAATCTCCAGTATCTCGTCAAGCTCGTCAACGGCGCCCTTCTTCTCAATCATGGCCGCGACGACCGTATCTCTGAGCGCGTCGACGTAGGTCTGAGAGCCGCCGTACCCCATGTACGTGTGGCGGCGAGTGGCGACACCGTACCAGCCCTTGTCCTCGGGCGTGTCCGGCTTGATCGTCAGAATCTGCTCCCGGATGTCGTCCGCCGATCTCGCGTCGGTGAACAGGACGCTCCCGAACCCTGATCCGACCGCGCGCTGCGCCAGATACGCCTGGTGGCTCTGATCGACCTTTATCATCATGCCCATGTCGTAAAGCTCGGCCGCGCGAGCCAGGTTGTCGAGATCGTGAAGGTCCGACGGACCGTACTCGGCCACGAACTCGACGTAGTCGTATATGCCCGTGTGCCCGACTGCCTCGACCACCGACGGCCACGTCGAGTGGATATGCGTGCTGACCGTCGGCTCGCCGGACTCCAGCTTCTGTCGCAGTATGTTTGGTTTCATAACCCAATCCTCCGTTCACGTTGATTCTGAATTTCGCCTAGCATATACCATGAAAGAGGCTACGTGACAGTAGCAAGCTTCTTTCCATGACGTCAGAGAAGTCCAGACTCCGAGTCCTACCTGTCATTCCCGCGCACGCGGGAATGACAGGTAGGCAGCCACCGTTCGCCATACTGGACTCCCGCTTCCGCGGGAGTGACGAGACTGCTGCTGGCAGAGTCATGTGCTCCCCTCTGCGACTTGATTGGCACTGAATGCCGAACACCAACCCACTGAGAAGGAGCAGCTTTAAATGGCTGAGAACAAGACCGTAAAGACCGCCGAAAGCGTCGACAAATTCCTGTCGGCAGTAGAGAACAAGCGTCGAAGAGAGGACGGGCTTGCCCTGTTGGAAATGATGAAGAACGTCACCGGGCTGGAGCCTGAGATGTGGGGGCCGAGCATCATCGGCTACGGCAGCTACCACTACAGGTACGACTCAGGCAGGGAGGGCGACATGCCCCTGACGGATTCTCACCGAGGAGTCGGAGCCTGTCGCTGTACTTCATGTCCGGGTTCGACAACTACGAAGAGTTGCTCGGCAAGCTGGGCAAGCACCGCACAGGAGCGTCGTGCCTATACATTAACAAGCTGGCTGACGTGGACATGGACGTGCTCAGGGAGCTCAGACGGTTGCACAGTCCGTGGAGCATATGAAGGACAGTAGCGAGTAGGTCGCTAGAGTCTAATCAGGCCGAGGTTGCCCCTTAGAGTGTCCGCGCCGTAGTCGGCGTGGAAGACGTCGCGCCGCTGGAGCTCGGGCACGACCATCCTTACGAAGTCCTGGTACGCTCCCGGCAGGTACGGCGCGGCGACCATGAAGCCGTCGCACGCCTTCTGCCTGAACCACTCCGTCATCTCGTCGGCGATCTGGGTTGGGCTGCCCACAAACACCGGAAGCTCCCAGATTGTGCCGCGCCTGCTCTGCTTTAGCAGGTCGCCGAACGTCGGATAGGTCTCCCCGGACGCGCGCATACGCTCCGCCATTCCGCGCGAGCCCGATATGGCGTTCAGGTGCTTGTCGGCAAGTCGCTCGTCCGGTTCGTGCTGTCCGAAGTCGTAGTTCAGAAGCTCCGACAGCAGCACCGGCGTATCCGCTGGGTGGGCCAGACTTTCGATGTACGCCAGCTTCTCCCTCGCCATCGATTCGGTCTCGCCGACGATGGCGTAAGCCGCGGTCACGATCTTGACGTCGTTCTCGCTCCGTCCGTACTTGAGCGCACGGCCCTTGATGTCGCCGCATATCTCACGGCCGCTCTCGATCTCCCTGAAGACTGCGAACACGACTTCAGCCCAGCGGGCGGCGAACTCGCGACCCCTGTCGCTCTGGCCGGCCTGCATGATGACCGGGTAGCCCTGCGGCGCGGGCGGGACGGTCAGGGGCCCGCGCGATCGGAACCACTCACCCTTGTAGTCCAGCCTGCGGACGCTGCCAGGATCAGCGAACACACCCTCGCTCTTGTCGAGCAGTATCGCGTCGTCGTCCCAGCTGTCCCACAGGCCGGTGATGATCTCCATCACCTCGTCGGCCTGGTCGTATCTCCTGTCGTGGTCCGCGTGGCTGTCCACGCCGAAGTTCTGCGCCTCAGAGTCGTTCAGCGACGTGACCACGTTCC